>NZ_JBLIYU010000081.1:0-202 GCF_057480815.1 Pseudomonas sp. P106(2024) | reverse complement strand
GTTGTCGCCGAGGGTCAGCTTCTCGAAGTTGTCGCCACCGGCAACCGATTCGATCTTGTTGACGATGCTCGGCTGGCCACCGACGAACACGTCGTCCGGCGCGGTGATGGTGAAGGTACCGCTGGCGCTGCCGGCTGGAATGGTGACCTTGGTGCCGTCAGTCAGGGTGAAGGTCAGGCCGTTGTGGCCGGTGACCGACAGA
>NZ_JBLIYU010000080.1:0-205 GCF_057480815.1 Pseudomonas sp. P106(2024) | reverse complement strand
CAGGTCATGGTCGAGCTTCTGGCTGACCTTGACGGTGAAGGCCGGCTGCTGGTCTTCGGTGACATCGCCTTTGCCGACGATGGTGACGGTGACCTTGTCGCCCTGATTGTCGGTGCCTGGAGTGCCAGTGCCCGGCTCGTCGGTCACGGTCGTGGTGACGGTGTTGTCACCCAGAGTCAATTTCTCGAAGTTGTCGCCACCGGCA
>NZ_JBLIYU010000079.1:0-212 GCF_057480815.1 Pseudomonas sp. P106(2024) | reverse complement strand
TTGTCGGTGCCTGGAGTGCCAGTGCCCGGCTCGTCGGTCACGGTCGTGGTGACGGTGTTGTCACCCAGAGTCAATTTCTCGAAGTTGTCGCCACCGGCAACCGATTCGATCTTGTTGACGATCGAAGGCTGGCCGCCGACGAACACGTCGTCAGGGGCGGTGATGGTGAAGGTGCCGCTGGCACTGCCGGCCGGAATGGTGACCTTGGTGCC
>NZ_JBLIYU010000078.1:0-214 GCF_057480815.1 Pseudomonas sp. P106(2024) | reverse complement strand
CATCGTCAACAAGATCGAATCGGTTGCCGGTGGCGACAACTTCGAGAAGCTGACCCTCGGCGACAACACCGTCACCACGACCGTGACCGATGAACCTGGTACTGGTACTCCTGGTACCGACAACCAGGGCGACAAGGTCACCGTCACCATCGTCGGCAAAGGCGATGTGACCGAAGACCAGCAGCCGGCCTTCACCGTCAAGGTCAGCCAGAAA
>NZ_JBLIYU010000077.1:0-215 GCF_057480815.1 Pseudomonas sp. P106(2024) | reverse complement strand
CTTGCGCAGGGAGGTGACGGGCATGGATGCCCGTCAAGCGCTGGGGCCCAGGATGGGCCCTGCAGCGCGGTCCTCCCGGGAGCAAGGCCGGAGTGAGGGGACCCGAAGCGAAGCGTAGGGCCGGATGAATGGAGCGAGGATTTTTTGGTTCCTTTTTGATCCTTCAAAAAGGAACTCGCCGTAAGGGCGAAAAGGTGACTATGCGTCGACATCGC
>NZ_JBLIYU010000076.1:0-224 GCF_057480815.1 Pseudomonas sp. P106(2024) | reverse complement strand
TGGGGATTTTGGGCAGGTCACGCAAGGGTTTCTTTTTGGTTGGCATACATGCACCTCTTACTCATGTTATGCCCGAACACAAAATTTCTGACACCCTCGGATTACTGTTTTGATATTTTTATGCTCATTCGTAGAAGATAACGACATTTAGTCACCTTTCCGCCCTTACGGCGGCCTACTTTTCTCGTGGGAAAAGTAGGCAAAACCGTCCCGCTCCGTTCATC
>NZ_JBLIYU010000075.1:0-225 GCF_057480815.1 Pseudomonas sp. P106(2024) | reverse complement strand
AACAGCCAATACATAACTAATGGCCAAACAACTAACTTCGCGCTTCTTGCTCTTGCTCTTGCTCTTGCTCTTGCTCTTGCTCTTGCTCTTGCTCTTGCTTCTAAGCGCGCGATAGTCCAGGCAACACCAATTGCGACTTCAGGAGGCCGAGCGGAGTTCTTGCGGAGGGAGGTGACGGCCATGGATGGCCGTCAAGCGCTGCGCCCCAGGATGGGGCGTTCAGCG
>NZ_JBLIYU010000074.1:0-226 GCF_057480815.1 Pseudomonas sp. P106(2024) | reverse complement strand
CATGCCCGTCACCTCCCTCCGCAAGTCCTGCGTTCGGCCTCCTGAAGTCGCGCAAGTTACGGGCGGCGCCTGAACTAACGCAGCTGTCGCTAGTTTAAATTTAATTAATCTATCGATCGCATCGCGGGGCAAGCCCGCTCCCAAACGATAGTCGCCGTTATATATAACCCTGTGGGAGCGGGCTTGCCCCGCGAAAGGACCGGAACAGCCAATACATAACTAATGG
>NZ_JBLIYU010000073.1:0-227 GCF_057480815.1 Pseudomonas sp. P106(2024) | reverse complement strand
CGCCGTTCGACAGGGTGACGGTCAGGTCGTGGTCGAGCTTCTGGCTGACCTTGACGGTGAAGGCCGGCTGCTGGTCTTCGGTGACATCGCCTTTGCCGACGATGGTGACGGTGACCTTGTCGCCCTGGTTGTCGGTGCCTGGAGTGCCAGTGCCCGGCTCGTCGGTCACGGTCGTGGTGACGGTGTTGTCACCCAGAGTCAATTTCTCGAAGTTGTCGCCACCGGCA
>NZ_JBLIYU010000072.1:0-234 GCF_057480815.1 Pseudomonas sp. P106(2024) | reverse complement strand
TGCGATAGCCATACACGCCTCCGCTTTCTAACCAGGCATGCTTGATCAAGCCAAGCAGGCGTTGATCTTCTTTGGCTCGGGCAGATTGAGGCTCGGCCAACCAAGCGTAGTAGCCGCTGGGATGCACCTTGAGGGTTTGGCAAAGGCGACGCACTGGGTAATCCGTCGAGTGCTTGTTGATGAAGGCGTACTTCAGCCGCACTCCTTGGCAAAGTACGCGGCGGCCTTCTTTAA
>NZ_JBLIYU010000071.1:0-239 GCF_057480815.1 Pseudomonas sp. P106(2024) | reverse complement strand
CATCGTCAACAAGATCGAATCGGTTGCCGGTGGCGACAACTTCGAGAAGCTGACCCTCGGCGACAACACCGTCACCACGACCGTGACCGATGAACCTGGCACTGGTACTCCTGGTACCGACAACCAGGGCGACAAGGTCTCCGTCACCATCGTCGGCAAAGGCGATGTGACCGAAGACCAGCAGCCGGCCTTCACCGTCAAGGTCAGCCAGAAACTGGACCACGACCTGACCGTGACCC
>NZ_JBLIYU010000070.1:0-248 GCF_057480815.1 Pseudomonas sp. P106(2024) | reverse complement strand
GGGAAGCCCCACACTACCATCGGCGATGCATCGTTTCACTGCTGAGTTCGGGATGGGATCAGGTGGTTCCAATGCTCTATGGTCGTCAAGAAATTCTGTGTGCCGGTCCGTCCGAGGGACGTGCCAGCGAATCTCTGTACTCTCTACTTAAAGACAAAACCCCTACCTGCTCGCGCAGATAGGGGTTTTGCGAAATGAATCTTGACGATGACCTACTCTCACATGGGGAAGCCCCACACTACCATCGG
>NZ_JBLIYU010000069.1:0-271 GCF_057480815.1 Pseudomonas sp. P106(2024) | reverse complement strand
CAAACCTGTCGCCGAGGTCGCCCAGCGCCTGGGCATGTCCGTGCACAGCCTTTACGCTTGGATCAAGGTCTACAGCAAGCCCCAAGAGCAGCGTCAGCAAGACAATGATCAGCAGGCTGAACTGCGCAAGCTACGCGCTGAACTCAAGCGGGTGACAGAAGAGCGAGACATCTTAAAGAAGGCCGCCGCGTACTTTGCCAAGGAGTGCGGCTGAAGTACGCCTTCATCAACAAGCACTCGACGGATTACCCAGTGCGTCGCCTTTGCCAAA
>NZ_JBLIYU010000068.1:0-285 GCF_057480815.1 Pseudomonas sp. P106(2024) | reverse complement strand
CCCTCACTCCGGCCTTGCTCCCGGGAGGACCGCGCTGCAGGGCCCATCCTGGGCCCCAGCGCTTGACGGGCATCCATGCCCGTCACCTCCCTGCGCAAGACCTGCGTTCGGCCTCCTGAAGTCGCGAAGTTACGGGCGGCGCCTGGGCTGGCGTAGCTGTCGCTAGTGAGGAGGGGTTAGCCTTGCGATCAAGATCAAGATCAAGATCAAGATCAAGATCAAGATCAAGATCAAGATCAAGATCAAGATCAAGATCAAGATCAAGATCAAGATCAAGATCAAGAT
>NZ_JBLIYU010000067.1:0-286 GCF_057480815.1 Pseudomonas sp. P106(2024) | reverse complement strand
AGGCGATGTCACCGAAGACCAGCAGCCGGCCTTCACCGTCAAGGTCAGCCAGAAGCTCGACCACGACCTGACCGTCACCCTGTCGAACGGCGACAAAGTTGTCATTCCAGCCGGTCAGACCGAAGCCGAGTACAAGGCGAAAGCCCAAGGCGATGACGTCTTCAAAGACGGCGATACCTTGACCGTCGGCATCACCGACGCTGCCGTCGATGGTAAGGCCTTCGAGAATCTGGAGCTGGGCGGCAACGCTTCGGTCCAAATCACCGACACCGTCAGCGAAGTCGTC
>NZ_JBLIYU010000066.1:0-296 GCF_057480815.1 Pseudomonas sp. P106(2024) | reverse complement strand
GGGCCCAGGATGGGCCCTGCAGCGCGGTCCTCCCGGGAGCAAGGCCGGAGTGAGGGGACCCCGTAGCGAAGCGTAGGGGCCGGATGAATGAGCGCGCGGTTTTGCTTACTTTTGCCAAGACAAAAGTAAGTCGCCGCAAGGCGAAACAGCGAAATAAGCGTCGACATCTCAAATAAATGCGCATACAACTTCCAAAACGAGGGTGTCAGAAATTTTGTGTTCGGGCATAACATGAGTAAGAGGTGCATGTATGCCAACCAAAAAGAAACCCTTGCGTGACCTGCCCAAAATCCCCA
>NZ_JBLIYU010000065.1:0-299 GCF_057480815.1 Pseudomonas sp. P106(2024) | reverse complement strand
CATCCATGCCCGTCACCTCCCTCCGCAAGTCCTGCGTTCGGCCTCCTGAAGTCGCGCAAGTTACGGGCGGCGCCTGAACTGGCGCAGCTGTCGCTAGTTTAAATTTAATTAATCTCTCGATCGCATCGCGGGGCAAGCCCGCTCCCACGCAGATTATTCAGCTTGGGGCGAGAATAGCGTGGGAGCGGGCTTGCCCCGCGAAAGGGCCGGAACAGCCAATACATAACTAATGGCCAAACAACTAACTTCGCGCTTCTTGCTCTTGCTCTTGCTCTTGCTCTTGCTCTTGCTCTTGCTCT
>NZ_JBLIYU010000064.1:0-333 GCF_057480815.1 Pseudomonas sp. P106(2024) | reverse complement strand
CGCGCCGCCGTCGCTGTTGCGCAGGGCGCCGGCCACGGTCACCTGCACGGCGCCGGAGCGGCTCGACAGCGTGCCTTGCTGGCGGTTGTCCAGGCTCTGGCCGTTAACGGTCAGCCCCTGCCAGCCCGAGACCAGGCCATTGCGGTTGTCGATCGCGCCGCTGGTGATGGCCAGGGTCTGTTCGCTGATCAGCTTGCCGTCACGGTTGTCCAGTTCGCTGATATCCAGGCGCAGGGCCTGGGCGGTGGAGATCTCGCCGCCCTGGTTGGAGAGCTTGGCCAGGTTGGCGAGGGTCAGTGGGCCGGCGGTGGTGATCAGGCCGGCGCCGTTGTC
>NZ_JBLIYU010000063.1:0-334 GCF_057480815.1 Pseudomonas sp. P106(2024) | reverse complement strand
GCTGACCGTCGGCATCACTGATGCAGTCGTTGATGGCAAGACCTTCGAGAATCTGGAACTGGGCGGCAACGCCACCGTGCAGATCACCGACACCGTCAGTGAGGTCGACGCGACCCTGACCGCTGACAAGACCACCGTCACCGAAGGCGGCCAGATCACTTACACCGTGACCCTGACCAACGCCCAGGGTCTGCCGGTCAATGGCCACAATGGCCTGACCTTCACCCTGACTGACGGCACCAAGGTCACCATTCCGGCCGGCAGTGCCAGCGGCACCTTCACCATCACCGCCCCTGACGACGTGTTCGTCGGCGGCCAGCCTTCGATCGTCAAC
>NZ_JBLIYU010000062.1:0-348 GCF_057480815.1 Pseudomonas sp. P106(2024) | reverse complement strand
GTTGACGATCGAAGGCTGGCCGCCGACGAACACGTCGTCAGGGGCGGTGATGGTGAAGGTGCCGCTGGCACTGCCGGCCGGAATGGTGACCTTGGTGCCATCGGTCAGGGTGAAGGTCAGGCCGTTATGGCCATTGACCGGCAGACCCTGGGCGTTGCTCAGGGTCACGGTGTAGGTGATCTGGCCGCCTTCGGTGACGGTGGTCTTGTCGGCGGTGAGGGTCGCGACGACTTCGCTGACGGTGTCGGAGATTTGGACCGAAGCGTTGCCGCCCAGCTCCAGATTCTCGAAGGCCTTACCATCGACGGCAGCGTCGGTGATGCCAACGGTCAAGGTATCGCCGTCTTT
>NZ_JBLIYU010000061.1:0-376 GCF_057480815.1 Pseudomonas sp. P106(2024) | reverse complement strand
TTTGGCAAAGGCGACGCACTGGGTAATCCGTCGAGTGCTTGTTGATGAAGGCGTACTTCAGCCGCACTCCTTGGCAAAGTACGCGGCGGCCTTCTTTAATATGTCTCGCTCTTCTGTCACCCGCTTGAGTTCAGCGCGCAGCTTGCGCAGTTCAGCCTGCTGATCATTGTCTTGCTGACGCTGCTCTTGGGGCTTGCTGTAGACCTTGATCCAGGCGTAAAGGCTGTGCACGGACATGCCCAGGCGCTGGGCGACCTCGGCGACAGGTTTGCCTTTCTCGGTCACTTGCTTGACCGCTTCGATCTTGAATTCTTCGGGGTAACGCTGACGACTCATGGCACCTCCTATTTGGGCCTCATTATGAGGCTTGGAGGTG
>NZ_JBLIYU010000060.1:0-389 GCF_057480815.1 Pseudomonas sp. P106(2024) | reverse complement strand
GGGTCACGGTCAGGTCGTGGTCCAGTTTCTGGCTGACCTTGACGGTGAAGGCCGGCTGCTGGTCTTCGGTCACATCGCCTTTGCCGACGATGGTGACGGTGACCTTGTCGCCCTGGTTGTCGGTGCCTGGAGTGCCAGTGCCCGGCTCGTCAGTGACGGAGGTCTTCACTTCGTCCTGACCCAGGGTCAGTTTTTCGAAGTTGTCGGCACCGGTCACGCTTTCCAGTTTGTTGGTAATGGTCGGTTGACCACCAACGAACACGTCGTCCGGTGCAGTGATGGTGAAGGTACCGCTGGCGCTGCCAGCGGGGATGGTGACCTTGGTGCCATCGGTCAGGGTGAAGGTCAGGCCGTTGTGGCCATTGACCGGCAGACCTTGGGCATTGGTC
>NZ_JBLIYU010000059.1:0-405 GCF_057480815.1 Pseudomonas sp. P106(2024) | reverse complement strand
GATGACCTTCGAGAGCTGGGAGAGATCTGTGGGCGAAATCGAGTCGGTCGCTTGATGCAGGCAGAGGGGCTGCGTTCGCAAACGGGCTATCGCCGTCGTACTGGGTTTTATGGCGGAAAACCAAAAGCGGCATCGCCCAACCATCTGGCCAGGCAGTTCAAGGTCAGTGAGCCGAATAAGGTCTGGGTGACCGATATCACCTACATCCGCACCTACGAAGGGTGGCTGTATCTGGCGGTAGTGCTGGATCTGTTCTCTCGCCAAGTCATTGGTTGGTCAATGAAGCCCAGGATGAGCAGCGACCTAGCCATCGACGCCATGCTGATGGCCGTGTGGCGACGCAAGCCACAGCAGCAAGTGATGATTCACTCAGACCAAGGCAGTCAGTTCAGTAGCTCAGATTGG
>NZ_JBLIYU010000058.1:0-422 GCF_057480815.1 Pseudomonas sp. P106(2024) | reverse complement strand
ATCGAGGCCTTGCTCAGCAGCCGCCCGGCCTGCTGGTCGAAACCCGTGGCGGTCAGGCTCATTGCGCCATCACTGTCGATGCGGCTGTCTGCACCGGCATTGTTGACCTGACCGGCCTTGATGGTCAGGCGGTCGTTGCCGACCACATGGCCACTGTCGCGGTTGTCCAGCGCGCCGGTGGCGATATCCATGGCTCCCTGCGCGCCGATCTCGCCGGCACGGTTGTCCAGGCTGGCGCTGCGCAGGTCGAGGGTGCCGTCGGCGGTGATCGAGCCGCGCTGGTTGTCTACCTTGCCGGTGGTGGCCAGGGTGAGCTTGCCGGCGCTGCTCAGCTCGGCGTCGGTGTTGTCGAGGCTGGCGGCGCCGATATCGAGGTCACCCTCGCTGGTCAGCAGCCCCTTGCCGTTGTCGAGCGCCTGGCC
>NZ_JBLIYU010000057.1:0-430 GCF_057480815.1 Pseudomonas sp. P106(2024) | reverse complement strand
TCGTAACAAGGTAGCCGTAGGGGAACCTGCGGCTGGATCACCTCCTTAATCGAAGACATCAGCCTGCTGATGAGCTCCCACACGAATTGCTTGATTCATGCTGTAAAGACGATCAAGACCCTATATAGGTCTGTAGCTCAGTTGGTTAGAGCGCACCCCTGATAAGGGTGAGGTCGGCAGTTCAAATCTGCCCAGACCTACCAATATGCGGGGCCATAGCTCAGCTGGGAGAGCGCCTGCCTTGCACGCAGGAGGTCAGCGGTTCGATCCCGCTTGGCTCCACCACTTCGCTGTACTTGCTTGATCAAACTCAGAAATGAGCATTCGGATCGAATGTTGATTTCTGACTTTTGTCAGATCGTTCTTTAAAAATTCGGATATGTGATAGATAGACTGAATGCCAGTTTCACTGCTGGTTATTCAGGCTAAG
>NZ_JBLIYU010000055.1:0-456 GCF_057480815.1 Pseudomonas sp. P106(2024) | reverse complement strand
CCGGAGCGAAGCGTAGGGGCCGGATGAATGGAGCGAGGATTTTTTGGTTCCTTTTTGATCCTTCAAAAAGGGACCCGCCGTAAGGGCGGAAAGGTGACTTTGCGTCACCATCGTAAATGAATGCGCGTATAACTTTTAAAACAAACTATTTAAAAGTCAAAGTCAAAGTCAAAGTCAAAGTCAAAGTCAAAGTCAAAGTCAAAGTCAAAGACGGTCGGTGTCGGTATTTATTGTTGTAAGCGCATTCATTTGCGATGGTGACGCAGAGTCACCTTTTCGCCCTTACGGCGAGTCACTTTTTGTCAAACGCGACAAAAAGTAACCAAAAAACGCTGCGCTCCGTTCATCCGGCCCCTACGCTTCGCTCCGGGGTTCCCTCACTCCGGCCTTGCTCCCGGGAGGACCGCGCTGCAGGGCCCATCCTGGGCCCCAGCGCTTGACGGGCATCCATGCCCG
>NZ_JBLIYU010000054.1:0-482 GCF_057480815.1 Pseudomonas sp. P106(2024) | reverse complement strand
CTCCGTTCTTGCTCCCGGGAGGACCGCGCTGAACGCCCCATCCTGGGGCGCAGCGCTTGACGGGCATCCATGCCCGTCACCTCCCTACGCAAGAACTCCGCTCGGCCTCCTGAAGTCGCAATTGGCGTTGCCTGAACTATCGCGCGCTTAGAAGCAAGAGCAAGAGCAAGAGCAAGAGCAAGAGATCATTTGTTCTGTAGTTTGTTATTCCTTGAATGTTTCGACCTCTTCGCGGGGCAAACCCGCCCCTACAGGGCTGTATATAACCGCGACTGGCGATATTCGAGAGATTAATTAAACTTTCAACTAGCGACAGCTGCGTTAGTTCAGGCGCCGCCCGTAACTTGCGCGACTTCAGGAGGCCGAACGCAGGTCTTGCGGAGGCAGCGGCTTTGGTTACTTTGGCCAAGACCAATCTATGGTCACCCCATTTTTTGCAATACTGTTCATCAGATGGAATGGATGGCTTGCTTCAATCTATC
>NZ_JBLIYU010000053.1:0-494 GCF_057480815.1 Pseudomonas sp. P106(2024) | reverse complement strand
GCGACCCTCACCGCCGACAAGACCACCGTCACCGAAGGCGGCCAGATCACCTACACCGTGACCCTGACCAACGCCCAGGGTCTGCCGGTCAATGGCCACAATGGCCTGACCTTCACCCTGACCGACGGCACCAAGGTCACCGTTCCAGCCGGCAGCGCCAGCGGTACCTTCACCATCACCGCCCCGAGCGACGTATTCGTCGGCGGCCAGCCCTCGATCGTGAACAAGCTTGAAGGTGTCAGCGGCGCGGACAACTTCGAGAAACTGACGCTCGGCAAGGAAACACTCACCACCACCGTCACTGATGATCCGGATACCGGCAACAAGGTGTCCGTCACCATCGTCAGCAACGGCGATGTCACCGAAGACCTGCAGCCGTCCTTTACCGTCAAGGTCAACCAGAAGCTGGACCAGGACCTGACCGTCACCTTGAGCAACGGCGCCAAAGTGGTGATTCCGGCTGGCCAGACCCAGGTCGAGTACAAGGCGGATGC
>NZ_JBLIYU010000052.1:0-505 GCF_057480815.1 Pseudomonas sp. P106(2024) | reverse complement strand
GACCGGCACCTCGCTGGACAACAGCGACGGCGGCCTGCTGGTCGCCGGCACCGGTATGACCCTCGCGTTGCAGGGCCTGCTCAACCGCAACAAGGCACGCATCGAGGCCCAGACCGGCCTGACCCTGACCGGTCTGACCCTGGACAACGACGGTGGCCGGCTGACCAGCCAGCGGGACATGACCCTGACGTTGACTGGCGCGGCGCTCAACCGCCTCGGCCTGATCAGCGCCGAGGGCCAGTTGCTGATGGCCGCGCAAAGCCTGGACAACAGCACCGGCAAACTGGACAGTGCCGGCAGCCTGAAACTGACCACGACAGGCGCGCTGCTCAACAAGGCTGGCGAGTTGCTGAGCGACAGCGACATCACCCTGGCCAGCGCCAGGCTGGAAAACACTGACAAGGGTGTTATTGCCAGCAAGGGCGCGCTGGCCATTACCACCAGCCACCTGGACAACAGCCGCCAGGGCAGTGTCAGCAGCAACCGCACCCTCGACCTGCACGCC
>NZ_JBLIYU010000051.1:0-505 GCF_057480815.1 Pseudomonas sp. P106(2024) | reverse complement strand
GACCGGCACCTCGCTGGACAACAGCGACGGCGGCCTGCTGGTCGCCGGCACCGGTATGACCCTCGCGTTGCAGGGCCTGCTCAACCGCAACAAGGCACGTATCGAGGCCCAGACCGGCCTGACCCTGACCGGCCTGACCCTGGACAACGACGGTGGCCGCCTGACCAGCCAGCGGGACATGACCCTGACGTTGACCGGCGCGGCGCTCAACCGTCTCGGGCTGATCAGCGCCGAGGGCCAATTGGTGATGGCCGCGCAGAGCCTGGACAACAGCACCGGCAAACTGGACAGCGCCGGCAGCCTGAAGCTGACCACGACGGGCGCGCTGCTCAACAAGTCTGGCGAGTTGCTCAGCGACAGCGATATCACCCTAGCCAGCGCCAGCCTGGAAAACACCGACAAGGGCGTTATTGCCAGCAAGGGCGCGCTGGCCATTACCACCAGCCACCTGGACAACAGCCGCCAGGGCAGTGTCAGCAGCAACCGCACCCTCGACCTGCACGCC
>NZ_JBLIYU010000050.1:0-645 GCF_057480815.1 Pseudomonas sp. P106(2024) | reverse complement strand
CCAATCTATGGTCACCCCATTTTTTGCAATACTGTTCATCAGATGGAATGGATGGCTTGCTTCAATCTATCCGGCGTCTATTGGGCTCGCATCCCGCGCCACGATGAGCATTCGCACCTGGCGATCCTAACAAAGTAGGCGGCTTCCAAGAGCCAATTGGTCGTTCAGGATCATCGCCAGGCCGATCGGCCGTTTATTTCATCTGTTGTTCAGCTATCGCAAAACCTGATGGTGAAACTCGGTGCAGCACAACGGGGTCAGGCGTTTATCGCGTCTGGCTCCGTTTTATATTGCGTGTGCCGAGTGGCAATGGCCCACGCAATGCGTGCCAGTTTGTTGGCCAACGCGCAGGCCACCACATTGGAGTGACGTCGCGCGAGCAATGAACGCACCCAATCGGCCAATGGGCCTTTCTGATACTTCAGGCGAAGCATGTAGACCCGTGCGCACAGCACCAGCAAATGCCGAAGGTTCTTGTCGCCACGCTTGCTGATCCCCAGCAAAGCTGGCCTACCACCAGTGCTGTACTGGCGGGGCACCAGACCTACAGAGGCCGCAAAGTCCCGGCTACTGCCGTACTGCCGAGCATCTCCCATTTCTACAGCCAGCAGGCTGGCGGTGATCGGCCCAACACACGGCATGCTC
>NZ_JBLIYU010000049.1:0-702 GCF_057480815.1 Pseudomonas sp. P106(2024) | reverse complement strand
GTTATTGCCAGCAAGGGCGCGCTGGCCATTACCACCAGCCACCTGGACAACAGCCGCCAGGGCAGTGTCAGCAGCAACCGCACCCTCGACCTGCACGCCGGCCAGCTGGACAACCGTGACGGCGGCCGGGTCGGCAGCCGCGAAGCACTCAGCGCGACGGTCACCGGCCTCGACCAGCAGGGCGGAAAGCTGTTCAGCGACACTTCGGTGAACCTCGACCTGAGCCATGGCCACCTGGATAACCGTGGCGGCCTGATCAATGCCCCGTCGCTGCTGCTGAACAATCTCAAGAGCGTGGCCAACCAGGGTGGCGAGATTTCCAGCGCGCAAGCGTTCACCGTCGCCGCCGAGCAACTCGACAACGGCAATGGCCGTTTGCTCAGCGACCAGCGCCTGCTGCTGCAGATCAGCCAGCGCCTGGACAACCTCAAGGGCCTGATCGGCGGCCAGTCGCTGGAGGTTAATGCCGGTGTGCTGAGCAACCGCGACGGTGGCCGAATCGAAGCCAAGGACGCGCTCACACTCACCAGCAAGGGCCTGGACAACCACGGCGGCAAACTGCTCGGCAGCAGCCTTGCACTGGACCTGCTCGGCGCCGACCTGGACAACGGCGCCGGCCTGATCACCACCGCCGGCCCACTGACCCTCGCCAACCTGGCCAAGCTCTCCAACCAGGGCGGCGAGATCTCCACCGCCCAGGCC
>NZ_JBLIYU010000048.1:0-713 GCF_057480815.1 Pseudomonas sp. P106(2024) | reverse complement strand
ACCCTTGACCTGGGCCAGGGCGCGCTGGTCAACCATGGCCTGATCAAGGCTCCGCTGCTGGTGCTGAACAACCTCGGCAGCGTTGACAATCAGAAGGGCGAGATCACCAGCCCGCAAGGCTTCACCTTGGCCGCCGATACGCTGGACAACCGCCAGGGCAAGCTGCTCAGCGATCAGGTTCTCACGGTGCGTATTGCCCAGGCACTGGACAATGCCAAGGGCCTGGTCTCGGCCAAGGGCCTGGACCTGCGTGCCGCCAGCCTGGACAACCGCGAAGGCGAAGTCAGCAGCCGAGCGGGTCTGGCCCTGACCATTGATGATCGCCTGGACAATCGCCAGGGCACATTGGTGAGCGACACCTCGCTGAAGCTCTACGCCAAGACCCTGGACAACAGCAAGGGCAAGATTTCCGGCAAGGGCCGCGGCGAGATCGAGGCCGCCACGCTGCTGAATACCGCAGGTTCGCTAGTCAGCCTGGAGCAGTTGCGGGTCAAGGGCGGCGGGCTGGACAACCGCGAGGCGGGCCTGCTCGGCAGCAACGGCGCGCTGACCCTGGAAGTTGATCGCATCGACAACCGCGGCGGCGAGATCACCGGCAAGGCCGCCGTCGGCGTGACCGGCACCTCGCTGGACAACAGCGACGGCGGCCTGCTGGTCGCCGGCACCGGTATGACCCTCGCGTTGCAGGGCCTGCTCAACCGCAACAAGGCACG
>NZ_JBLIYU010000047.1:0-727 GCF_057480815.1 Pseudomonas sp. P106(2024) | reverse complement strand
ACGGGCGATGCCCCTGCCTGTCGCTACGCAGGCGCAGGCTTCAATCTGGAACAAGGCTTCGCCCCGCTGCAGCACTCATCCTACACCCTGCGCGCGCTGCGCCCAGGCTACATCTACGTGTTCATGAAAGGTCCTCAGGGCGAAAAGCTGATCATTCATGAGTACGACGGCGAAGGACATTACCGGGAGCTGCGCTACCAGGGCCTGGAAGGCTACCACTTGCGCGAACGCTACCTGGCCAGCCAGAGCATGGGCTGGGTATGGGCCGACACCTGCCCGGATACCGCCAAGGAAGTGTGGATCGGCTACAGCCCGCACCTGTGGACCAACGCCACGACTGCCCGCATCACCGCTTCAGCAGCCCTGCGCAAACGGCATATGCGCCAGCTGGACATGGCCGAGCTGATTGACGGCAACCCGGCCCGCTCCACCCAGCCTCATGTACTGCCGCTCAGTGCGCTGCAAAACTGGGTCGAAGACTACAAACCGGCAAGCCGGCGTATGTCCCTGACCTGGAGCAGCCACGCGTCCACAACCACCTTGTCCGTCGGCAGGCTCAACGCCATTGCCCGGGACTATCCCAGCACTCAGCCGAAAATACCGGTGGTGGCGCTGGCTGATGCTGAAGGCGTGGCCCTGGACCTGAGCCTGTCGGTCTCGGCCTACCAGCACCAACTGCACGACCTGATGCCCGCCGAACAGCTGGAACACACCAAACCTGCACAAG
>NZ_JBLIYU010000046.1:0-740 GCF_057480815.1 Pseudomonas sp. P106(2024) | reverse complement strand
TCACCTTTCCGCCCTTACGGCGGGTTACTTAATGAGATGGTCACCCCGGCACCCTGCGAGGCGTACGCTTTCGCAGGGTGCTTTTACTTCGGAGACCGTCATCATGAGCAGCGTGACCCTGATCGGCATCGACATTGGTAAACATACCTTCCACCTGCACGCCCAGGACAAGTTCGGCAAAGAGGTAATGCGCAAGAAGTGCTCAAGGCAGCAGATGATGCGGTTTCTGGCCAATCATCCCCCTTGCACGGTAGTGATGGAGGCCTGTGCCGGTTCACACTGCCTGGCGCGAGAAATCAAAGCGATGGATCATGAGGCCAAGCTGATCTCGCCGCAGTTCGTTAAACCTTTCGTCAAGAGCAACAAGAATGACTTCGTCGATGCGCAAGCCATCTGCGAAGCCGCTTCCCGACCCTCCATGCGCTTTGTGACGCCAAAATCGCCTGAGCAGCAAACGCTCTCTGTTTCTCATCGGATGCGTGAATCATTGATCCGCGACCGAACCAAGACGGTGAACCAGATGCATGGGTTCCTGCTCGAATTCGGTGTCAGCCTGCCGACCGGATTGGCAGTGGTCAAACGCCTTGCTTCGGTGCTTGAAGAGCACGACCTGCCAATACGGCTCGTCGCATTACTGCAGCGCCTGCATGATCATTTCGTCTACTTGAGCGAGCAGATCAAGGTGTTGGACAAAGAGCTGGAGAGCCAACTGGCTGACGATGATCTAGGCAGTCGTTTGC
>NZ_JBLIYU010000045.1:0-797 GCF_057480815.1 Pseudomonas sp. P106(2024) | reverse complement strand
ACGACGCCGGCGCCGACGGTACGACCGCCTTCACGGATGGCGAAGCGCAGACCGTCTTCCATTGCGATGGTCTTGATCAGGGTGACAGTCATCTGGATGTTGTCACCTGGCATTACCATCTCAACGCCTTCCGGCAGTTCGCAGTTACCGGTCACGTCAGTGGTACGGAAGTAGAACTGAGGACGGTAGCCTTTGAAGAACGGAGTGTGACGGCCGCCTTCTTCCTTCGACAGGACGTAGACTTCTGCGGTGAACTTGGTGTGCGGCTTGACCGAACCTGGCTTGACCAGAACCTGGCCACGCTCAACGTCGTCACGCTTGGTACCACGCAGCAGAACGCCGCAGTTCTCGCCAGCACGACCTTCGTCCAACAGCTTGCGGAACATCTCAACACCGGTGCAGGTGGTGGTGGTGGTGTCACGCAGACCAACGATTTCCAGCGGATCTTGAACGCGGACGATACCACGCTCGATACGGCCGGTAACAACGGTACCACGACCCGAGATCGAGAATACGTCTTCGATCGGCATCAGGAACGGCTGGTCGATGGCACGAACTGGCTCAGGGATGTAGGCATCCAGAGTTTCAACCAGCTTCTTGACAGCGCTGGTACCCATTTCATTGTCGTCTTTGCCTTCCAGCGCCATACGAGCCGAACCGATGATGATCGGGGTGTCGTCGCCTGGGAAGTCGTAGGTGGACAGCAGGTCGCGAACTTCCATCTCGACCAGTTCCAGCAGCTCAGCGTCGTCTACCAGGTCAGCCTTGTTCAGGAAGACCACGATGTACGGAACGCC
>NZ_JBLIYU010000044.1:0-1125 GCF_057480815.1 Pseudomonas sp. P106(2024) | reverse complement strand
CTCCGAGCAGGCAGGCGTACCGGCGTGCTACCAGCTGGATGCCGAACGGCTCAGCCAGCAGAGCCGCGATTTTCACCATCGCAACCTGGTCGCCCTGTTGCTGAACAAAACCCTGGAGACGATGTATCCGGCGGATATGCCCGCTACCGAAGTGGTCGAGATAAGGCTGCAGTCCACCCGCACCGGACGCCCTTTCCCCCCGGCCGAGGCACGTTATCGGGCCCTCACTCACGAGGACTATTCCCCAAACGGTGCGCGTTTGGCGCTGCGCATCGATACCGACAAATACCTGCAGTTCCTCGCCGAACGCGATGAGCTGGAGCAGCGCATTGCAGGCCTGCGCAACCTTGCCCTGCAAGCCAGTCATGATCACGACGCGTGGCTGGCCACGGCCGAAGCTGCGCATATCGATGACCCCTACAGCCTGGCCGCCGCACTGGCGTGCTATGACCGCAACGAACGCATCTCGGCCCGTGGCCTGGAAATCGCCCTGGCCCTGCTGATTTACCCGATGGGCCAGCCGACACCCGGTACCGAAGACCGAGACCTGCGCTTCAAACGCCTGGAACAGTGGCTGGACCAGCACGACAGCCCGCTCTACACCGCCCTGGCGCCGTTCAACCCCTTCAAGGACAAAGCCGATGCGGCCGGCGGTGTGCTGGGGGGCAGCGACAATGTCATCGAAGGGCTGGCCGGGCGTTTTCCGGCCATTGCAGACATCACCGATCTGACTGCCCAGTCCGTCAACGCCGTGGTGCTCAAACGCCTGCGTGGTCACACCCGCTGGGATGCCAGCCACACCCTGCGTCAGCAAGTACTGCTGGCGGCGCGTGAGGCCAATGCCGAGAAAGCGCTGGGGCTGTTGGCGGCGCGTTACCAGATCACCGACCAGGCCATCCGGGAAAACCCGTTCAGCCAGGAGGTGGAGCGGTATTTGAAGAGCGGCATGGCGCAGGTTGAGGAAATGAAGCAGCTGCGTATTTCGGGTAATCGGACGGTGGCGGTTGAGTTGACCACCACTGCGCGGGTTAAACCCAACTTGCTCGGGTTGCTTACGTCGGGCGGAGGCGGTGGTCTGAACGCCGGAATGCTGTGGTTCAACGTGATCTCGCTGAAGACGGCTTA
>NZ_JBLIYU010000043.1:0-1132 GCF_057480815.1 Pseudomonas sp. P106(2024) | reverse complement strand
CGGGCGCGCAGCGCCCAGAGGATGAAACCAACCAGCGTAACGGCAAGAGTGGCAAGACGGTTTTGACCGGCGATGGCCCGCTGCGGCTGGAAATTCCTCGTGACCGAGACGGCAGTTTTGCGCCCATTCTCATCCCCAAGCATGAGCGGCGGTACACCGGTTTCGATGACAAGATCATCGCCATGTACGCCCGTGGCATGACGGTCAGAGAGATCCGAGCCTTTCTGTCCGAGCAGTATGGAACAGAGGTCTCACCCGACTTCATCAGCTCTGTGACAGACGAGGTCATGGAAGAAATTGGCGCGTGGCAGCAGCGGCCACTGGAGCCCATGTACCCGGTCATTTTCTTCGATGCACTGCGGGTGAAGATCCGCGAAGAAGGCTTGGTGCGCAACAAGGCCATTTACTTGGCGCTGGGCGTTCTACCCGACGGGACGCGCGATATCTTGGGCATCTGGATCGAGAACACCGAGGGTGCGAAGTTCTGGATGAAGGTCTTTAACGATCTCAAGACACGTGGTGTCGAGGATGTGCTGATTGCCGTGACCGATGGCCTCAAAGGCATGCCAGAGGCTCTCAGCGCCGTGTTTCCAGAGACGACGCTGCAGACGTGCATCGTGCACCTGATCCGCAACAGCCTGGACTTTGCAGCCTGGGACAAGCGGCGGGCACTGGCCAAGGCGCTCAAGCCGATCTACCAGGCCATCAACGCCGAAGCGGCTGAGCAGGCACTCGATGAGTTTGAAAACGGGCCCTGGGGCAAGCAGTATCCAACGGTCGTTGCGGCCTGGAGACGCGCCTGGGATCGAGTGATTCCCTTCTTTGTCTTCCCACCAGCCATCCGGAAAGTGATCTACACCACCAACGCCATCGAGAGTATCAATGCCCAGCTGCGCAAGATCATCAAGACCCGAGGCCATTTCCCGAACGATGACGCAGCTACCAAGCTGATCTGGCTGGGGCTGCGAAACATCACGGCGAACTGGGGCTCAGCGGCGCATGATTGGAAAAGTGCGATGAATCAATTCGCGATTTTGTACGGAGATCGGTTCATCAGGCCGACCTGGTGAAAGTCAGGGCCTGCCTGACGGCAGGCCGTTACCGGCCCGCACACAAAAAATCTGACACTTCC
>NZ_JBLIYU010000042.1:0-1221 GCF_057480815.1 Pseudomonas sp. P106(2024) | reverse complement strand
TGAATCGCCCCTGGTTTCCTAGACACTCTCCAAGCTCAGAAAATAGCGTTTCTCATACTCTACTGGCGACAGCTGCATAGCACTGCTGTGTCGACGTTTTGGGTTATAGAACATCTCGATGTAATCGAAAATATCACTTCGGGCTTCGTCACGCGTTGCGTAGATCTTTCGTCGGATTCGCTCCCGCTTCAAGAGCTGGAAAAAGCTCTCGGCTACGGCGTTGTCATGGCAGTTTCCTCGCCGACTCATGCTGCTAATCACGTTGTTTGCCTTCAAGAAGCTTTGCCAATCTGAGCTGCTGAATTGACTGCCCTGATCTGAATGAATCATCACTTGCTGCTGTGGCTTGCGGCGCCACACGGCCATCAACATCGCGTCGATCGCCAGGTCGCTGCACATCCTGGGCTTCATTGACCAGCCAATCACTTGGCGGGAAAACAGATCCAGCACTACTGCCAGGTACAGCCATCCTTCATAGGTGCGGATGTAAGTGATGTCTGTCACCCAGACCTTGTTCGGCTCACTGACCTTGAACTGCCGCGCAAGGTGGTTAGGCGAGACGACGGTTGGCTTTCCGCCATAAAACCCTGGGCGCCGTCGATAACCCGTTTGTGAACGCAGCCCTTCTGCCTGCATCAAACGTCCGACTCGATTTCGCCCACAGATCTCTCCCAGCTCTCGCAGGTCATCGTGAATCTTGCGATAGCCATACACACCTCCGCTTTCTAACCAGGCATGCTTGATCAAGCCAAGCAGGCGTTGATCTTCTTTTGCTCGGGCAGATTGAGGCTCGGCCAACCAAGCGTAGTAGCCGCTGGGGTGCACCTTGAGGGTTTGGCAAAGGCGCCGCACCGGGTAATCCGTCGAGTGCTTCTTGATGAAGGCGTACTTCAGCCGCACTCCTTGGCAAAGTACGCGGCGGCCTTCTTTAAGATGTCTCGCTCTTCCGTCACGCGCTTGAGTTCAGCACGCAGCTTGCGCAGTTCGGCTTGCTGGTCATCGTCTTGCTGACGCTGATCTTGGGGTTTGCTGTAGAGCTTGATCCAGGCGTAGAGACTGTGAACGGACATGCCCAGACGCTGGGCAACATCGGCGACAGGCTTGCCTTTCTCGGTCACTTGTTTGACCGCTTCGATCTTGAATTCTTCAGGGTAACGCTGACGACTCATGGCACCTCCTATTTGGGCCTCATTATGAGGCTTGGAGGTGTCTACGAAACCA
>NZ_JBLIYU010000041.1:0-1324 GCF_057480815.1 Pseudomonas sp. P106(2024) | reverse complement strand
CTGTCTAGTCCTGAAATAGGTTTACACCTGTTCAGGTAGGCCGACAGGCCTCAAAACGCCTGATGCACCGCATCGGGCGTTTTGTTTTTCAGGGCCATATGAGGCCTTTCTGTGTTGTAGATTTGCACTGCTTCGGCAACCATCTGCCTAGCTTGTTCCAGATCTTCAGGACTACTCAACAGCAGCTCCGCCTTGAGGATTCCGTTGATTCGTTCAGCCAGCGCGTTCTGGTAGCAGTCATACCCATCAGTCATGGAGCACTGAACGCCGTAGCGCTGGTGCAGTGACTGGTATAGCGCCGAGCAATATTGGATGCCTCGATCCGAATGGTGGACTAATGGTTGGCGACGATCTCGCTTTCGTAGTGCCTGCTTGAATGCTTGCGCCACGGACTCGGCATGCAGGCTTTCATGGACATGGTGGCCAACAATTTTCCTGGAGTACGCATCCGTTACTAAGCTCAGGTACAGCGGGCCGTTACGTGCGGGCAGGTAAGTAATGTCGGCAACCCAGACGTGCTCCGGTCTTGTCGGAACGACTTGGCTTGGGCCGGGCTTGAGTAAGTTGGGATGGCGGTAGAAGCGATGAAAGCTCTGTGTTGTCTTGTGATAGGCCCGCTTAGGCAGCACTAGCAAACGGCGCTCTCCCAAGACCTGGAACAGCCTATCTCGACCGACCTGAAATCGTTTGTCAGCTTGGCAACGCAGCAGATAGTGCAGCTTGCGGGTGCCCAGACGAGGCTGGCGCATCCGGACTTGCTGAACAAACTCAACCACCTGATCTGCCTGGCGTTCTCTGCCGTCAGCAGCTCGGTTGCGTTTGTAGTAAGCCTGTCGACTGATACCTAGAAACTGACAAGCCCTGGCAACGCTCAGTCCTGCGACTTGACCTTGCGAGAGGACTTGCCGGATCGCTTTTTTACGACCGAGACACCATAGTCATTTTTCAGAACATCAACGACCGTTTCAAAAAACTGGGCCTTCTGGCTCATCAGCTCAAGCTGCTGCTCAAGCTCTTTGATCCGCTGCTCTGGAGTAAGCGTTTTGGGGTCAGACATCGCGCAGCTCCTCTCGGCCCGAATCGACGCCCCTTGGCTCCAATCCTGCCGACCATGCTTACGCAACCATACCAGAACTGTAGTTTTTCCTTGGATGCCGTACCGCTCCCGAGCCTGGGTGCAGGTCAGTTCACCTTTTTCGACCTGATCAACGACCGCCAATTTAAAAGACAGTGAATAATCACGCTGTGTGCGCTTTACACCTTGCTCCATCTGACTCTCCGGAAATTCGGGATGGGAGGTGTAAACCTTATTCAGGACGGGACA
>NZ_JBLIYU010000040.1:0-1724 GCF_057480815.1 Pseudomonas sp. P106(2024) | reverse complement strand
GTGGCCATTGACCGGCAGACCCTGGGCGTTGGTCAGGGTCACGGTGTAGGTGATCTGGCCGCCTTCGGTGACGGTGGTCTTGTCGGCGGTGAGGGTCGCAACCACTTCACTGATGGTGTCGGTGATCTGCACCGAGGCGTTGCCGCCCAGCTCCAGATTCTCGAAGGCCTTGCCGTCAACGGCAGCGTCGGTGATGCCGACGGTCAGGGTATCGCCATCCTTGAAGACGTCGTCGCCCTGGGCCTTGGCCTTGTACTCGGCTTCGGTCTGGCCGGCTGGAATGACGACTTTGTCGCCGTTCGACAGGGTGACGGTCAGGTCGTGGTCGAGCTTCTGGCTGACCTTGACGGTGAAGGCCGGCTGCTGGTCTTCGGTGACATCGCCTTTGCCGATGATAGTAACGGTGACTTTGTCGCCCTGGTTGTCGGTACCTGGAGTGCCGGTGCCAGGCTCATCGGTCACGCTCGTGGTGACGGTGTTGTCACCGAGGGTCAGCTTCTCGAAGTTGTCGCCACCGGCAACCGATTCAATCTTGTTGACGATCGAAGGCTGGCCACCTACGAACACATCGTCCGGTGCGGTAATGGTGAAGGTACCGCTGGCGCTGCCAGCTGGAATGGTGACCTTGGTGCCATCGGTCAGGGTGAAGGTCAGGCCATTGTGGCCAGTGACCGACAGGCCTTGGGCGTTGGTCAGGGTCACGGTGTAGGTGATCTGGCCGCCTTCGGTGACGGTGGTCTTGTCGGCGGTGAGGGTCGCAACCACTTCACTGATGGTGTCGGTGATCTGCACCGAGGCGTTGCCGCCCAGCTCCAGGTTTTCGAAGGACTTGCCGTCAACGGCAGCATCGGTGATGCCGACGGTCAGGGTGTCGCCGTCTTTGAAGACGTCATCACCTTGGGCTTTCGCCTTGTACTCGGCCTCGGTCTGACCGGCAGGGATCACGACCTTGTCGCCGTTCGACAGGGTCACGGTCAGGTCGTGGTCCAGTTTCTGGCTGACCTTGACGGTGAAGGCCGGCTGCTGGTCTTCAGTGACATCGCCTTTGCCAACGATGGTGACGGTGACCTTGTCGCCTTGGTTGTCGGTGCCTGGAGTGCCGGTGCCCGGTTCGTCAGTGACGGAGGTCTTCACTTCGTCCTGACCCAGGGTCAGTTTTTCGAAATTGTCGGCACCGGTCACGCTTTCCAGTTTGTTGGTAATGGTCGGTTGACCACCAACGAACACGTCGTCCGGTGCAGTGATGGTGGAGGTGCCGCTGGCGCTGCCAGCGGGGATGGTGACCTTGGTGCCATCGGTCAGGGTGAAGGTCAGGCCGTTATGGCCATTGACCGGCAGACCCTGGGCGTTGCTCAGGGTCACGGTGTAGGTGATCTGGCCGCCTTCGGTGACGGTGGTCTTGTCGGCGGTGAGGGTCGCGACGACTTCGCTGACGGTGTCGGTGATTTGGACCGAAGCGTTGCCGCCCAGCTCCAGATTCTCGAAGGCCTTACCATCGACGGCAGCGTCGGTGATGCCAACGGTCAAGGTATCGCCGTCTTTGAAGACGTCATCACCTTGGGCTTTCGCCTTGTACTCGGCCTCGGTCTGACCGGCAGGGATCACGACCTTGTCGCCGTTCGACAGGGTCACGGTCAGGTCGTGGTCCAGTTTCTGGCTGACCTTGACGGTGAAGGCCGGCTGCTGGTCTTCGGTCACATCGCCTTTGCCGACGATGGTGACGG
>NZ_JBLIYU010000039.1:0-1795 GCF_057480815.1 Pseudomonas sp. P106(2024) | reverse complement strand
TATGGCCCTGAAAAACAAAACGCCCGATGCGGTGCATCAGGCGTTTTGAGGCCTGTCGGCCTACCTGAACAGGTGTAAACCTATTTCAGGACTAGACAGTTACTTGCAAATCACGATCATGCTACGGCTGGTATAGCCGGCCGGATTGATGCCGAACACATAGTCGCCAGGCTCTTCGTCGGTGTCGCCGGACCGGGCGATTACCTTGTAGCCTTTGCTGCCGCAGGAGCTGGCGGCCTTGCTGTAGCACTTGTCCCATGACGAGGAGAGCCCCGAGCAGTTGATATGCAGGCCCTTCTTCCCTCGCTTCACTTCGGTATTGGCTGTCGCGGCGCATCCAGCGATGGCCAGGATGGCCAGGATGAGAAAAATACGTTTCATTCCTGTCCTTATTTGGCCCAACTGCACTCACGGGCCTGTGGTTTGCGCCTTGTCTCTTCCCTGATGGTCCCCAGCGTCCATGTACCGCTCAGTAGATAGCGTCAAGATTATATTTGGGTGACAGCTTAATCAGCCACGGCGGGCGGTACAAGGTTGCAAGCCTTCTAAATGCAAATATTTCTCAAATCAGTCGGCGGCCACGGCCGGGGCCGCATCCCGTTTCATCGACAGGGTCGCACCTACAGAGGCAGTGATGATGGCAAGGATTGCCAGCCATTGCCAAAGGGTAAGCTTCTCGCCCAGGAAGAGTAGTCCGGACAGTGCGCCAAAGGCCGGCTCGATGCTCATCAATGTGCCGAAGGTACGGGCGGGCATGCGGGTCAAGGCGACCATTTCCAGGCTGTAAGGCAGAGCTGTCGACAGGATGGCCACGCCCAGGGCCACGGGTAGCAGCGCGGGTGTCAGCAAGGCGCTGCCGGCGTGGGCGATTCCAATCGGGGCGACGAACAGGGCTGCGATCACCACACCCAAGGCCGCGGTCTGGATGCCGTTCTCGGCTCCGGCCTTTTGCCCGTAGAGGATGTACAACGCCCAGCACACGCCGGCCCCTAGGGCATAGCCGGCGCCGATCGGGTCCAGCCCGCCGTCGGTCTGGCCGACGGGAATCAACAGCAGCAGGCCGGCGACCGCCAGGGCGATCCATAGGAAGTCCAGTGCCCGTCGCGAGGCCCATAGCGCCACGGCAAGCGGTCCGGTGAATTCAAGGGCGACAGCGATACCCAGCGGCACGCTGCGCAATGACATATAGAAGAGGAAATTCATGCCGCCCAGGGCCATGCCGTAGATAATCACGCTGCGCAGGGTGCTGGCATCCAGGCGAGCACGCCAGGGGCGCAGCAACAGGAGCATGATCACGCTGGCGAAGATGAGTCGCAGGGCGGTGGTGCCTTGGGCGCCGACGATGGGGAACATGCTCTTGGCCAGCGAAGCGCCGGACTGGATGGAGGCCATGGCTATCAGCAGCAGGCCGATGGGGAACAGCGTGGCGGCCAGGCTGCGGTTTGGGGTGTTCATGGAGGCTTCCGTTATAGTGCGCGCAAGGGTGTGCAATATAGTGCGCACTGACGGAAGGGTTGGCAAGGTTGGTATTGGTGTGCAGATGAAGGTTGCGGCGAGTGGCTGGCGGCTCCTGAAGGGATACTTTTCATATGCTTGAAATAAAAGGTTGACGGGCTTTCAGATCCCCTTATAATGCGCCCCACTTCCAGCGACATCGGGACGAAAAACTCCTTGAATATCAATGAGTTGATTGTTTAAGAGGGTGGCGGAGGTGCTTCGGTCTAACGATCGGCAGCGGTGAGAAAGGCAGTTGACAGCAGGTTGTAACGCTGTATGATTCGCCTCCCGCTACGAG
>NZ_JBLIYU010000037.1:0-2029 GCF_057480815.1 Pseudomonas sp. P106(2024) | reverse complement strand
TCGTAACAAGGTAGCCGTAGGGGAACCTGCGGCTGGATCACCTCCTTAATCGAAGACATCAGCCTGCTGATGAGCTCCCACACGAATTGCTTGATTCATTGTGTAAAGACGATGCTGTAACGCGACCCTGTTATAGGTCTGTAGCTCAGTTGGTTAGAGCGCACCCCTGATAAGGGTGAGGTCGGCAGTTCAAATCTGCCCAGACCTACCAATTACTTGGTGCGGCCTAGGATACGGGGCCATAGCTCAGCTGGGAGAGCGCCTGCCTTGCACGCAGGAGGTCAGCGGTTCGATCCCGCTTGGCTCCACCACTCTTTCAGGTTTCGCAGCACTGCTCAGAACTTAGAAATGAACATTCGGTGATGAATGTTGATTTCTGACTTTTGTCAGATCGTTCTTTAAAAATTCGGATATGTGATAGATAGACTGAATACCAGTTTCACTGCTGGTTATTCAGGCTAAGGTAAAATTTGTGAGTTCTGCTCAGCAATGAGCAACATGCGAATTTTCGGCGAATGTCGTCTTCACAGTATAACCAGATTGCTTGGGGTTATATGGTCAAGTGAAGAAGCGCATACGGTGGATGCCTTGGCAGTCAGAGGCGATGAAAGACGTGGTAGCCTGCGATAAGCTTTGGGGAGTCGGCAAACAGACTGTGATCCAGAGATCTCTGAATGGGGGAACCCAGCCAGCACAAGCTGGTTATCTTGTACTGAATACATAGGTGCAAGAGGCGAACCAGGGGAACTGAAACATCTAAGTACCCTGAGGAAAAGAAATCAACCGAGATTCCCTTAGTAGTGGCGAGCGAACGGGGACCAGCCCTTAAGCTGGTTTGAGATTAGTGGAACGCTCTGGAAAGTGCGGCCATAGTGGGTGATAGCCCCGTACACGAAAATCTCTTGCCAGTGAAATCGAGTAGGACGGAGCACGAGAAACTTTGTCTGAACATGGGGGGACCATCCTCCAAGGCTAAATACTACTGACTGACCGATAGTGAACCAGTACCGTGAGGGAAAGGCGAAAAGAACCCCGGAGAGGGGAGTGAAATAGAACCTGAAACCGTATGCGTACAAGCAGTGGGAGCCTACTTTGTTAGGTGACTGCGTACCTTTTGTATAATGGGTCAGCGACTTATATTCAGTGGCGAGCTTAACCGAATAGGGGAGGCGTAGCGAAAGCGAGTCTTAATAGGGCGCTTTAGTCGCTGGGTATAGACCCGAAACCGGGCGATCTATCCATGGGCAGGTTGAAGGTTAGGTAACACTGACTGGAGGACCGAACCGACTACCGTTGAAAAGTTAGCGGATGACCTGTGGATCGGAGTGAAAGGCTAATCAAGCTCGGAGATAGCTGGTTCTCCTCGAAAGCTATTTAGGTAGCGCCTCATGTATCACTGTAGGGGGTAGAGCACTGTTTCGGCTAGGGGGTCATCCCGACTTACCAAACCGATGCAAACTCCGAATACCTACAAGTGCCGAGCATGGGAGACACACGGCGGGTGCTAACGTCCGTCGTGAAAAGGGAAACAACCCAGACCGTCAGCTAAGGTCCCAAAGTCATGGTTAAGTGGGAAACGATGTGGGAAGGCTTAGACAGCTAGGAGGTTGGCTTAGAAGCAGCCACCCTTTAAAGAAAGCGTAATAGCTCACTAGTCGAGTCGGCCTGCGCGGAAGATGTAACGGGGCTCAAACCATGCACCGAAGCTACGGGTGTCATCTTTGATGACGCGGTAGAGGAGCGTTCTGTAAGCCTGTGAAGGTGAGTTGAGAAGCTTGCTGGAGGTATCAGAAGTGCGAATGCTGACATGAGTAACGACAATGCGAGTGAAAAACTCGCACGCCGAAAGACCAAGGTTTCCTGCGCAACGTTAATCGACGCAGGGTTAGTCGGTCCCTAAGGCGAGGCTGAAAAGCGTAGTCGATGGAAAACAGGTTAATATTCCTGTACTTCCAGTTATTGCGATGGAGGGACGGAGAAGGCTAGGCCAGCTTGGCGTTGGTTGTCCAAGTTTAAGGTGGTAGGCTGA
>NZ_JBLIYU010000036.1:0-2225 GCF_057480815.1 Pseudomonas sp. P106(2024) | reverse complement strand
GGTTAAACCCAACTTGCTCGGGTTGCTTACGTCGGGCGGAGGCGGTGGTCTGAACGCCGGAATGCTGTGGTTCAACGTGATCTCGCTGAAGACGGCTTATAACAGCCTGCAGAAAAGCGATGCGCCGGAATATACCACCGGGTTTGCGGCATCGATTTTCGGTGTGATCGGTGCAGCTGCGGCGACATTGGTCAGCGTACGGGCAACGCAGAAGGCGGTGATGTTGAGATTGAGTTCGACGGCGCCGGGGATGGGGTTTGGTAACGGCGTGATCAAGTTCTTGAGCAGTAATCTCTTTGCGCGTTTAGCGGGATACCCTGCAATAGCATTTGGCTTGCTCTCTGATGGACTCAAGACGAAACGCCAACTCGATAATGGTGATTCAACTGCAGCCAGCTATACGTCAGCCGGTGGAGTAAGCATGGCTGTTGGCTCTGTCATCGTCCTTGAGGCCGGGCTTGCAATAGCAGGGCCCACGGTGTTTGTGCCCTTCGCCGGATGGGCCGCAGTTGCATTGGTGCTCGCGGGAGCAGCAATCATTGCTGGAGGCCTGTATCTTCACGCCAAAGCACATGAACGCGTTCACAGGCCGATTGAGCTTTGGGCAGCACGCAGCATCTTTGGCAATTGCATCAACGATGGAGAGGCCCGTTCTGAAATTATCCTGGACCATGAAAAGAAACTTTCGAGATTCTCCTCACTGCACGCAGAAATCAAAGCTTGGCACAACGAGCACTACGGACCAAAGCTCATATCAGCCGAGCAGGCCCTATCATTTGGTGTAACCAATGTGGACACCAAGTGGCATCATAACAACCATTGGGCACCGCCAAACTGGACCGCTATCACGCATAACGAAGTAGTCACGCCTCAACCAAGCGCTGAGTTCACAGTTCTTTTACCGGGCTTCGCAATAGGAACAAGCGAGTGGTCAGGAATTTCGAGCAGCCTTCGTAACGATGGAGGAATGGACGTATTTCCGATCACTCCCGCCGCCTACGTTGTGGGCGCCGGCTTGATTCTGCATTTCAAGCACACGCTGACCCACCAAAACCACGTCTCACTGCATCTCGCCTACAGCGCCAATCAAGGGCTGGACGAAGGCACTGAGATTCATTCGAACTTCCGTCTCGAGCGCTGATCATGGCAACTATATGGCTTTTTAACTCAACCTCATGCTCAGGGTACGAACCCGCCATTGGTGGACAGCTATTAAACATATCCAAAAACTCTTTATGCCTACGCAACCCATGGGTAACAGACTCTGTATTCATGGGAAAACTTTACTGCGCAATGATTATTGGATTAATGATCGGTTTCTACCCATTTCTATTTTCTAGCGTCAGCTGGAAGGATTTTTTACTTGAACCCATACTAATGACCGGAATGGTGCTTATGCCTTTTACCTTCCTTCCATTTCTATTTTACCGAATATGGTTCATCAAAGGCTTATCAAGCGTTTGCTTCAACCGCTCAACAAAAAAAATCTACTACCAACGCTTTAAGAAGGTATTCGTCTTCGAGTGGAGCAATACTGGAGGTGGTCTTTTCAGGCGCACAGAGTCTGGTGGATCATCTTTCACCACCTCCTATGCACTCGCATTCGCACCCCGTCGAAAAGACGGAAGTCTCCATCAAAAAGATTGCCTCTGGACCGACAGCAACGAACCCACTGAATCCGACATCAAACACGTCGCCGAAGTCTGGGAATACCTTCGCCACTTCATGAACCACGGCCCAGCCAAACTCCCTCCTCCCGGCGAACCCAACTGGTGGCACCGGCCTCTTCATGCCATCTGCCTGACCCCGGCAGAAGCCTGGCGCCACTACGCCCCCTGGCGAACCGGCGAGCCCGGAGAAATGCAGGGCAAGAAAAACTGGCAACTGCCGTTCTGGGCCGTGTTGTTCCCTTACAACCTCGGCCTCGCCCTCTGCTGGTATGGCGTGTGTCGACTCTTCAATGTCCGGGCAGCACCGCCTCCGCCAGAGGCCTTCGACGAAGCCCCAGTACGCTCAACCAAAAGGCAGCGTAAATGACCGACGTTTCTGCCAACAGCGCCACCTCCGGCCCCGCCTGCAGCCCACGCGTGCCCATCCTGCCAGTGCGCTATGCCATCGTCCCGCGCACGGGCGATGCCCCTGCCTGTCGCTACGCAGGCGCAGGCTTCAATCTGGAACAAGGCTTCGCCCCGCTGCAGCACTCATCCTACACCCTGCGCGCGCTG
>NZ_JBLIYU010000035.1:0-3164 GCF_057480815.1 Pseudomonas sp. P106(2024) | reverse complement strand
GTAGTGACGAATGTTCGAGTTGTACTCGACGTGAGCGGTGTTGATGGTGATACCGCGCGCTTTTTCTTCCGGAGCCGAGTCGATCTTGTCGAACTCAACGACGGCCGAACCGAAAACTTCGGAGCAGACGCGAGTCAGCGCTGCAGTCAGAGTAGTCTTACCGTGGTCAACGTGGCCGATAGTGCCGACGTTAACGTGAGGTAGCGAACGATCAAACTTTTCCTTAGCCATCGATACAGTCCTCCGCAGAAGAAATTGTCATACAGCCTATAAAACAAAGGCAGATATTTTCATATCTGCCTTGTTTATATGGAGCTCTTGAGCGGATTTGAACCGCTGACCTCACCCTTACCAAGGGTGTGCTCTACCAACTGAGCTACAAGAGCGAAACACTTTGTGCAACAACAGCAAACTTGGAGCGGGTAGCGGGAATCGAACCCGCATCATCAGCTTGGAAGGCTGAGGTTCTACCACTAAACTATACCCGCGGAGCTTGCAGCTCTCGCTAAAACTGGTGGAGGGAGAAGGATTCGAACCTTCGAAGCTCTCGCAACGGATTTACAGTCCGTCCCCTTTGACCGCTCGGGAATCCCTCCAGATGTGGCCGGCATTCTATTTGTCTGCCGCCCCAGTGTCAAGCGTTTTTTCAAATTTTTTCAATCAAATCTGAAACTTAGCTGCTTTGACACCGCTTCGGGCTCTACCACCTCAGTGGTGTTCCCTGTGAAGCGGGCGCCATTCTATCAAGCTATTCAGCAGTTGCAATACCCTCGCACAAAATAATTTTGTGTTTTAAGTCTTTGAAATCCTTGGAAAGAGTCGAGAGCACCGCAGGGTCCAGCAAACGCTCGCTTTCAGGGGCTATCTTGAGCCAGAAGCCCTCGGCGCCCGGCAACTGCCCAACCACCGGCAGGGCGACGATATCCAGGCTGACCAGGCGCTGACGCAGGGCATCGAGCTGCTCGCGAACCGCCAGACCACCCACTACCAAGCATTCGTCACGCCGCCTGGCAGGTGCCGCGGCCCCGGTCTCGCGCAACAGGCGTATTTCCTGCTGGGAGCCTTTGTACAACGACAACGGGGCGACTTCCTTGACCTTAAGCGGAGCTTCCTGCTGGTGCCACACGTAATAAACGACATTGAGCACTACCAACAGCAGAAACAACCAGCGCATAGTCACCTCGACTCAATTGGGCAGGCCATGGCCAGGCCGACAAAGACCAGATCCGGCACGATCCGCGCCTGAGGTGCGGCGTCTTGCACCAACGGCGCATCACCCCCGGTCAGGAAGACCGTGAAATCCTCATCCCAAAGCGCCCTCGCCTGCTCGATCTGGGTACGGGCAAAGCCCTGGAGCATCAACACGCAACCACGCTCGACCGCTTCGACGGTGGAGCGCCCCGGTGCCAGGCTGCCCAGGGCACGCTCGGCCGAGGCATCGTCATAGCGGATTCGCCGGGTGTGGGTGCGCAACTGGCTACGCATCAGCGGCATGCCCGGACAGATATACCCACCGAGGTGCTCACCGTCGGCCGCGACATAGTCGGCCTTGGCCGCAGTACCGAAATCGATGACCAGGCAGGCGCGACCCGCCAGGTGATAGGCGCCCAACGCGCCGAGCCAGCGATCCATCCCCAGGCGCTGGTAGTCCTCGTAGCCATTGCGAACGCCGGCCATTTCCTTCACCGGCTGGGCCACACTCACTTCGACCCCGAACGAAGCCAGGATTAACGCACACAGCGCCGAAGTCTCTTCTTCACTGCGTACGCTGACCATCCGGCAGCCGATCAGGCGCAGGGATGAAAGCGCCGCGACAGCCGCAACCAGCGCCTGGTCGGAGTCGACGATACCGCCACCATTGATGGTGGCGTCAGCCGCATGGATGACGCGCCACTTGATAAAACTGTTTCCGCAATCGAGCTCAAGAATCATCACGCAACCTCAGACTGAGCTCGCCACCGCTGAAGCTCTTTTCCACACCATCCACCTCGAGACGCAAGCCGCCCTGCCCATCCACGCCCAACGCCACCCCATCGATGCGAGTGGTGCCGGCGACCAGCGAAACATTCCGCCCCTGCCACAGGTGCGCCTGCTCCCATT
The DNA here is from genome assembly GCF_057480815.1 of Pseudomonas sp. P106(2024). NCBI lineage: Bacteria > Pseudomonadati > Pseudomonadota > Gammaproteobacteria > Pseudomonadales > Pseudomonadaceae > Pseudomonas > Pseudomonas sp. P106(2024). Next base: position 1,064 of record NZ_JBLIYU010000035.1, on the reverse strand, counting down.
CTTCCTGGAACGCGGCGAAACCATAGCGGCGATGACGGGCCAGCTCATGCTGCAGTTGCTGACTTAGCTCCGCCACCAAGCGGTTGCGATCCACCAACTGTCCGGTCTCGCCGCGCATGGAGGTCCAGGGTTGGTCGATCCGCTCCCCGCCCTGCATGTTCACGTTGATACCGATACCCAGCACCACATGGCAGACGTCTGCCGGATCGCCGACCAGCTCCAGGAGGATGCCGGTGATCTTGCGCCCGCTAGCCAGGACATCATTGGGCCATTTCAGCCCGACATCCTTCAGGCCAAACGTCTTCAGCGTGCGCATGACCGCCAGGCCAACCACCAGGCTCAATCCCTCGAGCTGGCGCATGCCGCCATCGATACGCAGCACCAGGCTGTAATAGAGGTTTTCAGCGAACGGACTCACCCATTGGCGGCCACGACGTCCGCGCCCAGCGCTCTGGCGTTCGGCCAGCACCAGGAAGGGCGCCGCCTGCCCTTGGGCGGCAAGCCTCAGGCCCTCGGCATTGGTGGAGTCGATGGTGTCATGAATGAAAGCCGGCCACGGCTCGCCCTCCGAAAACCCAGCGATCGCCTGAGATTCAAGCAGGTTCAGTGGCGCTGCCAACTGATAGCCACGACCGCGGACCTTGTGAATGGTCAGGTTCAGTTCGCTCTCAAGGTGCTGCAGCTGCTTCCAGACGGCGCTGCGGCTTACCCCGAGGGCGGCCCCCAGGGCTTCTCCGGAATGGAACCGGCCATCCTTGAGGAGATTCAACAACTTCAGCATGCCAGTCTCGACTTGGAATAAGGCTGGCATGATAGCCACGCCCCGAGGGCTTGCATAGGAAAAGGGCTACCGCCGGCCCCACAGCCGACGCGATCCCTGTAGGAGCGCCGGTATGGCGTTGATGTTGGAACGCGGAAAAGACAAAACCCCTACCTGCTCGCGCAGATAGGGGTTTTGCGAAATTAATCTTGACGATGACCTACTCTCACATGGGGAAGCCCCACACTACCATCGGCGATGCATCGTTTCACTGCTGAGTTCGGGATGGGATCAGGTGGTTCCA
>NZ_JBLIYU010000034.1:0-4531 GCF_057480815.1 Pseudomonas sp. P106(2024) | reverse complement strand
GTTGTCGACGCTGCCCACGGTCAGGCGCATGCCCTGCCCGGCGCCCAGCACGGCGCCCTGGCGGTTGACCAGCGAATCGCCCTTGAGGGTCAGCTTGCCATCGGCGGACAGCTTGCCGCCGAGCTGTTCCAGGCGCGTGACCTGCCCATCGAGATCGCCACCGCTGGTCAGGCTGCCACCGCTGTTGTCCAGGTGGGCAGCGACCAGATCGAGGTTGCCCTTCGCACCGAAGATGCCGAGCTGGTTGAGCAGTTCGGTGCCATTGAAGCGCACCCCAGCCTGGCCGCTGACCAGGCCCTGGTCACGGTTGTCGAGCTGGTCGAGGGTCAGCGTCATCGCGCCATCACCCTCGATCTTGCCGCCGCGGTTGTCCCAGTGCTGGCCGTGCAGGGTCAGCAGATCCTTGCCCTGCAACCGGCCACCACGGTTATCCAACTGCCCCGCGTCGATATCAGTAGCACCCTGGCCATTCACCAGGCCCTTGGCCTGGTTGTCCAGCAGGCCGGTGACCTTGGCGGTCAGCGTGCCATCGCTGAGCAGCTTGCCTTGCTCGCGGTTGTCGAGGCTGGCAGCGTTCAGCGTCATTGCCTTGCCGGCTGCCAGCACACCTTGGCGATTGTCCAGCGCCTGGGCGACCACCAGTTCCAGTGCCCCACCCGTGACCATACCCTCACGGTTGTCGAGGCTGCCGGCCTTTACCTGGCCGTGGCCGGTGCTGGAGATCTCGCCGTGCTGGTTGTCGATGGCTGCGCGGGTGGCCAACACCAGGCCGGACTTGCTGGTGACCACGCCGCCCTGGTTGTGCAACGCCAGGGCCTGGATATCCAGGCCGTCGGCCGAGACCAGGCCATCCAGGTTGTCGAGCAACTGATCGAGACGCACGGTCAGGGCCTGCTCGCTGTAGAACTTGCCACCGGTGTTGTCGAGGCTGCGGCCTGTCAGGGTGAAGGCCCCCTTGCTGGAGATCTCGCCACGCTGGTTGTCGATATCGGCCATCTGCCGCAGACGCAACTGGTTGGCGACGATCTCGCCGTTGCGGTTGTCCAGCCGGCCATGGTTCAGGTCAAGGGTCAGCTCGGTGACGCTGCTCAGGTGGCCACCTTGCTGGTCGAGCCGACCGACGTTGACCGTGACCGCCTGGTTGCCGCTGATATGGCCGCCCTGACCGTTGTTCAGGGCCTGGGCGGTCAGGTCAAGGGAAGTCTGGCTGGCGATCCGGCCGGTCCGATTGTCGACCAGTCCCTGGCTGGTGACGGTAATGCCCCGGTTGGCCAGGACCTTGCCATTGCGGTTGTCCAGGCTACCGAGGTTCAGGGCCAGGACATCGAGGCTGGACAACTCGCCGGCCTGGTTGTCGAGATGCGCCCAAGTGGCGTTCAGTGCTCCCTGGCTGATGATCTGGCCACGGTCGCTGTTGAGCAGTTGCCCACCGGTGAGGGTCATGCGCCCGTCACCGACAACCTTGCCCTGCTGGCGGTTGTCCAGCGTTGCGGCGTTGATGTCGGCATGGCGGCCGGCGCTGAGGCTGCCGCCCTGGTTATCCAGGCGTCCACCCGTGGACAGCGTCAGGTCACCACTGGCGATCAAGCGCTGGTTGCGGTTGTCCACGGCACCGGCGTTGATCTTCAGGTCGGCGTCGGCCGCGCGGCTGCCATCGGCCTGGATACCGGCCTGGATGCCCCCAAGGTTGCTCAGTTGGCCTGCCGCGTCCAGTTGCACCGAACCCGCTGCCGTCAGCCCCTGGTGGTTGACCAGGTCACCGCGGCTTTCCACCTGCAGTTGCTTGCCGGCATGTACCGGCCCCCGGGTTTCGATACCGGTCGCCCGGATGCGCACATCGCCCCCGGCGCTGGCCTGAACCATGCTCAGCTGACCATTGGCATCGAGCTGGATATCGTCACCGCTGGCAATCATCCGCCCGTCGAGGCGCACACCGACACCGGCCTCGGTGCCGACCAGCCTGACCGCGCCGGCATACATGCCGCCCAGCGCGCTGGAGTCGATCGCCAGGCTCGGCTTGGCGCTGCCGTCGTCAGCACGCGCGGTGGCCGCCAAGGTGCGGACATCGACATCGTTGCGCCCGGCGACGATGGCCAGGTTGCGGGCCTGGATCTCGGCGTTGATCTTGGTACTGCGGGCAATCAGCTCGAAGCTGTCGACGTTGCTGGCATTGATCCCCGCGCCTTCAATGGCGATGTGGCCCTGGTCGACCTGGTAACGGGTCAGTTGGCCGTTCTCGATCACCGGCTTGCCGGTACTGAGTGTCGCCTGTGGCGTGTTGATGAAACCGCAGCCATCACAGGTAATGCCATGGGGGTTGGCGACGATGACATGCGCCCCGCGTCCGGCCACTTCGGTGTAGCCGCGCAGCTGGCTGGCGTTGGCACCGTTGACCTCGTTGAGGATGACATTGGCCGCCGCCCCCTGCAGGTTCGGGTTGCCAAGGATGATCCCGCCCAACTGGGTAGCCTGGGTACGATCGGTGGCATTGTTGAGGATCAGCCCCTGTTGACCGACGTTGTAGTCGCTGAACTGGTTGTGCGACAGCCCGCTGCCGTTGGGCGCGGCAATGTTGACGATCGGCACGCCGTTGCCCGCCTGGCCGAGGCTGGTCCCCGGCCCGCTGACCACCACGCCTTCGGCGGCTTGCGCCCACAGCGGCTGCCAGAACATGGCGTTGGCCAGCAGGAAGGCCAGGCCACGCTTGGGCAACCCGCAGAAATGCTCACGGGGCTGAATTGCGGCCGAGCGTTGGCGGGCCAGGAAGGCAAACAGGCGAACGTCCATGTCAGGTCTCGTGAATCAGGCGGTCAAATGAAGAGGTCCAGGCGGAAATACACCGGGCGTTCCTTCTCGGTCAGCACGTCGGGGCGTTCCAGGCTGTGGGCGAAGGTCACGCTGGCGGCCATGTGCTGGCCGCGGGCGAACAGCTCCAGCGAATGGCTGCTGGCACGGCCGTGGTACTCGCCGTTGTAGCGATCGTTGTGGATTACCCCGAGGTCGTAGCCCAGGCCCAGGCCGTACTCGGCCACCAGCGGTTGCAGCAGCGGCCAGTTCACCGGGCGGGTCCAGCGCAGGTCGTTGCGCCAGTAGCCGCCGCTGTCGCCGGACAGCGACTGGTCCTTCAGGCCGCGCACCGACGACAGCCCGCCAAGGCTGATGCGCTGCGGGCTGAACAGCACGTCCTCGCTGCGCTGGCCGGTGGCCAGGCTGCTGAAGCTCAGGCGCTCGCCGAGGAGCTGGAAGCCCTGCACGTAGCTGAGCGTGGCGCTGTACTTGCGGTAGCGCGCCACCGGCTGGCCCGGGCGTGGGTGGCCATTGTCCTGGGCGTCGAAGGCGCCGATGCCCTCCTGGGTGCCCAAGTCGAGGTTGACGAAGGCATTGCCCAGACGCCGGCCATGGTTGATGCCGAACTGCGCCTCGCTCAGGCGGTTGCTGCTGCCCTCTAGGCGGCTGTCCTCGATGTAGTTGTTGGTGCGCAGGTGGGCCATGCCGGCATTGAGCGAGGTCTTGCTGGTGGCGTCGCGGTGTACCACGCGCTCGGCGCGCAGCTGGTGGTTCTGGCTGTCGCCGGTCTGCTTGAAGGCAAAGCCGTTGGCCTGGGCCAGGGAGCGGTATTCGCTCTCGCTGTAGCTGTAGGTGAAGTTCCACCAGCCCCACGGCAGGTTGTAGAACAGCACGCCGTTCTTCGAGCCCTGGGTGTGATCGCTGACCACGTCGTGGCCGCCGCGCAGCATCAGCTGGTCGGCCAGGCCCAGCGGGCTGTCCCATTCCAGGCCGAGGTTGAGCATCTGCTCGCCGGTGCTGCGTTGGCCTTCGTTGTTGCGCGACAGCGAGGCGCGCCAGGGTTTCTGTTGGGTGTTGCGCACCAGCACTTCGCTGCCGCCGACGGCCTTGCCCGGGGTCAGCTCCATCTGCGCCTTGTTCGACGGCAGGCGGTTGAGCTGGTCGACCATCTGCTCGATCTCGCGCAGGTTCAGGCGCTGGTCGATATCGCCGGGAAAAGCCATGCCCAGCTCACGGTCGCTCAGGCCGCTGGCCGGGTCCGGGCGCAGCCCTTCCAAGCGCCCTTCCACCACCAGTACCTGCAGATGACCCGAGGACAGGTCCTGCTGCGGCAGGTAGGCGCGGCTGGTGACCAGGCCGCGACCCAGGTAATGGTCGGTGATGGCCTTGAGCAAGGCATTGAGCTGGGTGACGCCCAGGCACTGGTCGATGAAGGGCTTGAGCAGGCGATCGCGGTCGGCGGCGGACAGGCTGTCGGCGCCCTTGAGCTCGATGGTGTGGATGGTGAAGCAGCGGCTGTCGGCCGCCGGTTGCGACTCACCGGGTTCGGCGGCCTTGCCGGGCAGGTTGCGCAGTTCTTCGAGGCGGCGCTGCTGCTCTTCGAGCAGACGGTCCTGGCGGTCGCGGATCAGGTCCTGGTCGCCAGGCGAGAGGGTGTCAGAAATTTTGTGTTCGGGCATAACATGAGTAAGAGGTGCATGTATGCCAACCAAAAAGAAACCCTTGCGTGACCTGCCCAAAATCC
>NZ_JBLIYU010000033.1:0-5242 GCF_057480815.1 Pseudomonas sp. P106(2024) | reverse complement strand
TGTACGGAGATCGGTTCATCAGGCCGACCTGGTGAAAGTCAGGGCCTGCCTGACGGCAGGCCGTTACCGGCCCGCACACAAAAAATCTGACACTTCCATAGCTAGTAAAAGCATACTACCCACACCGCAACCGACCGCTCCGACTGGCTTGGGAAAATCCCCCCCCTTACCAAGCCACAGCGACATTTTTTGCTGAAACCGTATTCCGGAAAAAAACCAGATAGAAAGCCCATGGTGGACCGATGCCTAGCCAGAGTCTGCCGGATCGATGGGGAGCAACATCGATCCGGCTTCCTGGCGAGTGCCGAGCAGCATAAAGAAGCCACCCGGCATAAACGCCATGACCAGTCTTAGCCGGTCATGGCGCAGGTGGTAGTTTTAGTTGGCCATACTCAGATGGCTGGTGGAGCGAACCACAACCCCCTCCTCCGCCAGGTCACGCTCCTCGATCCTTGTCAGGATCCAGTCATGCACCTCGCTATCGACCCAACCGACGCGGCGGTCACCCAGGGATACCGGCTTCGGGAAGGTGCCTTCCTTGATGTATTTGTAGATGGTCGATCGGGCCAGGCCGGTCGAGTCGATGACTTCTTTCAGACGGATGATTCTCATGAGCAGGCTCCTCTGTGGCTCAGAGGATCTGCAGGTGTTGTTAAAAAATACTCCCCAGCGATCATTTCCAGCTTAGTAAAGCCTCAAAAAATCCAATTCTGTACACGATCAAATATGTCAGAAGCCCCGCGCAGAATGAAAATTCAGGAAAGTTTTACTCCTGATTTTATAAGCTTATAGCCGCGCTAGACCTTATTTACAGGGCACCTTCAGTAGGTAGATGACAGCATCATGATGACGTAACGATATTGTGACATGACTCATCACGTCACATAGTTTCAGCTATGCTAACGTGACTTGGTGACGCAACGAAATGAATCTTAATGATAATGATAGACGATACGATCCCGATAAACCCCAGTCATGCGATCAGGGAATGGCTGGATGTCGATAACCCCGTTCAGCACAAGTGGGCCATTGCACACCTGCAAAGGAAGGGAGAGGTCATACAGAGAAAATATCAGTCGGACTTCAAGAACCTGCTCGACTGGGGCTATACCCTGAGACGCTCAGCGAAAAACGAGCTTCTGATAAGGAAAATGAAAGATGCCTGGAGGCAGAAGGCTTACAGAGACCGCCAAGACAGCAAGAAACCCTGCACTCTAGTGTTGAGCATTGAGGCTAAAGAGATGCTGGACCAGCTCGCCGAGCTAAATGGCATCAGCATCAGCCAAACTGTCGAAAAACTGATCAGACGCGAGGGCAACCGGCGCTTAAAGACAGGCGAGCTGACCAGGGATGTGACCAACCTCACTACAAGCCAAATCGTAGAACAAGTTTCCAAAAACTTTCGCAAGATCTTCGATACCCCTCAAAGCAGCAAAGCTCGCTAAGTGGCGTACCTCAGCGAACAGGCACCAGAGCCTAGAAGCCGTGAAGGTTGCTGAGAAGCGATTGCATTAAATCCTGGGTTCAAATCCAGCTATTGGTATTCCAAATGGTATTCCATAGATTTATTGAACCGGAATTTTTTCTTATTTTTCATAACTATAGAAAATCATTTCAGATTACCCCGGCCCACCAAATCCTAAAAAGAAGACGCCCAATGGGCGCTTTTTGTACCTGCAATTCGGCGCCTCAATGGCCAGTTCCTACAGCGATCGCCAGCGCTTGCGCGCATGGACATAAGCCGCCAAGTCACTGTATCCAAGCTGCGCAGCAATCTGCGTTCGGCTATCCCCCTGCATCTCCAGGTACTGCTCAAGCTCCGCACGGACCCGATCGAGCAGCACACGAAAACTGGTCCCCTCATCCTCTAGCCGCCGACGCAAGGTACGTGCACTCTGGTGAAGGTCCTGTGCCTGCGCCTCCAGGGTAAGTGATTGGCCCGTGATGAGGCCCTGGCGAATACCCTGGGCTACCCGGGCCGACCAGCCACTAAGCTGGGACTGCTGCGCCAACCGGCGCTCCAGCTCCTGGCTCACCACCTCCATCATCCCGGCATGCTGGGTCAGCAATGGCATCTCCAGCTGGACTCGATTGAAGTACAAGCGGTTGTACCCGCAGTCGAACTGGATATCTTCACCAAACCACTCTCGGTACTCCGGGTAGTACGCCGGCCGACGGTGAGCGAAGCACGCCCGCTGCGGCACGACCACCGCACCTATCCCCACGCCCATCACGCTGAGGGACATCACGCTGTAGTGCTCGACCATATAGCGCACCAGGCTGGCTGGAGCATCGATTCGCAATTCCACCCCAAGGCAATCACCCTCCTCGATCAGCGCCAGGGAATCCATGTCCGATGCCAGTCGTGCATAGCGCGCCCAGAAGCGGATGGCCTCAGCCAGCGTGGCGCTAAACAGGCAGCCCTGGGCCAGCACATGCCAGTCCTGGCGACTGAAGTGCGAGAACAGGTGCAAGCCGATTGCCGGATCATGGTTGGCCGCCCTGGCCCAAAGCTGCTCCAGCGCAAGCATGCTGTAGTTGCTGCGCGCCTTCAGCGAATGCGTCTGAAGGTAGCGCTCCAGCACCCGCCCGAGCGGGCCGCGGTGGAATCGCTCGGGCGATGGGTTGGCCGCTTCTCGCGTGATTCTGTCCGTTTCGCGCATATCGTCTGACGGCTTCGTGAATTCTTATGGGTGCGCACCGCCTTGATCGGCACCCACCGGAGAATGCCATGAGCACAACAATAACAAACAGCCCGATACCAATTATTCTCGCCGTCCTGATCGGCTTCATCCTCCTCGAAATCACCTGCGCCTGCTTCCTTCAGCCCCGCGGCAAACGTCGGGACGCGATCATCGAGATCGTCGGCAGCGCCCTGCTGATGATGGTCACCCTGCCGTTGGTCACGTTCCTCAGCAACAGCCTGCTGGCACACTTCGCGCCGCAACTGAAGGGCAGTCTCGCCGGCCTGCACTGGGTGCTTGGGCTTGTCCTGTTCCTGGTGCTGGACGACATGACCCAGTACTGGTGGCATCGCCTCAGCCACAAGGTGCCCCGGCTCTACTCGCTGCACCGCGCACACCATTCAGCGCCCTACATGAGCATCCGCATCGTCTATCGCAACAACAGCTTCTATTACCTGCTGATGCCCGGCCTGTGGTTCAGCGGGGCCCTGATCTACCTGGGGTTGGCGCCTGTGTACTTCGGCTACCTGATCGTCAAGATGCTGGTCATCTTCGGCGCCCACAGCAGCGTGCCCTGGGATGACAAGCTTTACCGCATACGCGCACTGCGGCCGGTGATGTGGCTGCTGGAACGGACCATTTCCACCCCCGCGACCCACTCGGCGCATCACGGCCTGAGCGCCGATGACGGGGTGACGCATTACAAGGGCAACTTCGGCAACCTGCTGTTCTTCTGGGACGTGCTGTTTGGCACGGCAAAGATCACCCGCCGCCGCCCGCAGCATTACGGTATCGAAGGCATGCACCCGGTCAGCTGGCAGGAGGAGCTGTTCTGGCTGCTGATGCGTGGCAAATCGACCAGCCTGCCGACGGAATCGGACCAGGAGCTGGCCAAATGAGCCTGAATATCGTACTCGTGGCCGGATCCAGCCAGGCGGATAGCCAGTCGGCGAAGGTGGGCGCCTTTCTCGCCCAACGCCTACAGGCATTGCAACTCAGCGAGCGGCCGAGGGTGATCGATCTAGGGCTTGCGCCGCTGCCGTTGTGGCCAGCCAAGGATGAACATGGGCTGTGGGCGGAGTATGCAGCCCTGCTGCGTGAAGCCGATGCCCTGGTGGTGCTGACCCCGGAATGGCACGGCATGGCCTGCCCGGCGTTGAAGAACCTGTTCGTCTACGCCGGCTACCGCGAGTTGGGGCACAAGCCGGCGCTGCTGGTCGGGGTGTCCTCTACCCGCTGTCTGAACTGCGTGCATCCAGCTACAAGAACTGCCGCATCTGCTATCTGCCCGAGCAGTTGATTGTGCGCCAGGTGGATGACGTGATGAATGGCCCGCAAAGCGCAAGCACGCAAGACCTGCGCATTCGTCGCCGGGCCGACTGGGCGCTTCAGGTGCTGGGCGAATATGCCAGGGCGCTCAGGGGGATGAATGCGCGGGTCGAAATGGAGGATCCGGAATTCGCCAACGGGATGTGAGGGTTGATGCCGCTATTGATCGATAGCGGCTGCCTTGGCGTGCGCCCGCTTAACGCCTCGCCTCAATGAGATGACGGGTCGAGTGCGCGACAAAAGGCTCGCCCTGGCGCATCTGGCTATCCAAGGCAAGCAGCTCAGCGCGGTACTTGTGTACAGAGAAGTCCGGCACCCACCATACACATTTGCGAAGGATCCATACGACTGCGCCTACATCATGGAACAGCATGCGGCAGCGGGCTGTGCGCAGGTCGGTCACCGTCAGCCCGGCTGCCTGTGCTGCTGCCACTTCGTCCTGCGGATCGCGCATTTTTCGTTCCTGGGGCAGTGGCCCCAGGAAATGCTCGATCAGCTCGAAAGCTGAGGCTGGGCCTACGTGCTGGGCGAAGTAATGCCCGCCTGGTCGGAGGACGCGATGGATCTCGGACCAGTCCGGTTGCACAGGGTGGCGTGAGGTGACTAGCTCGAACGAGGCGTCGGCAAATGGGAGCGTGGTTCCGGGGGCCACCTGCACGACTTCAACGCCGCGCGGCCCCAGGCGCTCGTGTGCCTTGCGGGCGTTGGGTGGCCAGGCTTCGGTCGCACACATGAGAGGCGGGAAGCGCGGCGTCTCATCCAGTACCTCACCGCCGCCAGTGTCGAGATCCAGCGCCGTGCAGACCCTACCCAGACGCTGTGCAAGGAGCTGGGCATAGCCCCAAGGCGGACGCTGCTCAGAGGCGCGTCCTGCCAGCCAGTCGAAGCCCCAGCCAGTCACATCCGCTGCGTTGGCTTCGGCTACCAGGTCGTCAAAGGGTTTCATTCGATGGTCCAGGTTAATGCTTGTGGTCAGGCCAGTATAAGTCGTGTAGGAGCGGCCTTGTGTCGCGAAAGGGGCGCGCAGCGGCCCCAGGGTCTTGAGTATGTCTCAGGACTGTCGGGGCTGCTGCGCAGCCCTTTCGCGACGCAAGGCCGCTCCCACAGGGGCGCCGGTATGGCGTTGATGTTGGAACGCGGAAAAGACAAAACCCCTACCTGCTCGCGCAGATAGGGGTTTTGCGAAATGAATCTTGACGATGACCTACTCTCACATGGGGAAGCCCCAC
>NZ_JBLIYU010000032.1:0-12738 GCF_057480815.1 Pseudomonas sp. P106(2024) | reverse complement strand
CCTGTCCAGCGGCAGCGGCCAGCAGCTGACCATCACGGGGGCACTGGACAACCATGAAGGCGGCCTGATCGATGCCGGTGAAAAGCTGGTCATCAGCGCAGGTTCCCTCGACAACCATGGCGGTCGCGTGGCCACCCGCCAGGACCTCGGTCTGACCGCCGCGAGCCTGAACAACAACGACGGCAACCTCGCCGCCCAGGGCGCCCTGACCCTCGACCTGCTCGGCGAGCTGCTCAACCGCAAGGGCACGCTGTTCGCCGGCAAGAACCTGCTGATCCAGCGCGTCGGGCTGGTCGACAACCAGGCTGGCCAGATCGCCAGCCAGGGCCTGCTCAAGGTGCTGGCTGGCAGCATCGACAACAGCCAGCGCGGCACCCTGGCCGCCAATGGCGCGCTCGTGCTCAACAGCAGCGGGTCGCTCAGCAACACGAACGATGGCCTGATCTACAGCCAGCAGGGTGACGTGAGCCTGCAGGCGGCGAGTTTGAACAACGCCAAGGGCACCGTGCAGGCCAAGGGCGCGATCACCGCGCAGGCAAACGCCGTGTTTGACAACCAGGTCGGCAAGCTGATCGCCCAGGAAGGCGCGCTGACGGTGACCGCCGACACCCTCGACAACCGCGGCGGCATCCTCGCCAGCCTCAAGCAGTCGCTGGGCGTGCGCACCACCGGTGTGCTGCGCAACGGCAGCGATGCCAACGGCCAACGCGGCGTCCTTCAGGCCCTGGGCATCGATGTGCAGAGCGCCAACCTCGACAACCACGGCGGGCGCATCGCGGCGCTGGGCGGTGATGCGCTGATCCGCACCGGGCAGTTGGACAACCGCGACGGCGGCATCTCCGCCAGCGGCCTGCTCAAGGTCATCGGCGCCAGCCTGCTCAACGGTGGCGATACGCGTGGCGAGATGGTCGGCCAGCGCATCGAACTGGGGCTGAGCGGCGCCCTGGACAACCGTGGCGGCATCGTCGAAAGCGCCAGCACCCTGGCCATTACCGCCGCCAGCCTGGACAACCAGGGAGGACAACTTCGTGCCGTGGGCACCAGCGGCAAGAGCCAGTTCGCCATTGGCGGGCTGTTCGACAACCGCAACGGCCAGGTGGAGATCGGCAGCAGTGACCTGACCCTCGGCGCCGGCCTGCTGCAGAACGTCGGTGGCAAGGTGCTGCACGCCGGCAAGGGCGTGTTCGACATCGACACCGCCAACCTCACCCGCGCCGGCGGCAGCCTCAGCACCCGCGGTGGGCTGACCCTGACCGCCGACAGCTGGACCAACGTCAGCGTGATCCAGGCCGGACGCCTGACGGTCAACGTCAACAACCTCACCCAAACGGCAGGCGGCCAGTTGCTGGCACTCGACAGCCTGGTGGGCAACGGCGGCAACTGGAGCAACGATGGCCTGATCGCCAGTGACGGTACCCTCAGCCTGAAGCTGGGCGGCAGCTATGGCGGCAATGGCCGGGTCAGCAGCCTGGGCACGCTGGGGTTGAGCGCGGCGCAAATGACCCTGGGCGCCAATGGCAGCGTCACGGGCGTGGGCAACACCACGATCAATATCGCTGGCCTGTTGAACAACCAGGGGCGGTTGAGCACGGCGGGCGATCTGCTGATCAACGCCGGTAGCGTGAACAACCTGGGGACCTTGGGTGGCAACCAGTTGGTGCGGGTGACCACTGGCAGCCTGCGCAATGACCATGGGCTGCTGTTCAGCGGCGGGGACATGCAGCTGTATGCCGACAGCCTGACCAACTTCTACGGGGATGTTTACAGCCTAGGTGGGCTGAGGGTGGCGCGGGATGGGGCCGGCGGTCTAGCGGATTTGGTGGACAACGTTTCTGGCAGTTTGGAAAGTGCCGGGGACATGCGTCTTAATGCCACGAACATTCAGAATAGGAAAGAAATATTCAAGACCACTGGCACGCCGAAATGGAGTGCGATTGGTATGCGACAGACCGGGCAGCTTGCCGGGCATATGGTGCTTGAGGAGTATTACGAGAAAATAGTAGAGATAGATTCCCCTGCAGGAGCAATTAGAGCCGGACGCGATCTTTCTGTACTGGGCACTCGCATGGAGAACGCGGCCTCGGTGATAACGGCTGGGCACGATATCGCAATTAATGTGCAGGATTTTATTAATGAAGGTAAGGCACTAGGTACCTATTCCGAGCTGAAGTCATTTGCACTTCCTAATTACTACGCAAAAAATGCATGGCCTTTCTGGAGTGCAGTTACGACCTATAATGCTGCTCATGATCCTGGGTACACCCAGGTTACCGCAGGTTTCCGTAAAAATCGCTACAACGTCGGCACGATGCGCTTCTGGGATGCCAACTGGAACGAATCGCGAACGACTCCGTCGTTTCACCAGGCCGGACCTTCTGGAAATGGTAACGATATAGTTTATGTCGGTTGGACGCAGTATCTTGGCGGCTTCAATATGAGCGCCTTCGGGGCCGCACCTGCTTACAATCCGAACTCCACAGTGCCCCTTCCAGCGGCTGTGCAAGGTATCAATTTCTTTGAAACTCGAACTATTGTGCACGACGGACAAGTTGGCGCAGCAAATGCTGTCGTTCAGGCGGGTGGTCGGGTCAGCATCAATGCAACCAAGAGTCTGACCAACAGTGTCATCCAGGAAGGGCTTACGGTCAGTGGTCCGACCGCCAAAGCGTTCGACCCGAAACTCCCAGGGGCGTCCGGCAATACGCTCATCAATATTCATGCCCAGCTTCCCCCTGACCTCGCGCAACAGCAGGTCAATCCGCTTGCCTTGGGCGGCTTTACGTTACCTATCGGTCAGAATGGCCTGTTCCGCCTGAGTGGCCAGGGTGGGAGCGTTTCGGGTAGCCCGGCCCAGAGCTGGAAGCTTGGCAGTGCAGACGTCACGATCCAGGACCGTCAGGCGATGGTGTCCGGCACCCAGCCTGGGGCGCTGCAGGCCATGGATGCCAGAGCGGTGGAACAGAATCATCAGCAAATCGACCGAATTGCTCATCAGGGTGGAGCCGTGGGTGGTACTGCCAGCGCCATCGGTGTCAACGCGCCGAATGGCGCGCCGGTTGAAGTATCCCTGCCGCAACGACATCCCGGTGTCGATGTTCGCGAGTTGGCTGCCGGTGTCAACCTGGGCATCAGCGCTCATCCTGACATCCCGGGGGTCACCCGGATGCCGGATAGCAAGTACACCAGCAAGCCACACAAGTACCTGATCGAGACCAATCCGGTCCTCACCGACCTCAAGCAGTTCATGAGCTCGGACTACCTGCTTGGCAACCTGGGCTACGATCCGGACCAGAGCTGGAAGCGCTTGGGCGATGGCCTCTACGAGCAACGTCTGATCCAGCAGGCGGTGGTAGCCCGTACCGGCCAACAGTTCATCGATGGCCAAACCTCCGGCGAGCAGTTGTTCAAGTACCTGATGGACAACGCCATCCGCAGCAAGGACCAACTCCAGCTCAGCCTGGGTGTGGGCCTGACGGCCTCCCAGGTGGCGGCGCTGACCCATGACATCGTGTGGATGGAAAAGCACGTGGTCAATGGCGAGGAAGTGCTGGTCCCGGTGCTCTACCTGGCCCAGGCCAACAACCGCCTGGCGCCCAACGGGGCATTGATTGCCGGCCAGGACGTGCAACTGATCGCCGGCGAGAACCTGACCAACGCCGGTACCCTGCAGGCCAGCCGCAACCTGTCCGCCACCGCCGGCAACAACCTGGTCAACACCGGCCTGGTCCAGGCCGGAGAGCGCCTGGAACTACTGGCCGGCAACAACCTGAGCAACAGTGCTGGCGGCATCATCACCGGGCGCGACGTTAGCCTGACGGCGGTCAATGGCGACATCATCAACCAGCGCGACCAGGTACGTGCCGTCACCAACTTTGGTGGTACCAGCCAGCACCAGGACTACCTGGACAGCGCCGCACGCATCGAAGCCGGTAACAGCCTCAGCCTCAAGGCGGGCCAGGACATCAACAACGTCGCCAGCGTGATCCAGAGTGGCGGCGACCTGTCGCTCAGTGCCGGGCGCGATGTCAGCATGCTGTCGGTCGAGGAGCGCGAAGGCTTCTACAGCGACCGGCAGCGCAACAACACGGTGCAGCAGCACGGCGCCACGGTCACCGCTGGCCGCGACCTGAGCATCGGCGCCGGCCGCGATCTCACCGCCGTGGCCAGCCAGATCGACGCGGGCCGCAACCTTACCCTGGCCGCGGGCGAGGACCTGAACCTGACCTCCGCTGCCAACGAAGCCCACAGCTTCAGCCGCAGCAAGAAAGTCACCCAGTCCAAGGACCAGGTCACCCAGGTCTCGACCACGCTCAAGGCCGGTGGCGATGTCTCGCTGTCCGCGGGCCAGGACATGGCCATCGTCGCCAGCCAGGTCAAGGGCAAGGGCGATGTAGACATCGACGCCGAGCGCGACCTGACCATTGCCTCCGAGCAGAACGAAAGCGCTTCGTACTACCTGAAGAAGAGCAAGGGCTCGTTCGGTCGCAGCAGTTCGACGCAGAAAGAGAGCTACCACAGCACCAACGTTGCCTCGGTGATCGAGGCCGGTGGCGACCTGACCGTCAACGTCAGGAAGAAGGGCGACGGCGGCATCGCCCTGGACGGTGGCCGCGATGTCTCGGTGATCGGCAGCCAGCTCAAGGCCGGCGGCGATGTCATGCTCGGTGCCACCGGCGATGTGGCGGTGCTGTCCGGCGTCGAGGAACACGGCGAGTACAGCAAGAAGACCAAGTCCGGCTTCCTGGGCCTGTCGAAGAGCGGCAAGAGCCAGCTGCAGACCCGCGCCACGCAGGTCGGCAGCGAGCTGGATGCCGGCAACGACATCGTCATCGCCGCAGGCAGCGATGTGCGCCTGCGCGCCAGTGAGGCCAATGCCGGCAAGGACGTCGAGCTGCGTGCGGGGTTGATCGACAAAGAGGGTGACGTCAACCTGGTGTCGGCCAATGACACGGCCTATAGCCACAGCGACTCGTACAAGAAAAAGATCGGCATGTCGGTTTCCCCCGGCATCGTCGTCATTCCGTCCGTCTCGCTAGCCTCGGCGAAGAAAGCCGGGCAGGAAGCACGCAGCAGTACCAGTGTCGGCAGTCAGGTCCTGGCGGTGCGTGATGCCTCGCTCCAGGCCGAGCGCGACATCAACCTGCTGGGCAGTGGTGTCAATGCCGGTCGCAATGTCAGCTTGAACGCGGGACGTGATGTCAACGTGGCCGCCGCCGAGAACCAGAGCGACAGCAAGACCTGGTCGAAAACCTCGAAGGTTGGTTTGAGTGCCAGTGCCGACGACAACGGGATCAAGGTGTTCGCGGGTGTCGAGAAGGAAGTGGCTACGGATCGCTTGCGCGAACAGTTGGCCTCTTCCAGTCAGATCAAGGCCGGCCAGGACCTGGATGTCAACGCGGGGCGTGATATCAACCAGACCGGCTCCGACCTGATCGCAGGCCATGACATCAGCCTGGGCGCGGGCCGCGACATCAATATCGACGCAGCGCGTGAAACCCGTATCCACGAGCAGGAGCGGGAGTATGCGACACAGGGTGCCGGGGCTTCGATCAACCATAACTTCGGGCGCACCAAGGACGCGGTGAGCAACGCCGGCAAGGGCGAGAATGGCGTGAGCAAGGTCGCCAGCACCCTGCAGGCCATTGACGGCATCAACCAGTTCCTTGCCGGGCCAACCGGCGATCTCAAGATCGGCAACAGTTCGCAGAAGAACCAGCAGACCAGCATCGAGCAAAGCAACCGTGGCTCCAGCCTGGAGGCCGGCCACGATATCAAGCTGCAGGCTGGCAACGACGTCAATGTCAAGGGCAGCCAGGTGCAGGCCGGGCGGGACATCGACGTCAAGGGGCGCGACATCAATATCGATGTCGCCCACGGCAGCAGCACCCAGAAGACCCGTGAGTCGCAGAACTGGGCCGGGGTTCACGGGGGGAGCAGTGGCGGTATCAAGGTGGGCATCGGCGCCAGCCATGGTGCTGCGGGTGTCGATGGCACCCAGGGCAACTCGACGCCGAGTCAGCTCGAGGCGGGGCGCGATATCAAGCTCGACGCCAGCCACGACCTGAACATCGTCGGTTCGCAGGTCAAGGCCGGGCGTGACATCGACCTGGCCACGGGCAATGACCTGAACATCCGCGCTGCGCAGAACGACTCGCACTACGAGCAGAACCGCCGCAGCGGCGGAGGTGAAGTCGGCCTGGCGTTCGGCTCGGAAGGGGTAGGTATCTATGCCAGCGTCAACCTTGGCAAGGGCGCGCTGGAACGCGATGCCCAGCGTCACCAGGAGGCCTATATCTACGCGGGCGACCAGCTGAAGTTCATCAGCGGCAAGGACACCAACATCCAGGGTGCCCAGGTGCGCGGGGACGAAGTCATCGGCCGTGTGGGGGGTGACCTGAGCGTGGCCTCGGCCATTGACACCGGCAAGGTCAAGGGCAAGGAGTTCGACCTGAGTGCCACCGTCACCATCGGCCCGGGCTCGGGTATCAGTGGCTCGGTCGGCAAAGGCAAGACCACGGGTGAAACCGAGTGGGTGGAGAACCAGACCCGCATCAGCGCTCGGGAAAAGGTCGATATCCGTACCGAAAACCACACCCAGCTCGATGGTGCCTTGATCGCCTCCGACAACGGCAACCTCAAGCTCGACACCGGCAAGTTGGGGCACCGTGATATCGCGGGCAAGGACCAGGAGCATGGTTACTACCTGAATGTCAGTGGCAGCTGGAAGCCGGTCAAGAATGCCAAGGACGAGAAGAGTGCAACCGTCAGTGGCTGGGAGTACGAGAAAGACCGCGAGCAGATTGTCCGGGCCACCGTTGGTGCCGGCGACATCACAGTGCGCGGGGATGCCGCCACCGGCCAGGACTCCACGGTCGGGCTGAATCGGGACCTGGACAAGGCTTACCAGATCACTCGAGACCACGAGTCGCGCACCGACCTCTACATCAGTGACACGGCGGTCAACGATGCGCTTCACCCAGTAGCCACGGTGAACAGGTGGTCCAACGAGCTTCGCAACTATGACAAGACTGCGCTGAAGAACCTCGAGCAGGCCGGCAATGTCGTCAATGTTCTGGTCAATCGCTTCGAGCGCCTTCAAGGGCGTCAGTTGGATGCAGGTGCCGTGGCCATTGGCGGGGTGAAGCTCGCAGAGGACACCTATGAAGCGCTGCTGATGGCGAACTTCAAGCCTGATGAAGCCAAGGCGCTCATGCGCACGCCGAGTTTCCAGCAGGAGGTGCTGGCACGCCTTAACCAGATCGAACATGTGTTCGATAAGCACGAGGAGTCCACGACCGAGCTTACACGTCTGTGGATGGAGCTTGCCCCTACGCCGATCACTGAACGCCGTGGTCCGGTGCAGATGGCGCTGACCTATAGCTCGCAAATCAATGAGTATCTGGATGCAGACCCGGAGCGAGGTCAGAAACTGGCGCTGGCTCTGGCGATGATCCAGGGGCCCAAGGCGGTTATACAGCTGGCGGTGTCGACAGCGATTGGGCAGACGGAGCTCGGTCAAGACCTCAATGAACAGTACGACCGTGCCATGACCCGAGTCGGCACGATGCTTGCTGAGCACATGGAAGGCGGCGGTGTTGTCCTGAATGGGGAGTCTGACAGCGACAAGTTCCTGGTGGGGGGCGGCAAGCTCATCAGCAGCATGATTCTGGGTGTTGCCTCGGGGCGCAAAGGGAGTGGTGGGCATGAGGCCAAAAAGCCAACGACTACTCCTGTGGAGTTGCCAGGGGGCGGGAGGGGTGTCATTAATGGTGCGAAAGATGGAGGTACAGCTGGATTCAGTGGTGGTAAGCCCAGTGTATTGGATGATCCATACAGTCCACATTCTGTTGCTGAAAGGTCTAAGCTTAATAGAGAACACTATGGTCGGGATAATGCGGCGGATGAGTTTTCTGCTGGTCTTCCAAACTATGCAACTCATTCAACAGCTAAGAGCTATCAGTCCAAGGGACCTAGAGACCTGAATGAGCAGATTTTGTGGAATAGAGTGATAGATAATCCTTCAGCGGGTCGTGATACTAAATTGGCAGGTGATAAAGATTTTCCGCGAAGTGAAGGGTGGAGAAAAATGGAAGTTAGTCATCGTCTGCCTAATGGGGAGAATGTTACTATTCACTACCAATATAACTCTGTGACCGACAAGGCATATGATATGAAAATCACAACGCCGCAGCAGCTTCCACCTGTGCTGCAACCTGGAAGAACTATTGAGTGATGTGGATATGATTGTTCGAGAAATTGGGCGGGCTGAGCCTGTGCAGGTATTTGGGATTTACTGGGTAGGGAATGAGCGCTTTTACTGGGTTATTCCCTATGAAGGTTACGGTGGTCTTATGGCACTTAGTGATAGAGAGGTCAATGTTGTTGACTCTACCTTATCAGGTGATCTCATCATCTGCAAAGCAGGGGATGGGGGAGACATGATTCTGCACTGGGCAGCCGAAGATCTGATTGAAGAACTTGCGGAGCGCGATCCGCAAGCGATGGCCGAGTTTTTGAGGCGCATAGAAACCTGATGATGCCAAAGGAGCTAGAGAAGTAGATAAGTTCTGGTGTTGCCAGGGGCGGAAAGGGTGTCATTAATGGTGCGAAAGGTAATGATGTAGCTGAAGCTTTAACTAGTGTTGCCCAGAAACAGCTCGATAAAAAACAAACATGTCTCCGATTTTTGGTGTGGTGACTACTAAAAAATCCAGAGACGCTGGCTCAGTATGAGGCAGCCATCAAAAGTCACATGGTATCCACTTTCTACGACTCGGCTAGGTGCATATAGTTTTGTAAAGCGGCGAAAAAAAGCGGACGGCGAAAAAGCGAAAAAGGGGACAGATTTATTTTTCCTGCTCTAGTTTCGATCCTGTAGTGGAGAAGGGGTCGAACAGTCATGCAAGGCAGGTCGAATCTAGAGTATAGAAAATAAATCTGTACCCTTTTGCGTTCTGTTGCGTTAGATAGGCAGGCTATTAATAGCTTGTTAGGGAGGTAAAAATGGCTAAGTTTCGATGTCGATGCACTCATGTCATTAGCTTGGTTGGTTCTCCTGTTTCAGAGGAGTTCACTCTCGTTCCAAATAAGTTGTTGTATGAGTTGGCGGGGCGAGCTGATAAAGGAAGAATCCCTTTTGATGAGTTTTTTGATCGTATAGATGTAGTTGGTAAAGAGGTTATTGCTTGTCCTGCATGCGGTCGAGTTTGGATAAGAAAGGATGAAGGGGCAGAATATTGGCCCTATCTTGAAGAAAAGGAATAGTAGGCCATCCGGGATAGATGTATTTTTACTGCTCTAATTTCGGTTCCTGGTGGCGAAAAGCGAAAAAGGGGACAGATTTATTTTTCCTGCTCTAGTTTCGATCCTGTAGTGGAGAAGGGGGCGAACAGTCATGCAGGGAAGGTCGAATCTAGAGTGTAGAAAATAAACCTGTCCCCTTTGCGCTACTTTAGTGATAAAGGTGTTCACTGATAAGGCCGGTAACTTGATAAGTACATTCCCGGTTAAGTTGATGAACTAATGAGGTCTCTCCCTGTGCATGTGTGGCGTGAGCTTCAGTTGGCTGTGATGCTGCTTAGTGAAGAGTCATCGTTAAGAGGGGGTCTTGGGGTTATTCTTTTGTGGGTCAGAGGTAACTATTAATGTTTTACTGTTGAGCCGTTCTTGATTTATGGAGTCGATGAGTTTTCAAATGTAAATGAAAGTTTGATGCCTGTTGATTATTCGTCATTTTTACCTAGTGATATAACACGCTTCAAAAAGGTCATTCTGGGACATCAGGCTAAGGACGTTGAGTCTATAGCGCGGTTTCTACGCGATACAATCGAGGCCTTGATAACTGTTGAAGTTGATAAATAATGCCCTAGGTGTGAGTCTACTGGGCTGCGCGTCTTTATAGGTAGGCATAACGGGCTACTGGCTTACCAATGTGACGTCTGTGGTCATTCCCATTACATAGACGGATCCAAGGTGGAAGCTGGTGGGTTAGAATTTGTAAGTGAGGGAGTGTTGCGGAATATTGGCATGATTTAATGGTGCAAAAAGAAAAAAGGGGGCGGATTTATTTTTCCTGATTTATTTTTCCTGCTCTAGTATCGATCCTGTAGTGGAGAAGGGGTCGAACAGTCATGCAGGGCAGGTCGAATCTAGAGTATAGAAAATAAATCTGTCCCTTTTTGCCTGTTACAAAGCATCCAGAATATTTTGGGTTTGATTCGACTGCGGCGCTTAGAAAGACGTATAGAGCAGATACTCAACTGAGTGAGGTGGGCAGTGCGGCTGTAGACTAAATACTCAAAGGGGGTACTAGGAGCTCGGGGGCGGGAGGTCGCTAACCAGCAGGTTGGGTGACTTATACATTGCCAGATGGTAGAGCTGCAAGTTGGGAGCCGGGTGGTAAGTTTATTGGGTTTAGAGGAGTGAGGTCGTGACCA
Source organism: Pseudomonas sp. P106(2024) (assembly GCF_057480815.1). Taxonomy (NCBI): domain Bacteria; kingdom Pseudomonadati; phylum Pseudomonadota; class Gammaproteobacteria; order Pseudomonadales; family Pseudomonadaceae; genus Pseudomonas; species Pseudomonas sp. P106(2024). The sequence goes on along the minus strand of NZ_JBLIYU010000032.1, from coordinate 2,302 downwards.
GTTTGGTGTTTGAGAAAGTTGGTGATGTAAATAGTGATTTTCCTTATCTTTGCGTATACAAGGAGGGAGGTGGTGAGCCGTTTATGGAGATTTCCGTAAATTCAGGCAGAGAGTTGGAGTTTGTTTTTTATTCAAATTCTAATGATGTTTCACTCACGGCCGAGGAGTGGAGGGATATTTTTGTGCGTGGGGGAGAATTTCATCCGGAGGCATTAGAGAATGGTGATTGAGTTGGTGGAAGCTAAAAAAGATGGGGGTTATTTTTTGTGCTCAAATTCTGTAGTTTATTTTGAATGTCGAGATGGTTGACGGTGCAGGGGGACGTTATTGGCAAGAATGAAGGGCGCCAGATTTTAGACATTATGGCGAAAAAGGGGACAGATTTATTTTTCCTGCTCTAGTTTCGATCCTGTAGTGGAGAAGGGGTCGAACAGTCATGCAGGGCAGGTCGAATCTAGAGTATAGAAAATAAATCTGTCCCCTTTTTCGCCCGTGATCAATACTGTTCTGGGTGGGATGACCCAGGGCTCGACGGGTAATGAGTTCGATGCAGTTGCCCGGCGCCTGGTCGACTTGGCAGGTAAAGATCCTCAAGCGGCGCTGAAGGTGCTGGCTGTACTCGGTTCCGTCAATCCTCAAAATGACGGGCGAACCAACCTGGTACCCGCTGTGGCAATGGCTGCGGCCCTGGTTGCGGGGCTTGGTGCCTCACTGAGCCTGAGCCAGGGCACGCCAGAGCGCCAGGCGGATATGCGCGCCGCCGCATCAAACATGTTGGATGCCATCGAGGCATCCACTACGGACATGAGCAAGAGAGCGGAGTTGATGGTGGTGCTCTCCGGCCTTGTCTTTGGTACGCCCGCCTTGCCGATCCATGAGCTTGATCCTCGGGCGAAAATCTACGAAGGGATGCTAGCTGAGAAAAATCGCCAGAACCCGTCCAGCGGAGGGTTTGCGGAAGGCGGGCAGGTGACAGTGACTCCGCATACTGGCGGCAAACAGCTTGATGGGCAGTCAGGTAGCGGCACCTATGTCACCCCGGAGCATCAGCAAAACCCAGGGCTGGTGTTCAATGAAAACACTGGCTACGATTTTAAACCTGCAGATAGAAGTGGTATAAAATTTGACACCAGTATAGTCAATAAACCTAATGATGCGCTGGAGATTGAGTTGTCAGCACGTCAGAAGTTCGATAAGAATGGAGTGATAGTGGATAGCAAGTTTGCGCGCACCGACTTGGTGGCACGTTTTGCACCAGAAACGGGTTTGTTCATAGACTGGTATGGCACAACCGTAAAGGGTAGGAATATTGGCACAGAACTGATATCTCGGGCGATTGAAGAGGTCGGGCCGACACGTGTTAAGCAGGTGTCCGCGACACTGGGGAATGATAATCGAGAAGCCTACCAAACTGCCCGGGACGCAGGCTTGCGGGCTGATCAGGCGGTATGGGGTACTCCGCTAGGTAAAACAATGTCCTCGCTCGGTTTCAAGAGTGTCGAGGTGACATCAAGTTATTCGGTTAAATTCCGATATTAGAGGGTATTATGGAAAAGGCTGAGTTGATTCGTGCTTTGATTAAGGCGGGCAGGGCGGGCGATCTTCTCGCTTTCGTCGAGGGGGAGTCTCCGTACCTGACCGATGCTTCACAGGGAGTACCGGAATCACCTTGGCTGAGAAGAATCTGGGTGCTTGTTGTAACGCATCTCAGATTTGTCACGCGGTATGGAGAGGTGACGAAGTCTCAGATCGCTGATGGCCAAGTGCTATCACCCTACCCTGCAGAGTTTCAGCTGTGGTTGGCTGCAGGTGCACCGGGTATAGCACTCGAGGATTTGCAGGCCTATGTAAGAGAGCATCCATTTGAATGACGGATCTGTAACAATTGTGGGAAATAAATCAATCCCCTTTGCCCTTTGGCAGCATTGCTGACCCACTAAAGCTTCAGGCGCTTCTGGAAGGTGTTTGACCGTATGCTGCGCGGAATAGGGTTATGGCATCTCAAAGATGCCAAATGCTGGTGTGGATATTAGCACCGGTATCAGGTTGTATGTTATGTCTCTGGGGTGGTTGTTTAAGTGGTTCTGCATAACGGTGACACGCTTCGATAGACCAGATAGTGGAAAAGCAGAATGCCAAAATTCTTGTGTAGGTGTGGGTGTATGAATCGCCCCTGGTTTCCTAGACACTCTCCAAGCTCAGAAAATAGCGTTTCTCATACTCTACTGGAGACAGCTGCATAGCACTGCTGTGTCGACGCTTGGGGTTATAGAACATCTCGATGTAATCGAAAATATCACTT
>NZ_JBLIYU010000031.1:0-15040 GCF_057480815.1 Pseudomonas sp. P106(2024) | reverse complement strand
GGTAGTGTGGGGCTTCCCCATGTGAGAGTAGGTCATCGTCAAGATTCATTTCGCAAAACCCCTATCTGCGCGAGCAGGTAGGGGTTTTGTCTTTTCCGCTTGCCCAAAAGCCAATGCCGTTCCGACAGGGGGAACGCGTCGGCTGCCTCCGTGATAAGGTTTCTCCTCTGCATCAACCGCTCCCCGAGACCAGCCAATGCCCCAGACCACCTCACTTCACCCAGGCTTCATGATCGTTCAGGGCAACCGCCTGGACGACCTGCGCAATCTGGTGGTGAGCGTGATGCGCCGTTACCCCCTGGCGCCGCTGGAAAACGAAATCGCCCTGGTGCAGAGCAACGGTATCGCCCAATGGCTGAAACTGGCCTTGGCCGAGGACCCACAGGACGACGATCAGGGCGGTTGCGGGATCGCAGCCGCCATCGATGTGCAGCTTCCGGGTAGCTTCATGTGGCAGCTGTACCGTCGCGTGCTGGGGCGCGACGAAATCCCCGAGGTGTCACTGCTGGACAAGGCGCCCCTGACCTGGCGCCTGATGCGCCTGCTCCCGGAAGTGATCGAACGCCCGCACTTCGAGCCCCTGCGCCGCTTCCTTACCGATGACAGCGACCTGCGCAAGCGCTATCAGTTGGCCGAGCGCCTTGCCGACCTCTTCGACCAGTACCAGGTCTACCGTGCCGACTGGCTGAAGGACTGGGCAAGTGGTGCCCATGTGCTCAACACCGCACGGGGTGAGCGCAAGCCGCTGGCCGCCGGCAATCGCTGGCAGGCCGAGCTGTGGCGGATTCTGCTGGAGGATGTGGGCGAGGCGGGCATGGCCCAGAGCCGGGCCGGGGTGCATCAACGTTTCATCGAGCGGATCAACGGCCTGGAACAGGCCCCCGCCGGGCTGCCGGCGCGGCTGATCGTGTTCGGCATTTCGTCGCTGCCTGCCCAGATCCTCGAGGCTTTGGCAGGTCTTGCCCGCTTCAGCCAGGTGTTGCTGTGCGTGCACAACCCCTGCCGCCACCACTGGGGCGATATCGTCGCCGACAAGGACCTGCTGCGACACCAGTACAAGCGCCAGCAACGCAAGCAGGGCATGCCCCTGCAACTGGACGACGAGCTGCTGCACCAACATGCACACCCGTTGTTGGCCGCCTGGGGCAAGCAGGGGCGCGACTACATCAACCTGCTCGACAGCTACGACGATCCCGGCAGTTACCAGGGCGTGTTCAGCGACGGACGCATCGACCTGTTCAGTGAAGGTGAACCGAAGACCCTGCTCAACCAGCTGCAGGACGATATCCTCGAGTTGCGCCCCCTGGCCGAGACCCGCGAGCAGTGGCCGGCGGTCGACCCGGCCAAGGACCGCTCCGTACGTTTCCACCTGGCCCACAGTCCGCAGCGCGAAGTGGAAATCCTGCACGATCAGTTGCTGGCCCGCTTCAGTGCCGACCCCACGCTGCGGCCTCGCGACGTCATTGTCATGCTGCCGGCTATCGACACCTACGCACCGCATATCCGTGCCGTATTCGGCCAGCTCGACCGCAACGATCCGCGCTACATCCCGTTCACCCTGACCGACCAGGGCCAGCGTGGCCGCGACCCACTGCTGATCGCCCTGGAGCATCTGCTCAAGCTGCCCGACAGCCGTTTCGCCGTCAGCGAAGTGCTCGACCTGCTGGACGTGCCGGCAGTGCGCGCCCGCTTCGCCATTCAGGAAAGCGACCTTCCAACCCTGCACCGCTGGATCGAAGGCGCCGGTATCCGTTGGGGGTTGAGCGCCGAGCAACGCGCCAGCCTTGGCCTGCCCGAGGGTCTTGAGCAGAACAGTTGGCGCTTCGGCCTGCGGCGCATGCTGTTGGGGTACGCAGTCGGCGTGGGCGAAGGCTGTGACGGTATCGAGCCGTACGATGAGATCGGCGGCCTCGACGCCGCGCTGATCGGCCCGTTGGTGGCGTTGCTCGATGCTCTGGACATTGCCTGCCAGGCGCTCTCACAGCCGGCCTCGGCGACGGATTGGGGGGCACGACTGCATGCGTTGCTGCAGATCTTCTTCCTGGCCGAAAACGAGCATGACGAACTGCTCCTGGTACAGCTGCAGGACCTGCGCGACACCTGGCTGGAAACCTGCGACGCGGTCGGCCTGCACGATTTGCTGCCACTGACCGTGGTGCGCGAAGCCTGGCTGTCCGGGCTGGACCAGGGCAAGTTGTCCCAGCGCTTCCTGGCCGGCTCGGTGAACTTCTGCACGCTGATGCCCATGCGCGCCATCCCGTTCAGGGTGGTCTGCCTGCTGGGCATGAACGACGGTGACTACCCACGTGCCCAGCCGCCCCTCGACTTCGACCTGATGGCCAGCGACTACCGACCAGGGGACCGTTCGCGTCGGGAGGATGACCGTTATCTGTTGCTCGAGGCCTTGCTCTCTGCACGTGACCAGCTTTATGTCAGCTGGGTCGGGCACAGCATCCGCGACAACAGCGAGCGACCGTCCTCGGTGCTGATCGGGCAGTTGCGCGATCACCTGGCCGCCGGCTGGCAGCTCGCCGGCGCCAAGACCGGCCAACGCGACGACCCTGGGCAGCAGCTGTTGCATGCCCTGACCCAGGAGCACCCATTGCAGCCGTTCAGCCAGCGCTACTTCCAGAAGGGCAGCCCGTTGTTCAGCTTCGCCCATGAATGGTTGGCGTTGCACCAGGCCGAGGACGAAGCGCAAGTGCCTGTCGCACTGTCGCCCTACACCAGTGATGAGCCGCTCAACCTGGTGCAGCTTCAGGACTTCCTGCGCCATCCGGTCCGGCATTTCTTCAGCCAGCGCCTGAAAGTGTTCTTCGAGGCCCTGGAGGCACCGACCCCGGACGAAGAACCCTTCGTGCTGGACGCTCTGCAACGCTATGGCCTGAGCGAAAGCCTGCTTGGCGCCGCGCTGGCCGATCCGGACAACGCCGAGCGGGCGTTGCAGGCCCAGGCCCGACGTCTCCAGGCCTGCGGGATGTTGCCGCTGGCAGGCTTCGGTGAAGCCTTGCAGGCCGAGTTGATTCAGCCGCTGCCGGACTTGCTGCAACGCCATCGGCAACTGCTGCAGCGCTGGCCAACCCGGGTCGAGGGCGCCATGCCGATCCATTTCGAACAGGGGCCGCTGCGCTTGGAGGGCTGGCTTGGCCAGGTGTACCAGGCCGAGGACCAGAGCCTGTTGAGCATCGCCACCGTGCCCAATACCCTCAGTGCTGGACGCAACAGCCTGAAGTGGCACCGGCTGGTGCCGACCTGGGTGATGCACCTTGCTGCCTGTGCTTCTGGCTACCCGTTGCACAGCGCGCTGGTGGCCAGTGACCTGACCCTGTTGTTGGCCCCGTTGCCTCAGGGCGAGGCGGCAGAGCGCCTGGGCGAACTGCTGGTGGCACGCCAGGCGGGTATGAACGCGCCCTTGCCGGTGGCGGCCAAGACCGCCTTCGCCTGGCTGGCCCAGGAGGACCCGGACAAGGCGACGGCCGCCGCGATCCGCGCCTATGAGGGTGACGGCCAGAACAACTTCGGCGAGCGCAGCGAAAGCCTGGCCCTGGCCCGCCAGTATCGTGACTTCGCCGCGCTGGCCCTCGACGAAACCTTCGAAGGCTGGTGCGAAGCCTTGTATCGCCCCTTGTTCGCAGCGCCCTGGCAGACCCTGGGTAACCCGGAGAACGCCCAATGACCCAAGCCCGCCCCCTGGCGCTGAGTTTCCCCCTGCACGGCAGCCAACTGATCGAAGCCAGCGCCGGCACCGGCAAGACGTTCACCATATCGGCCTTGTACCTGCGTCTGATACTCGGCCATGGCGGCGAGCAGGGTTTCAGCCGCGAGCTGCTGCCACCGCAGATCCTCGTGGTGACCTTCACCGACGCGGCCACCAAGGAGCTGCGCGAGCGTATTCGCGCGCGCCTGGCCGAGGCGGCGCGTTTCTTCCGCGGCGAGCTGGACGGTGCCGACCCGCTGCTGCATCTGCTGCGCGACGATTACCCACAGGAGCAATGGCCACGCTGCGCCAGCCGCCTTGAGATCGCCGTGCAGTGGATGGACGAGGCCGCTGTCTCGACCATCCACGGCTGGTGCCAGCGCATGCTGCGCGAGCACGCCTTCGACAGTGGCAGCCTGTTCACCCAGAGCCTGGAGACCGATCACAGCGAACTGCTGGGCCAGGTCATGCGCGACTACTGGCGGCGCTTCTGCTACGGCATGCGCGGCGAGTCACTGGCCTGGGTGCGTGGCAACTGGGGCAGCCCCGATGCCTTGTTGCCGAGGATCAGACCGCTGTTTGGCCGTGTCCGTGGCCAGGAGGACGAGCAAGACCCGCAGTCGTTGATCGAGGCGACCCTGCGCCAGCGCACCGAGCAATTGGCTCAACTCAAGGCGCCTTGGGGCGCCTGGGCCGACGAGCTGCAGCAGATCTGCCGCGATGCCGTGGCGGCCAAGCAGGCCGACGGGCGCAAGTTGCAGGCACGCTATTTCGAGCCCTGGTTCGACAAGCTGCGGGCCTGGGCCGGTGATGAGCAGGCCATGGAACTGGACCTGGGCACCGGCTTCACCCGCCTGACGCCCGCTGGCCTGGCCGAGGCCTGGAAGTCCGGCGAGCCGCCGCAACACCCGGCGCTGCGGGCCATGGAGTCCTTGCGCGAGCAGTTGCAGGGGCTGGCCAGCCCCGACGCACGGTTGCTGGAGCATGCCGCCGCCTGGGTATCGGCGCGCTTCGAGGTGGAGAAACGTCGCCGCGCCGAAATGGGCTTCGACGACATGTTGCTGCGCCTGGAACATGCCCTGGGCAGCGACTCCGGTCAGCGCCTGGCCGCGTTGATCCGTGAGCAGTTCCCGGTCGCGTTGATCGACGAGTTCCAGGACACCGACCCCGTCCAGTACGGGATCTTCGAGCGCATCTACCGCATCACCGAGAACAACCCGGACACCGGCTTGTTCATGATCGGCGACCCCAAGCAGGCGATCTATGCCTTCCGTGGCGCCGACATCTTCACCTACCTGGCCGCGCGCCGTGCCACCGCCGGGCGCCTGCACAGCCTGGACACCAACTACCGCTCCAGCCAGGCCATGGTCGCGGCGGTCAACCGGGTGTTCCTGCAGGCCGAGGAACGCGCCGAGGGCCGTGGCGCCTTCCTGTTCCGTGCCCAGGGCGACAACCCGCTGCCCTTCGTCGAAGTGCTCGCCAAGGGTCGTGGCGAGCAACTGCTGATCGCCGGGCAGCCCAGCGCGGCCCTGCATTGCTGGCAGCTGGAGAGCGACGAGCCGGTGTCCAGCACAACGTATCGCCAGCAACTGGCGGCCAGTTGCGCCAGCCATATCGTCGAGCTGCTCGAAGGTGGTCAGCAAGGCATCAGCGGTTTCGCCGATGCCGCCGGCAAGCTGCGACCCTGCTTGCCTTCCGATATCGCCATCCTGGTGCGCGACGGTCGCGAGGCCCAGCTGGTCCGCGCCGAGTTGGCGGCTCGCGATGTGCGCAGCGTATACCTGTCGGACAAGGATTCGGTGTTCGCCGCCCAGGAGGCCCATGACCTGCTGGCCTGGCTCAAGGCCTGCGCCGAGCCGGACTCGGAGCGCATGCTCAAGGCCGCTCTGGCCAGCCTGACCCTCGACCTGCCGCTTATCGAACTGGAGCGCCTGAACCAGGATGAGCGGGTCTGGGAAAACTGGGTTATGCGTTTTCGCCGCTACCGCGACATCTGGCAACGCCAGGGCGTGCTGCCGATGCTGCGGCGCCTGCTGCACGACTTCCAGCTGCCGCGGGCGCTGATGGGCCGCAGCGACGGCGAGCGGGTGCTGACCAACCTGCTGCACCTGGCTGAACTGCTGCAGCAGGCCGCGGGTGAGCTGGATGGCGAGCAGGCGCTGATCCGTCATCTCACCGAGCACCTGGCCAACGCAGGGCAAGCCGGAGAAGAGCAGATCCTGCGCCTGGAAAGCGACGAGCAACTGGTCAAGGTGGTGACCATCCACAAGTCCAAGGGTCTGGAATACCCCTTGGTGTACCTGCCGTTCATCTGCACCAGCAAGCCGGTGGATGGCCAGCGCCTGCCCCTGGGCTGGCACGACGACCAGGGCGTGGCGCACCTGACCTTGACCCCGAATGCCGAGCAGATCGAGCGCGCCGACGACGAACGCCTGGCCGAGGATCTGCGTCTGCTCTACGTCGCCCTGACCCGTGCCCAGCATGCCTGCTGGCTGGGCGTTGCCGACCTCAAGCGCGGCACCCAGCGCAGTTCGCAGTTGCATCGTTCGGCCTTGGGCTACCTGCTGGGTGGCGGCCTGTCGTTGGCGGCTTCCAGCCAGCTGGGCGAATGGCTCGCCACCCTGGCGGCCGGTAATCCGGCCATCACCCATGGTCCGCTGCCTGAGGTACAGGCCCTGTGCTACCGCACGCCGGACAGCCAGCGCGAGCTGCTGCCGCCGCGCAAGCCTCGTCGGGCCGCTGCGGAACACTGGTGGATCGCCTCGTACAGTGCCTTGCGGGTGGGCGACCAGACCCTGGTCGCCGACAGCTCCCAGGCCCAGCAATTGCTGGACGACGAGGTGCTGGACAGCCAGTCGCTGCGTGAGGTGCCGGCCGAGGCGGGCGATATCCACCGCTTCCCCCGTGGGCCGAATCCGGGCACTTTCCTCCACGGCCTGCTCGAATGGGCGGGGCGCGAAGGGTTCGCCGAGGTCGCCGCCCAAGGGCCGGTGATCGAACGCACCGTGGGCCAGCGCTGCAACCGACGCGACTGGACAGGCTGGATTCCCACGCTGACCCAATGGCTGCAGCAACTGCTGGTCCAGCCCATGCCGTTGCAAGGGGCCACCTTGACCCTCGCAGGCCTCGAGCGCTACCAGGTCGAAATGGAGTTCTGGTTCGCCAGCCATCAGGTCGACGCGGTGCGCCTCGACCATCTGGTGGCGCGCCACACCCACGTTGGAATGACGCGGGCGGCCGCCCAGCCGACCGTGCTCAACGGCATGTTCAAGGGCTTCATCGACCTGGCCTTCGAACTCGACGGGCGCTACTACGTGGCCGACTACAAGTCCAACTGGCTCGGCCCCGACGCCGAGGCCTACGGCGCCCTGGCCATGGAGCAGGCAATCCTCGAGCACCGTTACGACCTGCAGTACGTGCTCTACCTGCTGGCCCTGCATCGCCAGCTGCGCGCGCGCCTGCCCGACTACGACTACGACCGGCATGTCGGCGGTGCCGTGTTCATCTTCCTGCGTGGGGTCACCTCGGCCGGCCACGGGCTGTATCATGCGCGGCCTCCCCGGGCGCTGATCGAACAGCTCGACGCGATGTTCCGGGGGGAGCAAGAACCCGCCCAACAGGACCTGTTTGCCGGAGCCACGCCATGAGCCGCAACCTCGACGACCTGCTGCCCACGCCCTTGCAGGCCGAGCACCTGAGCGCCCTGGCGCCGCTGCGCCACAGCCAGGACTTGCTGGCATTGCTCGATCGCTGGGTCGAGCGCGGCTGGCTGCGGGCTTTGGACCGAGCTTTCGTGAGTTTCCTCGAGGAGCGGGCGCCGGGCAGCGATCCGCTGGTGCTGCTGGCCGCCGCCTTGGCCAGCCACCAGCTGGGTCATGGCCATGTCTGCCTCGACCTGCAACAGACCCTCGCCGAGCCGGACTTCGCCCTGTCCCTGCCACCGGAAGGCGATGCCCTGGCCGGGCCGTTGCTGCTGCCTTCGCAGCTGCTGGCCAGCCTCGAGCTGGGCACTTGGTTGCAACGGATCGCCGAGAGTCCCCTGGTTGCCGCAGGCGATACCGTCGAGCAGCGTGCCAGGCCACTGGTGGTCAGCGGCGAGCGCCTGTACCTGCGCCGCTACTGGACCTACGAGCGGCGCATCGACAATGCCCTGCATGAGCGCCTGGCGCGCCTTCAGCCTCAGCCGGCCGATCTGGCACTACGTCTGTCGCAACTGTTCGAAGGTGGCTCGAGCGCAGGCGAGGTGGATTGGCAGAAACTGGCCTGCGCCCTGGCCACTCGTGCCGGCTTCAGTGTCATCACCGGCGGGCCCGGGACCGGCAAGACCACCACCGTGGTACGCCTGCTGGCGCTGTTGCAGGGGCCTGCGGTCGAACAAGGCCGGCCGCTGCGCATCCGCCTGGCGGCGCCGACCGGCAAGGCCGCGGCGCGCCTCACCGAGTCCATCGGCCAGCAGGTGGAGCGCTTGCAGGTGGATGGCGCGGTGCGGGCGCAGATCCCCACCGAGGTCAGCACCGTGCACCGCCTGCTGGGCAGCCGCCCGGGTTCGCGGCACTTCCGCCATCATGCCGGCAACCCGTTGCCCCTGGATGTGCTGGTAGTCGACGAAGCCTCGATGATCGACCTGGAGATGATGGCCAACCTGCTCGATGCCCTGCCGGCCAATGCGCGGCTGGTGCTGCTGGGCGACAAGGACCAGCTCGCTTCGGTGGAGGCCGGCGCGGTGCTGGGCGACCTGTGCCGCGACGCCGAGGATGGCGGCTACTGGCCGCAGACCCTGGCCTGGCTGGAGCAGGTGGGCGGACAGTCGCTCGCCGACATCGGCCTGAGGCCGGGCGACGGCCAGCGCAATCCGTTGGCCCAGCAGATCGTGATGCTGCGCCACTCGCGGCGTTTCGGCGAAGGCAGCGGCATCGGCCAGTTGGCGCGCCTGGTCAATCGCCAGCAAGCCCTGGAGGCGCGAGCGCTGCTGGCGACCCGACCGGCGGATGTCCATTGCCTGACCCTGGGCGGCGAGCACGACAAACGCTTCGACCGCCTGCTGCTCGATGGCCTCAACCAAGGCCCCGAGGGGCCACAAGGGTATCGCGGCTACCTGCGAACCATCGGACGCCTGCGCCCGCCGCCAGGCGCGCCAGGCGATGATCCGCGCTGGGAGCGCTGGGCGGCCGAGGTGCTGCAGAGCTTCGAGGCGTTCCAGTTGCTCTGTGCCGTGCGCAAGGGCGCCTGGGGCGTCGAAGGCCTCAACGAGCGGGTCGCCCGGGTGCTGCACAACGCCGGGCTGATCGACAGCCAGCAACCCTGGTACGAGGGGCGTCCGGTACTGGTCACCCGCAACGACTATGGCCTCGGCCTGATGAACGGCGATATCGGCATCGCCCTGCGCCTGCCGGACGAGCAGGGCGAGGCGCTGCTGCGCGTGGCTTTTCCGCGCAACGATGGCAGCGGTGGGGTGCGTTTCGTACTGCCCAGCCGTCTCAGCGAGGTGGAAACGGTGTTCGCCATGACCGTGCACAAGTCCCAGGGCTCGGAATTCAGCCATACCGCGCTGGTGCTGCCCGACGCGCTGAACCCGGTGCTGACCAAGGAACTGGTGTACACCGGCATCACCCGCGCCAAGCATTGCTTCAGCCTCATCGAGCCGCGCGCCGGGGTGTTCGAGGAGGCGGTGGGGCGCAAGGTCCGGCGGGTCTCGGGGTTGATGCTGGAGCAAGTCTGACTCTGGAGTTTGCCGCCGATATGCTATCGTTGCGGCATTATCCGCAAACATTTTGTGAGATTTCCCCCCATGACAGTGGCTGTCTCGGCCCTGGGACGCGTGAAGGGCTGTGCGCTCTCGTTGCTGATGGCCATGCTGTTGTCGAACGGCGCGCCCGCCTGGGCGGACAATGCCGTATCGCAGGCGCAGGTGAAGCTACGGGCCAAGGCCGTGACCCAGGTCGTGCTGGGCATCCTCAGCTACGCCCGCTGGCCTGCCGACCCCAATCCCTTGCGCCTGTGCCTGGTCGGCCCGACCGAATACGCCGACGACCTGATCAAGGGCAACCTGCAGCAGTCCGGGCAACCCCTGCAGGTGCGCCGCCTGCTCGCCGACGATCCGAGCGTGGCCAGTGCCTGCGACGCCATCTACCTCGGCACGCTCGACAAACAGCAACGTGAGCGATTGTTCCAGCGGATCAACGGCCACCCGGTGCTGAGCATCAGCGAGGCCGACGATCCGTGCACGGTGGGTAGCCTGTTCTGCCTGCGGGTCGGCGATCAGCAGGTGGCGTTCGACGTCAACCTCGACTCAGTGGCACGCAGTGGCGTGCGCATTCACCCTAGCGTGCTGCAATTGTCGCGACGGCGGGCGGGGCAGCCATGAAACGTTCAGCCAGGCGCTTCAGCCGGCCGACCCTGCGCGCCGTGCTCGGGCGGGGACACCTGAGCGTGGCCTTGCTGGCCGCGGGCCTGGCCGGGGTGCTGGTGACCCTGCTCGGGGTGGCGGCGCTGCGCGTCTATGCCAACCACAACCTGCACCTGATCGCCCGCTCCATCAACTACACCGTCGAGGCCGCCGTGGTCTTCGACGACAGTGCCGCGGCCAACGAGGCCCTGGCGCTGATCGCGTCCACCGAAGAAGTGGCCGACGCCAAGGTGTACGACAACGATGGCGACCTGCTCGCCCACTGGCAACGCGACGAGCAGGGGGTAATGGCGCAGTTGCAGTCCCAGGTGGCGCGCAGCCTGCTGGAGGAACCGATCAACATGCCGGTGCAGCACATGGGCCAGCGGGTCGGCCATATCGAGCTGACCGGGCAGGGTGGCAGCCTGGTGCGCTTCCTGCTCAGCGGGCTGGTGGGCATTCTGGTGTGCACGGTGCTCAGCGCGGTGCTGGCGCTGTACCTGTCGCGACGCCTGTTCGGCGATATCATCCGCCCCTTGCGTAACCTGGCCAGCGTTGCCCACGCCGCGCGGCGCGAGCGCAGTTTCGACCGGCGGGTGCCGCAGACCCAGATCGCCGAGCTCAACGAGCTGGGCAATGACTTCAATGCCCTGCTCGATGAGCTGGAGGTCTGGCAGAGCCATTTGCAGAGCGAGAACGAAAGCCTCGCCCACCAGGCCAGCCATGACAGCCTCACTGGCCTGCCCAACCGCGCGTTCTTCGAAGGGCGGCTGAGCCGCAGCCTGCGCAATGCCGCACGTACCGAAGACCATCTGGCGCTGTTGTTCCTCGACAGCGACCACTTCAAGCAGATCAACGACAGCCTCGGCCATGCGGTGGGGGACGAAGTGCTGATCAGCGTGGCCAGCCGCGTGCGTGCGCAACTGCGCGAGCATGACCTGGTGGCGCGCCTGGGCGGCGACGAGTTTGCCGTGCTGCTGACCCCGCTGCACTCGCGCGAGGATGCCCAGCGCATCGCCGAGAAGATTGTCGCCAGCATGAAGCTGCCGGTGCAGCTTGAGGATGGCACCAGCCTGACCACCTCGCTGAGCGTCGGTATCGCCTATTACCCGGACGATGGCCGTGACCCGGCCAGTCTGCTCAATGCCGCCGATGCGGCGATGTACCAGGCCAAGCGCAATCGCCGTGGCCATTGGCAAGTGGCGCAGACGGAACGCTGCGCCACTGATGCAAAGAACAGGAGCTGAACCGTGACCAAGCGTTTTTCCGTGCTGCGTTTCCCGTTAATCACCCTGCTGCTGGCGCTACTGGCTCTGGCCGGCTGCCAGAGCGTGCCGCCCAAGGGGCTGACCCCCGAGCAGGTCGCCGTGCTCAAGCGCGAGGGCTTCGCCCCGACCGACGAGGGTTGGGCGTTCGACCTGTCCGGCAAGGTGCTGTTCGGCAGTGACCTGGACAGCCTCAACAGCGCCAGCGAGTCGATCGTCGAGCGTATCGGCAAGGCGCTGCTGTCGGTGGATATCCAGCGTGTGCGCATCGATGGCCATGCCGACGCCTCGGGCAAGGCCGCCTACAACCAGCAGCTCTCCGAACGCCGTGCCCAGAGCGTGGCCAAGGCGTTGATCGGCATCGGCATGCAGCCGCAGAACATCCAGACCCGCGGCATGGGCAGCAGCCAGCCGGTGGCGGACAACCGCACCGCGGCAGGGCGCATGGAGAATCGGCGGGTGTCGATCGTGGTGGCGTCGGACTGAGTGCTGCATGCCATCCATCGCGGGGCAAGCCCGCTCCCACGTTGAATTGCCAATACCTGCGTGGGAGCGGGCTTGCCCCGCGATGGCCCTCAAGTTCAACCCTGGGCGAATTTCATCTCGCGGGTTTCGCCCATCAGCAACGGCGCATTGGCCTCGGTCACCTCGCGGATGTAATCCCACAACAGGGTGATCCGCTTGAGCTTGCGCAGATCCTCCCGGCAGTACATCCAGAACGACAAAGAGAGAAAGGGTTAACCCAGTGATTACAAGGGCTTAACCAACATGAACATCTTTCCACAGGAACACCCTGTCACAAGTGCTGTCACAAACTGCACGCTGCCCTTGAGGCCACTTTGCCGGTTGGCGAGCCCCTACCATTACCGGCGACACGGTATCTACTACTTACGCCTTCGCGTGACTGGCAGCGTGAGCAGGGCGGTGTCAGTTTCTCTGAAGACCACAGATCGCAGAACGGCCATGCAGGTTTCTGGTCGCCTCATGTCATCACTTCAAGAGTTCCACTTGGATCATCCTGACTCGTCATGGAATGAGCTGCGCGATCATCTACTGAAGTTGGTGAGCAGTACGCTTGTTTCTGCGTATGACCATCCACTACGCCATTGGGGGGGCTTGTATCGGTACCTTGGGGGGGCCCCTTCGCTGGTGCAGGCACCGCGCTGTGAGGGAATGAATGCCGTAACAGAACCGGTGTCTACCCCTCTGACCTTTGAGGTGCTCTCGCAGCTCTATATGGCTGATCGTGGTGTGGACCAGAAGCCCACGACCTTGAAAGAGACGAATCTATGCCACAAGGTCATCGCTGAGCATCTGGAGGGGTTGGATTTGAGAAACCATTCCAGGGCAGACCTGGTGGAATTCCGAGAGCGCTTGTTAGATGGTCGGATGCCTTCGACAGTTAACAAGCTGATTGTGAAGCTTTCAGCTGTGTTTGCCTGGGCCGTCGAGAATGGGCACCTGAGCAAGACCTACGACAGGAAGTTGAAGCTGACGAAGGGCATTGAATCGACCCGTAAGGCATTTTCCCAGGCACAGGTAAGCAAGCTGATGGATTATGCGAACGGCCTTCCAGAGCAATCGTGGAAGCATTGGTTGCTCAGCCTGGGCATCATTACTGGTGGGAGACTGAAGGAGGTGTGCCAGCTGACTACGGGGGACGTTCTAACAGTAAAATCTGGCCTTGTTGCGATTCATATCAACGAAGCAGGGGCAGGTAAGTCAATTAAGAACAAACAGAGCGAGCGACTCATACCACTTACGGATGGAGCCTATGGGTTCGACCTCGCTGCGTTTCTGAGGTACGTCGATATGGCCCAGCTCAGTGGTAATGAACCGCTTGCCCAGATGGCCTATAGACCGTCGGGTGAGTGGGTTAACCAGCAAGCTATCCCAGCAGCTTTGGGCGAGGCATATGAACGTGGCTTGGTCTTCCACTCGTTACGCCATTCATTGGCGTCACTGATGCAAGCCAAAGGGGTTTCAACGACTCACGCCCAAGCTGTTATGGGTCATGCATCGGGAACCATTACTTTTGATACCTACGGCAGTGGTGTTCCGATTGAAATAATCGCAGAACTGCTGAAGGGCCTTTTTCCCTCATCTCCAACAGGCGATTTGGCCTTGCACATTGGTGAGCGTACTTACTGCGGGAGCTGAAATGTGATGTGGGAGGAGGGGAAGTGTGCTTCGTGAGGAATAGTTTTTTTGTGCTAGCGTTCGGGCCCGAAAAATTCTGCCTGGGTGCAGCCACCGAGAAAAAAATAGTGCAAACCGCTTGAGACAAGGGCTACAGCGAATACCCACGGATCACTCACAAAGTACCCACAAGTTATCCACAGGCGCTCACCTTGCAAAGCCCCCGAGATCGCATTATCTTGTATTCCAGGCACGCGATAGGCACTACATGTAGTGTTCGTGCCCGCTACTGACCTCGAACGAGGTAGGAAGAAGAGTCTGCGAGTGATTGCGTTCAAAGTTGTAGGAGACCGAGACGCAATCACCCGCACCATCTGAAGCTGACAGTAGTAACCATAAGCCCCAGGGGGGACTGCATTGGGCCAAAGATTGACGATTCCGTCAACCGCTGGCTGCTGGGCGGTGGTCTCTCTGTGGTGGCTAACAAGCCATTCCAACCGAAGAGATTCGACCCTATGAACACCAAAAAATCATCCACGAAGGCTGCGACTTTAGCCTCTGAAACCCTCCGCGATCCGAACGCATCGGCTATTGCAAAGAGCCTTGCGGCTTCTGTGCTGTCACAGTCGTCTTCGAGCAAGGAAACGGGCAAGGCTATGGAGACCAAAGCCTCGCAGGTACTCCAGTCTGAGAAATATAGCGAGACAACCAAGAGCCTTGCGGGCTCTGTCCTCTCTCAATCAGACAATCAGCGTTAACCAGGAGGTATTGGCCATGGCTCTCTACTTTATGGAATACGACCTGCGGAAGCAGAAAAACTACCAAGCTCTTTACGATGAGCTCGCTCGCTTCAAGGCCATCCGTGTCCTTGAATCGCTCTGGTGCTTCAACCGTTTCGAGACTAATGCCGGGGGGTTGCGAGATCACTTCAGGCAGTTCATCGACAGTGATGATGGAATCATCGTATCCGAGGTGTCGGATTGGGCCTCCTTTGGCGTACAAGGCGATCCGAACAAGTTGACGTAGGTGCTTCAGTAAAGCTTTAGACGCCCCTGCTCCGGAGAAGGACATATGGAGGGGGGCCGTCTTCAAATTGGCTAATGCTGATCCGTTCCCTCCGAGTGCTCGGTGAGTAGGTGGGTAAGTTCCCCTGCCGTGCGATCATGAGGAGTTAGCGCGATTCCATTCCAGTCCTACGGTACGAAAATTGTGAAGCCAAATGCCCAAGCCATCCATCATGCAGTTTGGCTGGCTAACTAATAGATCGAGTCATTTTCCGCAAAGACGCGGTCGGTGTTAAGGGCTACTGACATGCCACCTTGCTGTCAGCGAAGGGAGTTTTGAAATATGCCCCAAAGCCGTCATGCTCGAAGCCGTTCGATTGCCGAAGCTATTCCCTCAGCATTGGTATCGAGGGTTTGCAAGGGCTGCAATCGCATTCTCATGGACATTCACACTGAATCGCCCCTGGTTTCGTAGACACCTCCAAGCCTCATAATGAGGCCCAAATAGGAGGTGCCATGAGTCGTCAGCGTTACCCTGAAGAATTCAAGA
>NZ_JBLIYU010000030.1:0-15993 GCF_057480815.1 Pseudomonas sp. P106(2024) | reverse complement strand
GGACAGCAGGTCGCGAACTTCCATCTCGACCAGTTCCAGCAGCTCAGCGTCGTCTACCAGGTCAGCCTTGTTCAGGAAGACCACGATGTACGGAACGCCTACCTGACGGGACAGCAGGATGTGCTCACGGGTTTGTGGCATCGGACCATCGGCGGCCGAGCAAACCAGGATCGCGCCGTCCATCTGGGCAGCACCGGTGATCATGTTCTTCACGTAGTCAGCGTGACCTGGGCAGTCAACGTGAGCGTAGTGACGAATGTTCGAGTTGTACTCGACGTGAGCGGTGTTGATGGTGATACCGCGCGCTTTTTCTTCCGGAGCCGAGTCGATCTTGTCGAACTCAACAACGGCCGAACCGAAAACTTCGGAGCAGACGCGGGTCAGCGCTGCGGTCAGAGTGGTCTTACCGTGGTCAACGTGGCCGATGGTGCCGACGTTAACGTGGGGAAGGGAACGATCAAATTTTTCTTTAGCCACGACAGTGAACCTCTTGCCTAAAGGGGATTAGCCTTGTTTTTTAACGAGTGCTTCGACGATGTTCGACGGAGCTTCGGCGTATTTGGAGAATTCCATGGAGTAGCTTGCGCGACCCTGAGACATGGAACGAACGTCGGTTGCGTAACCGAACATCTCTCCGAGCGGTACCTCAGCAGTGATTACCTTGCCGGACACCGAGTCTTCATTACCCTGGATCATCCCGCGACGACGGCTCAGGTCACCCATCACGTCACCCAGGTAGTCTTCCGGGGTTACAACTTCGACCTTCATGATCGGCTCAAGGACCACGCCACCGCCCTTCTGGGCCAGTTGCTTGGTCGCCATCGAAGCGGCGATCTTGAACGCCATTTCGTTGGAGTCGACATCGTGGTACGAACCGTCGAATACGGTAGCCTTCAGGCCGAGCAGCGGATAGCCGGCAACAACGCCGTTTTTCATCTGCTCTTCGATACCCTTCTGGATCGGGGCGATGAATTCCTTAGGAATCACACCACCAACGACTTCGCTGGTGAACACCAGACCTTCGGTGATGTTGCCCTTCTCGTCGACGTCCGGCTCCGAGAAACGGATCCAGCAGTGACCGAACTGACCACGACCACCCGACTGACGAACGAACTTGCCTTCGATCTCGACGTTGGACTTGGTGATCTTCTCGCGGTAGGAAACCTGCGGCTTGCCGACGTTGCACTCGACGTTGAACTCGCGCTTCATGCGGTCAACGAGGATGTCCAGGTGCAGCTCACCCATACCGGAGATGATGGTCTGGCCGGTTTCTTCGTCGGTCTTGACGCGGAACGACGGGTCTTCCTGAGCCAGCTTGCCCAGTGCGATACCCATCTTCTCCTGGTCAGCCTTGGTTTTCGGCTCTACGGAGAGCGAAATTACCGGCTCAGGGAAGTCCATACGCTCGAGGATGATCGGCTTGTCGGCGTTGCACAGGGTGTCACCAGTGGTGACGTCCTTCATGCCGATCAGAGCAGCGATGTCACCAGCGCGTACTTCTTTGATCTCTTCACGCTGGTTGGCGTGCATCTGAACCATACGACCAACGCGCTCTTTCTTGCCCTTGACCGAGTTGATGACGGAGTCACCGGAGGTCAGGAAGCCCGAGTAGACGCGAACGAAGGTCAGAGTACCCACGAACGGGTCGGTGGCAATCTTGAACGCCAGGGCCGAGAACGGCTCGTTGTCGTCAGCAGGACGCTCATCGTACTGCTCTGGAGTGACTTCATCCTTCGGCACGTCGATCAGGTCAGGGTGGATACCCTTGATCGCCGGGATTTCGGTCGGAGCGGGCAGGAAGTCGATAACGGCGTCGAGAACCAGGGGAACGCCCTTGTTCTTGAACGAGGAACCGCAGACAGCAGGAACGATCTCGCTCGCCAGGGTACGGGCGCGCAGACCAGCCTTGATGTCTTCGACGGACAGGTCACCTTCTTCAAGGTACTTGTTCATCAGCTCTTCGTTGGCCTCGGCAGCAGCCTCGACCATGTTGTTGCGCCATTCGTTGGCCAGGTCCACCAGCTCGGCAGGAATCTCTTCCTCACGGTAGGTAGTACCTTTGTCGTCGTCGTTCCAGTAGATGGCTTTCATCTTGATCAGGTCAACCTGACCCTGGAAGTCGTCTTCTGCACCGATAGCCAGCTGGACCGGGACCGGGGTGTGACCCAGGCGGTTCTTGATCTGGCCGACAACGCGCAGGAAGTTGGCACCAGCACGGTCCATCTTGTTCACGTAGACAACACGTGGAACGCCGTACTTGTTGGCTTGACGCCATACGGTTTCGGACTGTGGCTCAACGCCGGAGGTACCGCAGAACACAACGACCGCGCCGTCGAGCACACGCAGCGAACGCTCTACTTCAATGGTGAAGTCAACGTGGCCGGGGGTATCGATGACGTTTACGCGGTAGTTGTCGTACTGACCACGGGAACCTTTCCAGAAGGTGGTAACGGCAGCGGAGGTAATGGTGATACCGCGCTCCTGCTCCTGCACCATCCAGTCGGTGGTCGCGGCGCCGTCATGCACCTCGCCCATCTTGTGGCTCAGACCTGTGTAGAACAGGATCCGCTCGGTAGTGGTAGTCTTGCCCGCGTCAACGTGCGCGCAGATACCGATGTTACGGTAGCGGTTAATTGCTGTAGTACGAGCCATAAAGCCCTCGCAAAATGATTGATGCTTGAATTAGAAGCGGTAGTGCGAGAACGCTTTGTTGGCTTCAGCCATACGGTGAACGTCTTCACGCTTCTTGACTGCAGCACCCTTGCCTTCAGCAGCATCCAGCAGCTCGCCAGCCAGGCGCAGAGCCATCGACTTCTCGCCGCGCTTGCGGGCGTAGTCTACGAGCCAGCGCATTGCCAGAGCGTTACGACGGGACGGACGAACTTCAACCGGAACCTGGTAAGTGGCACCGCCGACACGGCGGGACTTTACTTCGACCAGCGGAGCGATGGCGTCGAGAGCTTTCTCGAAGATTTCCAGGGGGTCGCTGTTCTTGCGTGCTTTGACGGTATCCAGGGCACCGTAAACGATGCGCTCGGCTACGGCCTTCTTGCCGCTTTCCATCACGTGGTTCATGAACTTGGCGAGGATCTGGGATCCGTACTTCGGATCGTCCAGGATCTCACGTTTTGCTGCTACACGACGTCTTGGCATGATAAGCCCTCAAACGGTCTTCAGGTTAGCCCGGGACGTGGGTCTTCGACCCCTGCCCGACCTTACTCTTATCGACTCAAAAAAATGGATGTCTGCAAACGACCGATTACTTCGGACGCTTGGTACCGTACTTCGAACGACCCTGGTTACGGCCTTTGACGCCCGAAGTATCCAGAGAGCCGCGAACGGTGTGGTAACGAACACCTGGCAAGTCTTTTACACGGCCGCCACGGATCAGGACGACGCTGTGCTCTTGCAGGTTGTGGCCTTCACCGCCGATGTACGAGGAAACCTCGAAACCGTTGGTCAGACGCACACGGCATACTTTACGCAGTGCCGAGTTAGGTTTTTTCGGCGTGGTGGTGTACACACGGGTGCACACGCCACGACGCTGCGGGCAGTTCTGCAGCGCAGGAACGTCGGACTTCTCGACCGAACGCTTACGCGGCTGACGTACCAGCTGGTTGATAGTTGCCATCTACTAGCTCCACTGATTGTCTTGCGACTCTATTGTCTTGCAAGAAAGCCAAAAATTGGCGAGACGGAGCCTCACCAAATTTAAGGGTACAAAAGTCTAAAGAGGATCTTGCACCCAGTCAAGACGAGGCCCCGGCCCTCCTCGCCCGATCATCGGCAACAATTCATGTCGCCGATGATCGCTGGAGGCTTGCCGGGGCCCTGCCCTGCACTTAGTTACCGCTGGAGTTCAGCGCTTCGGTCAGTGCGGCTTCCACCTCACTGGCGCTCACACGCAGCGGCTTGTCGGCATCACGGCGACGCTTGCGCTCGCTGTGGTAGGCCAGACCAGTACCAGCCGGGATCAGGCGACCCACGACCACGTTCTCTTTCAGGCCGCGCAGGTAGTCGCGCTTGCCGGTTACCGCCGCTTCGGTCAGTACGCGGGTGGTTTCCTGGAAGGAAGCCGCCGAGATGAACGATTCGGTGGACAGCGAGGCCTTGGTGATACCCAGCAGCACACGGGTGAACTTGGAGATGAACTTGTCTTCGCTGGCGAGACGCTCGTTCTCTACCAGTACCTGAGTCAGTTCCATCTGGTCGCCCTTGATGAAGCTGGAATCGCCCGACTCGGAGATCTCGACCTTGCGCAGCATCTGACGCAGGATGGTCTCGATGTGCTTGTCGTTGATCTTCACGCCTTGCAGACGGTAAACGTCCTGGATCTCGTTGACGATGTACTTCGCCAGCGCGCTCACACCCAGCAGACGCAGGATGTCGTGCGGATCGCTCGGGCCGTCGGAGATGACTTCGCCGCGGTTTACCTGTTCGCCTTCGAAGACGTTCAGGTGGCGCCACTTCGGAATCAGCTCTTCGTACGGATCGCTACCGTCGGTCGGAGTGATGACCAGACGACGCTTGCCCTTGGTCTCTTTACCGAACGCGATGGTGCCACTGACTTCAGCCAGGATCGAGGCTTCTTTCGGACGACGCGCTTCGAACAGGTCGGCAACGCGTGGCAGACCACCGGTGATGTCACGGGTCTTCGACGTTTCTTGCGGGATACGCGCGATAACGTCACCGACGCCGATCTGGGCACCGTCAGCCACACCGACAAGGGCGTTGGCCGGCAGGAAGTACTGGGCAGGCACGTCGGTGCCTGGCAGGTACAGGTCCTTGCCGTTGGCGTCGACCATCTTGATCGCCGGACGGATTTCCTTGCCGGCGGCAGGGCGATCCTTGACGTCCATCACTTCAATGTTGGTCAGGCCGGTCAGTTCGTCGGTCTGGCGCTTGATGGTGATGTTTTCTTCCATGCCCACGAAGGTCACGGTACCTTTGAGCTCGGTAACGATCGGGTGGGTGTGCGGGTCCCACTTGGCGACGATGGCGCCAGCTTCGACCTTCTCACCTTCCTTGACCGAAATCACCGCACCGTAAGGCAGCTTGTAACGCTCACGCTCACGACCGAATTCATCGGCAATGGCCAGCTCGCCGGAACGCGATACGGCAACCAGGTTGCCGTCGGCACGCTCGACCTGCTTCAGGTTGTGCAGACGCACCATACCGCCGTTCTTCACCTGGACGCTGTCGGCAGCCGAGGTACGGCTTGCAGCACCACCGATGTGGAACGTACGCATGGTCAGCTGGGTACCCGGCTCACCGATCGACTGTGCAGCGATAACGCCGACAGCTTCACCGATGTTCACCTGGTGACCGCGAGCCAGGTCGCGACCGTAGCACTTGGCGCAGATGCCGTAGCGGGTTTCGCAGTTGATCGGCGAACGCACGACCACTTCATCGATGCTGTTCAGCTCGATGAACTCGACCCACTGCTCATCCACCAGGGTACCGGCCGGAACGATGACGTCCTCGGTGCCTGGCTTGAACACGTCACGGGCGATGACACGACCCAGTACACGCTCACCCAGCGGCTCGACAACGTCACCGCCCTCGATGTGCGGGGTCATCAGCAGGCCCTGGTCGGTGCCGCAGTCGATCTCGGTAACCACCAGATCCTGCGCCACGTCTACCAGACGACGAGTCAGGTAACCGGAGTTAGCAGTCTTCAGTGCGGTATCCGCCAGACCCTTACGAGCACCGTGGGTCGAGATGAAGTACTGCAGTACGCTCAGACCTTCACGGAAGTTCGCGGTGATCGGCGTCTCGATGATCGAGCCGTCCGGCTTGGCCATCAGGCCACGCATACCGGCCAGCTGACGAATCTGGGCAGCGGAACCACGCGCACCGGAGTCGGCCATCATGTACATCGAGTTGAAGGACTCTTGCTCGACTTCCTTGCCCTCGCGGTCGACGACCTTCTCTTTCGAGAGGTTGGCCATCATCGCCTTGGACACTTCGTCGTTCGCCTTGGACCACAAGTCGATGACCTTGTTGTACTTCTCGCCCTGGGTAACCAGGCCGGAGGCGTACTGGCTCTCGATTTCCTTCACTTCGTCGGTGGCGGTACCGATGATGCGGGCTTTCTCGTCCGGGATCACGAAGTCGTTGACGCCGATCGAAACGCCGGAAATGGTCGAATAAGCAAAACCGGTGTACATCAGCTGGTCGGCGAAGATCACGGTCTCTTTCAGACCAACCACGCGGTAGCACTGGTTGATCAGCTTGGAGATCGCCTTTTTCTTCATCGACTGGTTGACCACGTCGAACGGCAGGCCGGCAGGCACAACCTGGAACAGCAGCGCACGGCCGACAGTGGTGTCGACAATACGGGTGTTCTTGACGATGGAGCCGTCGCGCTCTTTCACGGTCTCGTTGATACGGACCTTGATTTTCGCGTGCAGGGCCGCTTCGCCGGCGCGGAATACGCGGTCGACTTCCTGCAGGTCGGCGAACACGCGACCTTCGCCCTTGGCATTGATGGCTTCACGGGTCATGTAGTACAGACCCAGTACAACGTCCTGCGACGGAACGATGATTGGCTCACCGTTGGCTGGCGACAGGATGTTGTTGGTCGACATCATCAGCGCGCGCGCTTCGAGCTGGGCTTCCAGGGTCAGCGGCACGTGAACGGCCATCTGGTCACCGTCGAAGTCGGCGTTGTACGCGGCGCAGACCAGCGGGTGCAGCTGAATAGCCTTGCCTTCGATCAGAACCGGTTCAAAGGCCTGGATACCCAGACGGTGCAGGGTCGGTGCACGGTTGAGCAGTACGGGGTGTTCGCGAATCACTTCGGCAAGGACGTCCCACACCTCTGGCAGCTCGCGCTCGACCATCTTCTTGGCGGCCTTGATGGTGGTCGCCAGACCACGCATTTCCAGCTTGCCGAAAATGAACGGCTTGAACAGCTCAAGGGCCATCTTCTTCGGCAGACCGCACTGGTGCAGACGCAGGGTCGGACCAACGGTAATTACCGAACGGCCGGAGTAGTCCACGCGCTTACCGAGCAGGTTCTGACGGAAGCGACCTTGCTTACCTTTGATCATGTCGGCCAGGGACTTCAGCGGACGCTTGTTCGAGCCGGTGATGGCGCGACCGCGACGGCCGTTGTCCAGCAGGGCGTCGACCGCTTCCTGCAGCATGCGCTTTTCGTTGCGCACGATGATGTCCGGCGCCGACAGATCGAGCAGGCGCTTCAGACGGTTGTTACGGTTGATCACCCGACGATACAGGTCGTTCAGGTCGGAGGTCGCGAAGCGGCCGCCATCCAGCGGTACCAGCGGACGCAGGTCCGGCGGCAGTACTGGCAGGACGGTCAGGACCATCCACTCAGGCAGGTTGCCCGAGCCCTGGAAAGCTTCCATCAGCTTCAGGCGCTTGGACAGCTTCTTGATCTTGGTTTCCGAGTTGGTCTGCGGAATCTCTTCGCGCAGGCGGCCGATCTCGTGCTCCAGGTCGATAGCGTGCAGCAGCTCGCGGACAGCCTCGGCACCCATGCGGGCGTCGAAGTCGTCACCGAACTCTTCCAGCGCTTCGAAGTACTGTTCGTCGTTGAGCAGCTGACCCTTCTCGAGGGTGGTCATGCCCGGGTCGATAACGACATAGCTCTCGAAATAGAGCACGCGCTCGATATCACGCAAGGTCATGTCCATCAGCAGGCCGATACGGGACGGCAGCGACTTCAGGAACCAGATGTGGGCAACCGGCGAAGCCAGTTCGATGTGCGCCATGCGCTCACGACGAACCTTGGCCAGGGCGACTTCAACGCCGCACTTCTCGCAGATCACGCCACGGTGCTTCAGGCGCTTGTACTTACCGCACAGGCACTCGTAGTCCTTGACTGGGCCAAAGATCTTGGCGCAGAACAGGCCGTCACGCTCAGGCTTGAACGTACGGTAGTTGATGGTTTCCGGCTTCTTAACTTCACCGAACGACCACGAACGGATCATTTCAGGCGACGCCAGACCGATGCGGATGGCGTCGAACTCTTCGACTTGACCCTGGTTTTTCAGCAAATTCAGTAGGTCTTTCAAGGCCTTTCCTCCTGGCGGAGCAGGGAGCGGGCATTACCTGCCCACTCCCCTTCGCGTCACGTGTTATTCGGTTTCCAGATCGATATCGATACCGAGCGAACGGATCTCTTTGATCAACACGTTGAAGGACTCGGGCATGCCCGGCTCCATACGGTGATCGCCATCCACGATGTTCTTGTACATCTTGGTACGGCCGTTCACGTCGTCCGACTTCACTGTGAGCATTTCTTGCAGGGTGTATGCCGCGCCGTATGCTTCCAGCGCCCACACTTCCATCTCCCCGAAACGCTGACCACCGAACTGCGCCTTACCACCCAGCGGCTGCTGGGTAACCAGGCTGTAGGAACCAGTGGAACGCGCGTGCATCTTGTCGTCCACCAAGTGGTTCAGCTTGAGCATGTACATGTAACCCACGGTCACAGGACGCTCGAACTTATTGCCGGTACGGCCATCGAACAGCACCATCTGGCCGCTTTCCGGCAGGTCTGCCAGTTTCAGCATGGCCTTGATCTCACGCTCCTTGGCACCGTCGAAGACCGGAGTAGCCATAGGCACGCCTTTCTTCAGGTTGTTCGCCAGGGCGAGGATCTCTTCGTCGGTGAACTCTTCCAAGTTCTCCTGACGCCCACCGATTTCGTTGTAGATCTCGGTGAGGAAGGTACGCAGTTCAGCGGCTTTACGCTGCTCTTCGATCATGCGGTCGATCTTCTCGCCCAGACCCTTGGCCGCGAGGCCCAGGTGGGTTTCGAGAATCTGACCGACGTTCATACGCGAAGGTACGCCCAGCGGGTTCAGTACGACGTCGACCGGAGTACCGTTGGCGTCGTGCGGCATGTCTTCGACCGGCATGATTACCGAGACGACACCCTTGTTACCGTGACGACCGGCCATCTTGTCACCCGGCTGGATGCGACGGCGGATTGCCAGGTAGACCTTGACGATCTTCAGTACGCCTGGAGCCAGGTCATCGCCCTGCTGCAGCTTGCGCTTCTTGTCTTCGAACTTGTCGTCCAGCAGGCGACGGCGATCGACGATGTACTGCTGGGCCTTTTCCAGCTGCTCGTTCAGTGCATCTTCGGCCATGCGCAGTTTGAACCACTGGCCGTGCTCCAGACCGTTCAGGACGTCATCGGTGATCACGGTGCCTTTCTTCAGGCCCGCGCCACCGTCGACCACCTGGCCGTTCAGGGCAGAACGCAGACGCTCGAAGGTCGCGCCTTCGACGATGCGGAACTCTTCGTTGAGGTCCTTGCGGATTTCGTCCAGCTGCATCTTCTCGATGGCCAGGGCGCGGCTGTCGCGCTCGACGCCATCGCGGGTGAAGACCTGGACGTCGATGACGGTGCCCTTGGTGCCGGTCGGCACGCGCAGGGAGGTGTCTTTGACGTCGCTGGCCTTCTCACCGAAGATTGCGCGCAGCAGTTTTTCTTCCGGCGTCAGCTGGGTTTCGCCTTTTGGCGTTACCTTGCCGACCAGGATATCGCCAGCGCCGACTTCGGCACCCACGTAGACGATACCGGCTTCGTCCAGCTTGTTCAGCGCAGCCTCACCCACGTTCGGGATGTCCGCGGTGATTTCCTCTGGGCCAAGCTTGGTGTCACGCGCCACACAGGTCAGTTCCTGGATGTGGATCGTGGTGAAGCGGTCTTCCTGGACCACACGCTCGGACAGGCAGATGGAGTCTTCGAAGTTGAAGCCGTTCCACGCCATGAACGCGATGCGCATGTTCTGACCCAGTGCCAGTTCACCCATGTCGGTGGACGGGCCGTCGGCCATGATGTCGCCACGCTGAACCTTGTCACCCTTGCTCACCAGCGGACGCTGGTTGATGCAGGTGTTCTGGTTCGAACGGGTGTACTTGGTCAGGTTGTAGATATCCACACCTGCTTCGCCGGTTTCCACTTCGTCGTCGGCAACGCGGACAACGATACGGCTGGCGTCGACCGAGTCGATCACACCACCGCGGCGAGCAACCACGCAAACACCGGAGTCACGGGCGACGTTGCGCTCCATGCCGGTACCTACCAACGGCTTGTCGGCACGCAGGGTCGGTACAGCCTGACGCTGCATGTTCGAACCCATCAACGCACGGTTGGCGTCGTCGTGCTCGAGGAACGGAATCAGCGACGCTGCGACCGAGACTACCTGCTTCGGCGAAACGTCCATCAGGGTGACGTCTTCCGGCGCCTTGACGGTGAATTCGTTCAGGTGACGAACGGCTACCAGCTCATCGACCAGCTGCTTCTTCTCGTTCATCGCGGCCGAAGCCTGGGCGATGACGTGATCGGCTTCTTCGATGGCCGACAGGAACACGATGTCGTCGCTGACAACGCCTTCCTTCACCACGCGGTACGGGCTTTCCAGGAAGCCGTACTGGTTGGTGCGGGCATAGGCCGCCAGGGAGTTGATCAGACCGATGTTCGGACCTTCAGGGGTCTCGATCGGGCACACGCGGCCGTAGTGGGTCGGGTGTACGTCACGGACTTCGAAGCCGGCGCGCTCACGGGTCAGACCACCCGGGCCGAGTGCGGAGACGCGGCGCTTGTGGGTGATCTCGGAGAGCGGGTTGTTCTGGTCCATGAACTGCGAGAGCTGGCTCGAACCGAAGAACTCCTTCACCGCCGCCGCTACCGGCTTGGCGTTGATCAGGTCCTGCGGCATCAGGCCTTCGCTTTCAGCCATCGACAGGCGCTCTTTGACCGCACGCTCTACGCGCACCAGGCCAACGCGGAACTGGTTCTCGGCCATCTCGCCGACACAACGGACGCGACGGTTACCGAGGTGGTCGATGTCGTCGACGATGCCCTTGCCGTTACGGATATCGACCAGGGTCTTGAGGACCTCGACGATGTCTTCCTTGCTCAGCACGCCCGAACCTTCGATCTCGGTGCGACCGATACGACGGTTGAACTTCATGCGACCAACGGCCGACAGGTCGTAACGCTCGGCGCTGAAGAACAGGTTGTTGAACAGGGTCTCGGCGGCATCCTTGGTTGGCGGCTCGCCTGGACGCATCATGCGGTAGATCTCGACCAGCGCTTCCAGTTGGTTGCTGGTGGTGTCGATCTTCAGGGTATCCGAGATGAACGGACCGCAGTCGATGTCGTTGGTGTACAGGGTCTCGACGCGGACAACCTGGGCCTTGGCGATCTTCACCAGCAGGTCGGTGGTCAGCTCGGTGTTGCACTCGGCGATGATCTCGCCGGTGGCAGGGTGCACGATCGCCTTGGCGGTGGTGCGACCCAGCACGTACTCCAGCGGTACGTCCAGCTCTTTCACGCCAGCCTTTTCCAGCTGGTTGATGTGGCGCGCGGTGATACGGCGGCCTTGCTCGACGATGACCTTGCCGCTGCCGTCATGGATGTCCATGACCGCAACTTCACCACGCAGACGCTGAGGCACCAGTTCCAGGCTCAGTTTTTCGCCGGACAGGTGGAACACGTTGGTGGTGTAGAAGGTGTTGAGTACTTCTTCGGTGCTGTAGCCCAGCGCGCGCAGCAGTACCGAGGCCGGCAGTTTGCGGCGACGGTCGATACGCACGAACACGCAGTCCTTCGGGTCGAACTCGAAGTCCAGCCAGGAACCGCGGTAAGGGATGATGCGCGCGGAGTACAGCAGCTTGCCCGAGCTGTGGGTCTTGCCACGGTCGTGGTCGAAGAACACACCCGGCGAGCGGTGCAGCTGAGATACGATCACACGCTCGGTACCGTTGATTACGAAGGTACCGTTCTCAGTCATCAGGGGGATTTCACCCATGTAGACTTCTTGCTCTTTGATGTCCTTGATCGCTTTGTTCGACGATTCCTTGTCGAAGATGATCAGGCGCACCTTCACCCGCAGCGGGACCGCGAAGGTCACACCACGCAGGACACATTCCTTCACATCGAACGCCGGCTCGCCCAGGCGATAGCCGACGTACTCCAGGGCAGCATTGCCGGAGTAGCTGATGATCGGGAATACCGATTTGAAGGCCGCATGCAGGCCGACGTCGCGGAACTGATCCTTGGATGCTCCCGCCTGCAGGAATTCGCGATACGAATCCAGCTGGATGGCCAGGAGGTAAGGCACATCCATGACGTCCGGCAACTTGCTAAAGTCCTTGCGGATACGTTTTTTCTCAGTGTATGAGTAAGCCATCAGCATTCCCCAGCTTGGTCACCTGCTTGTTTGGCATCTCCCGGCGGGAGCAGCCGAAAATCGTGCAAACCTCTTGGTTTGCGCCACCCTCATGGGTGTCTTGCAGCTCGTTATCGGGGCCGACCTGATCGGCCACCAATAACGGAAAAAGGCCGGTGGCATAAGCCACCAGCCATCAGTCCTTCGCTTAACGCTCGGACTGGAGTCGCAAAGTCGAAATTACTTCAGCTCGACTTTAGCGCCAGCTTCTTCCAGCTTCTTCTTCGCGTCTTCAGCGGCTTCTTTCGAAACGCCTTCAGCGATGACCTGAGGAGCGCCGTCGACTTTCTCTTTGGCTTCTTTCAGGCCCAGACCGGTCAGTTCACGAACTGCCTTGATCACGTTGACCTTCTTGTCGCCAGCTTCGGTCAGAACGACGTTGAACTCGGTCTGCTCTTCAGCAGCGGCAGCAGCAACAGCTGGGCCAGCGGCAACAGCGGCAGCAGCGGTAACGCCGAAGGTTTCTTCCATCGCTTTGATCAGCTCAACAATTTCCAGAACGGTTTTCTGGCCGATTGCTTCGATGATTTGCTCGTTAGTCAGAGACATGACTTAAATCCTGTATTGGGGTGACAGCCTACGCAGCCATCAAATTAAACGTATGATTTTGAAAGTGTTGCGCGTGCCTTAGGCAGCAGCAGCTTCTTTCTGGTCGCGCAGAGCTGCCAGGGTACGAGCCAGCTTGCTGGTTGCACCTTGGATTACGCTCATCAGCTGTGCGATAGCCTCGTCGCGAGTTGGCAGGGTTGCCAGCACGTCGATCTGGTTAGCGGCAAGGAACTTGCCGTCAAACGCAGCTGCCTTGATCTCGAACTTGTCCTGACCCTTGGCGAACTCTTTGAACAGGCGGGCAGCAGCGCCCGGGTGTTCGTTGGAGAAAGCAATCAGGGTCGGGCCTTTGAACGCGTCGTTGAGGATCGAGAATTCGGTGCCTTCAACAGCGCGCTTGAGCAGGGTGTTACGTACGACACGTACGTAAACGCCAGCTTCGCGGGCCTCTTTACGGAGTCCGGTCATTGCGCCTACAGTCACACCACGGGCATCAGCCACGACAGCGGACAGAGCGACTTTGGCAGCCTCGTTGACTTCAGCGACGATGGCCTTCTTGTCTTCGAGTTTAATTGCCACGGGTTTACTCCTGGTTTCTACCGTTTCATCTGGCCGAAGCCGGATGTCGTTTTGGTGTCTGATTCGCGAACGAATCGGGAGCACCATCTGCGTAGGCTTGAGGTTTAAGGCTTGCGCCGCCTACGGTCTTGGATAGCCCCCGCCAGGCAGGGACCCCAATTTAGTAGCCGGTGCGACCAAGATCGCACCGACCGAGCATTACACGTTCAGCGAGCTCTGATCGATGATCAGACCTGGGCCCATGGTGGTGCTCAGGGTAACGCGCTTGACGTAGATACCTTTCGAGGAAGCCGGCTTGATACGCTTCAGATCAGCGATCAGGGCTTCAACGTTTTCCTTCAGCTTGCCGGCTTCGAAGCCGATCTTGCCAACGGAGGTATGGATGATACCGTTCTTGTCGGTACGGTAGCGAACCTGACCAGCCTTGGCGTTTTTCACGGCAGTGGCTACGTCTGGGGTCACGGTACCGACTTTCGGGTTAGGCATCAGGCCGCGAGGACCCAGAACCTGACCCAGCTGACCTACAACGCGCATTGCATCAGGCGATGCGATGACGACGTCATAGTTCAGGTCGCCGCCTTTCATTTCGGCAGCCAGGTCGTCCATACCTACGCGGTCAGCGCCGGCAGCCAGAGCGGCCTCAGCAGCTGGGCCCTGGGTGAAGACGGCAACACGTACGGTCTTGCCAGTGCCGTGTGGCAGCACGGTAGCGCTACGAACGACCTGGTCGGATTTACGTGGGTCAACACCGAGGTTGACGGCGATGTCGTACGACTCGACGAACTTGGCAGCCGGCAGCGAAGCCAGCAGGGTTGCGGCTTCTTCGAAGTTGTAGGCCTTGCCTGCTTCGATTTTCTCGGCGATAGCCTTTTGGCGCTTGGTCAGCTTAGCCATTACACACCCTCCACGTTCAGGCCCATGCTACGGGCGGAGCCGGCGATGGTGCGTACAGCAGCGTCCATGTCAGCAGCGGTCAGATCGGCCTGCTTGGCCTTGGCGATCTCTTCCAGCTGAGCACGGGTGACGGTACCGACCTTGACGGTGTTCGGGCGAGCCGAACCGCTGGTCAGGCCAGCAGCTTTCTTCAGCAGAACCGAGGCAGGGGTGCTCTTGGTCTCGAAGGTGAAGCTACGGTCACTGTAGACAGTGATGATCACTGGAGTCGGCAGACCTGGCTCTTGACCCTGGGTACGGGCGTTGAAGGCCTTGCAGAATTCCATGATGTTCACACCGTGTTGACCCAGTGCTGGACCAACGGGTGGGCTTGGGTTGGCCTGGCCGGCCTTTACTTGCAGCTTGATGTAAGCCTGAATCTTCTTAGCCATGAGCTACTCCAAATTCGGGTACGAACGCCTGATGGCTCCCCGTTTGACTTGCGTTTTATCCCAGTGACGACAAAACCCCGCAGCACATAGGGCTGCGGGGTATGGGATGCTGCGTTCTGCTAGACCTTTTCGACCTGGCTGAACTCGAGCTCCACCGGGGTGGAGCGACCGAAAATGAGCACTGCAACCTGCAGACGGCTCTTTTCGTAGTTAACCTCTTCGACACTGCCATTGAAGTCGGCGAACGGACCATCAATGACGCGAACCACTTCACCCGGCTCGAACAGCGTCTTCGGCTTCGGCTTGTCACTCCCGTCGGCAACGCGACGCAGGATGGCCTCTGCCTCTTTATCGGTGATCGGCGCAGGCTTGTCTGCGGTACCACCAATGAAACCCATGACCCGAGGGGTATCCTTGACAAGGTGCCAAGTCCCTTCGTTCATTTCCATCTGGACCAGCACATAGCCAGGGAAGAACTTACGCTCGCTCTTGCGCTTCTGGCCGTTGCGCATTTCGACGACTTCTTCGGTCGGGACCAGGATCTCGCCGAATTCGTCTTCCATGCCAGCCAGCTTGACGCGCTCGATCAGGGAGCGCATTACATGCTTCTCGTAACCCGAGTAAGCATGCACAACATACCAACGCTTAGCCACGAGACACCCTTAGCCAACGATCAAGGAGACCAACCAGCCGAGCAGGGAATCTAGACCCCACAACAGCAGCGCCATGACCAGAACTACAGCCACGACAATCAGCGTGGTCTGAGTGGTTTCTTGGCGGGTCGGCCACACGACTTTACGGATCTCGGTACGAGCTTCCTTCGCCAGCGCAAAGAACGACTTACCTTTGGCGGTCTGCAGGGCAACGAAGCCAGCGACAGCAGCCAGGGCAAGCAGGACAAGTACGCGATACAGGATCGGCGACGCGGAGTAATACTGATTACCCACGACACCGACGACTACCAATGCGACAACAGCGAGCCACTTGAACAGATCAAAACGCGATTCTTGGGCTTCAGTTTTGGGAGTCATCGAGGAGGATCCTGTGAGAAGAAAGCCATCACACCGAGGTGAATGGCAGGTCAGGAGGGAATCGAACCCCCAACCTACGGTTTTGGAGACCGTCGCTCTGCCAATTGAGCTACTGACCTATAACGCTGTATCAGGCCGGCCATTATACCGGCCTGATCAAGTAAATCAACTACTTATTCAATAATTTTCGCTACGACGCCGGCGCCGACGGTACGACCGCCTTCACGGATGGCGAAGCGCAGACCGTCTTCCATTGCGATGGTCTTGATCAGGGTGACAGTCATCTGGATG
>NZ_JBLIYU010000029.1:0-19006 GCF_057480815.1 Pseudomonas sp. P106(2024) | reverse complement strand
GATCTTGAATTCTTCAGGGTAACGCTGACGACTCATGGCACCTCCTATTTGGGCCTCATTATGAGGCTTGGAGGTGTCTACGAAACCAGGGGCGATTCAGTTATGCGATCACTCAGCCATGGCCTTCAACAGGGCATCTCGGGCATCGGAGTAAAACTGAATGTCGATCTTGGTTGCCATGTCGTCGGACAAGTCGACCAATTGGCGTCGACACGCCACCGGCATCAGCAGCGATGTCGCGCCTTTCTCAACGGCGATCTCCGCAATTGTGACCGCGTTGTGGACGGGTTCGATCGATCCCCCGAGGTTGATCTCGCCAACGGTGATGAGACCGCCCCGTACACTCCGCTTCAGCAGCGATGTGCACAACGCAACTAGAGAAGCAACGCCGAGCTTCGCACCAGACTTCGCTGCGTCGAAAGCCCTAAGCTGTACTGTGAACTCATGCTGCCGAGGGTCTTTGTCGCCGACCAACTGCATCGACCTGGCATACAGGTTCTGCTCGGCGAAACCAATGCTCTCGCGGAACGCAGGAGGAATTGGCTTGTTGAGCACCTTCACACCCGACCCAGGCCCTTCATTGACCTCGATGCGGTAGAGGCCAGAGCCTTCCTCGCCGCCGCCCGGGCTGATAGCCCACACCTGTCCGGGCTCCAGCGGATCGCCGCCGATGCTGTTTTCGCTTTGCAGCTCCGGCGTAGAGACAAACTTCTCGACCCCGTCGGCGCCCATGATGTAGCTAAAGTGGGTGTTGCGAAACTCGGCGGCACCGACACGCTTTTGCTGCTCTTTCACGCGGCGCCGTACCTCCATAGCAATGCGAACGGCCCACTCCAGATCTTCGTCGGGGACCGGGGCATCCGCGCTCGGGTACAACAGCTTGAGCAAGCCGCTGACCGTCTTGTTGATCGCATTCGTATCGCGTCCAGACAAGGCACCGCCAAAGAAGACGCGGTTTTGCAATTCGCTCACGCGGCTCTGATTGCGAAGCTGGCTCCAGCACTCGGACAGAAAGTCGCTGACCAAGCCGAAGTGGTTGGTCACCAATTCCTTGTTGATCTTGGGTACGTCCCACCCTGGCAAGAACGCATGGATACGGTCCATGAACGCGGTGTCATCCCGCATTTCTGGCGGCATAGGCCCAAACAAGTGGCCGATGCGCTGCTGGTGCTCAACATCTACGTCGAAGTTGCCGACCATCACGATGCTGCCATCGGCACGAATGCTCTCTTTGCCTCGGCTGAATTCACCGGACTCCATGTAGCCCTTCATGATGTTCACGCCATCCTTCTGGTCGAAGGAGATACCCGACACCTCATCGAAGCAAACCACGTCGTATTGGCAAACCAAGCCCCTGCGGCCTTTGGCCGTGTTTTCCACGAACATCTTGGCAACGGTAGCTTTGCCGCCTGATACAAGGTGAGCGTAGGGAGAAACCTGCTGGAACAGATGGCTCTTACCGGTGCCGCGAGGCCCGAGTTCAACCAGGTTGTAGTTGCGCTCGACGAAAGGCACCATTCGCAGCAGCAGCGCGTTCTTCTGCCGCTCGTTCAAAGCAACTGGTTCAATCCCAATGGACCGGAGCAGAAACGACTTCCACTCCTCGGTCGTAAATTCGGCGCGTGCCTTGGACAGTGTCTCCAGCACATCGCGCTTCGATAACTGAATCTCCCGCAGGGAGGTGATCCCAAATGGTCGCCCTTTGGCCTCCTGGGCGATGGCCACATCGAACGTCACGCCCAGCTCGGCATAGAAGCCGCCGGTCAACATGCGTTCGTGCTGATTCACCAACTCGCTGCTGATCCGCACGTCCGCCAGCCGTAAGCTCGGCAAACTAGCAACGTACTCGCCCTTGTTGTCGACACGCGCCGTCACCAGATCGATGATCTTTACCTCGCCGGTTTCAAGCGCCTTGGCTTTGAACAGCTCTTCCTCGCCAGCACGTACCGTGCGGGACTTGAGTTGGCGTTGAACAATCTCCAGCCCTTCGTCAATCTCCTCTTGGTCGGTGCTAGCGCAATAGCGCCCGAGCATGAACTCGACCACGTAGGTAGGTACCGGAAATTGCCGACTAAAGGTGCGGACCAGATCTTTCCGGACCAGATACCCGTCCAACACCGAGGCGGCTTTTTTGTCTATCTGATCCAATTCAATCACTTATTCCCTCCTCCAATCACGGTGCTTGCTTCAGCCATCAACTCGCCCGATGCGCTGAGCAGGACCAGAAACGCCGCGCGGCCTTGCAGCTCTTCGTTCTCAACAACAACCGATGCGGTGCCGTTGTCTTTGAGCGGCTTCACGCTCACGACCACGCTAGACGCCGGGTCGCCCGCCTGCGTTCGAATGTCCAGGGACAAATTCGCGTACTGACCATCCACGGCCGCCGTGCAGCGCAAACCCTTCCAGGCGATGTCGGTGACCTCGGCCACTTGCTTGCCTGATGCGCTTCCGCTGCGGGTCACCACCAGATCCAGGGTTAGGCACTCTTGCATGCTCAGCCCGCCGTGGTTGTAATCCACGGATTTGCCATAGCAGCTCACGCCGTCGGCCAGCGCGAACTGCTGATGGGGGTTCCAGAACCAAGGGTACAAACGCTCACTGGTGGAGGCGCCAGGTTTGATCGAGGCGCAGCGCCCCCATTTGTTGTCGGTGAGGTCTTTGGACATCTGGATCGTGGGCAACTTACCCGGCATGAGCAGCCAGCCGTGGTCGGTCACTACCCGAACGCTGTTCCACCCTGCAGCCAACAAAGCGCCGATACGTTCCGCAATTTCTGCCAAAAGCGGGTCGATATGCTTGGCCAGCTTCCAGCCTCGCGCGTGTCCCTCGCTGTCGATATCGCCAAATTCGCACCAAGCGTTGCCCTGGCCGTCGCCGTTTTCGGTACGGTCCAGCACCTTCCAGTGGTTGTCGTTCAGCAGCTTCTTCAAGTGATAGCCGCCCTTGAGCGACTGGCCGGTGGCAGCGACGCAAGGCTCGAAGTCATCACAATCGTCGGAGCCACTGATCAAGCTTCGAACAGGAGAAACTGCGGCCTTTCCAGTAGCCGTCACACTAGGCAAAGCCGTCCAGTTCATGGATTCCGTAATTTGATAGCCACGCGCCTCCAATCCTGTCGACAGTCGACGAGCGGTATCAAAGCGCAAACCGTCAACAAACATGACGCATTGCCCACTGACCCTGTAAAAAGCTGGCGCTTCTGCGATTCGCTCGCCCGGATATGCGGAACCATCAACCAGCTTTTGCAAATAGCGCGCAGACTCTTCCAGCCAGGGCAGATAGATCGCCCGTATCGCTGCAGTCACCGCATCCACGTCGGCCGCCTTGTCTACGCACGCCAGCGCTGACAGCACTGCATCGTCAGCTCGCCAGCCCTGAGTGGCATACCCGGCCTGCAAGTCCGCGACCGAACCGGCCGTCAACGCCGTCTTGGTCACTTCCGCAACCACTGCCAGGTGCTTGACAGCCAACGCCAACGGCGACTCACCCAACTCGGCCCACACCAATTCCCAACGGGGCGCATGTGCTTTCTCAAGCTCTAGCAAACGTGTCCTGGCTTCATGCTCAGGCAGATGGCTCAAGGCCAACAGGTCACGCTGGAGTGCTTGCTCCTGTTCCTCGTTCCATTGCGGCCAGCCGCCGGCAGAATCCGAAGTGACAAAGAGATCGAAGATCGGCGGCTTGCATTGACGGATTCGGCTCAGGATGTTGGGGTAACGCTTCGGTGCCTCGCTGTAGCGCTCCCATACCGAATGCCAGGGGCCCTCGCGCATCGCCAACTTGCTGGCACCGGCCAGCACGCCATCAGCCTGGGGGTTGAAGGCCAGCTGTGACTTGCAGACCTCCACAAAGGCCTTCCACTCGTTGGCACCGCGCGTGATCTGAAACGCGTCGCCCAGATCCAGCCACTGCAGCAGGTCGCGCACTGGGTCGCCGCCGGTCAGCAGGGTATTGAAGTAGTCCTTGTCTAGCCGCTTGCCCTTCAGCAGTTCAAGCTCTTCATCCAGCAGCCGGTACAGCGCCAGTTGCATGGCGTTCTTGGCATCGTTGTCCTGGGCCACATCCAGACCCATGCCACCTTGGTCGGACTTCAGGAATGCCATGATGGTCCAGTCCTTGGCGTTGGCCTGCGACCAAATCACGCCCCGGTACTGCAGTTCAGCCAAGGGCTTCAACAGGTCCGGGCAGTCCTCGATGGCCCGCAAGTCCTGGCGGCTTACGCCAGGCAGGTAGAACACAGGAACCCGATCGGCCGGCAAGACAACTTCCGGTGCTTTGCCCGCGATCACACAGCGCAGCCAAATAGCCGGACCCACACGGTTTTCAGGCGCGTAGTCGCCTAGCATCAGTAGTTCCGCCAGCTCGCTCTGCAGGCGCGGAATCACCGCCTCCCACTGGCGGTCCTTATCGGGCCACAAGATGCACGAGGGCGCGATTTGAACCTCAGGGTTGAAGATAGCTGAGTCGTGCAGGGCTTTGACCAGGTGTTCGATCACGCGCATGGCTGGCCCTCCGTCATGGCAAAGAGGCTCATCACTTGCTCCACCAGCGTGGTGGTCCGTGCATCAATCTGCGCCACGCTCCACGCCTCGACCGCCCCCAGTTCGGCGTTGAGCTTGAGCCCGTTCTTGTAGCCCACTTCACGCCCCTTGCTGTCGGTGCGGTCGCGCTTGTCTTTGAAGCTCTTGTTGCCCAACGCGCTGTTGAAACCCGAGACCGTCAGGTTGCCCAGCTTGTGGACATGCGTTTCCTGAATTGCTTTGGCCTTCTTCTCGTCGCCGTCCGCGATCATGGTCACCCAAGACGCAGGAATGTTGTCGCCTTGCGGGAAGATGTGCTCGATGGTCCACACGAACAGCTTGCCTTCGTACTTCCACAGATCGACCCACGTCTCCTTAGTCATGTTCTGCTCGGCCAAAGCGCACAGGACAAACCGGGTGACCCCGGCGTTCTCCTCATAGATG
The DNA here is from genome assembly GCF_057480815.1 of Pseudomonas sp. P106(2024). NCBI lineage: Bacteria > Pseudomonadati > Pseudomonadota > Gammaproteobacteria > Pseudomonadales > Pseudomonadaceae > Pseudomonas > Pseudomonas sp. P106(2024). The sequence continues at coordinate 14,042 of NZ_JBLIYU010000029.1, read as the reverse complement.
GCACCTTCCAGCTTGCTACGGAAAGTCTCATCGCTGGCCGATACCACTAGCAACTCGTCGCGGAGGGCGGTTATCACAGCGTCACCTGAAAGCGCAGCCACCTTGTCGATAATGGCCATGAAAAGGCGCGTCAGGTCGCGGGTAGGCGGCGTGTCGGTGAGGTTGCGTCGAACGAAGAAGCAGACCAGCAGCCGCACCATCGTTCCTAGCTGCGCCACGTCGATGCCCAGCGCTTCGCGCCGCACCAGCAGGTACAGCATCAACAGGTATGACGGGGCGCCCTGGATGCGGTCCAGATCTTTCAGTGGCTTGTCCAGCGGCGCCCAGGCCTCATCGGTATTCCGGGCCAGCATCAGTGCATACAGCTGGCCAGCGGAACGAATGGCTTGCAGATGGTGCTTGGCATCCTGGTTTATCAGCTTCTCGTAGATCTGGATCAGGTTGGACCTTGTGGCCACCGGGCCGAGAGGGTCTTTCTTCTTGTCCTCTTCCTTGCGGAACGGCACGTTCAGCGGGTCTTTGAACGCGTTGTAGTAGTGCCGGAAGAAACGCTCCTGGACGCTGTAGTCGTCGCCCAAATAGCCCAGCAGCTTGTTCCACACGTCAAAGTAGTGATCCACCTTGCCCGGCTCGGTGGTTTCCAACCGTGCTAGCAGCTTGTTCTTGATCAGGTCGATGGCCGTGAGCGGCATTCCACGGTTGTTGAGCGATTCGAACAGCGTGTAGGCATCGGCGTGGCTGGCCACTTCGATCTTTACCAGGCAAGCCTGGCTCACCTTGTCGAGGAAGGCCATGATCGACGCCAGGCGATCGCTTCCGCCATTCACCATCTCTTCGATGCGCGCCTGGAAGTAGCGGAAGGCGCGGAAGATCTTGCGGTTGCCCGCGTAGGCCGGTGTATCGAATGGGCTGATCACGCCCACGTCGGATAGGACCGCACGGTAGTCGTTCTGGTTGCTGTTCTGAATCTGCGGGATGACGCGCAATTGGTCGTCCCCCTTCTTCAGCACCAGCTTGCGCTTGAGGTTGATCAGCTCTACGCGCTGATCGTCATCCAAGTCCTTCTCGTGAAGCTTCAGCGACTGATACAGCGCGGCAAAGAGCAGTGACAGCGTCGTCAGCCGCTGCTGGCCGTCCACCACCTCCAGCCGCTGTATCGCCAGCGTGTCGGTGGTCTGGTTGATGCAGATGATCGAACCCAAGAAATATCCGGGATCATTCTCCTGCACGTCATCAAACAGCGACTCCCACTGAGCCTTGCTCCAGGTGTACTCGCGCTGGTAGCGCGGGATCGCATAGACGACACCTGCTTCGATGTCGAAGAGCTGTGAGACCGGGTAGTTGTTGACCGACTTGATCACTTGGCCTTCTCCCGTGCCTTACGTTTTTCCTCAAGGCTCAAGTGGTGGTCATTGATCCGGTCACCGACCTTGCCACCGTACTGCAGGCCAAGCTCATACCAAGGCGCCGAGGGCACATCGCTGCCGCGATCTTTTTCCCAATGCAGACTCTTTGGTTTGTCTCGCAACACGCCTGCGCCTTTTTTGCCGACATCAGGAACTGAGAGGAAGGGACGGATGTTGAGACGCACGCCGTCGTTGAGATCGGGGTTCCAGCCGATGGGCTGATCTTCGAACGGTTTCCAGCGCACGAAGATGTCGTGGGGGGCCTCGCCGGCCAGGATCAGCTCAAGTCGCTTCTTCAGCGCTTCGGCGGCTGCCAATTTTTCCTGGGCTCCGTCAACGCCGTTCTCGGCATCGCGCTTCTGGCGGCTGATCCAATCCCCCAGGTAGGTGTAGATCAGCGCTTCCAGCGTTTTGTAGTCGAGCTTGTGATAATTCACCAAGGCGGCAAAGCCATCGCGCAAGCCGTCCCAGATGTGCCAGACAAACGGGCGATTGCCGAACAGTGCGCAGTGCTGAGTGAAGAACTTATCGCGCAGCCAGGTTTCGAGCGACTTGCCGGCGTGGTCGGCGGCCTTCAGCAGCTGTGCCAGGACGTCGTTACTCCAGTCGTCGCCATAGGCGTCGGCCAGTAAATTCAGTAGCCGATCACTTGCCGACGATTCTCGGCCCACAGGAGGGATGCAGACGATTCCGTCTTTGTCCGCATGGGCGACCAGCGCCTTGCTGCGTGTAATCCATTGACGCGCCTCACCCGACAACTCCATCTTGTCGTCGGATTCGGCTGGCCAGGTGTAGCCGACCAAGCGGGCGACAGCCACCTGCAGGGGAGAGGTTGCCAGCAGCGGGTGACCATGAAAAATCCACTGGGTTGGGTCGTCGGAATAGGGTTTGGGTAGTCCTTTGGGGTAACGCTCGGCTGCAACCTGCTGCCAATGTTCCAGATCGAAGGGAACTTTCGTTAACGTTGCGGCAGTAACTTTGAGAGCCGCGTCTATCTCGCGTACAGAGCGGCGATATTCTGGGTCTGAAACAAACGCCCAAACAGCGAGCGTATTTTGTTCATCGTTGGGAACGATGGGACAGACGTTGTCGTCAAAAACTTCACCCGCATAGAGGAAAGGCTCAAGCTCCTTCATCTTGTTGACTGCAACGCCTTTTCTCGACCAGACGTCTTGCCCGTGGATACGGCAGCCGAGTTGGCTTGTAAGGCGCCCATCATCCAGTCCAACACTGGTTACAAGCGTACGTCCAGACCAAGGGTCTCCTGGCGTCGGCGAATCAAGCCACTTCAAGTTGTTCGTGCCCAGCCTCGGCACCTCCCAGAACTCCCTAAGGAATCGCGGGCTATCACCTGTCGTACTACCTTTGCCATAAGCTCCGATATCAGCAAGAAGGGTCGCAGACTGAATGTTGCCAAGGCTGACCCGTACATCCGGATTACCCAACTGGCCGCGTTGCGAAACCTCTGCCAGCGCGCCGTCGCGCAGCAGTGCGGCCTTTTCTAGGGCCGATTTAGGTGCGCTGGCATCCACGCCGCGCAGCTGAAAACCCTCCGCCGCGTGAGCCTGGGTTTGAGTGAGCAGGATGGCCTGCACGACCTCGCCACTGATGGTTTCGAACGCCCCAGGCCCCAGCCGTGCAAGCAGGTTCCACTGCACTCGCTTAAGCAGTGATTCGCGTTGCTTCTTGTAGCTGCCGAGGAATAGCCAGTTCTGCGGCATGACGATCTGCACCACACCGGTGCCGTGGTTGCCTTCGGGTAAGCAGGCCAGTTCCAGACATCGCTCCAGAAACACATTGGCCAGATCGTTCTTGGCCTCCGAATAGTGGCTCTCGCAGTAAGCCTTGAGTGCTTCACTCTGCTTGCCGCGGGCAAGATACGGCACGTTGGTGATCACAAGCTGGTAGCGTCCATCGAGCAAACGAGCAGCGTCGAGCAGGCCCAGGGCGCTAAGCGCCGAATCCCAGCCTTCTTCACCATCCTTGTGCTTACCCGTGCCCTCTCGCGCTAGCGCGTCGCGCAGCAGCTCGCCCAATTCGCGGTAATCGGCGCCGAACAAATCGCCTTTGCTTTTGCCAGGTGACAGCAGGCTGCCGAGCAGCGGGGCCTGGGCAAAGAGCTGATGCAATCGCACCAGCCCCTCACGCAAATGCACGGCATTGGTTGCGTCTGCTGGAACCAGCGCCTCCCAGTCCTGCGCCTTGGCCGCCACCTTCAGACCGCAGCAGGCGATGTTGGGTGCCGGAATCTCTCGCACACCGAGCGGTTTGCCAGATACATCTGGAAAGCGCCAGGCTTCCAGCGCCACTGCAAACACCGCGATCTCCACGCAGCGCGGGTCCAATTCCAGACCGTGGATATTCTCGGTCAAGACGCGGTTGACCGCTTCTCTGGCTTTCAGGCCCTCCGCTGCCATACGCATCGGCACCAGCATCAGGAAAGCAGCCACCAGGAAATGCCCCGAGCCGCAGCACGGGTCCAGCAACTTGAATTCGGCCAATGAGTCAGGCCAGCCCTCGAACTTGCCGGCAGCCGGTGTGCCGTCTCCCAGGGTGCGGAAGTAGTCGAGATTCACCGGACATGGCTTGCCCGGATGCCGGGTGGCCCACCAGGCGCCAAGTGAGTTGTGCAGCAAGAACGCCACCATGTACGGCTCGGTGAAGAGCTGGGTGACAGCGGGCAACTGGTCGGCGCCGATCTTCACTTCCGACTTGTTGATGCGCTCCTTATTGTCGGCTTGCCAGAACTGGTACACCCAGCCCAAGCTGTCACTGGCTTTGAACACCGCATCGGGCAGGTCCTTGAGCAAGCGCTCCAACTCGCTATGGTGCTCGGGCGCGAAGGTCAGCTCGAACACCGGTGAGCCAGGCTTGAATACTTGCGGCAGCATGCGGGCGGCCAACTTGCCGGCCAGCTCCCAACCGCTCTTGGCGCCTTCATCGGGGGCCAGCTCATCGCACTCTTCGATAGTGACGGCCACGCCGTCGTACATCAGCAGGTTGTTGTCGGCCAGAAAGCGTGCAAACAGCATGCGGTGCCAGTGCTGGTAGGCCACCTCTTGCACTAGGTGCTGCAGCTCTTGCTTGCCATAGGTCGGGTTCGTGCTCTTCGAGTCGCGGGCGTCACCGAGCTGCTTGCCATGGGTGCGCAGGCGGTTGCGCAGCGCCTTCTCGGCATCGCTCAGAAACGCTTCCGGCTTGTCGTGGCCAACGCCCAGTTGGTCTACCGCCGCGTGCGCAGCCGTTTCAGCGACCGTGCGGGCTGCTCTAACCGTTTTCTCCAGCGCGCTGCGCAGGTCTTTATCCAGTGCTTGCATCATGCGTATTCAGGCCTCAGTGCAGAACGACCGGGCCGTTTTTCAGGGCCTGCGCTATGGTCTGTCGGGCATCGTTCAACCAGGTTTCGATCTCGGCCTCCGACTTGATGGTCCGGCTGGGCAGCTTCACGAATTGCGCCTTGGGTTCCATCAGCTCGGCGGCAGCCACCAGCACGGCATCGAAGCGCGAGTCAATTGCGGCAACACGGTCAGCGAGCGACGACAGCGACAGTCGATCCACCGTCGCCAGCACCTCCTCGGTGTTGGCCACTTGCACCTTGGGAGCGTCGGCGAGGGTGAGCTTTTGTGCGACCAGCAGGCTGTTGCGCTGCTCAGGCTCCAGCTGCTGCCAGTTGGTATCGGCGTCCAGGCGCACCATGCCGTTCTTGTGGCGGGTCTGGTATTCGCCGTGCAGGCGGTTCAGCTCATCGCGCAGCAACTGGGTGAGGCTGGCCACCAGCGGCGTGACGGGATCTGGCTCCTCCAGCAACTGGCGTTGCTGCTCGATGTGCGTGACTTGCGCTACCAATACGTCAGCGCCCGACTGGCCATTGGCGTGGGCGAGCAGGCGCTTGAGCGTGTTCCAGGTGGGCAGGCGCTTCTCAATGCGCTCAGCCAGATCCGTCCAGGCGTCGATGGCGTCGCTGAGTTCATCGCGCTGGTTGTACAGAGCCAGTAACTGCTCATTGCCGGCGGTGAGGCGGATTTCTTCTAGTCCCTTCGTTTCGGGGCGCGCTGGACGTGGGGCTTCGCCCCCGGCACGGTTGGCCAGCTCTTGCGCGCTGACCAGGAACTGCGGCACGTAAGCCAGCTCTTCGCCTTGCTTGGCGGTGAGACCGACCTTCTGCAGTACCTTGCGAATCTGGATACGCTGCGCTGCCGAGACCGTGGCCGATTCGACCTTGAACATGGTCTTGCCGATGACTTTGCGCTCCAGGTCTTTCGGGTCGATGGTCTGGCCCTTTTCATCTTGGGCGCGAATCAGTCCGGCCACCAGCAGCACCTGCAAGCCACCGTCCACGGCGTCACCCGACCAGCCGTAGGTGGCGCCTTCGAAGTTCTTGCGGATGTCGATGCCCTTCTTGCCGCCAGCAATAAAGGCCAAGATGGCTTTGCAGACCGGGTTCTTGGCTGGCTCGCCGTCGTCGGCCACGCTCTTGAGGGCGTCCGGCGCACCTTTCTGCGCCTTCTCATAGACCTTGGCCCACCAGGCATTGTCGGCAATGTGGAACTGCGGATAGAGCCGCTGGAGAGCGTTGGTGGCGGCTTCCAGCGTCATGTCCTGCAGGTCGGCGCCCAGGATTTCGTTGCCGCCGCCTTGGAAGACGCGAGCACCAGAGAACGCCTCTTGCAGCAGTTCGCGGATCTTGCCCTCAGCGGTCTGCTTGGTGGTTTCCATCGCCGAGCGGGCTTCGGTACCCTCAGCGGTGTTGGGCACGCCGCGCTTGTCCAACGTGGCACTGGCGGCTTTGAAGTCGATCAGGTAGTGCCGCAGATCGTCGGCCGAGCGCTTGGGGATGAACACGAACACGGTGGGCGACTGGTTGCCCGCCTGACGTGCGTCGGCACGCACCGAATTCTCGTCAATGCTCCAGCCGTCACGCACCCAAACGCAAACCTTCTCGTTGGCGTCAGCAGGCAACTGCGCATCGAACACTGGGAAGATGTCGCGCGTGACTTTTGAGGTGCCTTGAGTGAGCGACAGCTTGCGCACCATCTCTCCGAACTTCTTACGGATGCGGTCGTCGCGCTCCGCATCTACGCGATGGGCTTCGTTGGCAAGGCTATTGCGCTGGCTGAGGAACTCGTCGTTCCAAGCGGCGCTTTCCTCAGTCTGGATACGGTATTCATCACCCACCTTCATCAGCAGCTCGCACTTGTCGAGCAGTCCTGGGAGCTTGCTGCGCAGTGCGCTGGAGCCTTGAGTGAGATCTTCCACCAGCAAATCGGCCAACGTGTCGACTGTGGCACGAATGCCGATCTCGTTGTTGCTACTGGCCAACTTGTTGATGAGAAACACCAGGCCGCAGGAGCGAGCCATCAGGCGCTGGTCGTCGGTGCCCTTGGCCCAGACCAAGGTCTTCTCGTGAACCTTGCGCGGGAGGATGCGCGACTGCAGCAGTTTGTCGGCCGCATCGAAATACAGGTAGTCGGCGGGCACGACGCTGCCTACCGGCGCATCCACATTGGTCTGAATGACCTTGTGAATCATCGAGAGCTGGTTACGCAGCTGACTGTCGGTGCCGGTTTGGTCCAGCACGCGCAGGGTGTTTTCCCAGAAGCGGCGGCGCACCGGCAGGATCGGGTAGTCCTGCGGAAAGAACTGAATGTCGTCGGGGCGGTGGCCGATGGTGGTACCTGCCAGGTGACGTGAGATCTCACCGAGGTTGGTCTGCATGACCTTTTCGACCGGCGCCTTGGCCTCTGGCTTCTTGGCCAGAATGACCTGGCGGATCACGGCGTCAACGTCGGCGTCGGACAACTCAACGCGCACGGTGAAACGGCCCTCAAGCTTCTTGAGGTTGGATGTGCCAGTGACAGCAGTCTGGCCGGTGCCGATGAACAGCATCTTGGCGCCGATGTTCTTGCAGCAGGCTTCTACCACTTCCTGCACGTCAATAGAGCGCTGGCTGTCCTCGCCGATGTACTGCTGAACCTCGTCCAACACCACCAGGGTGAGGGGAAACTTGCCGTCGCGGGTTAGTGCCTGGCGAATGGCCTTGAGCATGTCGGCACTGGAGACGTCCTGCACATAGGGGTACAGGTTGTTCAGGGTCTCGACGCAAGAGACTGGCGACGTGAACAGATTGGGCTTGGCTTTGACCAGAGCCTCGTGCAGGCCCTCGGCCACGTAGAAGTTGTCGAGTTCTTCGTTCCAGTCGAAGCCGCTCTTTTCAACATGACTGCGAACCGCGTCGTAGATGCCTTCATTCTGGAGCCACATGACAAAGCGCGCTACCGGGTACTGTTCCGGCAGCCCGACGGACTTGAAGAGGATGCCCAGCAGGGCCATGCGCACGGACTTGTCGCGCGAGCTGGAACCCAATGTGCCAGACGCCGCGTGCAGACCACCGTGGCGCTTGGCCTGGGTGCTGAGTTCTTTCAGGTAGTCACTGACGCCCTGCGGCAGGTTGGCAATACCGCGTGCGGTGGCGCCATCGTCAAACGTACTGTCCACCCACAACGCACGCAGCATTTTGACCAGGTGCGATTTGCCCGAGCCATAGAAGCCGCTGACCCACACGGCGGGCTGCTCGGCCTGCTCGACGTTCTTCAAGTAGACGCCAAGGATGTGCTCCAAACCCTTTTCGTACTGGCCATCACAGACGAAGGTCTCGAGCTCATACCGCAGCACGGACAGCGCCTGGTTGGTTTTTTCGTCGTTGACGCTGGCAACGCCCTCGTTGACCAGCTTTCGGGTCGACGGGTCCTTTTGATAGATGTCGCGATTGAGCATGGCTGTTGTCATGGATTGGTCCCTTAATCAGAATTCTTTGTCGGCGGTGATTGGCACGGCGAGGTAGTTCCAGCCGTCGTAACCGTCCAGCAAGCGGTAGTTGTTGTCTTCGTAGCTGCCGGGGAAGAACACCAGCAGGCGGCCCTTTACCTTGGGTGCGAGCTTATCCACGACTTCCTTGACCTTCAGGAAACCAAACAGCGAACCGACGCCTTGGAGCGCCACGACGAAGTCCTCGCTGACGTTTTTGTCCTGCAGGAAGGCATCGAACTCGGCCTCGATGTAGCCGAGGTACTTGGGCAGCAGAGTGGAGAGCAGATTGGGCTTCTGGAAGTAGCTCTTGGCATAGCGCTGAGACGCAAGCCAGTTCGGGAACGAATCCGTCAAGTCGAACAGCACCCAGTCATGGCCACCCGCGCGGGTGGCGATCTCGAACTCGTCGACTTTGGCCCGCAGGCGCAGCTCTTCAGTCTCGTGATACACGCAGAAGATCACCCGCTGGGCAGCGGCGGCGTCATCGCGCCATGGCACGGCGATGTATTTGCTGTAGGACTGGGTCAATCGCTTAATTCTGCTCACGGAGCCACTCCATTTCCTGCGATGTGATCAGGTTCGGAAAAAGCACCTCGACCACTTGGCCCACGCGCTTGAGCGAGATCCAGCCTCGACGCGAGGCGTCCTCCGCTAACTCAATCGTCCTTTCGAAGGAGCAGTCGAGCATCTTTGTGTAGTCGCTTTTGAACAGCGACTCGCCGCGCAGTCCGTTGACATAACCCAACAGCAAGGACAACGACACGGCGCCTGGTGTCGCCACCGCACGGGCCCGCACCTTGCGCACACGCCCAGCCAGATGGCCTGACTGGGTCCAGGACGAGTTGATGTTCTGTGCGGTGGACTTGAGCGTGGCCTTACTGAAGCGCCCTGGCTCTTGCGCATCGATGAACTCTTCCATCGATTCACGAGTGATGGTGGCCCCTTCCTGGAAACCCAGAACAAAGGGTGCGGTGGCTCGAAGCATGGGATCTCGCGTGTAGGCGCACAGCGCGGCCAACAGCGGCTGCCCATCTACATCCCGCTGCCAGAAGAAACGCAGAGCGCGGAACACCAACAAGCTGGCATCGAGCGCGTAGAGGTCGGCCAGGTGCCGGAAAGTCAGCGCCCGCGTTTTGCCGGAGCGCTTGCTCAGGCAATTGGCGGTTTGAATGGCTTCCAGATAGTCGGCCTTGGCCGCGTCCGCTGAGTCCACAAAGGACAGCAGTGCGTGCAGTTCGACGAGCATCATCGTCCGGGCGGTGTGGACACCGCCGCGCTCAAAACTGAACCCGAGTTGCTCCAGCTTGTGGTTGCGTTTGTTCTCTACGGTCACGTTGTTATCAGTCCTGGTATTTAGTCGGCATCGGCGCCGATCCGCTGTTGATCAGGGGATCGGTATCCCGGCGCAAGCAAGGCATTGCGCACACCGTAGATGGCAAGGTGATCTCTCAGCCAAAGCCGGTACTCATGGCCGCGCAGGCTATGGTCCGGAGAGCAGTCGACGCTCCATTTGCGCAGGATGTACCCGGCCGTGGCAGCGCGTAGTTTCATGCGCAGCACGCCGTCACTCATGCCGTAATCCATTTCGGTAATCTCTGGCCGGGGTTGATCCGGGTGCGGCACTAACTCGAGCTCGACGATCCGGGTCCACTGAATGTCTTGATCGCTCATCTCATGAGAGGCCACTGGCAGCCCCTTGAGCACGCTGGGATTCTTGATGCGGGTAATGACGAAATCCCGGAACTCCTGCGACTTCCGGTCAAAGGCGCGGACGTGCCATCGCAAGCCGTTGTCGATCAGCGCGAACGGGACGATTTCCCGCTCAGTACGGCCACTGGCAATGGAGTGGTACTCGATGCCGAGCGGACACTCCTGGTGGATCGCCCGAGTCACGCTCGCCAGCACATCCAGATCCGGGGGGGTGAGCCGGGACGGGCTCTCGCTGGCCACCCACGCTTTGAGCCGCATCGGTTCGCCGTCACCAAAACCCTGAGTCAGCCACGACAGCACCCGCTCCGGGGGGAAGTCAAAGACCGGCTGGAAGTCCGGACCGAGGACGTAGGACTTACCTTTGGAGTCGTAGTCGATGTTATCGGAGGCCAGTTCCTTGTACAGCGCCAGATCCCTGGATGCAGCGGCGGACTGGATACCAAAGCGCGCGACCAAGTCCTGGCGGCGCATCTCCCCAATGAAGCGCACGCGTAACTCCACGAACGCGAGTCGATCGCGTTGTGGCTGGGTTAGATCTGCAAGCTGTTCGTTCGACATCCTGGCTGGCTCGTTCGGGTTAGCGAATGCTTGTGCTTACTTCTGCGGGACAACACGTACCCACCCTTAGAACACGAACATTACCCTATTTTGATTTGTTGTGCGTTGCATTTTGATAACCATTGAAACGGAAGTTAAAATACCTTTTGCCGCAAAACGCCCCAATCCCAGACTGATAGCAGACAGAGCCAAGACCATTCTCGTCCGAGTACTAGCAGATGCCTCGCCACAGCTCATCGGACTCGACAACAGCTATAAGTCGGTCAGCATTAAACCCATCCGGGAACAATGAATCCCTACCTTCCTCGTCCGATTGATCCATTGGTCGGAGCAGATGCTTCTCGTCTCGCAGAATGACCTCCAATGCCTCGCGGGACACCACTCTGAACCCATCGACTGAATGCCCGTCGAGCTCAATGGAGGTATCTACGATCCAGGCCTGCAGATGCACGTCAGGATGCTGACCGCGGTAGCCCAACCTGGAGCGCAGATCTTGATCAGCCACCAACGCCTTTGCCACCGCAATCCGCTTGCGCCGCAATTGCCAGGCAGCCTTACGCAAGGTATTGGTGCGATGCAGCCAGACCTCATGAGTGGTCGAGCGGATATACCCCGACTTGACCTCCATAAGCAGCAGCACGCCATCCCTCTGACAGATCAAATCCACCTCGCCGGCGTCGTCCTCTTCTGTCACCGTCGGCCGATATCCCACCTCAACAGCAAAGCCTCGTTGCCGAAGGCTCTCGGCCAGAGCCAGCTCCACTCGCTGGGTTTCTGCCTGCACATGAGCTCTGAGAGCATTCACGCGCCGCAGGTTGTTGATGGCTGCCGTGAGGTTGTTTTGCTGCGCGCCGACCCAGGGAAACTGAAAGCTGTAGCGGCCAATTTTGTAGAGGGGCTGTTCGTACAAGCGCGGCGCGGGCATCCCCGGCTGCTGCTTCAGTTGCTGAGATAGCGCTTTGAGGTCGCTGGTCCAGAACTTGAGAATTGCCTTGGCTGAATCGGCGCTGCCTTGCGGATGTTCCTCGCTGACCGTCCAGCCTTTAATCCTGTGGATCTTTTCTTCCTCCTCGGACCAGGTCATGGGGAACCTGTTTTCTGCCGACAGCATGCCATCCATGGCCAAGCGGCCAAGCGCATGGGCAAGCACGCCCGACTCTCGAAGGTAGTCCTGGAATGGCTGGATGAACTGGCTCTGAAAGAAAACCGAGGTCAGCTCGCTCGCCAGCAACACGTGGTGAAGCTGAACCTGGGTACCATTACTGAGAGAGAGCCGATCACCCAGGCCGTAAATCTGCTGCAGTTGCAGCTCGCTACGCATCGCCTTGATATAGGCCAACTGATTCAGCTCATGGCTCTCAGGCGAGCCGATAATTTGTTCGGCCAGGCCGGAGTCGACGAATGCCTGCACGGCACGGCTCATCCAGTAGTTCCAAATCAGATCGCTCTTGCGCCCGGCTCGCTGCCACCGCTCGGTTCCCGCCTCCGACTGGTTATAGATAACCGACTCACCCGGTTTTAGCTGGTAACGGCACTCCGGATCGAAGCAGAACCAGTCAATCGAACCCTCGTAGTCGATCCGCTCTTGGGTTGCCGCAATCAGAACAGCCAGCCATTCGAGGTTTTCACGATATCTAGCTGCATCAGCGGTGGACGATCCAGGGAAAATAATTGGAGACAGATGCCGCTTCAGCGACTGCCCGAGCCGCGACTCGTTCAGGCGAAAATCCTCATCTGGGCAAGCCCGGAGTTTTCTCAAGATGATGCGGTTGTAGACCTTCCACTGCTGACCGGAACGATCATCGGAAGCGTCTTCAGAAAACGCCTGATAAGCCAGCACGCTGAGGTAGGAAAACAATTCCAGCAGGGATAAGTGCCCAAGCTGCTTTTCAGCGTTGGTAATCAGCTCATCAAAGGGCTTGAGCTGATCCAGCAAACGGTCACAGACACCGAAGAATACCTGCCACTCTCCCCCCACGAGCGCCGCACTAAGCGCAAGCCATAGCGGCGAAGCAGTACGCTCAAACAGCTTCGAGTAGCGGATCGCCCATCTAAGGGTGTCTGGGGCATGACTGGCCAGCTCCAGCAGGAGCTCGATGCTGACGGCAGTGTCGAAGTGCAGCACCCGACTGAGGGCAAGGCTTGCCAACTCAGATTGAGCGATCGCCTCCGCATCATGCCAAAACGGTGCGGAAGCCAGGCCAGTCGCGCGGTCAAGTGCAGAGAGGTTTTTACCTGCAGGCCGCTGATCCAGGAAATGATGCAAACATTCATCAAGAGCACGGCCTTTGCCGAGTGCAGGCTGATTCCTTTCATATACCGACTGATAATGCTGCCGGCATCGCTCCCTTTTCTCTGTCATCCTGCAGCACTCACACCAGCCTAAGAATCCTGACCAGAGCCTAAACCATCGACCGACCAGGGCTCCACAAGCACGGTGCCAGAACGCCGCAAGTAGACAATTAGCCTCTGCTGGTGCCGAATCCTCGCTGACGATCCCCGTAGGTCTTCGTCGCCACCTTGCACAGGTAGCTGGCTCGGTAGAACAGCGCTGGCAGTTCATCCACCAGAACCTTGCGATCACTTCCTGCCACCTTTCGCTCACGGGGCTTTCGATCCACCCGATACGTCGCTTTATCGGGAATATGCACTAGCCCTTCGACCAGCCAGACCGATAACCCCAACGCACTGGCCCAAGCCTCCTGCAAACGATCAATCATGTTCACCCTCTCTGCCCCCAACCGACCTACGGTGTAGTAAGCATCCCTGTTCAACAGGATCAGCAGGTGGTAATGCTGCTTGCCTTCCTGACCGGTCTCCCTCGACCAGACGTACCGCACCTTGCAGCCACGAGCGTAACCACGCTCACCCACCCTCCCCTGGTGGTACTGGATCTTCCTCGTGAAGGACTCGAAGAACCGGCTGATGACCTGGTTCGTATAGGCGTAGTCTGGCAGCTCGATACCTTGGGGTAGCCTGAGATCCACCCTGAACGCCAGCACCCTCGGATACTCAGCCAAGGCCAGCTCGATGGTGTGCCTGAGTTCGGACAGGCACTCACGGATGAAAGGCCCTTTGTCACGCATCAAAGGGAAGCCTTCAAAGGTGTCTTCGTAGTACAGATGGAGATTGGTATTGGCGGGATGACGGCGTGGGTAGCGCTGGATGATATCGGCGTCGTTGAACATGGTTATGACCTCTCAGTGGTTGAGTTTCATAAGCCATGCCTGTGGAGTTTTAATTTACCGGTTACCTTTCCCTGCCTGATCCTCGTTGACTGGATGCCCGGTGACGTAGCTCATCCGTGATGTGGGGACTGGTCTCTCGTGGTGGATTGATCTGACTACTCGACTGGTAGTGGTTCAGCGTCCGATGATCAGTCCCCTCCACGTATATGGGGTCTGGTCAGTGATGCTTGCCACCGCTGGGTTAGGCGGGAACCCTTTGGGTAGTAATAGCTAGGAGGGTGTCAGAAATTTTGTGTTCGGGCATAACATGAGTAAGAGGTGCATGTATGCCAACCAAAAAGAAACCCTTGCGTGACCTGCCCAAAATCCCCAA
>NZ_JBLIYU010000028.1:0-20100 GCF_057480815.1 Pseudomonas sp. P106(2024) | reverse complement strand
GAACCACCTGATCCCATCCCGAACTCAGCAGTGAAACGATGCATCGCCGATGGTAGTGTGGGGCTTCCCCATGTGAGAGTAGGTCATCGTCAAGATTCAATTCCGAAGCCCCTGATCGCGATGCGGTCAGGGGCTTTGTCTTTTCAGGGTACCAATGCACGTGATTGCTGTATGAGACAACCCAGCGCCTTGGACTGGGCTGTCTCGCAGGGAACAAAGTTGCAAGCATCAGCAGCGTGGGAGCGGGCTAGCCCCGCGATGCGGTGTATGGCACCGGCTTCGCCGGTGATCGCGGGGCTGATGCTTGAAAACCTGTACCCTGCGCGAAAGCGCAGCCCGAACAGTCATCCCCCGACCCCTGACATCCAAGACAAAAAAAGGCCGCTCCCGGTTGGGAGCGGCCTTTTTGCTATCGGGGCAAACGCCCCTGCCAGTGATCTCAGCTCAGTAGGTTACGCACATTGCCCATCGCCTCGTCGGCAAAGCCCTGCAGGAACGCCTGGAAGCCCGGCAGGTCCTGCGGACCACCTTCCCAGGGCTCGGCCTGGATGGTCCAGGTCGCACGGCTGCGGTTGGCATCGATCACCTGCACTTGCATGGCAGCCCACAGGTTGCCGATATTCAGGCTGGTGTAGATCAGGCTCCAGGTCATGTGCATGGCCTGCTCGTCACGGCTGTTCAACTGCTCGATCACCACGTTGCCATCCTTGAACAGCTTCTTGCGCACCGAGCGCACGCCACTGCCGGTCATCTCGATGTGCGCCAGCGCAGGGATGAACACCGGGAAGCCGGCGAAGTTGCCGACGATGTTCCACACGCTGGCGGCTGGGGCGGCGATCTCGACGCTGGAAACCACCAGGCAGCCTTGCGGGTTGCGGATCAGGGTGTCGGGTTTGAGTGTTTGCATGGGATGTTGCTCCTGTTGTGGATTGAAGGGATCAGATAAAACCGATGTCGGCCAGGTAGCGGCAGCCGCGGCTGAGCAGCGCCGGGTCCTTGCTCGGGTAACGGGCGCCCATGCGCTGAACGCCGGCACGGGCGTTGTCGTGGGCGATGCCGGAGATGTCA
Source organism: Pseudomonas sp. P106(2024) (assembly GCF_057480815.1). Lineage (NCBI taxonomy): Bacteria > Pseudomonadati > Pseudomonadota > Gammaproteobacteria > Pseudomonadales > Pseudomonadaceae > Pseudomonas > Pseudomonas sp. P106(2024). The sequence continues at coordinate 19,032 of NZ_JBLIYU010000028.1, read as the reverse complement.
CCGATGTCTTCCTCGAAACCGTCCAGATAGAAGCCCAGGACGTCGTACAGCGCGTTGTCGCGGTCGACCCGGGCCAACTGGCGCTGCCATTGCTCGACGCTCACCAGCTCGAAGGCATGGCCCTGCGCATGGAACGACGCCAGATAGTCACGCCAGCGCAGCGGTTCGGGGTTGTGCAGGTTGAACACGCATTGGCCAGCCTGGTGGCGGCTGCTGTGGAAGGCGATGAAACGGGACAGGAAGTCCACTGGCATGAGGTCGAAGTCGATCTCCAGCCCCGGCACCTGGCCCAGTTGCAGCGAACCCTTGAGCATCAGCATCAGTCGATTGCGCTGGGGCTGGCAGGCGCCCGTGCGGCTGTCGAAGGTGATGTTGCCCGGGCGGAACAGGTTGACCCACACGCCCTGCTCGCGGGCGCGGCTGAGGATGCGCTCGCCGACCCACTTGCTCAGGTTGTAGCCATTACGGATATAGATCGGCGGGGTACTGACCGGATCGCTCTCCAGCACGCGACCATCGTTGTCCACGGCGCTGCACGCGGACAGGGTCGAGACGAAGTTGAAGATCTTCTTGCGTCGGCCTTCGCACAGCCGCAGGCACTCGAACAACGGCTCGATGTTGTCGGCGGCCAGCACCTCGTAGTCGAGCACATGGTTGACCTGCGCGGCGTTGTGCAGCAAGGCGCCATAGTGGTTGTCCAGGTCGTCGTAATCGGCCTGGGACAAGCCCAGTAGCGGCTTGCGCAGGTCTGCCTCGAGTACCCGCACGCGGCTCAGGTCCAGGTTGATGTGGTTGTCCTGCAGGGCCTTGGTGAAGCGCTCCTCGGCGGACCGCCCACCGGCTCGGCGTACCAGACAGGCAACTTCGGTGGCGCCCCATTCCAGCAAAGCTTCGACCAGGTGCACGCCAAGGAAGCTGTTTGCCCCCGTGACGATGACCTTGTGCACATCGCCCAGACGTTCCATCGGCAGTACCTGCAAGCCGAGATCGCGGTTGGCGTCCTGCTCCAGGCGCGCCAGGGAGGTCTGCAGCGCATCATCGTTGCCGTCGAGTAGCGCACCCAGGCGCTGCAAGGTCGGCTGCTCGATGAAACGGTTGATTGCCACGCCTTGGCCGAAGTGTTCCCTTACCTCCAGCAACAGGCGTGACAGCAGGATCGAGTGCCCGCCCAGATTGAAGAAGCTGTCGTCCATGGAGATGTTGGCTGGTGGTAGTTCCAGCAACCCGCTCCACAGCTGCAGCAGGTGCTTCTCGGTCTCGGTCGTCGGTGCGATGCGCGCGTTCGTGGGTAGGGGCAGTGGTCGTGCCGACAGTGCCCGGCGGTCCACCTTGCCGTTGGCCGTATAGGGCATGTGCTCCAGCACCTGGTAGAACATCGGGCGCATGTAGTCGGGTAGGTGCCGCTCGGCATGCTCACGCAACACGGCTTGCGCATCGGCCCGCTGCGGATGGGCGAGGAAGGCCAGGATCCGGCGCTGCGCGTCGATCACCACCGCTACCTGGGCGAACAGGTGACTGTCGCGCAGGCAGTGTTCGATCTCCTCGGGCTCGACCCGGAAGCCTCGGATCTTCACCTGGTTGTCACGCCGTCCGCACAGCTCGATGCCTTGGGCGGTCCACTTGCCGATGTCTCCGGTGCGATAGGCTCGCAGCGTGCGGCCTGCGGGCAGGCTCAGCTCGACGAAGCGTTCGGCGGTCAGTGCAGGCTTGTTCAGATAGCCCAGGCCGACACCGGGCCCGGCGATGTACAGCTCGCCAGGGGTCTGCTCCGCTACCGGTCGCAGATCCTGGTCAAGTATCAGCACCTGGGTGTTGGCGATGGGCAGGCCCAGGTTGCGGTTGCTGTCGCCGCTGGCGAACACCCGGGTGGTGGCCAGCACGGTGGTTTCCGTCGGCCCGTAGATGTTGTGCATCCGGCACTGGCCGGCCAGGCGGGTGATGACCTCCGGCTCACACACGTCGCCGCCAGTGATCAGATGACGCAGGCCGAGGTGGAGATCGCGGGGCAGGATGCTCAGCAGGGCCGGTGGCAGGAACGCATGGCTGACCTCCTGGCTGTGGATAAGTTGTACCAGTTGCCGCGGATCACGGCGTTGGTCCTCGCTGGGCACTACCAGCTCGGCACCGCAGAGGAAGGTCGGCAGGATGTCCAGCAGCGAGGCATCGAAGCCGATGGTGGAGAACTGCAGCACCCGGCTGTGCCCGTCCAGGGCCACATGCTCGCGATACCAGGCCATGAAGTGCGCCAGGTTGCGCTGGCTGAGCAGCACGCCCTTGGGCTGGCCGGTGGTGCCGGAGGTGTAGATCGCCACGCACGCCTGCCCTGCGCCGGCCTGGCGCAGCGCCAGGCCAGGCAACGGCATGCCCGGTGTCGTAGCGAGGCTGCGAACATCCACATGGGGGATATCCACAGGCACATGCCCGTCATGCAGCACGACGCAGGCACCGGCATCCTCGAGGATCGACTGGCGTCGTTCGGCCGGTGTGGCCGGGTCCAGCGGCAGGTAGATGGCCGCACAGCCCAGCACTGCCAGCAGGCTGGCATAGAGGTCAGGCGACTTGTCCATGCACACGGCGACCACCGGTGGCTGTTCGCCGGGTTCAGGCAGCAGCGGTACCAGGGCCTGCTGGATGGCGACGGTGCGGGCATGCAACTGGCGATAGCTGGAGCGCTGGCCGCCATGGTTCAGGGCGAAGCGTTCGGCATGCAGGCGCAGGCTGTGCTCCAGTGTCTCGACCAGGCTCGTTTCGGCCTGCTCCAGCAGGTCGGCGCGCAGTGTGCGGTTGAATGGATGGCGGAAGGCCAGTGCCTCCAGCCAGTCCAGGCTATGCTCGCGCTCCTGGTCGCCGGGGCTTACTGCGGGCGCTTCCTGCAGATGCGCCGGATTGCGGGCAAAACGGGTGACTTGCAGGGCCAGTTGATCACACAAGGCCTGCAGGGCGTCTTCACACAACTGCTGGCCGTTGCCGGAGCTTGGCGTGTGGATCGCTGCTCGCTGAATCAGCCGCTGGGCGCTGGCACTGCCGCACCAGCACAGGGCTTCCAGTTGTGGCAGGGGCTCGGCGAAGCTGGCGCCCAGGCGCAGCCTGAGCAGCGGCGTGTCACCCAGGGGCTGCCAGTCGCTGCTGCCGAGTATCAGGCTGCCGTCTTCCACCACCAGGTCTGGCCGGACCGACAGCCGCTGGCGCAAGGCTTGCCCGCTGTCGACGGTGGCCGGGCCATGGCCGTGCTCATCAAGGAGGCGGGCGAATGCCTTCAGGGTGGGACTGTTGCCCACCAGGAGTATGTCGAGGCGTCTCATATCCAGGTCCTCAGGGCAGGTAGTCGCGCAGGGCGTCTTGCACACAGGGCGACTCGAGCATCGAGCTGCTGCGGAAGAAACGCAGGATGTTGCCCAGCAGCGGATGCTGGTGGTTGATTGGGTAGGCCAGGCCTTGCGCTTCATCGCGCAAGGCCTGGCGCACCGTTTCGTTCACCGGCAAAGCAGCGATCAGGGCGCAGTCGAAAGCCTGCTGGATGTCGCTGGTCAGGTATTGGCGCAGGAACAGCGGCAGCACCTTGGCGATCGCCTGACGATCCGTCTCTGGCGCGGTGTGCCAGTAGATGCGCGTCAGCCGCGCCCAGAAGCTGGAATGACGGCCTTCGTCCAGCAGGTGATCGGCCATCAGTCCCTTCACCGAGGGCTTGACCGAGTCGTCCTTGGCAAAGGCCGCGACATCGTCGGTCAGGGTGTTCTCGGCGATGCCCACGCAGATCAGTTCCAGCGCATCGCGCAGGCCCTCGGGCACCTGGTCCAGCACGGCCGGAATGGCGCGGCTGAGTTCGATCTCCTGGGGCAGGGCGATCGGCTCGATGCCGGTCAGGGCGATGGTCTGCTGCAGGAAGTCCATCGCCACCAGGGCGTGATAGTCCTCGTCCACCACCACGGTCATCGCGTCGTAGCGGCAGGCGAACGGGAACCGCACGGCAAAGCGATCCTTGGCGATGCGCCGGGCGGTGCGGTCGACGATTTCGGTCTCGAAGATCACCACATCGTTGATGAACTTGTAGAGGCTTTGCACCAGCACGAAATCACGCAACTGCGGACATTCGCGCTGGAACGTCGCGCCGAGCACCAGGGGTTGGCGGCTCAGGGGGTAGATCAGTCGCTGGTCATCCTCCACCAGGCGCCGGGGCCGGGTGCGTATGGTCGCCCGAGCCTCCCAGGCCTCGGCAAAGGAGCGGTACTCGAGGGCGTTCATGGGGTGACCTCGGCGACAGGCGTCTGCAGCGAGGCCCGCAGGCGGTCCCACAGCGCCATGCGGCTGTCCACTGCGGCGATGGCGGCCACGTAGACGTCTTCCTGGCGCAGCGGGTCGTGGTCGACCAGGCGGGCCAGCAACTGTTCGGCGGCAGGCCCGTGGTCTTCGGAGTCCACTTCGATGTGGCGCTGCAGGTAGTAACGGAAGGTCGGCGCCTGCTCGGTGCCGATGCCCCACTCGTCGAGGATCTGCTGGAACATCGCCGGAATCACGCTTTCCCGGCCGTGCAGGAAGGCGGCCGCGACCCGGTGGGCCGGTGCGTCGAGGGCCACCTCGAGGGTGTCGCGGACGAATCGCTGGGCGGCCTCACTGGCACCGCAGCGCAGCAGGGCATCGATGGCCGTGATGCCCTGCTGCTGCAGGGTGATGAAGCGATCAATGGCCTGGGTGCTGGCACCGACTTCGCGCATGGCATCCAGGTACAGCTCGAAGTGGCTGTAGTGGCCGTGGTCGAGGCGGCCGTCCGATTCTTCGCCCAGCACGATCTCGTTGATCAGACGCGCAGCGGCCGGGTCCGCCGGCGGTAGCCAGGGCAGGCTGACGCAGGTCAGCTCCTGCTGCAGGCGCTTGGTCAGTGACATGAAGTCCCAGACTGCGAAAACATGGGTTTCCATGAACCGGCGCAGTGTCTGCAGCGAGTCGATTTCGGAAAAGAGTGGGTGCAGGGAAAGTTCATGTTTCTTGTCGGAAAGTGTGCGCTTCAATGTGCTCATGATGAGGTCCGTTATGGATGGCATTCAGGGGTTAAGTTGCTCTGCACATTGCTCGTTATATAAATTCCAGGCGAAGTGATGCCTCGAATGAAATTTCGACATCGAACAACGAGTAGAGGCCGGCAGGGCTCGTCTGGCAAGGCGTCCACGGTGATGCCTGGCCGCCCTTGGCTGGCGCTATAAAAGTTAGAACAACTTCAAAGTTTGTCGCAATTGTTTTTTTGATTATTTTGCGCTCGGACTTTTCTTGAAATATAAGTTTCCGAATAAAACTTTGAGTAAGTTTTATTTTGGCAATATGTGCTCCTTCCGATAAATAACGATCAGAAAAATAGACACAGAGTGAATGCCTCACTCGGAGCACTGATGAACGGAGATGGGAGAGTGACTATTGGAGGGCGGCTGATCGCGTGCGGTCCTTGCCCTGGTGCCAGATTCCTTCTGCAGGTGAATGAGGAGGCAGGCGGCCAGGTCCACGTCTGATGATCAGCGGCCGCTGCGGGGAGTAGAGTGTGCCCAAAATGCTGGCACTGCCATGGCCTGCGACGGACCGGGCAGTGGAAATACCCTGATCAGCGTGTGGATGGCAGGAGGGGAGGGTTAGTAGCTGAGCAGCCCGAGGTGGCTGTTGAAGATGCGCACCAGACGCTGGTTGAGCAGCGAGGCATCGACCGATTGCCCCGGCAATTCAATCAGCTCCAGCTCTCGCCTTACCAGTCTGTGCCAGCCGAGCATCGCCGCCAGGGAGCCAGGCGGGTAGAGCACGGTCATCGGCACGTGCAATGGAAGGTTGCTGGTACTGAACTGCGGGCTGTCACAGCTTGAAACAAACAAGTGACGGGTTTGCCCCGGACTCGCCTCCTGCACCTGTTGCATCAGGGCTAGGGCGATGTGCGCGCCCAACCCTTGGGCGAACATGGCGTGGGGTTGTGTAAGGTAAGGCTCAAGCTGCTCGCGCAGGGCCAGGGTCAGGCGCCCGGCCACGGGCAGTGCGGCGGAGTGTTCCAGGTCGGCAATGCTCGGGACATCGACCGCGACCAGTTCGATGGGGTCGCTGAGGGTTCTTGCCCAAGTACGATACTGGGCAAGTTGTTGCCGGGTGCTGGCCAGGCAGATCAAGCGGATCCTGGACGGCTGGTCGGGCGTGATTTCCTGTCGCGTCTGCACGTGCACTGCCGTTCCTTGTGGCGGATCGTGTCTGCGCAGCGACGCGGTCGTTGAGGTCGGCTGCGCGGTTGAGCAGGATCAGTTGCCCGATTGCCTGTCGAGGTAGCTCCTGATGGTGCGCGCGGCGTGGTTCAGGTGCTCTTCCAGGAGCTCGATGGCTTTGTCCACCAGTTTGTCGCTGGCGGCGTCGACCAGGGCGATGTGATCGTCCTGGGTGAGCTTGCCCAGCCCCATCGAAGATAGGTGGAAGCGCAGGAAGCGTTCCTCTTCGTTGAGCTCGATCTCGATCATGCGCAGTAGCTTCTGGTTCTGCGCCTTGCTGTAGAGGGCCATGTGGAACAAACGGTTGAGCCGGCCGATTTCGGCGTGACGGGTCTCGCTTTCGAGCTGGCGGATATACCCCCTGGCCTGGGCGATGTCCTCGGCATCGAGCAAGGGGATCGACTGGCGCAGCGCCTCGGTCTCGAGCAGCACGCGCAAGGCGTAGGTGTCGACGGCATCCTCGCCGATCAGTGGCGCCACCACGGCACCTTTGTGCATCACCACCTGCAGCAGGGACTGGGCCTCGAGCTGGCGCAGGGCCTCGCGCACAGGCATGCGGCTGACGCCGAACAGGGTCGCCAGCTCTTGCTGGCGCACGGCGGTGCCCGGTGGCAGGCGGCCGTCGAGGATGGCACTGCGCAGGCGCTCTTCTATGACACTGCGGGCCAGGTGCGGCGGTACCTGCTCGCTGCCCAGCACGGTGCTCAGGAGTTTGGGTTTCTCAGCCACGCGTGGTTCGCCTCGGCAACATGAAAATTGGATCCAATTACCCTAGTGAGGGTAGGGGGCGCTTGTCAAACGGATTGATCAAGCCGGTGCGCCATGGCGCACTGACGAAACGCGGCTATCGTGAAGCAAGTTGCCGGCATTGGGAAGATGGCCAAGGTCGCCAGCCCTTGTACGAAGCGGGTTTGCCGACAGTTGGCAGTACAGGCACCCGGTGCCATTGTCTTTTGCCGCGTCAGCCCGCACCATCGCTGCTTTCGACTGATCTGAACAGGTGTCCGCAGTGGCGATACCTTGGCCCCTCAATGCGACCGTACGCCGGCTCGGCCTTGCCGTGCTGCTCGGCTGCCTGTGGCTGGGCGCTACCCAGGCGGATTGGGACTTCTCGCAGATCAGCCGCCGTGCGCAGGCCCTGTACGGCCCGTTGGGCCCGGGCCAGGGACGCATCGATGCCTGGCAGAACCTGCTGACGGCACAGAAGCAGGGCAGCGAGCTGGAGCAGTTGCAGGTGGTCAACCTGTTCTTCAACAAACAGTTGCGCTATGTCGAGGACATCGACCTGTGGCACGAGGTGGACTACTGGGCCACGCCGGTGCAGTCGCTGATCAAGGGCGCGGGCGATTGTGAGGACTATGCCATCGCCAAGTATTTCAGCCTGCGGCGCATGGGCATTCCGGCGGAAAAGCTGCGCATCACCTACGTCAAGGCCCTGCGCCAGAACCGTGCGCACATGGTCCTGACCTATTATTCAAGCCCACAGGCCCAGCCTCTGGTGCTCGACAGCCTGATGGACGCCATCAAGCCGGCCAGCCAGCGTACCGACCTGCTGCCGGTGTATGCCTTCAATGGTGAAGGCCTGTGGCTGACCGGCGCTGGCGGCAATAAGAAGGTCGGGGACACCAAGCGCCTGTCACGGTGGCAGGACTTGCTGAAGAAAATGCAGGCCGAAGGGTTCCCGGCCGAACCGGTTTACTGAAGGAGCACAGATGTCACTGTTCAAACAATTGCTGCTAGCCATTTGCCTGTTCCTGGTGGTCGCCTTCAGTGGCAGCTTCATGGTCAGCCTGGAGAGCTCGCGCAGCCAGTACGTCAACCAGCTGCGTTCCCATGCCCAGGATGCGGCGACCGCGCTGGCGCTGTCGCTGACGCCGAACATCGACGATCCGGCGATGGTCGAGCTGATGGTCAGCTCGATCTTCGACAGTGGCTACTATTCGAGCATCAAGGTCATCGACCTGGACTCCAATGCCGTGCTGGTCGAGCGTCATGCCGAGCCCGACGCGGGTGGCGTGCCGGGTTGGTTCATCCAGCTGATCGGCCTGGACCCGGCCGGCGGTGACGCCATTGTCAGCCGTGGCTGGCAGCAGGCGGCGCGGGTCGAGGTGATCAGCCATCCGATGTTTGCCCTGGCCAAGCTCTGGCAGAGCGCTCTGGGCAGCCTGGGCTGGCTGTTGTTGTGCGGCGCGGCGAGCGCGGTGCTCGGGGCCCTGCTGCTGCGTCGCCAGCTGAGGCCGCTCGACTACATGGTGGCGCAGTCCCACGCCATTGCCCGCCGTGAGTTCCTCAGCCTGCCGGAGTTGCCGCGTACGCCCGAGCTGCGCCGGGTGGTGCAGGCGATGAACCAGATGGTCGAGAAGCTCAAGGCGCTGTTCACCGAGCAGGCCGAGCGCAGCGAGAAACTGCGTGCCGAGTCGTACCAGGACAGCCTCACCGGGCTGGCCAACCGCCGTTACTTCGAAATGCAGCTCAATGCCCGGGTCAGCAACCTGGAGGAGGCCCGGGCCGGCTACCTGCTGTTGCTGCGTGTCCAGGACCTGGCGGGCCTGAACGCGCGCCTGGGGGGCCAGCGCACCGACCAGTTGCTGCAGGCGGTGGGCGAGCAGTTGCGCCGCACCTGTGCGAACTTCCCCGAAACCAATGACCTGATCACCCGTAGCCGTGGCGGCGAGTTCGCGGTGTTGGCGCCGGGCATGGTGCATGACGAGGCGATCCAGTTGGCCCAGGCCCTGGAAACCACCTTGCAGAGCTTGCACGAGACCGGCGCCAGCGATGTCGACCCGGTGGCCTGCATCGGCCTGGCGCCCTACAGTCCTGGGGATGCCCCGCCAACGTTGCTCAAGCTCGCCGACGAGGCCCTGGCCCGCGCCGAGAGCCAGCCCGCGCCGGGGTGGGTATGCTTGGAGCAGGGCGCCGCAGGCCAGGCCGCCGACAGCCACCACGCCTGGCACACGCGCCTGGACCAGGCGTTGGGCAAGGGCCAGTTCGAGCTGTTCTTCCAGCCGGTCGTGGATGCCAGGGCGCCGGAGCGGGTGCTGCACTACAAGGTCATCTCGCGCCTGCACGACGAGCAGGGCGAAGCCCTGGCGGCCGGCCGTTTCCTGCCGTGGCTGGAGCGCTTCGGCTGGATGGCGCGGCTGGACTTGCTGGTGCTGGAAAAAGTGCTCAAGCACTTGCAGGGGCATGGTGAGGCGCTGGCGCTGAACCTGTCGGCCGCGACCCTGGCCGACCCCCAGGCGCTGCAGCGGGTTTACGAGCTGCTTGGGCAGCATGGGGCGCTGGGGCGGCGGCTGACCTTCGAGATCGGCGAAGAGCAATTGCCCGAGCAGTCGGCGCTGGAACAACTGACCCGACGCCTGCGCGCACTGGGCTTCAGCCTGGCGCTGCAGCGCTTCGGCGGGCGCTTCAGCATGATCGGCAACCTCGCCCACCTGGGGCTGGCCTACCTGAAGATCGACGGTGGCTACATCCGCAACATCGACCAGGAGCGGCACAAGCGCCTGTTCATCGAGGCCATCCAGCGCGCGGCGCACAGCATCGACCTGCCGTTGATCGCCGAGCGGGTAGAGACCGAAGGGGAGCTGAAGGTACTACGGGAGATGGGTGTGCAGGGGATCCAGGGGCAACTGGTCGGTGGGCCGGCGCCCTGGCGTTAAGTTAAAGCCTGTGGGAACGGGCAGGCCACTACCACAGGCGCAAACAATGGCCGTTTGATCAGATCAACCCGCCGTCCTCGTCTTCCTCGATCAGGTTGTTCAGGCCGCCCAGCGCCTTGCGTGCGGTGGAGCGGTTGAGCAGCTTGGCCTGAGCGCCCGGTGGCAGGTCGGTGATGCTGAACACGCCCTTGGCGGTCAACACCTCGATCAGGTCCTCCAGTACCCGGATCATGTCCAGGTCGCTCTGCTTGAGCTGCTTGAGGCTGTTCTCGACAACGTCGTCGGCGAACCATTCCTGGATCTCGGCATTGTCTGCCGGGACCATGTCGGTAAAACCGTCAAACGCGGCGGCTTCCACCCGCAGCAACTGGCCTTCGGCGTCGCGTTGCACGTAGAACATGGCGGCGTCCCTCGTCACGATGAATCCTTTTTGGTAGTCAGCAGCATAGGCAAAGTTCACCGGGCATGTAAGCCCGGTGCACGAGTATGCGCGTGAAGGGATGGCTGGAAAAGCCCGCGCCCCGACGCCGGCCCTTGCGGGCCGTGGTCGGGGAGGGGGATCAGCTGTTGGAGTTGTCGATCTTGATGGTCGGGTCGGCGCCGCTGATCAACGAGTTGATCGTGGTGTTGGACCAGTTCACGCCCTCGAGCTTGATGGTCACGTCGGCGTTGGCCAGGCCGCCGGCGGCGTTGAGCTTGCCTTCGGTGCTGACCTGCAGGGTCGACTCGCCATTGACCGTGGTGATCTTCAGGAAGTTGTCGATGGTGCTGGCCTTCTCGCCCTGGAGCAGGTCGCTCAGGTCGAGGCGGTCGCCTTCGCTGGCCTTGAAGTCCTTGATCACGTCCTTGCCCAGGTCGCCGGCCTTCCACACGAAGGTGTCGGCACCGCTGCCGCCGGTCATGATGTCGTCGCCCTTGCCGCCGATGAGGATGTCATTGCCGGCACCGCCAAACAGGATGTCGTTGCCTTCGCCGCCGAGCAGGGTGTCGTTGCCGGTGCCACCGAGCAGAATGTCGTTGCCCTTGCCGCCGTCGATGTAGTCGTTGCCACCCTGGCCGAAGATGATGTCGTTGCCGTTGCCGCCCAGCAGGGTATCGGCGCCGTCGTTGCTACGCGAGACATCGAACTCGGCGTAGTTCTCGGTGATGTACTTGTGCATCGCCCGCGCGTCCACGCTGCCCGAGTCGACGCCCAGCTTGTCGGCGACATAGCCGCGGATCGCCTCGACACCGGTGCCGGCAACACCGTCGAAGACCATCAGGTCGCCAAAGATGATGTCATTGCCGTCGCCGCCATTGACCGTGTCGTTGCCCGGCTGGGTGACTTCGGTATGGCCGAGGATCGCCTCGGCCAGCTTGCTCGGGTCGATGTTGGTCTGCGGCTTGCCGTCGGTGTCGTACGGTTTCAGGTCGTTGGTGTTGACGCCGTTGTTGAGGCCGATGGCCTCGACCTCGGACAGGCCCGAGAGCAGCTTGAAGCTGTCCTGCGAGTTGTTCGTGGTGGTGGTGCTTGTGCTGGATCCACTTCCTCCGCGTGTCGACAGTTCATAGCCACCAATACCGTCGGCGCGAATGTCACCCGATAGCGTTGTACTCCAGCCTCCCCGGCCATAGGTCTGTACGGTCAGCGCTCCGTCGCTCCCGATGGTGATGTAGTTCGTGTTGTCCAGGTACTTGCTGACCGTCATGCCAGCCTTGTAATTGATGGAGGCCAGGTAGCTGTCGAAGCTGTTACCGCTAGTGCCCAGGTTTGGGTTGCCTTGCTCGTTGGCCTGGTAGTAGGTCGGCTGGCCATCGGTAATGAAGAAGGTCTGGTTGCTGCCGGTATTCCCTGCGGCCTTGAGAGACTGGAACCAGTTGGCGGTGGTCTTGAAGGCATCCTCGTAGTTGGTGCCGCCGTTGGCATTGAGCGTGTTCAGGGCATTGAGCAAGGTTTGCAGGCCTGCATCGTTCAGGGTCACCGCAACGTTGCTCTTGACCTGGGTGGCGAAGTCCACCAGGAGGATGTTCACGGTACCCGACTGGTCGCCCTTGACGCTGGCGGCCAGGGTCTTGAACACCGATTCCAGGGACTTCTTCGCAGCATCCACGCCGGACGAGCCCATGCTGCCCGAGGTGTCGACGATGAAGGCGAGGTTGTAGTCCTGGCCTGGCACCACGTGCAGGCCGGTGACGTCGGCCACCACCACATCGTTGCCGTCGGTACCGGTGATGTTGTCGCTGTCCGAGGACAGGTTGCTGGTGGTGTAGGACTGCGGGTAGACCGTGACCTTGATGGTGCCTTCGCTGGTCGCGGTGCTGCCGCCGACGCTCTCGGTGGAGGTCGAGCTGACCTTCACGTCGAACTGGCCGGCGTAGTAGGCCGGTGGCTTGATGGTCAGGCCACTCAGGTTCCAGCCGGTGACGTCCACCGCGTCCTTGCCGACGGTGATGGTGTGGCCGGCGTTGTCGGCCAGCACAGAGCCTGCCGGGATGCCGCTGAGCTTGATGCTCAGGGATTCGGAGCCGTCGGTGTCGGTCAGGTTGGTGCTGATGCCCACCAGCTTGACCGGGGCGCCGTTCTCACTGCCTTCGTTGAGCTTGTAGCCGTCGTAGTAGCCCTGGTTGTTGCTACCGTGCAGGTCGCCGACGGTCACGCCGGCGTTGGTCAGGTCCTTGACGCTCGGGTACATCGGGATGTTCGAGCTGTTGAGGTCGGTGACCGCGCCGTTGCCCACCTTGATGTTGACGTCCAGGCTGCCGGGGCCGGCCTGGTTGGCGTTGTAGATCTCCAGGGTGTAGTAGCCGCTGGTGGTCGGGGTGAAGCTGCCGGAGATGGCGCCGCTGCCTGAGCCCCAGGTGCCGCTGGCGACGTTCTTGCCACCCACGACGATCTGCAGGCTGTCGTCGGCGGTGCCGCTGAACGCATAGGTCTTGCCGGCTTCCAGGTAGATCAGGCCGGAGGTCTTCGAGCCCGTGCCAGGCGTCACGGTGGCGACCGTGTCGACGCCGGTGACGGTCTCGCTCTTGCTGGCATTGCCGGAGTTGGCGAAGACGTTCTTCAGCGCATCGCCGGTGATGCCGTTGCCGTTGTTACCCAGGCCGGTGAGGCTGTTCCAGGTTTCCTTGAGCAGGCCGATGGAGTTGACGTTGTTGTTGCCGATGTTCAGGTCAGGCTTGTCGGCCACTGGCGCGATATCGACCTTCATGGTCACTTCGCCGCCGGCGTTGGTGCCGTCGTTGGGCTTGTACTTGATCTGCGCGTAGTCGGCCTGCTTGTTGCCCACGCCGCTGCCACCATAGCCGTCGACGCCCGACTGGTTGGCCAGTGGCACGAACTTGAGCTTGCCGGCGGCGATGTCGGCCTGGCTGATGTTCTGGTTCAGCGACACATCGACCCACGAGGTGCCGTTGAAGAACTTCAGGCTGCCCAGGTCCGGCAGCTTGCTGATGGTCACCGACAGGCCGGTGTTGCCATCGGCGTCACTGACGTTGAAGTCGCCCCACTTGAACACGTAGTCGGTGTCTTCGCTGCCGGTCACGGCGCCACCGGTCGACACCGGCGCGTGGTCGTTGTCGATGATGGTGGTGGTGACGCTGGACTTGCCGGCGTCGACCTGCAGGTTCTCGAAGCCGCCGCCCGCGGCGCCGCTGATCTTGACCGTGAAGTTCTCCGAGCCCTCGACCAGCTTGTCGTCGATGGTCTTGATGTCGAAGGTGGTGCCGCTGCTGCCCGCCGGGATCTTCACGGTGACCACGCCGGTGAAGTCCTGGCCGTCGGTGGCGGTGCCGCTGTAGGTCAAGGTGATGGTCACCTCGGACTTCGACGGGTTGCTCAGGGTCAGGTTGTAGTGGGCGGTGTCACCTTCGGTCACCGAGGTGTCGCCGCTGATGCCGACGGTGGTCAGGTCGCCCTGGCCGCTCGGCTCGTCGGTGACGCTGGTGGTGACGGTGTTGCTGCCCAGGGTCAGCTTCTCGAAGTTGTCGCCGCCGGTGACCGATTCGATCTTGTTGACGATGTTCGGCTGGCCACCGACGTACGGGTCGTCCTTGGCAGTGATGGTGAAGGTGCCGCTGGCGCTGCCGGCCGGGATGGTGACCTTGGTGCCGTCGGTCAGGGTGAAGGTCAGGCCATTGTGGCCGTTGACCGACAGGCCCTGGGCGTTGGTCAGGGTCACGGTGTAGGTGACCTGGCCGCCTTCGGTGACGGTGGTCTTGTCGGCGGACAGGGTGGCGACCACTTCACTGATGGTGTCGCTGATCTGCACGGTGGCGTTGCCGCCCAGTTCCAGATTCTCGAAGGTCTTGCCGGTGACCGTGGCATCGGTGATGCCGACGGTCAGCGAGCTGCCATCCTTGAACACGTCGTCGCCCTGGGCGGCGGCCTTGTACTCGACCTGTGTCTGGCCGGCCGGGATGATCACCTTGGCACCGTTGCTCAGGGTCACGGTCAGGTCCTGCGTCAGCTTCTGGCTAACCTTGACGGTGAACGACGGCTGCTGGTCTTCGGTGACGTTGCCGTTGCCGACGATGGTGACCGAGACCTTATCGCCCTGGTTGCCGGTGCCCGGGGTGCCCGAACCTGGCTCGTCGGTGACGGTAGTCTTCACTTCGTTCTGACCCAGGGTCAGTTTTTCGAAGTTGTCCGCGCCGGTGACGCCGGTGATCTTGTTGCTGATGGTCGGCTGACCGCCGACGAATACATCGTCCGCGGCGGTGATGGTGAAGGTGCCGCTGGCGCTGCCGGCCGGGATGGTGACCTTGGTGCCGTCGGTCAGGGTAAAGGTCAGGCCATTGTGGCCGGTGACCGACAGGCCCTGGGCGTTGGTCAGGGTCACGGTGTAGGTGATCTGGCCGCCTTCGGAAACGGTGGTCTTGTCGGCGGACAAGGTGGCCACGACTTCACTGATGGTGTCGGTGATCTGCACGGTGGCATTGCCACCCAGCTCGAGGTTCTCGAAGGTCTTGCCGGTGACTGTGGCATCGGTGATGCCGACGGTCAGCGAGCTGCCGTCCTTGAACACGTCGTCGCCTTGGGCGGCGGCCTTGTACTCGACCTGGGTCTGGCCGACCGGAATGACTACCTTGGCGCCATTGCTCAGGGTGACGGTCAGGTCCTGGTCGAGCTTCTGGCTGACCTTGACGGTGAACGACGGCTGCTGGTCTTCGGTGACGTTGCCGTTGCCGACGATGGTAACGGAGACCTTGTCGCCCTGGTTGCCGGTGCCTGGAGTGCCCGAGCCCGGTTCGTCGGTCACCGTGGTGGTCAGGGTATTGCTGCCGAGGGTCAGCTTCTCGAAGTTGCCGCCACCGGTGACGGACTCGATCTTGTTGACGATGCTCGGCTGGCCGCCGACGAACACGTCGTCCTTGGCGGTGATGGTGACCGTACCAGTGGCGCTGCCGGCCGGGATGGTGACCTTGGTGCCGTCGGTCAGGGTGAAGGTCAGGCCGTTATGGCCGTTGACCGGCAGACCTTGGGCGTTGGTCAGGGTGACGGTGTAGGTGAACTGGCCACCCTCGGCAACCGTGGTCTTGTCGGCGGACAGGGTCGCGACCACTTCGCTGATGGTGTCGCTGATCTGCACGGTGGCCGAACCGCCGAGCTCGAGGTTCTCGAAGGTCTTGCCGACCACGCTAGCATCGGTGATGCCGACGGTGAGCGGGCCGCCGTCCTTGAATACGTCGTCGCCCTGGACCGGCGCCTTGTACTCGACCTGGGTCTGGCCGGCAGGGATAACTACCTTGGCGCCATTGCTCAGGGTCACGGTGAGGTCCTGGTCGAGCTTCTGGCTGACCTTGACGGTGAACGACGGCTGCTGGGCTTCGTTGACATCGCCGTTGCCGACGATGGTGACCGAGACCTTGTCGCCCTGGTTGTCGGTGCCTGGAGTGCCCGAGCCCGGTTCGTCGGTGACCGAGGTCTTCACTTCGTTCTGACCCAGGGTCAGTTTCTCGAAGTTGTCGGCACCGGTGACGCCGGTGATCTTGTTGCTGATGGTGGCCTGGCCGCCGACGAACACGTCGTCCGGTGCGGTGATGGTGGCGGTGCCAGTGGCGCTGCCGGCTGGGATGGTGACCTTGGTGCCGTCGGACAGGGTGAAGGTCAGGCCGTTATGACCGGTGACCGACAGGCCCTGGGCGTTGGTCAGGGTCACGGTGTAGGTGATCTGGCCACCCTCAGTGACGGTGGTCTTGTCGGCGGACAAGGTGGCCACGACTTCACTGATGGTGTCGGTGATCTGCACGGTGGCGTTGCCGCCCAGTTCCAGATTCTCGAAGGTCTTGCCGGTGACCGTGGCATCGGTGATGCCGACGGTCAGCGAGCTGCCGTCCTTGAACACATCATCACCTTGGGCGTTGGCCTTGTACTCGACCTGGGTCTGGCCGGCCGGGATGATCACCTTGGCGCCATTGCTCAGGGTGACGGTCAGGTCCTGGTCGAGCTTCTGGCTGACCTTGACGGTGAACGACGGCTGCTGGGCTTCGTTGACGTTGCCGTTGCCGACGATGGTGACCGAGACCTTGTCGCCCTGGTTGTCGGTGCCTGGGGTGCCCGAACCTGGTTCGTCGGTGACGGTAGTCTTCACTTCGTTCTGACCCAGGGTCAGTTTCTCGAAGTTGTCGGCACCGGTGACACCAGTGATCTTGTTGCTGATGGTCGGCTGACCGCCGACGAATACATCGTCCGCGGCGGTGATGGTGAAGGTGCCGCTGGCGCTGCCGGCCGGGATGGTGACCTTGGTACCGTCGGTCAGGGTGAAGGTCAGGCCATTGTGGCCGGTGACCGACAGGCCCTGGGCGTTGGTCAGGGTCACGGTGTAGGTGATCTGGCCGCCTTCGGAAACGGTGGTCTTGTCGGCGGACAAGGTGGCCACGACTTCACTGATGGTGTCGGTGATTTGCACGGTGGCGTTGCCACCCAGCTCGAGGTTCTCGAAGGTATGGCCCGGAACCGTGGCATCGGTGATACCGACGGTCAGCGAGCTGCCGTCCTTGAACACGTCGTCGCCCTGTGCGGCGGCCTTGTACTCGGTCTGGGTCTGACCTGCCGGGATCACCACCTTGTCGCCGTTGGACAGGGTGACGGTCAGGTCGTAGCCAAGCTTCTGGCTGACCTTGACGGTGAACGACGGCTGCTGGTCTTCGGTGACGTTGCCGTTGCCGACGATGGTGACGGAGACCTTGTCGCCCTGGTTGTCGGTGCCTGGAGTTCCGGTGCCCGGCTCGTCGGTCACGGAGGTCTGCACTTCGTTCTGACCCAGGGTCAGTTTCTCGAAGTTGTCGGCACCGGTGACGCCGGTGATCTTGTTGCTGATGGTGGCTTGGCCGCCAACGAAGACGTCGTCAGGCGCCGTGATGATGGCGGTACCGCTGGCGCTGCCGGCCGGGATGGTGACCTTGGTGCCGTCGCTGAGGGTAAAGGTCAGGCCGTTGTGGCCGGTGACCGACAGGCCCTGGGCATTGGTCAGGGTCACGGTGTAGGTGATCTGGCCGCCTTCGGACACGGTGGTCTTGTCGGCGGACAGGGTGGCGACCACTTCACTGATGGTGTCGGTGATCTGCACGGTGGCGTTGCCACCCAGCTCGAGGTTCTCGAAGGTCTTGCCGGTGACTGTGGCATCGGTGATGCCGACGGTCAGCGAGCTGCCATCCTTGAACACGTCGTCGCCCTGGGCTGCGGCTTTGTACTCGACCTGGGTCTGACCGGCTGGAATGACGACTTTGTCGCCATTGCTCAGGGTGACGGTCAGGTCCTGGCCAAGTTTCTGGCTGACCTTGACGGTGAACGATGGCTGCTGGTCTTCGGTGACGTTGCCGTTGCCGACGATGGTAACGGCGACCTTGTCACCCTGGTTGTCAGTGCCTGGGGTGCCGGTACCCGGCTCATCGGTCACGCTCGTGGTGACGGTGTTGTCACCGAGGGTCAGCTTCTCGAAGTTATCGCCACCGGCAACCGATTCGATCTTGTTGACGATGCTCGGCTGGCCACCGACGAACACGTCGTCCGGTGCAGTGATGGTGAAGGTACCGCTGGCGCTGCCAGCGGGGATGGTGACCTTGGTGCCATCGGTCAGGGTGAAGGTTAGGCCGTTATGGCCATTGACCGGCAGACCCTGGGCGTTGGTCAGGGTCACGGTGTAGGTGATCTGGCCGCCTTCGGTGACGGTGGTCTTGTCGGCGGTGAGGGTGGCGACCACTTCGCTGACAGTGTCGGTGATCTGTACCGAGGCGTTGCCGCCCAGCTCGAGGTTCTCGAAGGCTTTGCCATCGACAGCGGCATCGGTGATGCCGACGGTCAGGGTATCGCCGTCTTTGAAGACGTCATCACCTTGGGCTTTCGCCTTGTACTCGGCCTCGGTCTGACCGGCAGGGATCACGACCTTGTCGCCATTCGACAGAGTCACGGTCAGGTCGTGGTCCAGTTTCTGGCTGACCTTGACGGTGAAGGCCGGCTGCTGGTCTTCGGTGACATCGCCTTTGCCGACGATGGTGACGGTGACCTTGTCGCCTTGGTTGTCGGTGCCTGGAGTGCCGGTGCCCGGTTCGTCAGTGACCGATGTCTTCACTTCATCCTGACCCAGGGTCAGTTTTTCGAAGTTGTCGGCACCTGTCACGCTTTCCAGTTTGTTGGTAATGGTCGGTTGACCACCAACGAACACGTCGTCCGGTGCAGTGATGGTGAAGGTGCCGCTGGCGCTGCCAGCGGGGATGGTGACCTTGGTGCCATCGGTCAGGGTGAAGGTCAGGCCGTTGTGGCCATTGACCGGCAGACCTTGGGCATTGGTCAGGGTCACGGTGTAAGTGATCTGGCCACCTTCGGTGACGGTGGTCTTGTCGGCGGTGAGGGTTGCAACCACTTCACTGATAGTGTCGGTGATCTGCACCGAGGCGTTGCCACCCAGCTCCAGGTTTTCGAAGGCCTTACCGTCAACGGCGGCATCGGTGATGCCGACGGTCAGGGTGTCGCCGTCTTTGAAGACGTCGTCGCCTTGGGCCTTGGCCTTGTACTCGGCTTCGGTCTGGCCAGCAGGGATGACCACCTTGTCGCCATTGGACAGAGTGACAGTCAGGTCATGGTCGAGCTTCTGGCTGACCTTGACGGTGAAGGCCGGCTGCTGGTCTTCGGTGACATCGCCTTTGCCGACGATGGTGACGGTGACCTTGTC
>NZ_JBLIYU010000027.1:0-32056 GCF_057480815.1 Pseudomonas sp. P106(2024) | reverse complement strand
GGTTAAACCCAACTTGCTCGGGTTGCTTACGTCGGGCGGAGGCGGTGGTCTGAACGCCGGAATGCTGTGGTTCAACGTGATCTCGCTGAAGACGGCTTACAACAGCCTGCAGAAAAGCAATGCGCCGGAATACACCTTGGGGTTTGCGGCGTCGATTTTCGGTGTGATCGGTGCGGCCGCGGCGACATTGGTTAGCGTGAGAAAAACGCAGCAAGCAGCAATGCTGCGATTGAGTTCGACGGCGCCGGGGATGGCGTTTGGTAACGGCGTAATCAAGTTCTTGGGGAGCAATCTGTTTGCACGATTATCCGGTTACCCTGCAATTTTTCTAGGACTCACTTCAGACTTTCAAAAATCAAAAAGACAAAAACAACACGGCAACACTGAAGCATCTGATTTGACACTTTATGGCGGAAGCGCTGTCGCGGCAGGCTCCGTTTTAGTACTGGAGGGCGGACTCGCGGTTGCGGGAGTTACATCAGTTGTACCCTTTGCCGGATGGGGCGCAGCAGCGCTTGTACTCCTGGGAGCAGTGATCATCGCTGGAGGCTTATACCTTCACGCCAAATCGTATGAACACCTCCATACCCCTATCGAACTGTGGGCAGCAAGGAGCATATTCGGCAATCGTAAAAACGATGGAGAGGTGCATCCCGAAGTCGTTCTGGATCATGAAAAAAGACTTCCTACATTCCCTTCTCTGCAAGACGAACTTAAAGCCTGGCACGATGAGCATTACGGACCAAGGTTAATAACCGCAGAAGAAGCGCGATCCTTTGGTATAACCGGGGTCGACAGTGGTTGGCATGAAAATAAATATTGGGCACCAGCAAACTGGACTGCCATCACCCATAACGAAGTCAGCACTACACAACCCACCGTGGAATTCACAGTATTCCTACCGGGTTTCATCGTAGGCACAAGCGAATGGTCAGGTAGCTTGAGCAGTCTTCGTGAAGACGGAGAAATGGTCGTCTTTCCACTTACCGCTATTTGCTACGTTATAGGCGCCGGCTTAATTCTGAACTTTAAAAATACGATAAACAGCCAAAACCATGCCTCACTGCATCTAGCCTATATTTCCAACCAAGGTTTGAGTGAAGGCAACAAGGTTAATTCAATTTTTCGTCTCGAGCACTAATCATGGCAGTCATATGGATATTCAACAAAAACTCAAACTCTGGATACAAACCAGCAATTAATGGACAGCTAGAAAATTTGTCCACAGACACATTAACCTTGCGAAACCCGTGGGTATCCGACTCTGTATTCATGGCAAAACTATACACCGCCATGACATTAGCCCTGGCTCTTTCTTTCTATCCCGACATTGCAGACCCCGAATACAGACTCATACTACTAGAACGCACCCAGTCCGTGATTCAGTATATTTTTGCACCACTAATATTCACACCTTTCCTCGCCTATAGAATCTATTTCATAAAAAAACTTTCAAACTTCCACTTCATCCGATCAACCAAAAAAATTTACTACCAGCGCGGCAGAAAACTTATCACTTTTGACTGGAACAAGACCCATGGGGGCGTATTCAAACGCACCGAATTTGGAGGCTCATCCTTTAGCACCAGTTATGCACTTGCCTTCGCCCCACCTAGAGAGGATGGCAGCCTGCACCAGAAAGATTGCTTATGGGTCGACAGCAACGAACCCACTGAATCCGACATCAAACACGTCGCCGAAGTCTGGGAATACATTCGCCAGTTCATGAACCACGGCCCATCCAAACTCCCTCCTCCCGGCGACCCCAACTGGTGGCACCGGCCGCTTCATGCCATCTGCCTGACCCCGGCAGAAGCCTGGCGCCACTACGCCCCTTGGCGAACCGGCGAGCCCGGTGAAATGCAGGGCAAGAAAAACTGGCAACTGCCGTTCTGGGCCGTGTTGTTCCCCTACAACCTCGGCCTCGCCATCGGCTGGTACGCCGTGTGCCGCCTGTTCAATGTCCGGGCAGCACCGCCTCCGCCAGAGGCTTTCGACGAAGCCCCTGTTCAACTAAAAAAGGAAAGCGCAAATGAAACCCATCGTACTCGTAGGCCATCGTCATAGTTGCCCTATCCATGGCGAAGGCACCGTAGAAACAGGCGCAAGCGCAGCATTCGTGGATGGCAGGGCAATAGCACGCGTCGGCGACCGAATCAGTTGTGGCGCTGTCATCGAAACCGGTGCTGGCAGCACGATCATCGAGGGCCAACCGGCGGCAAGGGAGGGAGACACCACCAGCCATGGCGGAACCTTGGTCGAGGGTGATCCGGGTTGGTTGATTGATTGACAGCAAAGCCGGCAGATGGCTTTGACAATGTCTAGCCCTGAAATAGATTTACACCTGTTCAGGTAGGCCGATAGGCCTTAAAACGCCCGATGCACCGCATCGGGCGTTTTGTTTTTCAGGGCCATGTTAGGCCGATCTGTGTTGTAGATCTGCACGGCTCAACAACCATCTTCCTTGCCTGTTCCAGACTTTCAGGGCTACTTAGCAGCAGCTCTGTTTTGAGGATTCCGTTGATGCGCTCAGCTAGGTGTTCTGTTCTGCAAGGTTTTGGGTGCGGCGCTGATGCCGGCGATGCGTGCAAGGGTTGGTGCCTTGGGCGATCAGCCGCCGCGCTTCATAGCGCAGTGAGCGCGCCTGACACAGGCCGACGTCGGGGTAGGTACCGAGGCATGCGATCGGAGTGGCTTTGACTGGAACGAAAAAAGACGCCGAAGCGTCTATTTTCAATGATCTAAAGAATCCCATGAAACTCTGTAGATCTATATTTGGAGCGGGAAACGAGACTCGAACTCGCGACCCCGACCTTGGCAAGGTCGTGCTCTACCAACTGAGCTATTCCCGCGTCGTGATGAGTGCCATTCTAGCGATTTCCAGAACGGCGTCAACCCCTTGATTCAAAAAAACTTTTACTTTTGCTCCGAACCTTCGCGCAAGTGCGGCCAGGCGGCCAGCAGGTAGTGCACCATCGAGATCAGGGTCAGGCCCGCCGCGACCAGCAGCAGCCCATAGCCCAGCACCACCCAGAAGGTCAGCAGCGGCGGGTTGGCCAGCAGGATCACCAGCGCCAGCATCTGCGCGGCGGTCTTCCACTTGCCCAGGTTCGACACCGCCACGTGGGCGCGGGCGCCGAGCTCGGCCATCCACTCGCGCAGCGCCGAGACGACAATCTCGCGGCCGATGATCACCGCCGCCGGCAGCGTCAGCCAGAAGTTGGCGTGCACCTGCACCAGCAGGACCAGGGCCACGGCGACCATCAGCTTGTCGGCCACCGGGTCGAGGAAGGCGCCGAACGGGGTGCTCTGCTGCAAGCGACGCGCCAGGTAGCCGTCGAGCCAGTCGGTGGCGGCGGCGATGGCGAACACCGTGCTGGCGGCCATGTAGCTCCAGTGATAGGGCACATAGAACAGCAGGATGAAGATCGGGATGAGCAGGACGCGTAGAACGGTGAGCAGGTTTGGAATATTCATCGGTACGACTGGCTGCGAGTTGAACCCGGCATTCTACTCGCTATGCAGGCTGGCATAAATCGACTCGGCAAGCTTTTTACTGATGCCGGGGGCTTTGGCGATCTCGTCGACACTGGCGCGGTTGAGCTCCTGCAGGCCGCCGAAATGTTTCAGCAGGTCGCGACGGCGCTTGGGGCCGACCCCGGCGACGTCCTCCAGGCTCGATGTGCGCCGGGCCTTGCCGCGCCGGGCGCGGTGGCCGGTGATGGCAAAACGGTGGGCTTCGTCGCGAATCTGCTGGATCAGGTGCAGGGCCGGCGAGTCGCCCTTGAGGGTGAACTCGTGGGCCACGTCGTTCAGGTACAGGGTCTCGAAACCGGCCTTGCGGGTCACGCCCTTGGCCACCCCCAGCAGCGTCAGGTCAGCAAAGCCCAGTTCCTGCATCACGTCGCGGGCCATGTTCAGCTGGCCCTTGCCGCCGTCCACCAACAATACGTCGGGCAACTTGCCCTCGCCGTCCTTGATCCGCCCATAGCGGCGCTGCAAGGCCTGGTGCATGGCCGCGTAGTCGTCGCCAGCGGTAACGCCTTCGATGTTGAAGCGGCGGTAGTCGGACTTGAGCGGGCCTTCGGGGCCGAACACCACGCAGCTGGCCACGGTGGCTTCGCCGCTGGAGTGGCTGATGTCGTAGCACTCCAGGCGTTGCGGCACCTCGTCCAGGTCGAGCACCTGGGCCAGCGCCTCGAAGCGCGCGGCCATGTGCTGGCGGTTGGCCAGGCGGGCATTGAGGGCCTGCTCGGCGTTGGTCACCGCCAACTGCTGCCAGCGCGCGCGGGTGCCGCGCACCCGGTGGCTGATGCTGATTTCGCGGCCGCGCAGGGTCTGCAGCGCCTCGCTGATGGCGGCGAAGTCGTCGTGCACCACGTTGACGATCAGCTCGCCCGGCAGCTCGCGCTCGGCGTTGCCCAGGTAGTATTGGGAGAGGAACGCGGCCATGACTTCGGCCACCTCCTCCTCGATGCCCACCTGGGGAAAGAAGTTCTTGCTGCCCAGCACCCGGCCGCCACGCACGCTGATTAGGTGCACGCAGGCGCCGCCCGGGTTGACGAAGGCCGCCACCACGTCGACGTCGCCGGAGCCGCCCTCCATGTACTGCTGGTCCTGGACCCGGCGCAGCAGGGCGATCTGGTCGCGCAGCTCGGCGGCCTTCTCGAAGTTCAGGGCCATGGCGGCCTTTTCCATCTCGGCGCTGAGCTCGTTGCCCAGTTGCTGGCTGCGGCCTTCGAGGAACATCACCGAATGGCGCACGTCCTCGGCGTACTCCTCGGCGGCGACCAGCCCCACGCACGGACCCTTGCAGCGCTTGATCTGGTACTGCAGGCACGGGCGGGTGCGGTTGGCGTAGTAACTGTCCTCGCACTGGCGCACCGAGAACGCCTTCTGCAACAGGCTCAGGCTCTCGCGGATGGCACCGGCGCTGGGGTACGGGCCGAAATAACGGCCCTTGGCCTTCTTCGCGCCACGGTGGATGCCCAGGCGCGGGAATTCACCGTCGGACAGGAACACGTACGGGTAGGACTTATCGTCGCGCAGCAGGATGTTGTAGGGCGGCCGCCACTCCTTGATCAGCGTCTGCTCAAGCAGCAGCGCCTCGGTCTCGTTGGCAGTGATGGTGGTTTCGACCTGGGCGATGCGCCCCACCAGGGCAGCCGTCTTCGGCGCCAGCCCGGTCTTGCGGAAATAGCTGGCCAGGCGCTTCTTGAGGTTCTTGGCCTTGCCCACGTACAGCAGCCGGGCCTCGGCGTCGAACATCCGGTACACGCCCGGGCGACCGCTGCAGGTCGCCAGGAACGCGCTTGCATCAAAAGGTTGTGACATGAGGTGTGCTTACAGACTTGCGTCGACCATACCGTGGCGGACGGCCAGCAAGGTCAGTTCGACGTCGCTGGTGACCGAGAGTTTTTCGAAGATTCGATAACGGTAAGTATTGACGGTCTTGGGGGACAGACACAACTTGTCAGAGATGATCTGCACCTTCTGGCAGCCGACGATCATCAGCGCAATCTGGATTTCCCGCTCGGACAGCGCGTCAAACGGCGAGCCCTGGGGCTGGAACGACTTGAGCGCCAGCTGCTGGGCAATCTGCGGGCTGATGTAACGCTGGCCGGCGAAGGCCAGGCGAATCGCCTGGACCATTTCGTCGAGCCCGGCACCCTTGGTGAGGTAGCCCGCGGCACCCGCCTGCAACAGGCGGGTGGGGAACGGGTCTTCCTCGCACACGGTTACCGCGACCACCTTGATGTCCGGATGGCTGCGCAACAGCTTGCGCGTGGCTTCCAGACCACCGATCCCTGGCATCTTCACGTCCATCAGGACCACATCCGGCTTGAGCTCGCGGGCCAGCTTGAGGGCGGACTCGCCAGAGTCCGCCTCCCCCACCACCTGCAGCCCGTCGATGTCGGCCAGCATGCGTGTGATGCCGGTACGCACCAGATCGTGATCGTCGACCACCAGGACCCTAATCAAGCAGACACCTCGTCAGTGGGGCGATTGGATCCCGCCACCTTAACAAAATTTTTCACAACGAACCTAGCGCAAAGCGTCATGGAAATATGCCTGCCGGTCAGGCCGCCGAATGCGCAGCACTTGCGCCCCCCCCTCCTCGCCCGCCAGGCGGTTGAGCAGGTGCCAGACCGCGGCTTGGTCGGCCGAAGGTAGGCGGCGGAACGCGTCGAGCAGACGGTTTTCGTCGGACGTGAGGCTGTCCAGCGGCGCGGGGGTGTGCACGCCGCTCAGCACATAGAGCGCATCGACGCCCTTGCTGGCGACGGCCGCGAGGTAATCCATGCGCGGCGTGCGTTCGCCGCTCTCGTATTTGCCCTGGGCGTTGGGCTCGACACCGCCGATATCGCCAAAGATACGCTGGGTCAGCCCCAAGCGTTCGCGCTCTTCTCTGAGTCGCGGACCGAATCCGTTCATCTGCTTGCCTCCTTTGCATGAATGGAAGACGGGTGCATCCCGCACCCGAGTGAATGCTTGCGCAGTCGTCCGGCACTATGCCAATTGGATCCAATCCTTGCAAGCCATCATTGCGCCACAGCCGGACGGCTGGTGGACATGGAAGCGCCCGACGACAGACGAAAATAGCACTTCCAAGAATCAGAAAAATCACCCAAGTCAGTAAGAAAGCGTACATCGAAGCACGACTGAAACGGCGGGAAAAGTGTCGAAAAACGCCATTTTGGCGTCATTTTATCGGCACAAACAAGCATATCATTTTTTTGACGCCCAACTTTTATCTAACTTTAACTCATTGTTTTATAAGCAATTTTTAACTTAATCACAGCACACTTAGAATTTATCAAAACAACAACACAACAAAGCTTGCCGAACTATCAGAAAACTCCTTAGGATGTAAAAAGACCACCAAGAAACAGCCTGCATCGCTATATATCTAGCGCGGCCTGATCCTGCGCGTCTGGCATTTTCACAACTTCTTGAACTGAGTATCTCGGCCGGCCTTGCGCCGCGCCTGGGGAGAGGGATCTATGAACATCAGTATCTTCGGACTTGGCTATGTGGGGGCGGTCTGCGCCGGCTGCCTGTCGGCACGCGGGCACCAGGTACTGGGGGTGGACGTCGCCCAGGCGAAGATTGACATGATCAACCAGGGCCGCTCGCCCATCGTCGAGCCAGGCCTGGAACAGCTGCTGCTCGACGGCGTGCGCCAGGGCCGCCTGCGCGGCACCACCGATGTCCAGGCGGCGATCCTGGCCACCGAACTGTCGCTACTGTGCGTCGGCACGCCAAGCAAGGCCAATGGCGACCTCGACCTGGTGTACATGGAAGCGGTGTGCCGGGAGATCGGCGCGGCCCTGCGCGACAAGGCGAGCCGTCATACCGTGGTGGTGCGCAGCACGGTGCTGCCGGGCACGGTGAAGAACGTGGTCATCCCGCTCCTCGAACAGGCCTCGGGCAAGCAGGCCGGGCGTGATTTCGGCGTGGCGGTCAACCCGGAGTTCCTGCGCGAGAGCACGGCGATCCAGGACTACGACTTCCCCGCCATGACCGTGATCGGCGAACTCGACAGCCGCTCGGGCGACCTGCTCGCCGCGCTGTACGAAGGCCTCGACGCCCCGGTGATCCGCAAGTCGATCGAGGTCGCCGAGCTGATCAAGTACACCTGCAACGTCTGGCACGCCACCAAGGTCAGCTTCGCCAACGAGATCGGCAACATCGCCAAGGCCTCGGGGGTCGACGGCCGCGAGGTGATGGACGTGGTCTGCCAGGACTACAAGCTCAACCTGTCGCGCTACTACCTGCGCCCGGGCTTCGCCTTCGGCGGCTCGTGCCTGCCCAAGGACGTGCGCGCCCTCACCTACCGCGCCAGCCAGCTGGACGTGGCGCACCCACTGCTGGCCTCGATCATGGACAGCAATCGCAACCAGGTAGAGAACGCCTTCGACCTGGTGACCCGGGCCGGCAAGCGCCGCATCGCCCTGCTCGGGCTGGCCTTCAAGGCCAACAGCGACGACCTGCGCGAAAGCCCGCTGGTGACCCTGGCCGAACAACTGATCGGCAAGGGCTACGACCTGCGCATCTTCGATGCCAACGTCGACCACGCCCGTCAGTTCGGCGCCAACCGCCAATACATCGAGCAGCAGATTCCCCATGTCAGCGCCCTGCTGCGCAGCGACCTGCAGCAGGTCATCGACGAGGCCGAGGTGATCGTGCTGGGCAACAACGACGAGCGCTTCGTCCAGGCCCTGGACGTCGGCAACGGCAAGCAGGTGATCGACCTGGTCGGCTTCATGGCCGGCAGCAGCGACGCCCAACGCCACGGCATCTGCTGGTAAGGCACGCCGCTGCCCGCCGTCACGGCGGGCCCCGACCCAAGGAGCTACAACGCCATGGAACGACAGCAACAGCGGCCTTTCGCGGCCCCGGCGTACATGCGCGCGGCGGCCGGCTTCTGCGCCTGGGCGCTGCTCGCCGGGCTGATCGCCCTGGCCGCGCAGATGGTCGCGCCACAGTACCTGGACCCCAGCCACCACCAATTCATCTTCATCATCGGCACCCTGGGCATGTGGCGCTACGGCAACGCCATCGTCCACTACCTGCGCGGCATGTACTTTTTGCACTGGCGCTTCCCACGCCTGCGCCGCCGGGTCGAGCGCCTGGGCGACGCGGCCTTGCCGTCGCACATGTTCATGGTGGTGACCAGTTTTCGCATCCCCACCCATACCACCTTCAAGGTGTACCAGTCGGTGTTCCAGGAGGTGCAGCGGCTCAAGGTGCCGTGCACGGTGATTGCCTCGATCGTCGAGAAGGGCGACGAGCAGTTCATCAAGGACATCATGCGCGACGAGGTGCAGGGACGCGACGACATCGACCTGGTGATCGTCCGCGCCCGCGGCACCGGCAAGCGCGATGGCCTGGCCCATGCCTTCCGCGCGCTGTCGCGGCAGATGCCGCTGGACGACGCGGTGGTCGGCGTGGTCGACGGCGACACCATGATGCTACCCGGCTGCGTCGAGCGGGCGGTCAAGCTGTTCGCCGTGCTGCCCGACGTCGGCGGCCTGACCACCAACGAGTTCTGCGAGGTCGAAGGCAGCCGCTGGATGCGCCAGTGGCACTCGATGCGCTTCGTCCAGCGGCACATCAACATGTGCTCGATGGCCCTGTCGCACCGGGTGCTGACCCTCACCGGGCGGCTGTCGTTCTTCCGCGCCGGGGTGATGACCGACCCTGGCTTCATCCGCGATGTCGAGGCGGATTTTCTCGAGCACTGGCGCCTGGGCCGCTTCCAGTTCCTCACCGGCGACGACAAGTCGAGCTGGCTGAGCCTGATGCGCGCCGGCTGGGACACCTTCTACGTGCCCGACAGCCACACCCTGACCGTCGAGCACCCGCCCAGCGACAGTTTCTGGGTGGCCACCCGCCAGCTGATGTTCCGCTGGTACGGCAACTCGCTGCGCCAGAACTTTCGCGCCACCGCCCTGCTCGGCCGCGCGCGCCTGGGACTGTTCACCCTCTATGTACTGCTCGACCAGCGGGTGTCGATGTGGACCTGCCTGATGGGCCTGACCGCCTCGGTGGTGGCCGGCCTGGTATTCGGCATCCAGTACCTGCTGGTGTACCTGTTCTGGGTGCTGGTCTCGCGCAGCCTGGTGACGGTGCTGTTCGTCTTCGCCGGGCACCCGGTCAGCCCGATGTACCCGTTCGTTCTCTATTACAACCAGATCGTCGGTTCGCTGATGAAGGTCTACGCGATGTTCCACATGGACCAGCAACGCTGGACGCGACAGAAGACCACCCTGGCCACCGGCAGCGTCGACTTCGACGCCAGCCTCAACCGCTGGTCCTCGAAGGCGATGCTGTGCTCCTCGATCGCCATCTTCTTCGGGGTCATCACCGTTCTCCTGGAACTCACGCAACGTTAAGGAAAGGCGCCTGCACATGAGTACTTCGAATACCCCGGCGGCCCCGGGCAAGATCGCGGCCAACATCGTTCACGAGGCCATCGACGAGCGTCAGTACGTGCGCACCCGCATGCACGCCCGGGTGCGCCTGTCCGGCGCCGGACGCGAACCGTTCGAGGCCGACCTTGCCGATATCTCGCTGGGTGGCATCGGCCTGCTGTACGAGGCGCCACTGACCGTCGGCGCGCTGTACGACGCCTCGATCCAGCTGCGTCTGAACCAGGTGGACCTGTCGATCGACGGCAAGGTGCGCATCGTCTCCCAGCGCGGCAAGGAGGTCGGCGCGCAGTTCGTCGACCTCGACGCGCAAAAGCGCGACATCCTGCGCTACCTGATCAGCGCTTATCTGTCGGGCGAAGTCGCAGACATCAATGGCCTGTTCAACGTGATGCAGCGCGAGAACTACATCAAGGCGCGCAAACACCAGCAGGCCAGCGCCCGCACCCCGGCCGAGCGCCTCAAGGCCGTGGCCGGCACCGCGCTTTACGCCGCCGCCGGCCTGGCCGCCCTGGGCTTCGTTGGCTACAAGGGCTACCTGCTGTTCTTCCGCATCCCGGCGCTGCAGGCCACGGTCGCCGGCAATGCCCAGGTCATCAGCATGCCGGACAACGGCTACGTGAAGTACCTGCTGCCGGACGGCGCCAGCGAGGTGCAGGCCGGCCAGCCGCTGGCGAACATCTCCACCCAGTTGGCCACCAGCTTCACCAGCCCGGCGGACATGAAGGCCCTGGCCGACCTCGCCCCGGGCGACCTGCAGGCGCTGCTGGGCCGCGCCAGCGTCGAGACGGTGATCAACAGCCCGTGCGACTGCCAGGTCTGGTACCCGTCGCCGCCGCTGAACGGCTATGGCTACAAGGCCGCGCCGATGATGCACCTGCTGCCGAAGAACGAGGGCTTGTTCGTGCGCGCCAACGTGCCGTTCGACAAGCTCGCCGATGTCGGCCGCGTGCGCTCGGTGGACATGCAGGTGTTCGGCCTCGACCAGCACTTCAGCGGCACCGTGGTCGACGCCCGCTCCGACGAGCTGAACCACAACCTGGCGCTGACCATCCAGCCGGACAGCCCACTGCCGGCGGCGGCCTACCAGAAGGCCGTGGCGGTCGACCTGTACCTGGGCCTGCCGTTCGGCAACGGCAACTGAGGGCCGCTCATGAACGCCAAGAACGCCCCGCGCCTGTTGCTGGCCGGTCTCGGCCTGGCCTGGGCCGGCAGCGGCTGGGCCGGGCAGAGCCTGGAGCAGATCCGCTACGCGCTGTACAAGGACCCAAGCGCCGACGTCACGAGCGACCTGCGCGCCCTCGCCGAGCGTGGCGACCTGGCCTCCAAGCAGCTGCTCGGCGATGTGCTGGCCAACAGCGACAGTGCCAACCGCCAGGACATCGTGAGCCTGTACCAGGAGGCCTTCGCCGATGGCCACGGCCAGATCCCGGCGCTGGCCTCGCTGGCACGCCTGCTCGACCGCACCCCGCGCCTGCAGCGCAGCCACGAGGCGTGGGTGCGTCAGGCCCTGGCCCGCTACCCCAACGACCGTGATCCGCGCAGCACCAGCACCAGCCTGGAGGTGTTCCTGGTCTATCCGCAGCTGTTTCCCGGCGAGCGCGCCGCCGAACTGCTGGCGCTGTACGAACAGAGCTGCCTGCTCAACTGCCGCCCCGAGCTATACCGCGCCGTGGTCGCCGAGCGCCAGGGCGACCGAGCCGCCGCCGAGCGCTGGTACCAGCAGGCGGCACGCATCGACCCGCGCGGCATCGAGCGCTACTACCGCTTCCTCGGCGAGCGCCAGGACCCGGCCTTCCTCGCCTTCGCCCGCAGCCTGGAGCCAGAGATGGCCAGTCTGCCGGTGGAGGTGGTGCAGCGCATCGGCGCGCTGCTGGACAGCATCCACGGCACCACCCGCGCCGAGCTGGATGCCGAGCGCGAGCAGCGCCAGAGTCGCGCCATGGGCCCCAAGGTCGAGCCGACGCCCGAGCAACTGGCCCGCGACAAGGCCGACGACCAGCTGCGCGCCGACGGCATCGCCGAGGCCCAGCGCTGGCTGGACAACGCCGTCGCCCGCGGCTACCTGCCGGCGCAGGTGTCCAAGGCCAACTTCATGATTTCCAACCCCACCGAGCACAACGCCGAGCAGGCCCAGGCGCTGATCGCCCAGGTGCGGGCCAAGGACCCGACCCGGGCCAAGGCGCTGGACGCGGCGTTCTACATGGTCAACAACTGGCTGACCCTGGATCCGCAAAAGTCCCAGGCGCTGATCGACGAACTGATCGCCGCCCATTACCCCGACGCGCAACTGCTGCTGGGCGACCTGTACAGCAAGGGCGGCCTCGACCAGCCCGACCAGGAACGCGCCCTGGCCATCTGGCAGCGACAGGCCGAACAGGGCTCGACCGCGGCCTGGTACCGCATGGCCACTGTGCACCTGCGCGGCCGGGCCATCTGCCACGACCCGGTCAAGGCCTACACCTACGCCCGCATCGCCCTAGACCTGGGCGAGACCCGTGCCCGTGGCCTGATCAAGCGGTTGGACAAGACCTTGCCCAAGGATGACATCGAGCGCGCCCTGGCCGCGCGCAACGATCTGTTGAAGGAGGCCACCCTGTGAAAGCCCATCCACCCCTGCTCGGCGCCCTGCTCGCCCTGGCGCCCCTGACAGTGCTGGCGGGCGAGGAAGTCACCGGCCCCGAGGCCGACAGCAGCGCGCCGGTGCGCGTCGCGACCGTTGACGGCAGCGAGCCGGTGATCACCTCGGAGTTCTTCAACAAGCTCACCGTGCAGACCGGCTACGGGCCTCAGGACGCCCAGGTCGGCCGCGAGCGCGAAAGCTTCTACAGCCTGCGCTACGAGCCGTCGTTCGCCTGGTACTCGCCGGAAAAACGCTGGGCCAGATGGATGGTCTACGGCCGCCTGTGGCTGAACTACGACTCCAGCCAGTCGAGCAACCTGGCCAACGAGTCGACCAACAACAATGAACGCGAGCAACCCGAGGGCTGGTACGCCGAGCTGCGCGAGCTGTACGTCAAGCGCAACCTGATCGGCGATGACCCGCGTTTTTCGCTGTCGTTCGGTCGCCAGCGCTTCTACGACGACTACGGTATCTGGTGGGACGACAGCCTGGAGTCGCTGCGCTTCAACTACCAGGACACCTTCAGCGATGCCTTCGTCGCGGTCGGACAGAAATTTCGCAACTACAACACCGACGTCAATTCGCTGGCCGCAAGCGAAGCGCGCACGCTGTACCTGATGGGCCAGTACGCCTATCGCTGGAGCCCGAACAACCAGGTCGGCATGCGCCTGATGCAGGAGAACGACCGCAGCGGCCACGACGTCGACGACCGCTACGACTTCAAGGGTTGGCGCTACGGGTTGTTCTTCAAGGGCGACAACCTGCCGCTGGCCAGCGACTACCACCTGGAACTGGCGGCACTGGACGGCACGATGGACAACACCGCCGGCAACGGCGTCACCAGCACCGGCCACGGCAGCCGCGGCTGGGCAGCGCTGGGCGAGGTCGGCAAGCGTTTCGAGACCTTGCCCTGGACCCCGCGCGTGGCCCTGCGCGGCGGCCTGACCGACAAGCCGGACGACGACAACGACGGCTTTCGGCTCAACCCGATCCAGTCCGACCGCATCACCCGCCAGGGCTCGTACAGCACGCGCCTGGCCAGCTCGTTCGTCGCCCTCGACCTGCGCAACCTGAGCTACTACGGCTTGGCCCTGGAGACCCGGCCCACGGCGCGCAGCGCCCTGGACCTGCGGGTGACCCAGCTCAACCTGCGCGATGAAGGCGGCGCCCTGCCGATCCGCATGGCCGCCGATGCCCGCGCCCGGCGCCAGAGCGAACTGAACGCCGGCCTGCATGGCAAGGGCGACAACGTCGGCCAGATGATCGACCTCAACTACTACTGGAAGATGTTCCCGGTAGCCCTCGACGGCAAGCACCTGGACGTCAACACCCTGGTCAGCGCCAGCTACCTCAACGCAGGCAGCGCGCTGGACAGCGGCGACGACTACCAGCTGAGTGTCGGCGTGGTGATCAGCTACTAAGGACCGGCCAGCATGATCTTCGCCTCCAACGTCTTCCTGTTCCTCTACCTGCCGCTGTTCCTGGCCACCTACTACCTGGCCCGGCCGCAGTGGCGCTCGCTGGTGATCGTCGCCGCCAGCTACGTGTTCTACGCCTGGTGGCGCCCGGACTTTTTGCTGCTGTTCGTCGCCATCACCGCCTGGAACTACGGCTTCGGCCTGCTCATCAAGGCGCGCCTGGACGCCGGCGACAAACGCCGCGCGCTACGCCTGCTGTGGCTCGGCGTGGCCGGCAACCTGGCCACGCTCGGCTACTTCAAGTACGCCAACTTTGGCGCCGAGGTGCTGGCCCTGCTGCTGGCGCCGCTGGGCATCAACACCTGGACCCTGGAGAACATCTTCCTGCCCCTGGGTATCTCGTTCTACGTGTTCCATGCCCTGAGCTACATCGTCGACATCTACCGCAAGGATGCCACGCCCACCCGTAGCTTCATCGACTTCGCCGCCTTCGTCGCGCTGTTCCCGCACCTGGTGGCGGGGCCGATCCTGCGCTACAGCCAGCTCGCCCCGCAGCTGCGCCAGCGCAGCCACTCGCTTGAGCTGTTCTCGCTGGGGGTGTGCCGTTTCATGCTCGGCTTCATCATGAAGGTGCTGATCGCCGACCGCCTGGCGCCGATCAACGTGCTGTTCGTCGGCGAAGGCACCCTGCAGTTCAGCGATGCCTGGTTCGGCCTGGTGGTCTCGACCCTGCAGCTGTACTTCGACTTCGCCGGCTACAGCCACATGGCCCTGGGCCTGGCGCTGATGATGGGGTTCCGCTTCCCGGAAAACTTCAACCAGCCCTATGTGTCGCAGAGCATCACCGAGTTCTGGTCGCGCTGGCACATGACCCTGGCGCATTTCTTGCGCGACTACGTGTACCTGCCGCTGGTACGCAAGCGCGTGGCCGGCGCCCTGCCGGCGCTGGTGTGGACCATGCTGCTGTCGGGCCTGTGGCACGGGGCCAGTTTCGCCTTCATCTGCTGGGGGCTTTTCTTCGGCATCGGCATGGTGCTGGAACGCAGGTTCAACCTCGCGACCAAGGTCACCACGCCCTATCACCTGGGTCGCAACCTGCGCACCGCGCTGCTGATCATCCTGAGCATGCCGCTGTTCTTCACCATGGACCTGCGCCACAGCCTGCAGATCTACCAGGCGCTGCTGGGCTTCAACGGTTTCGGTTCGCTGGAGCTCTACGTGCTCGGCGCCTCGAAGATGGCCATGGCCTTCGCCCTGGTGGCGGTCGCCTGGCTGATCCTGGCCGGGATCAACAACGTGCGCTTCTACGCCGGCAACAAGGAAGGCTACTTCATGCGTCACGTCGGCGTGCTGCACAGCCTGCTGCTGTGGGGCGGCTTCCTGCTGGCGCTGAGCAGCCTGGCGGCCAGTTCGTTCTCGCCGTTCCTGTATTTCCAGTTCTAGGAGAGTGCCATGTACCCGGTGATGAATTCGGCCGGCAAGGCCAACGGTGTGGTCTTCGCCCTGGCGCTGGCGGCGATGTTCGTCTATTCGCTGCCGCCGGTGCTGAGCTTCGCCCGCGCCCAGACCGACAGCTGGAACCTGTTTGTCGATGGCAAGCTGCTGCGCAAGTTCGAACAGGTCTACGACAAGCGCCTGTTCCTGCGCGCACCTTCACAGCGGCTGTGGGCCGACGCCCAGTTCCAGCTGTTCGGCGAAGGCACCAAGGGCGTGGTGCTGGGCAAGGACGGCTGGCTCTACACCAACCAGGAATACCGCGTGCCCAACGACCTGGACGCCAGCCTGGCGAGCCAGCTGGAGCAAATCGTCAAAGTCCAGAGGCAACTGGCCGAGCACGGCAAGCACCTGGTGCTGCTGCCGCTGCCGATGAAGCTGGATATCTACGCCAGACACGCCGAGCGCGCCTTCGATCCGCGGGTGCACAGCCTCTACGACCGCTTCGTCGCCGACCTGCAGCTACGCCGGCTGGACGTGGTGCCACTGCGCGACGCCTACCTGCGCCACCTGGCCGGCCCACGGCTGTTCCTCAAGTCCGACACCCACTGGAGCCCGGACGGCGCGCGCCTGTCGGCCTATGAACTGGCCCGCCAGCGCCCGCAGCTGCTCGGCGACCAGGTGTACGTCTCGCACAAGGCCGGTGACAAGACGGTCAAGGGCGACCTGATGAACTACCTGCAGTTCGACCATGCGCGCCTGGCGCCGCAGTTCGGCCCCACCCCGATCGAGCTGTACGAGACCCTCCAGGCCGAACAGGACAGCGACGCGCTGTTCGCCGAACAGTCGCAAAGCCTGCTGCTGGTGGGCACCAGCTACAGCAAGATCGACGACTGGAACTTCGTCGGGTTCCTCAAGGAGGCGCTCAACCGCGACCTGCTGTCCATCGCCGTGGAGGCCCGCGGGCCGTTCGAGGCGATGAACCAGTTCCTCGCCGGCGACCAGTTGCAGAACCCGCAGATCGATACCGTGGTCTGGGAGTTCCCCCTGCGCACCCTGTTGGCCCATCGTCCCGGCGCGCTGACCCGCAGCGGCCAGCCCGGGCATTTCTGACGTCCCTAGGAGAACCTGATGAAGCTTTCACCCCTGTTCACCGCCCTGGCGCTGGCCGCCGCCAGCCACACTGCCCTGGCCGCCGAAGGCAACGCCGACCTGTACGACGCCGTGGCCCCGGCCGATTCGGCGTTCGTGCGCGTACTCAACCTGTCCGACAGCAATGTCGAGGTGGCCCTGAGCGGCAAGCTCAACCCGCAGAAGGTCGCCCCCGGTCAGCTCAGCGGCTACCGCTTCGTGCCGGCCGGCGTGCACAGGATCGGCATCGGCGCCAAGGCCATCGAACCGAACCTGGCGGCCAACGCCGCCAGCACCGTGGTCTATGACGGCAAGCAGTTGCAGTTGATCGCCGACCAGTACGTCAACGAGCCGAAGAAGGCCCAGGTGGCCTTCTACAACCTGACGCCAGCCCAGGCCACGCTGCGCACCGCCGACGGCAAGCACGAGGTGGTCAAGGCCCTGGCCAGTGGCCAGACCGGCGCGCGCATGGTCAACGAGATCAAGATCGACTTCGCCGCCTATGTCGGCGACCAGGAAGTGGCCAGCTTCGACGAGCTGTTCCTCAAGAAGGGCCGCTCGTACAGCTATGTGCTGCTGCCAGGCAACCGCAGCCTGAGCCTGGCCAACAGCATCGACCCGACCGAGTGACGCCGTGCCGCACGCAAGGATGACTGGCCCATGAACACCCTCCTCCCCCTCGGCCTTGCGGCCACCCTGGCCCTGCTCGGCACGCAGGCAAAGGCCGCCGAGCCCGCCCGGCCCGGCTGCGAAAACCTGCAGTGCATGGTCTGCCCGGCCCTGGCCGAACCGCAGCACTATGCCGAAGGGCGCATGAAGCTGATGCGCCAGATCGTCCCCGGCAAGGAGCGCTGGCTGTTCCGCTCGATGGTCGACCTGACCAATGACTTCGGCATTCCCGCGCCCATGCGCCCGGAGTTCGCCCGACTGATGAACGCGTTCCACCGCCAGGGCATCCAGGTGGCCATGGCGATCCAGCCGACCCGCGGCCTGATGCACCGCGACAAGCTCTACCCCGATCAACTGCACGGATTCGACTACCCGCGCGCCAGCCGCAACCTAGACAGCTACCTGGGGCAACTCCGTCAGGCCGGTGCGGTGGTGGCGCCGATGATGCAGTTGGTGCGCCAGCCACCCCAGGCTGAGTACTTCTTCCGCCGCGACCACCACTGGACGCCGAGCGGCGCCGAGGCGACGGCCAAACTGATGGCCGAAGAGATCCGCCGCCAGCCGTTCTACGACAGCCTGACCAAAAAGCGCTACAGCACCGAGCCCGGCGTGATGGTGCC
Source organism: Pseudomonas sp. P106(2024) (assembly GCF_057480815.1). Taxonomy (NCBI): domain Bacteria; kingdom Pseudomonadati; phylum Pseudomonadota; class Gammaproteobacteria; order Pseudomonadales; family Pseudomonadaceae; genus Pseudomonas; species Pseudomonas sp. P106(2024). The sequence continues at coordinate 14,226 of NZ_JBLIYU010000027.1, read as the reverse complement.
CAAGGACGGCACCCTGAACCTGGCCCTGAGCTACATCTGCGGCAACAACTACGGTTTCCAGTACGTGCGCGGCTACCAGACCGTGCCGCTGACCGACAGCAGCGACGCCCTGTTCGACGAGGCGCCCGACCCCGAGGTGATCCTGGTCGGCGACAGCAACGCCGCGGCTCGCGAGGACGAGAGCAAGCAGTTCAACTTCGACGGCTACCTGAAACAGTACCTGGAGGCGGATGTCCTCAACTACGCCCTGCCCGGCGTGGGCGAGGACGGCTCGCTGCTGGAGTACCTGCTGTCCGCCGACTACAAGCCCGAGGCGCCGCCCAAGCTGATCGTCTGGGAACTGCCGGCCAACTACCGCCTGGATTCGCCGTTGATGTACCGCCAGTTGGTGCCGGCGATACACGGCGGCTGCAAGGCGTCCAGGGAAATCCTTGGCACGAAATTGCAGCGTCCGCCACTCAAGGTCGGCGAGCGCATAGAGTTGCTGAGCAATGCTGGCGGCGCCCGGCAGGCCGTGTCCAAGGGCTTTCTCGATATCCGCCTGAGCGACAGGAGCGTCAAGGACTTCTACATCATCGTCTATTACGACAATGGCGCCCGCGACAAGGTGTGGTTCCGCCGCGAGGCGGCCGTAAGCGGCGGCCAGTACTACCTGGAACTGAGCAAGGCCCCCGAGTTCGCCGGCGCCAACCTGCTTTCGGTGTTCCTCGAACCGACCAAGGCCGGCACCGCCGCCACCGATGTGGAGACCCGCCTGTGCCTGTGAAACCGGCCCCTGGGGTGCTCCTGCTACTTGCAATCGCCCTGCTGCCCCTCCCCACCCACGCAGCTCAATCGATCTGGCCCGCCCGCGCCACCGCGCAATCGGCCATGATCGGCGACTACCGCACCCTCACCTGCAGCAAGGCGCCGCCACCGCCCTACACCGCCAGCCTGCACCTGCAAAGCAAGTACGACCCGCGCGACGCCAGCAAGTCCACCCTGCGCGCCAGCCCCGATGCCGACAGCGAGCGCGTCGCCCGGCAGCTCAAGCAGTTCGTCGGCGGCCTGATCCAGGCCGGCAAGCGCTTCCAGAACGCCAGCAAGCCGCAGCAGGCCAACATGGCCCTGGCCTGCCAGGACCAGTGGCTGGAGCACTGGGCGCAAGCGGGCGCCCTGCTCGACCCGGACGCCAGCAACACCGGCATGGCCGCGCGCAAGTGGGCCCTGGCGGCCATGGCCGGCGCGGTGCTGCTGACCCAGGCGGCAGCCGACGGCAAGGTGCCGCTCAGCCCCGCGCAACGACGCTGGTTCAACCAGCTCGGCGAGCAGGTGATCCGCGAATACGACCCGCGCCGCCAGTCCACCACGGTCTACTTCAACAACCACGACTACTGGGCCGCCTGGGCGGTGGCCGCCGCCGGCATGCTGGTGGACCGCGACGACTTCATCCGCTGGGCCGACGGCAACCTGCGCCGGGGCCTGGCCCAGGCCGTGCGCAGTGGCGACCAGGCCTACCTGCCGCTGGAAGTGGCGCGCAGCAAGCTGGCCGCCAACTACAGCCAGTACGCCCTTGTGCCGCTGGTGCTTCTTGGCGAGTCGGCCCGGGCCAACGGCCTGGCCTGGAGCGAGGACGACCAACGCACCCTCGACCAGCTGGCCACCTTCGCCGCCCGCAGCGTGCTCGCCCCGGACTCCCTGCCCCAGCTCAAGGGCCAGCACCAGGCCGACGTCGCACCCTACAAGCTGGCCTGGCTGATCCCGTTCCTGGCCCGTCGACCCGAGCATGCCCTCGCCCGCCAGCTCTACGACAGCGAGGACGGCGAAGTGGACAACTACAGCCAGATCGGCGGCCCGCTCAAGCCGGCCTACCCCAACCTGCCTTGATCAAGGACGCTCCCATGGCACCGTTCAGCCGCTTTTCTTTCACCTGCCTGGCCGCCCTGCTGCTGGCGACCACCGCGCGGGCCGCGCCGGTGATGGACACATTGCCCCAGGCGCAGCACCAGCAGCAGCTGGAGCAACTGCGCCACCAGACCCGTCAGGCGGTGACCTTCGAGCAGGCGCGCCGCCCGCCACCTGCGGGCCGCGCCAGCGTCAGCCTGCAGCCGATGTTCTCGTCCCAGGCCGGCAGCTGGCCGTTCGAGCCGTTCGTCAACAACGGCCTGTTCCGCGCCATCGCCGGCTACCAGGCGCATCACCCCCAGGCCGTGGTGCTGCGCGGTGGCAGCATCACCTTGGCGCAGCTGCACGATGCGCTGCACGACCCACGGGTGCTCAAGCGCTACAAGGACGGCTACCTGCTGAGCTACCCGTTGATGATCGGCGCCGATGCGGGGCTGCGGCTGGAGGGCACGCGCCTCTACCTGTACAGCTTCTCCGGTACCGCACTGATCAACCAGGGCTGGCTGGGGCTGAACCAATCGACGCTGGAAAGCGTCGCCGGCGACAAGCCCGGCAACACCGACCGTGCCTGGCGGCCCTTCGTGGTGGCCTGGGCTGGCAGCCATACCGAGGTGATCGGCTCGACGCTCAAGCGCCTGGGCTACAACGCCAACCTGTCCCGCGGCCTGAGCACCGCGCTCAGCACCCAGCAGGCGGCCAGTACGCGTCCCGCCACGCTGCTGGTGGAAGCCAGCCATTTCAGCGAGCTGTCCAGCGCGGTGGAGCTGCAGCACAGCCAGGCGACCATCATCGACAGCCGTTTCGAAGGCTCGCAGCAGTATGCCATCGACACCCGCGACAGCCAGCTGAGCCTGCGTGGCAACCAGTTGCGCGGCGTCGACAACAACAGCGGCGTGCGCCTGCGTGGCCAGACCCGGGCATTGATCGAAAACAACCTGATCCTCGGCGCCGCCAAGGCCGCCATCGAGATCAGCGACCAGCACGGCACCGTGCTGCTGGCCGGCAATCGCATCGGCGACAGCCGTGGGCATGGCATCCAGCTGCGCGACCTCGCGCCGACGGCCGAAGCCCCGTTGCTGATCGACGACAACCTGCTGGCCAGCAGCCAGGGCAGCGCGGTGGATGCCAGCGAGGTCACGGGCCTGACGCTGGTGGGTAACCGGATCGGCAATACGCCGGAGTACGCCATCAGCCTGCGCAACGCCACGCCGCAGCCCGGGCCGCTGGTGATCAGCGGCAATCGCCTGGGGCAGGTGGGTAAGGCCGTGGTGCGGGTCGAGGGGGTGCGCGAGGTCGAGTTGGGGGGCAATCGCTTCGATGGCAAGGCACTGCTGCAGAACCTGCTGGCCGGCGACCTGCTGGCGTTGCAGGGGCCGGTGCTGGAGGCAATGCTGGTACAGGAACAGATGATCAGGGTGCGCCAGGACTGAAATACACGTCCCCCCTGCAGGAGCGGCCTTGTGTCGCGCAAGGGGCGCGGAGCGGCCACAGGACTTCAGCGTAAAAGCAAAGATCGCCGGGGCCGCGTTGCGGCCCTCTCGCGACGCAAGGCCGCTCACAGGAATCGTGTCAGGGCACCGGGCGCTGCATCCGCACGAAACACTCGTCCATCCCGACCTCGACGAACCCTCGGCGCTGATACAGGCGCCGCGCCGGGTTGCTGCTGAATACCATCAGCCGCAGCCACGGCAACCGGCGCTGTAGAGTCCAGCCAGCCAACTGCTCCAGCACCCAGCCGCCCACGCCCCGGCCACGATGCTCGGGCAGCAGATGCAGCTCGCGGATATACAGCGCCTGGCGGTCCTGGCTGAGGCTGCAAAAGCCCAGCACCCGATCGTCCTCGACCACCAGCCACTGTTCGCGCCAGCCCCAGGCTTCATCGAAGGCTTCCTCGATCCACAACAGGTCGAATTCGCGGTAATACGGCAGCATGGCGCGGCGCGTGAGGTCACGGGCAAACGTGAGGTGTTCGTCGGTCGCAGGGATCAGTTCAAGGGGCATAACACACCGGCGAACTGGCCGGCCCACGGCGCTCCAGTTCGTCCTCAAGCCACCGGGCCAGCACCTGGGCGTTGTTGTGCTCGGAGTCCTTGCCGGCGTACAGCAAGGTCAGGTCGCCTTTGCCGGCCAGGTCCAGCAGCGGATACCAGTGCTCGGGGTGGGCGGCCAACTCCTGCTGGTAGCGCTGGGTGAAACCGGCAAAGTCGAGCTCGCCGGCGTGAAACGCCTTGCGCAGTGCGTCGGACGGCGCCACTTCACGCAGCCACTGCCCGTGCAGGTCCTCCTTGCGTTTGTTGCGCGGCCAAAGACGATCGACCAGCACGCGTTGGCCATCCCCGCCCTCGAGCGCCTCGTAGACGCGTTTACAGCGAATCATGCAGCACTCCTGCGACATCGTTCCCCAGACAGCCTAGGGCCTTCATTGATCGAGGTCACGCCCTGGTAACGAATTGTTTCTATGCTGAAGACCTTCGGCACCACCGCCCGACGCCAACCGGAGCCCTCATGGCAACCCCGTCCCTGGCCAGCCAGTCCGACCTGACCCTGCCCAGCCCGCGCCCTCACCTTGCCCACAAACCCGGACGCGCCACCCTCACCCTGTTCTTCGGCCTGCTGCTGGCCGGCCTGGCCTACACCTTCTGGAGCCTGAAGCAGGATGTCAGCGCCAGCGGCACCGTGGTCACCACCGTCACCCCCTTCCTGCTGCTGGGCCTGGCCCTGCTGATCGCCCTGGGCTTCGAGTTCGTCAACGGCTTCCACGACACCGCCAATGCCGTGGCCACGGTGATCTACACCCATTCGCTGCCGGCGCCGGTGGCGGTGGTCTGGTCGGGGTTGTGCAATTTCCTCGGCGTGCTGCTCTCCAGCGGCGCGGTGGCCTTCGGCATCATCGCCCTGCTGCCGGTGGAGCTGATTCTGCAGGTCGGCTCGTCGACCGGCTTCGCCATGGTCTTTGCCCTGCTGCTGGCGGCGATCATCTGGAACCTCGGCACCTGGTGGCTGGGCCTGCCAGCGTCGTCCTCGCACACCCTGATCGGCTCGATCATCGGCGTGGGCGTGGCCAACGCGCTGATGCACGGGCGCGACGGCACCAGCGGCGTGGACTGGACCCAGGCCAGCAAGGTCGGCTACGCCCTGCTGTTCTCGCCGCTGATCGGCTTCGCCTGCGCCGCCCTGCTGCTGCTCGCCCTGCGCGCGCTGGTCAAGCGCCGCGAACTGTACCAGGCGCCAGAAGGCCAGACGCCGCCGCCCTGGTGGATCCGCGGCGTGCTGATCCTCACCTGCACTGGCGTGTCGTTCGCCCACGGCTCCAACGATGGCCAGAAAGGCATGGGCCTGATCATGCTGATCTTGGTCGGCACCCTGCCGATGGCCTATGCGCTGAACAAGACCATGCCCAACGAGCAGGCCCTGCAGTTCTCGGCGGTCGCCGAGGTCACCCGCCAGGCCTTGGTGCGCGCAGTACCGTCCCCTGCCCCGGCCGATCCACGCCAGGTCCTGACCACGTTCATCGGCGAGCCCAAGGCCAGTGCCGAGCTGATCCCGGCGCTGGCCGCGCTGACCGGCATGATTGGCGAGGAAGTCAAAGGCTACGGCTCGCTCAAGCGCGTGCCGGCCGAGGCCATGGCCAACGTGCGCAACGACATGTACCTGACCAGCGAGGCCATCCGCCTGATCGACAAGCACCAACTGGCCCGCTACGACGCCGATACCCGCCGCCATGTGCAACTGTTCAAGCGCCAATTGGACGACGCAACCCGCTATATCCCGCTGTGGGTCAAGGTGGCGGTGGCCATCGCCCTGGGCCTGGGCACCATGGTCGGCTGGCGGCGCATCGTGGTGACGGTGGGCGAGAAGATCGGCAAGACCCACCTGAGCTATGCCCAGGGCGCTTCGGCCGAGGTGGTGGCGATGTGTACCATCGGCGCCGCGGACCTGTTCGGCCTGCCGGTGTCGACCACTCACGTGCTGAGTTCAGGCGTGGCCGGGAGCATGGTGGCCAATGGCTCGGGGATTCAACGCAAGACGCTGGTCAACCTGCTGATGGCCTGGGTATTGACGTTGCCGGCTGCAATGTTGCTGGCGGGTTGCTTGTACTGGTTGCTGAACCAGATCCTCTGAGGACTCGCGACGGGGGCGCCTTGCGCCCCCAGCAAGGTTATTCCGGGATCTTCAGGCCACGCTGTACAGCCGGGCGTTCAAGGAACTTCGCCAACACCCGCTGTACTTCCGTGAAATCATCGAACCCCACCAGCTCGCGCGCGTTGTAGCGCTCCACCAGGTTGCGCACCCAGGGGAAGATGGCGATATCGGCGATGCTGTACGCATCGACCATCCACTCCCGCCCCTGCAGGTGCCGGTCGAGCACGCCCAGCAGGCGCTTGGACTCATTGACGTAGCGATCCCGGGGCCGCTTGTCCTCGTACGCCTTGCCGGCGAAGAAGTGAAAGAACCCCACCTGGCCGAACATCGGCCCGATGCCGCCCATCTGGAACATCAGCCACTGCAAGGTCTGGTAGCGCTGGGCAGGGTCCTGGCTGAGCAACTGCCCGCTCTTCTCGGCCAGGTACTGCAGGATCGCCCCGGACTCGAACAACGGCAGCGGCTGGCCACCAGGGCCATCGGGGTCGAGGATTGCCGGAATCTTGTTGTTGGCGCTCAGGGAGATGAACTCGGGGCTCAGCTGGTCGTCGTTGTCGAAACTGATCTTGTGCACCTCGTAAGGCAGGCCGATCTCTTCGAGCATGATCGAGACCTTGACGCCGTTGGGCGTGGCCAGCGAATACAGCTGCAGGCGCTCGGGATGCCGGGCCGGCCATTTGCGGATGATGGGGAATACGGAAAGATCGGTCATGTTCGCGCCCTGAAGGTTGAGGGACTCAATTTAAAGACTGTCGGGCGTCCTGACCATCACCCAGTCTCGGTGTCGCTCGTCACCGCAGGGAAAGATCGCCTCGCCCACCTTGCGAAAGCCATTGCGCCCGTAGAACCGGATGGCCCTGGCGTTGAGTTCGTTGACGGTCAGGCGGACCGGGCCACGGGTATGGGCCAGGATAGCCTCGAGCAGTGACTGCGCGGCACCCGTGCCGTGGGCGGCGGGCAGCACATAGCAACGGGAAATCTCCACCAGATGATCGGCCGCGGCGATCCCCAGCTCACCGGGCGCCAGGTCGAGCATGCTGTAGCCCAGCACCTGGCCGCCCTCCTCGACCACCAGCAGGCGCTTGTGCGGGTGGCGCAGGTGCGCCTGGAAATGCTCGGGCTGCAGGTTGTGGGCGATGTAGTGCCGCTGCGCCGCCGGAGCGCTGTCGGGCGGACTGGCCAGGGCGAAGGTGGCCTGGCCGATGTGGCTCAGGGCTGTACAGTCATTGCTGCGGGCCTGGCGGATCTGGTAGGGCATGGCAACATCCTGTCGGGCATCCGGATCTCCCTCGACAATGCCAGCCCCTCCCAACCGGCGCAAGGTTCAGGCGTCGCCGTGGGCCTGCCGCTTGAGCTTCTCGGTATCGACCCGTACGAACACTGAATCGGCGGTAACGGTCAGCACATCCCCGGCCCAGACCTCGCAGATCACCCGGCTCTTGCGCCCTACCTCACCCTCGACCCGTGCCTTGAGCAGCAGCTCGACGCCCATCGGGGTGGGTTTGAGGTAGGTCAGGCTCAGTTGGCCGGTAACACAGTCGATACGCGGCAGGCTGCCGGGCTCGCGGCCTTCGGCGCGGTAGTGGTGGGCCATGGCGGTCCAGTTGGAATGGCAATCGACCAGCATGGCCAGCAGGCCGCCGTAGACCAGGCCGGGCCAGCCGATGAAGGTCGGGTCGGGGGAATGACGGCACAGCAGGTGGACGCCGTCGTCATCCCAGTGACTCTGCACATGCAGGCCGCTGGGGTGGGAGCACCCGCAACCGTAGCATGTGCCATCAGGGGCGGCGAGTTGTTGCAGGGAGGGGGCTTGTTCGGTCATACGCGTCCTTGGCTTGTTGGTATTGGGAAGGAGGCTGACTGCCGATGGTAGCCCCATGCTTCCCGGCCGCCAAATGGAGGGGGCCGCCATATGCCCCCTGAGCGTATCAGGCCGCCTGCCACGCCGAGCCCCGCTTGCGCCGCTGGGTCAGCGAAACCAGCAGGATGAACAGGGTCACCCCCGCGGTCATCAGTGTTTCATAGCGGTAGGCATCGCTGAACAGCATGTAGCCCAGCACCATGACGATGGTGCCGATCACCAGCCAGGTCAGCCACGGGAACAGCCACATCTTCAGCTCCGGCGTGCGCCCCTCGCGCTCGGCACGGGCCCGCATGCGCAGTTGCGACACGGCGATCACCAGGTACACCAGCAAGGCGATGGCGCCGGTGGTAGATAGCAGGAACCCGAACACCTTGCCGGGAAACACGTAGTTGACCAGGCAGCCGGCAAAGCCCGCCAGGGTCGAGAGAACGACCGCCACGGTGGGCACGCCCGCGCCGGAGATCCGCCTGGTCATAAGCAGTGCCTGGCCACGGGCCCCCAGCGAGTAGAGCATGCGCGAGGCGGTGTACAGCCCTGAGTTCATGCAACTGGTGACCGCCACCAGCACGACGATGTCGACCAGCAGCTTGGCGCCGGGCACGTTGAGCACTTCCAGCACCCGCTGGAACGAGCCCACCGCCTTGAGCCCCGGATCGTTCCAGGCCACCAGCGACACCACCAGGAAGATCGACGCCAGGTAGAAAATGGCGATGCGGTACACCACCAGGTTGGTGGCGCGGCGGATCTTGTCCTTGGGGTTGGCTGTCTCGTCGGCGGCGATGGTGACGATCTCGGCGCCGAAGAACGAGAAGATGGTGATCAGCACGCCGCCGAGCACGGTGCCGAAGCCATTGGGCATGAAGCCGCCGGCGTCCCACAGGCGACTGACGCCGGAGACGTCGGCCAGTGGCCAGACGCCGAACACCGCCAGGCTGCAGACCACGATGAAGGCAATGATGGCCAGTACCTTGACCAGGGCGAACCAGTACTCGAACGCGCCGAAGTTCTTCACGCTGACCAGGTTGGTGCCCGACAGCACGATCATGATCAGGAAGGCGAACAGCCAGGACGGCACCTGCGGGAAGTAGGCATGGAGGATATCCGCGCCAGCGATGGCCTCGACCGGGATGATCAGCACCCAGAACCACCAGTACAGCCAGCCGATGGTGAAGCCGGCCCAGGGGCCGATGGCTTCGCTGGCGTAGGTGGAGAACGAGCCGCTGTTGGGGTTGGCGATGGCCATTTCACCGAGCATGCGCATCACCAGCAGCACCAGCAGGCCGGTCATGGCGTAGGAGATGAGAATAGCCGGGCCGGCGGTGGCGATGGCGTTGGATGAGCCAATGAAAAGGCCGGCGCCGATGATGCCGGCAATAGAGATCATCGATACCTGACGTGAAGTCAGGCCATGCTGCAAGGACCGCTGTTTTTTGTTGTCTGGCGATGCCATGGAGAACCCTCGAGTGGGTCGGCCGCAACGAAGGCGGCTGAAAGTGGCGGCAGCGTTCCTGTGGGGGCGGGCATGCCGGCAAGGGCATCGGCACGCGTCTCCCACACGTCTCGGACTTGTTGCGGGAATTGGCTACCGGCGTATTTTTGTATTGATGGACCTGTCGGTTGCCAGGGTCCAGCCAGGCCAGTATTCATCTCCAGGCAGGTCACAACAAACGACCTTTTCGCAAAACATCATTCCAACTAGGAATCAATACGCTTCACATCCTGCTCAGAATCTTCTGTCATGAAGCTTGCAGAGAGAGCCTTCAGACATCAGGAATTAAACGAATGAGAGCAATCGAATAATTCGTTTGCGCCACAGATTCCCGACGCGCTTGGATACGACCTGACTCGAACAACAGGCCGCGTGCAGATGAATCAGGAAAATATCAGCCAGTCCATCGCCATCGTTCACCCGATCACCCTTTCCCATGGACGCAACGCCGAAGTCTGGGACACCGCCGGCAAACGCTACATCGACTTCGTCGGCGGCATCGGCGTGCTCAACCTGGGCCACTGTAACCCGGCGGTGGTCGAGGCGATCCAGCAGCAGGCCGCGCGCCTGACCCACTATGCCTTCAACGCCGCGCCCCACGGTCCGTACCTGGAACTGATGGAGCGCCTGTGCCAGTTCGTCCCGGTCAGCTATCCGCTGACGGGCATGCTGACCAACAGCGGCGCGGAAGCGGCGGAAAACGCCCTCAAGGTCGCCCGCGGCGCCACCGGCAAACGGGCCATCGTCGCCTTCGACGGCGGTTTCCACGGCCGTACCCTGGCCACCCTCAACCTCAACGGCAAGGTCGCCCCGTACAAGCAGCGCGTGGGCGAACTGCCCGGCCCGGTCTATCACCTGCCCTACCCCAGTCCGGACACCGGGGTGAGCTGCGAGCAGGCGCTCCAGGCTATGGAGCGCCTGTTCAGCGTGGAGCTGGCGGTGGAGGACGTGGCCGCGTTCATCTTCGAGCCGGTGCAGGGCGAAGGCGGTTTCCTCGCCCTCGACCCCGCCTTCGCCCAGGCCCTGCGCCGCTTCTGCGACGAGCATGGGATCCTGATCATTATCGATGAGATTCAGTCCGGCTTCGGTCGCACCGGCCAGCGCTTCGCCTTCCCACGGCTGGGTATCGAACCGGACCTTCTGCTGCTGGCCAAGAGCATCGCCGGCGGCATGCCGCTGGGCGCAGTGGTCGGGCGACAGGCGATCATGGGCGCGCTGCCCAAGGGCGGGCTGGGCGGCACCTACTCGGGCAACCCGATCGCCTGCGCGGCGGCGCTGGCGAGCCTGGCGCAGATGACCGACGCGAATATCGCCACCTGGGGCGAACGGCAGGAACAGGCCATCGTGGCGCGTCACGCGCGCTGGAAAGCGTCGGGAAGGTGCGCCGCGCTCGGTCGCCTGACCGGTACAGGGGCCATGCGCGGGCTGGAGATGGTCAACCCGGACGGCAGCCCGGCGCCGACGCAACTGGCCAAGGTGCTCGAGGCGGCGCGTGGCAAAGGCCTGTTGCTGATGCCCAGCGGCAAGGCGCGGCATATCATCCGCCTGCTGGCACCGCTGACCATCGAGCCCGAGGTGCTCGAGGAAGGGCTGGATATCCTCGAGCAGTGCCTCATGGAGCTGGGCTGAGGGTTACAGGCCCAGCTCTTCAGGGGTGGGCATGTCGCATTCGAAGGCGATCCAGCCGCCTTCGAGCTCGGCGTGGCCGTTGACGATCGGGCCGTAGTAACTCAGGCCGTTCTCCAAGGTGACGCAGATGTGCGTGGCGCCTTTTTCCGGTGCCCCGAGGGTACCGACGAAATGCACTTTCTTCAGCACCTCGGTCACCGCCTCAAGGCCCACGCGCATGCTGGTGTTCTCCGAGGCCTCGGTATCGCCCCCACGGTCTTCGGCGCTGATGGTCACGGTGGCGGTGTACGGGTACTTGGTACTCAAGCGGGGTTACCTCAACAGGTGTATTAGGCGTATGGGCGCGTAGAGTACGGCAGGCGTTCCCGGTTGTCTCTACCGACCTCATCGCGGGGCAAGCCCGCTCCCACGCTGGCCATCGAGCATGGCCTCCCCTGCCCCGATCTGTTAGGGTGCCCGCCGATGCACGCCATACCACGCGAGGATACCGAGTGAGCGCCGAACAACCCCTGATCGCCGACCTGTTCGAGGTCGACAAACGCCTGACCCTCAAGCCCGTCGTGGACTTCAACGCCTACCTGCGCAACGCTTTCGGCGACGGCCCCTGCCGCTGCCACCGCTGCGTCGAGGGCAGTGGCGACGAAAGCGGCTACGAACACCGTCACAGCTTCGAGCTGGAAGGCCGCACCCTGCACAGGCGCTTCGCCAGCACCGCCGGCAGCGACGTGCTGATGGTGCTGAAAAAAGCCTGGTTGTCGTACACCAAGGCCGAGCTGATCACCGTCGGCGTACTAGACATGACCACCCTCAAGTCATTCACCGAAGCCGCCCTGCACGAACGCCTGCTGGCCCTGCTGCCGGCCAGCGGCCTGGCCCGCGAAAGCGAAGGCCAGTGGCAGTTGCAGGTGCTCGCCGACTGACGGTCGCCCCGGCAGGATTCTCCCGCTCTGCTACCTTGGGAGAATCCTCACCCACAGGTGACCGACCATGGCCCGCACGACCCCCATCGAGCTGTACCGCAACATCGGTATCGTTGCCCACGTGGATGCCGGCAAGACCACCACCACCGAGCGGATCCTGTTCTACACCGGGGTCAACCACAAGATGGGCGAGGTGCACGACGGCGCCGCGACCATGGACTGGATGGCCCAGGAGCAGGAGCGCGGCATCACCATCACCTCGGCGGCCACCACGGCCTTCTGGCAAGGCTCGACCAAGCAGTTCGAGCACAAGTACCGCTTCAACATCATCGACACCCCCGGCCACGTCGACTTCACCATCGAGGTCGAGCGCTCGCTGCGCGTGCTCGATGGCGCGGTGGTGGTGTTCAGCGGCGCCGACGGCGTCGAGCCGCAATCCGAGACCGTATGGCGCCAGGCCAACAAGTACCATGTGCCGCGCCTGGCCTACATCAACAAGATGGACCGCCAGGGCGCGGATTTTCTGCGGGTGGTGAAGCAGATTGACCAGCGCCTGGGCCACCATCCGGTGCCGATCCAGCTGGCCATCGGCAGCGAGGAAAACTTCATCGGCCAGATCGACCTGGTGAAGATGAAGGCCATCTACTGGAACGACGCCGACCAGGGCACCAGCTACCGCGAAGAAGCCATTCCCGCCGAACTGCAGGATCTGGCCGACGAATGGCGTGCCCATATGATCGAGGCTGCGGCCGATGCCAACGAAGAGCTGACCCTGAAATTCCTCGAAGGCGAAGAATTCACCACCGAGGAAATCAAGGCCGCCCTGCGCCAGCGCACCATCGCCAACGAGATCGTGCCGACCATCCTCGGCTCATCGTTCAAGAACAAGGGCGTGCCGCTGATGCTCGACGCCGTGATCGACTACCTGCCCGCCCCCAGCGAGATCCCGGCGATCAAGGGCACCGACCCGGACGACGAGGAAAAACACCTGGAGCGCCACGCCGACGACAACGAGCCGTTCTCGGCCCTGGCCTTCAAGATCGCCACCGACCCGTTCGTCGGCACCCTGACCTTCGCCCGGGTGTATTCCGGCGTGCTCAGCTCCGGCAACGCCGTGCTCAACTCGGTCAAGGGCAAGAAGGAACGCATCGGCCGCATGGTGCAGATGCACGCCAACCAGCGCGCCGAGATCAAGGACGTGTGCGCCGGCGACATCGCCGCGCTGATCGGCATGAAGGACGTCACCACCGGCGACACCCTGTGCGACATGGACAAGCCGATCATCCTCGAACGCATGGACTTCCCCGACCCGGTGATCTCTGTGGCGGTGGAGCCCAAGACCAAGGGCGACCAGGAGAAGATGGGCATCGCCCTGGGCAAGCTGGCCCAGGAGGACCCGTCGTTCCGGGTCAAGACCGACGAGGAGACCGGCCAGACCATCATCTCCGGCATGGGCGAGCTGCACCTGGACATCATCGTCGATCGCATGCGCCGCGAGTTCAACGTCGAGGCCAATATCGGCAAGCCGCAGGTGGCCTACCGCGAGAAGATCCGCAACACCTGCGAGATCGAAGGCCGCTTCGTCCGCCAGTCCGGCGGGCGTGGCCAGTATGGGCATTGCTGGATCCGCTTCGCCCCGGGCGACGAAGGCAAGGAAGGCCTGGAGTTCATCAACGAAGTCGTCGGCGGCGTGGTGCCACGCGAGTACATCCCGGCGATCCAGAAAGGCATCGAGGAGCAGATGAAGAACGGCGTACTTGCCGGCTATCCGCTGATCAACCTCAAGGCGGCGGTGTATGACGGCTCGTACCACGACGTCGACTCCAACGAGATGGCCTACAAGATCGCCGCGTCCATGGCCACCAAGCAGTTGTCGCAGAAAGGCGGCGCGGTGCTGCTGGAGCCGGTGATGAAGGTCGAGGTGGTGACCCCCGAGGAGTACCAGGGCGACATCCTCGGCGACCTGAGCCGGCGCCGGGGGATGATCCAGGATGGCGACGAGACCCCGGCCGGCAAGGTGATCCGTGCCGAGGTACCGCTGGGCGAGATGTTCGGCTACGCCACCTCGATGCGCTCGATGACCCAGGGGCGGGCCAGTTTCTCGATGGAGTTCACCCGCTATGCCGAGGCGCCGGCGAGCATTGCCGATGCCATCGTGAAGAAGAATCGCGGGGAAGCCTGAAACTTCGCGGTGGAGCCTGTCTAGTCCTGAAATAGGTTTACACCTGTTCAGGTAGGCCGACAGGCCTCAAAACGCCTGATGCACCGCATCGGGCGTTTTGTTTTTCAGGGCCATA
>NZ_JBLIYU010000026.1:0-32371 GCF_057480815.1 Pseudomonas sp. P106(2024) | reverse complement strand
ACGGTCTCCGAAGTAAAAGCACCCTGCGAAAGCGTACGCCTCGCAGGGTGCCGGGGTGACCATCTCATTAAGTAACCCGCCGTAAGGGCGGAAAGGTGACTATGCGTCGACATCGCAAATGAATGCGCATACAACTATAAAAACAATCACCGCCCAGACTCAGAAACTCAGAAACTCAGAAACTCAGAAACTCAGAAACTCAGAAACTCAGAAACAAAAAACATGACAAACTAACCCGACTCCAACAGCAAGGCCCCACCCCACCATGTTCTACCGCCTGGCCGCCGACACCCTGGTCCTGTTCCACCTCTCGTTCATCCTGCTGGTCCTGTTCGGCGGCCTGCTGGTGCTCTGGCGCCGCCGCGCCCTGCTGATCCACCTCCCCGCCCTCGCCTGGGGCCTGGCCGTGGAAGGCCTGCACCTGGAGTGCCCCCTGACCGACTGGGAAAACCACCTGCGCAAAACCGCCGGCGACGCCGGCTACCACGGCGGCTTCGTCGAACACTACATCTGGCCAGTGATCTACCCCGCCGGCTTGACCCCGCAAATCCAGCTGTGGCTGGGCACCGTCGTACTGCTGCTCAACCTCGGCATCTACACCTGCGTGCTCTGGCGCCTAGCGCGTCGCCACCACGAATAACCGCGGGAACGGCAACAACACCCGGCCATCGCTGGCCGGCGGGTAGTCACGCTGCATGGCCTGCAAGTAAAGCTGCAGGAAACTCGCCTGCTCCTGCTCATCCAACCGCGCCAGGTAAGGCCGCAACGCCGAGCCCTTGAACCACTCCACCACCGCTTCGGCGCCGCCGACCAGCGGGTGGTGATAGGTGGTACGCCACACATCCACCCGCGCGCACAGCGGGCTGAGCAGGTCGTAGTAGAACCCGGCGTTGTGCCGCGGCGGCAGGCAGAAATCGGCGAACTTGCCAGCCCAGGGCCCCTGGCTGGCGATCTCGCGCAACTGGCGGTGAGCCGGCTCGTCGAGGTTATCGGGGGTCTGCACGGCCAGGCTGGCGCCCTCGCCCAGTTGCCGCACCAGGTGCGGGTAGAGGCTGGCGTGGTCCGGCACCCACTGCAAAGACGCGTTGGCCAGGATCAGGTCCTGGGGCTCGTGGGCGGTCCAGCTGGCGATCTCGCCAATCTCGCAACGCACCCGTGGAATGCTCAGCCGTGGCCGCTGCCGAGCCTTGTCGATCATGTCCGGATCGCTGTCCAGGGCCAGGACCTGGGCATCGGGACAGCGTTGCAGTAACACCTCGGTGGAGTTGCCCGGGCCGCAGCCCAGGTCCGTGGCATGCCGCGCCGGACGCGCCGGCACGGCGGCCAGCAGATCACGCACGGCGCGGGTGCGTTCATCCTCGAACAACGAATACTGGGTGGCGGACCAGACCATGGGCGACTCCTAGTAGGGCAATTATGTGCAGCATAAGCCATGTCGGCATGCTGCAACGTAAGGATGATCTGACTGGCAAACAAGGTTTTGCCAACAAACGAAAACGGCCGGTCCCTCGAAAGGGACCGGCCGTTGCCAAAGGCACCAGCGCAATCAGTGACGCTTGGCGCTACGGATCTGGTGCACCACGCCCATGACCACCACGATGGCTGCGGCGATACCGGTGGAAATCACCAGGATCTGGTAGTCAGGCATGAAGGCCATGGTCACCAGGGCCGCCACGATGAACACGATCACCAGGTAGGTCAGCCATGGGAACAGCCACATCTTCAGGCGCACTTCCTTGCCCTCGGCGATCAGCTTGCGGCGCATGCGCAGCTGCGAGAAGGCGATCACCAGGTACACCAGCAGGGCAATCATGCCAGTGGTGTTCATCAGGGTTTCCAGCACGTCCTTTGGCCGCAGGGTGTCACTGAAGTTGATCAGCGCGCAGAACACCGCCACCAGGCACGAGCCGATGATCGCGTTCACCGGGACGCCGGTACCGGTGCGGGTGAACGTGAACAGGCGCGGCGCGTCGCCACGCTGAGCCAGGGAGAACAGCATGCGCGAAGCGGTGTAGTGGCCGGAGATCAGGCAGCTGCTCACCGAGGTGAGCACCACGAAGTTCATCAGCAGCTCGGCATACGGCACGCCCAGCAGTTCCAGGGTACGGCGGTAGGCACCATAGCCGGAGACACCCAGTTGCGGGTCGTTCCACGGCACCAGGCAGACGATCAGGAAGATCGAGCCGACGTAGAACAGGCACACGCGCCACACCACCGAGTTGGTCGCCTTGACGATCTGGGTGGCCGGGTCCTTCGCCTCTGAGGCGGCAATGGTGACGATCTCGGCGCCGAGGAAAGCGAACATCACCCCCAGCAAGGCGCCGATCACCGTGGTGATGCCGTTGGGCATGAAGCCTTCGGCGGTCAGGTGGGTAATACCGCGCACTTCACCGAACTGCCAGATGTTCATCACCGCGGCGGTGCACACCACCAGGAAGCAGACGATCGCCACCACCTTGATCAGCGCGAACCAGAACTCGAACTCGCCATAGTGCTTGACGTTGAAGAAGTTGACGGTGATCAGCAGCAGCGTCGTGGCCAGCACGAACACGTTGACGCTCACGTCGGGGAAGAAACCGTGCAGGATCTTGCCCGCCACGTAGGCCTCCCAGGCCATGAGGATCACCCAGTACCACCAGTACAGCCAGCCGATGGTGAAACCGGCCCAGCGGCCAATGGCGCGGTCGGCGTAGGTGGAGAACGAGCCGGTGTCCGGCGAGGAGGTCGCCATTTCGCCGAGCATACGCATGATCAGCACCACCAGGATGCCGCCGGCGAGGTACGCCAGCACAGCGGCCGGGCCGGCGCTGTGGATGACACTGCCGGAACCGACGAACAAGGCGCCGCCGATCACCCCGGCGATGGACATCATCGTCAGGTGGCGCGACTTGAGCGAGGCACTGAGCTTGCTCTCGTGCCCGTCCTTCGCGGTGGTGGATGTGGATGTTGCGTCCATCAGTTATTTACCCCGTGCTTCTTTTTATCCAAGGAAAAACTGTGAAACCCCGATGGTTATCGGTCTCACCTGTACATCAGTGCTACTGCGGGCAGGGAGGTGTGCGCGAGCACACGCAGGCCATCCGTGGCGGCCTGCTTACGCGGCCAGAGGCAACCCTCTGGACGAACTGAACCATGCTGGGGACGGACGAGAGGCGTCCGGCCAGGCGAAAAGAAGGTGCGGGGCAAACCCCGACGGCAAAGCAGCGATGTTGTGATTATTCATGGCGCTGGTACGTGCTGTGTTGGCTATATCTGACACGTAATGTAAAAATGTCGAACACATAGAGCCATGCACAGCGGCATGAAAAACGCACTGCACTGTACAGGCCGCCGATGCAATACACCCGCGATACCCCTGCAGGCGCCTGGCGCCGCGCACACCTGAAGGCCCCCGAATGCTCCAGCTCCATCCGGACTCCTCCACCCCGCTGGTCAACCAGATCATCGACGGACTGCGCGCGCTGATCGACGACCAGACGCTCAAGCCCGGGGCCAAGGTCCCGTCGATCCGGGCGTTCGCCTCGACCTACTCGGTGAGCACCTTCACCGTGGTCGAGGCCTACGACCGGCTGGTGGCCCAGGGCTTGCTGGTAAGCAAGGGCAATGCGGGGTTCTTCGTCAATCGTGCGGCGAACGAGCTACTGGAAAAGCACAACGTCGAGGTCGACACCAGTCGCCCCACCTTCAATTCCGAGTGGTACCTGCAGCAGATCTTCGAGATCCGTCAGTTGCCGTTCAAGCCCGGTTGCGGCTGGCTGCCCAACGACTGGATGTACGAGGAAGGCCTGCGTCGCGGCCTGCGCCAGGTCGCCGGCAGCCCGCTGGAGCTGTCCGGCTACGGCGACCCCCTGGGCCTGCCGGAGCTGCGCGCGCTGACCGCGCAGAACCTGCAGCAGGAACTGTCGATCGTCGCCAACCCGGCGCAGCTGATGCTCACCCACGGCGCCAGCCAGGCTCTGGACCTGGCCGTGCGCACCTTGGTGCGCCCCGGCGACGTGGTGCTGGTGGACGACCCCGGCTACCCCAACCTGATGAGCATCCTGCGCACCCAGGGCGCCACCCTGGTGGGCGTGCCGCGTACCCCGGCGGGCTACGACCTCGACCAGCTCGAGCGCCTGTTGGCCCACCACCGCCCCACGGCGTTCTTCACCCAGCCGCACCTGCACAGCCCGACCTGCTCGCGCACCCCGCTGGCGCAACTGCACCGCCTGCTGCAACTGGCCAGCCAGCATGGCTTCCGGCTGGTGGAGAACAACCTCTACGCCGACATGATCGCCGACCCGCTGCCGTGCCTGGCCAGCCTCGACCACCTGCAGCAGGTGGTGTACGTGGGCAGCTACTCGAAAAGCATCTCGCCCAACGTGCGGGTCGGCTACCTACTGGCGAACCCCGAACTGACCCAGCAACTGCTGCACCTGAAGATGCGCTCAGGCCTGACCACCTCGCAGGTGATGGAGCGGGTGGTGTACGCCGCAATCATCGACGGTCGCTGGCGCAAACACCTCAAGCGCCTGCGCCAGCGCTTGGCCGAGGCGCATCAGGAAGTGGGGAGGCACCTGCACCGGCTGGGCTTCGAGCTGTTCATCGAATCGGACGAGGGGATGTATATCTGGACCCGCCATCCGGCGATCCCCGACAGCGCCGCGCTGCTGGACGATGCCCTGGAGAAAGGCATCATGCTCGGGCCCGGACAGCTATTCATGGTAGATGCCAAGGCCACCGGGTGGATGCGCTTCAATGTGGCGTTCAGCACCGATCCGGCGATGTGGGAGTTGTTGGAGAAGGTGCTGGTCAAGCATGTTCGCCGGGGCGGGGTGTAACACCCCTACCACCGCAATCGCGGGGCAAGCCCGCTCCCACAGGTTGTATCACAACAGTGGGAGCGGGCTTGCCCCGCGATAGTCCTATCGCCAATCCCGCTTTTCAGAGAAGAACGCCCGCGCATTCGCGTCCAGGCTCTCAAGGTGATACCCCCCCTCTTGCACAATCAGGCAGGGCAACCGCAGCGCCCGAATACGTTCCCCCAGCCGCGCAAAACCGTCGGTCGTCACCGCCACCTTGCTCTGCGGATCCAGCTCGTAGATATCGAACCCCAACGACAACACCAGCACCTCGGCGCCAAAGTTCTTCACCGCTTGCAACGCAACCTCCAGTTGCGCCATGAAGTCCGCTTCACTCGCCCCGTGGGCCATCGGCAGATTGAGATTGCAGCCCTCCCCCGCGCCTTGGCCACGCTCGTCCGCAAAGCCGGCCACGCTGGGGTAGAAGTTGGTCGGGTCACCGTGCACCGAGACATACAGCACATCGTCGCGCTCGTAGAAGATCTCCTGGATGCCCTGCCCGTGGTGCATGTCGGTGTCCAGGATCGCCACGCGGCCGTAGCGACTTCGCAATACCTGGGCAGCCACGGCGGCATTGTTGAGGTAGCAGAATCCACCGGCGGCATCGTAACGGGCATGATGCCCCGGCGGCCGGCACAAAGCGTAAGCGGCGGGTTCACCATCGAGAATCGCCTGGGCGCCCGCCACCGCGCTCTGCGCCGACCAGTAGGCCGAGCGCCAGGTGTGCTCGCCCACCGGGCAGCTGCCATCGGCCAGGTAGCGAGCAGCCTGGGCAAGAATGCCACGCAGGGCGTTGGGTTCGCGCACGAAGATGTTGGACATCACCTCATCGCCCCAGTCCTCGGGCACCTCTTTCCAGCGCGCATGGGCTTGTTCGAGGAAACTCAGGTAGGCCTCGCCGTGTACGGCCTTGAGCGGTGCGAGGCCGGCGTCGGCAGGCTGGCGAATGTCGAAGCCCAGGCCCTTGGCGGCCTGCAACAGCCGCTGGGCGCGCTCGGGCACCTCCTGAGGGGTGCGCATCGCGCCACGGGAGTAATAGCTGCGCGGATGGTGCAGCAGTTGTTCGGGGTGGAAATAGCAGCGCATCAGGCCTCTCCTTCGTCAACCTGGCCGGCACGGGCCAGCACGGCGTTGAGCAATACATCGACGCCCTGGCGGGCATCGTCGGGCAACACGTCCTCGGCTTCGTTGTGGCTCAGCCCGCCGACGCAGGGGATGAACACCATCGCCGTGGGGCAGAAGCGCGCCAGCAGGATCGCGTCATGACCGGCGCCACTGACGATGGACTGCTGGCTGTAGCCCAGGCCATCCACCGCCTGCTGCACGACGGCCACGCACTGGGCATCGAACGGCGTGGCCGGGCTGACCCAGTGGCGCTCGATGCGCACGCTGAGGCCGCGCTGGTTGGCAATGGCCTGCAGTTGCAGGCTGATGTCGCGCTCCATCGCGTCGATGGCCGCGTCGCGGTGATGGCGCAGGTCGAGGGTGAAACGCACCACGCCCGGAATGGTGTTGCGCGACGACTTGGCGATGCTCAGCTCACCGACCGTGGTCAGGCCCTCAGGAGCGAAGTCCGTGGCCAGCTGCTCGATGGCCTGGATCATCCGCGCCACACCGTACAAGGCATCCTTGCGCAGCTTCATCGGCGTAGTGCCGGCATGGGCGGCCATGCCCTCGACGGTCACGTCGAGCCAGCGGATCGCCTGGCCGCCGCTGACCACGCCGATGCTGTTGGCGTTATCCTCGAGGATCGGGCCCTGCTCGATATGTGCCTCGAAATAGGCGTCCACGGCGCCACCCAGCGGACGCTGGCCGGCAAAGCCGGTGCGCGCCAGTTCATCGGCGACGCTGATGCCGTCGGCATCGCGGATCGCCAGGGCCTGCGCCAGCGGCAAGGTGCCGGTGAACACCGCCGAGCCGAACATGGCCGGGGTGAAACGGGCGCCCTCCTCATTGGTCCACACCGCGATCTCCAGCGGCTTGCGGGTACGGATGCCCAGGTCGTTCAGGCGGCGCACCACTTCAAGCCCTGCCAGCACGCCGTAGACGCCGTCGAAACGCCCGCCTTCGGGCTGGGTATCGAGGTGGCTGCCCATCATCACCGGCGCGGCCTGCGGGTCGGTGCCTTGGCGACGGGCAAACAGGTTGCCGATGGCATCCACGCTCAGGCTCAAGCCGGCCTCGCGGCACCAGTGGCCGAACAGCTCGCGACCGGCCTTGTCCTCGTCGCTCAGGGCCAGGCGGCAGCTGCCGCCACGAGCGGTGGCGCCGACCTCGGCCATGGCCATCAGGCTCGCCCACAGGCGTTCGCCATTGCATTTCAACATTGCGGATACTCCAGATTCAGGCCAGCTCGAGCTGCCGGCTACGGGCGTACCGGCGCGTCAGCGCCAGCACGCAGACCAGGGAAGTGCAGGCGATCAGGCTGTAGAAGACCGCCATCGGCCACCATTGGCCGGTGAAGCTGTGCGCCAGCCAGGTGCCGATCAGCGGGGTCAGGCCCCCGGCGATGGCGCCGCAGACCTGATAGGCCAGGGAGATGGCGGTGTAGCGCACGCGGGTGTCGAACATGCCGCTGACATACCCGGCGATCACCGCGTAGAACGACGCCATGCACGCCGCCGCCAAGGCAATGCCGAGCACGATCAGCGGGCCTTCGCCACTACTCACCAGCACGAACATCGGGTACGGCGAGGCCATCGCCAGCAGCGCGACCAGCGCCAGGAAGCGCGTGGCGCCGAGCCTTTCCGAGACCCAAGCGGCCAGGGGCTGCACGCAGAACTGGATGATCGCCACGAAGAACAGACATTCGAGGATCAGCGAGCGCTCCAGGTGCAACTGCTGGGTGGTGTAGCTGATCATGAAGGTGTTGGTGAAATAGACCCCGGCGATACCCAGCGTATTGGCGCCGATGCACAGCAACAGCGGCCGCCACGCGGTACGAAGCACCTCCAGCACTGGCGCCTGCTCCTTGCGCCGGGCCTTCTCGGCCTGCGCGCGGCTGGCGAGGAAATCGGGCGATTCGTTGACCCCCAGGCGAATCGCCAGGCCCACCAGCAGCAACAGCGCGCTGGCCAGGAACGGCACACGCCAGCCCCAG
Source organism: Pseudomonas sp. P106(2024) (assembly GCF_057480815.1). Lineage (NCBI taxonomy): Bacteria > Pseudomonadati > Pseudomonadota > Gammaproteobacteria > Pseudomonadales > Pseudomonadaceae > Pseudomonas > Pseudomonas sp. P106(2024). The sequence continues at coordinate 24,430 of NZ_JBLIYU010000026.1, read as the reverse complement.
CTCATCAGGTCGTCTTCCGGCAGGCGGGTGACCGCGCTGAACGCCAGCAACGACAGGATCAGGCCCGCCGGGCTGCCCAGCTGGGCGAACGAGGCGAAGAAATTGCGGCGCCCCTTGGGCGCATGCTCGCCGGCCATCAGCACTGCCCCGCCCCACTCGCCGCCCACGGCAATGCCCTGAACCACCCGCAGCAGGATCAACAGCACCGGCGCGGTCGCGCCGATCTGCGCGTAGGTCGGCAGCAGGCCGATGGCGACGGTGACCACGCCCATCATCAGCAGGGTGATGACCAGTGATTTCTTGCGACCGATGCGGTCACCGATGTGGCCGAAGACGATGCCGCCCAGGGGGCGGGCGAAGAAGCCCACGGCAAAGGTGCCGAAGGCGGCCATGGTGCTGAACAGGCTATTGTCGGAGGGGAAGAACAAGGCGCCGAATACCAGCGCGGCGGCGGTGGCGTAGATGTAGAAGTCGTACCACTCGATCATGGTGCCGATGAACGCGGCGGCGGCGGCACGGCGCGGTTGGGGCGAAGCGGCGGGCTTCATGGGTGGCTCCTTTGGTTGTTTTTCTGGCAGGAGTTTTTAGGACATGGCGACGCTCTGACGGCGCCTGCACTGCTGGAGATGATTCATCGCCAAAGCCTATAATTCAATTTTCTATTTATTATTCGAATTATTAGCCACACTTATTATCGAGCCCGACCATGCCCGACCGCCTGCTCAACGACCGCCTCGACTGGAACCTGCTGCGCACCTTCCGCGTCATCGGCCAGGAGCTGTCGATCAGCCGCGCCGCCGCCCGCCTGCACCTCACCCAGCCAGCCGTGAGCCAGGCGCTCAAGCGCCTCGAGGAACAGCTCGGACGCCAGCTCATCGCCCGTCGCGGCCCGCGCTTCGTGCTGACTGAGGTGGGCGAGCAACTGTTCCAGTTGGCCGGCGAGGTATACGGGCAGATGTCGCAGATCGGTGGCTTGCTGGAACAGCCGGCGGACGAGCTGGTAGGCAAGGTGCGCCTGCTGATGATCAGCCGCATCGTCAGCGAACGCTTCGATGATTTTCTCGCCGAGTTTCACCGCCAGCACCCGCGGGTGGAGCTGGAGATCGACGTGATGCGCAGCTCCGACATCGTCGCCGCGCTGCAGGAAAAGACCGCCACCGCCGGCCTGAGCCTCAACCGTCGGCCGCAGCCACGGCTGGAGCAACGGCTGTTCCTGCGCCAGCGCTACGCGTTCTTCTGCGGCAGGCACCACGGGCTGTTCGGCCAGGCCGAAGGCGATCTGCAACGGGAGAACTTTGTCAGTTTTACCAGCGACCAGATCGGCGGCATGCTTTCGCCGCTGACCATCTTCCGCGACCAGCAGGGCTTCGCCGGGCGCATCGTCGCCTCGTCACCGAGCCTGGAAGAGGTGCGCCGCCTGGTCATTGCCGGTTTCGGCATCGGCTGCCTGCCCGAACACGTGGTGGCGGAGGATGTAGACGCGGGGCTGCTGTGGAAACTGCCGCCGCACGAGGGCATTGCCGACGTGGACATCCACCTGCTGTGGAACAGGGACCAGCGCATGAGCCGTGCGGAAGGCCTGTTCATCGAGGCCTTGCTGTCGGCCTGTACACCAGCGACCTAGCTGGGATGCTGCAGACACTCAGCGATTGTAAGCCGAGCGGTAGGCCTGCCCGCGCTCACGCTTGCCTATCGCCACCACCACCACCACTACCCGATCATCCTCGACGCGGTAGACCAGTCGATAGCCGCTGGCCCTGAGCTTGATCTTGTAGTGGTTGGGCAAATCACGCAGCGCATCCACACCGACCTTGGGCGAGAGCAAGCGTTGCCGGAGCTTCTTTCTGGCCTGCTCACGCACGGTGTGCCCCAGCTTCTCCCACTCCTTCAGGGCCGAAGGCAGGAACTCGAGCCTATAGGTCATCCAGCTCGACCGGGATGCCTTTCTCTCCCGCGCGCGCCTTGACCAATGCCACCAGTTCGATATCTTCCAGTCGTTCCATCATCGCCTCGTAGAGTTCAGCGGGCACCATGTAGCCCATGACGCGATTATGGTTGAGGACTGCCACCGGTTTCCCCTGTGCATCGGCCATGACTGCCGTAGGATTCTTCTTTAATTCCGAGACACTGACAGTGACGTCGGCAAAGATGTTCTGCATGTTAATAGCCCTCATTCAAGCGCTATATTTTGGTCATCATTCAGGTCTTTTTCAAGCAAGGCTGCTACAGAGGATGCGAAATACTCGCTGTCCTCGCCCGCCCCAGCCACGCATACGCCAACGTCAGCAACCCCAGCACCAACCCGGCAAACACCGCCACCACCACCTGGCTGTAGCGCGCCAGCAGCGCCGGGAACCCCACCACTTCACGGGTCACCTGGATATCGGCGCTGCCGTCGGCATCGCGAATGCTGATCCCGCCCTGACGGATCTGCGAATAATCGGCATCGAAGTACACCCAGACCTTGCTTTCGCTCACCCCGTCGATGGCCGGCAGGTCGATGCTGCTGGTGGGCGTCGGCACCAGCGTGTCGTTGCCGGCGGCGTCGCGCACCTGCACCAGGCCCTTGGCCGGCAAGCGGATGTGCACGGCCTTGAGCGGCGCCTGGGCGGGGTTGTACAGCTCGATGAGCAGGCCGGTGCGGTGATCCACCAACCCGGCCTCGAACGGCCTGGCGAACAGGTGCAGGTACGGGGCCTGGGCCAGGTCGACCAGCTTGTCGATCTGCGGATGGCTGAGGGCGCCGGCGCCGATCTCGCTGATCTGCGAGTGCAACCGCTCATACTTGAGCAGGTCGTTGGCCTGGCTGATGCGCTCGCTGAACTGGCCCGGGTAGGTGAGATGGGCATAGGTCAGGCGTGCCTGCAGGCGGTCGTCATCGCGCAGCACCGCATAGAGCATGGCGGCGACGGCGACCAGGGCGAGCAGCCCCACCAGGGATTTACCGACTTTTTCCCAATTCACCTGAGGGTTCCTTGTTTTACGGGCGTGTCGAGAGGCAAGGCAGGCAAGGGTGCCAAGAACACCGGATTCGGGCAAGGGTTGGCTGCCTGAGGTGAAGCGGTCTTGCGTGATAGTCGGAATGTACGCTCCTACAGAGGTGGTGTTCAGCTTGATCAGCCCCGCGCCAGCAACCCCGGCACCGCCACGGCCAGCATCGCCACCCCGGACAAGGTCAGCAGCCCCAGCACGATCCGGCGAAACGCCCGCTCACTGATCCCCAGGTACAGCCGCGTGCCCAGCAGCGTCGGCACTGCCATCGCCAACACCACCACCGCGAACGCCGGCAGCAGCGCCGGGGTCACCAACCCGCTGCCCAGGTAGGTGAGCATGGTCACCGCCAGCATCGACAAGTTGAAGTTCTGGATCACCGCCCGCTGGGTATCGCGCTCGAACCCGCGCAGGGTGCACCAGAGCGTCGGCACGGTGCCGGTAAAGCCGCCGATGCCGCCCAGCACCCCGCCGACCATGCCCACCGCGCCATCGGCCAGGCGCCCGCCCTGCAGACGCGGCAGGCGCGGCGCCAGCAACATCAGTGGGCACCACACCACCAACAGCGTGCCGAACACCGCCTTGAACCACAGCATGTCCAGGTAAGGCAGCACCCACACACCCAGCGGAATCCCCGCCAGGCCACCGAGCACAAAGGGCCACAACAGCGACCAGCTGAAGCCCCGGCGCACGCTGAACACCGCGATCAACTGCCCGGTAAGGCTGCCGAATACCGTCAGCACCGCCGCCACCTTCGGTTCCAGTCCCCAGGCCCAGAACGACATGGCCACCATGCCGAAGGCAAAGCCTGACAAGCCTTGGACGAACCCGGCGACGATGGCGCCAAGGGCGATAAGGTAAAGCGGATCCATGTGGGCTCTCGGTGACGATCGAAGGCATCGGGTGGGCAGCATTCCCCACCCAGCAGTGGGTGTCCAGCCCCAGGTCTGCGGCAATACCTTGAGCGTTTCTCGCCCGCACCGCCGCAACATCTTGAAACAACTGGCGTTTGGCCATTTGCCGTTTGGCACAGCCGTTGCTGTGCCCTGTTCAAGGCACTTCGTCGCTCTTCGAGTGGCAACAGATGCCGGTCTGCACAACACGGGGCATACGGCAATGAACAAAACCGCTGCGACATCGACCCAGGTGTTCAGGTTGTCTAGCGTTACGGCACTGCTGGTCAGCCTTGGGCTGGCCAGCGCGTTCGCCGGGTCGCTCGACGACGTGGGCCAGCCACCGCCTACCGATCCTTCCGCCTACAGTGAACCGCCCGTCACGCCAGTGGCCCAGGCGGCGGCGCTGGAAGACTTGAAAACGATGCCCGAGGCCAACGAGGGCTCGCTGGAACTGACCGATGGCGTCTATGGCAACCGCGCGACGGTGACCACCAACAACGTGCTGCCCCCCGCGCTGCAGACCTCGCGCAAATACCCCACCAACGGCAAGCCCAGCCCCTTGTTCGGTGCCGAGCCGTTCACCCAGCAGTTGCTGCTGTTCGAAGAGTTCGGTCCGGAGAAACTCGACCCGGCCACCCCGCCCTACGTCATGACCTTTCCGCCGCCCGTGGTCGGCGCGGCCCCCGCCCAGGACCCCGACTACGCGGCCCGCAGCAGCCCCAACGGCAACGCCCTGGAGGCGTTCCTGACCCAGCCGGGGCTGACGCCGTTCCCGTCGCAGTACGCCAACGTGCTCGACCGCAACCCGTGGAAGGCGCAGATCGAGATGTTCCTCAACCGCAGCGGGGTCGGTTCGCCCGCCGAAGGCCGTCCGCCAGGAAAGGGCTGGTCGCACCAGCGCTGGAACGAGTTCTACCCCCAGGCCGCGTTCAAGACCGCCCAGGCCGGGGCGCGCATCAACCAGGGCCTGCGCGATCGCAAGCAGTTGCACAACTATGCCAAGGGCGAATTCGCCCCGGGCGGGCTGTACTACCAGACCTCCGACATCCCCACCACCCTGGGCACCACCAAGGGCATCGACACCCGCTTCCACCCCAAGATGCCCCTGCAGGGCCACAAGGCGCTGTGGACCTTCGACGGCACCTTTCCACCCAAGCTGCTGATGGTGCGCTACGGCCAACCGGTGCTGATGCGCCATTACAACGCCCTACCGATCGACCCTTCGGCCAACAACGGCTTTGGCCTGCATACCATCTCCACCCACGAGCACAATGGCCACTCGCCAGCCGAGAGCGACGGCTTCGCCAACGCCTACTTCTTCCCCGGCCAGTACTACGACTACCGCTGGCCGATCCAGCTGGCCGGCTACGACACCATCAACACCCGCGCCCAGGACCCGCGCGCGGCCTTCCCCTGCGCACCGGGCGAAACCCTGTTCGTCAACGACGCCTCCCCTGGCCTGAAGACCTGCGAGAACGGCAGCATCAAGATCCGCGGCGACTGGCGCGAGACCATGAGCACCCACTGGTTCCACGACCACATGCTCGATTTCACCGCGCAGAACGTCTACAAGGGCAACGCGGTAATGATGAACTACTACTCGGCCATCGACCGCGGCAACGAAGCCCTGCAGGATGGCGTCAACCTGCGCTTCCCCAGTGGCGCGGCGATGCCCTGGGGCAACCGCGACTACGACGTCAACCTGGTGATCGCCGACAAGGCCTGGGACGCCAACGGCCAGCTGTGGTTCAACCCGTTCAACACCGACGGCTTTCTCGGCGACCAGATCCTGGTCAACTGGCAGTACCAGCCCAAGCTCAAGGTGCGCGCGCGCAGCTACCGCTTCCGTATCCTCAACGGCTCGGTGTCGCGCTACTTCAAGTTTGCCGTCGTGCGTGAAATCGCCGGCAACAGTGGCGAGTTCAAGGGCCCGAGCGGTTCCAACGTCTCCTATGCCCGCGTGCCGTTCCACATGATCGCCAACGACGGCAACATCATGGAGCACGCCGTGCCATTCGACGGCACCCTGGACCTCAATGGCGACGGCAACCTGCAGGACAACAACGCCATCCTGCCGCTGCAGGGCATCGCCGAGCGCTACGACATCATCATCAATTTCGCCAGGAACGGGATCAAGGCCGGAGACAAGCTGTACTTCGTCAACCTCATGGAACACGACACCGGCAAGGGCCCGAAACAGGCCATTAGCCTGGCCGACGTGCTGTCGGAAAAGTACAAGGCGGTCATCAAGCAGACCAGCAAGGGCCCGGAATGGGATGGCGGCGACCCGGTGGTCGGCAAGTTCATGCAGTTGATCGTGCAGCCCTATACCGGCCAGGACGTCAGCATGGACCCGAGCTTGTATGAACCGGCCAAACCCGGCAAGGCCGCGGGCCTGGTGATGATTCCCCTGCCCCTGGACCGCACCAGCGCCAGCGATCAGGTCAAGCTCAGGGCCGCCCGCCACCGCGAGTTCATCTTCGGCCGCTCCGATGGCACCGACAGCGCGCCCTGGACCATCAAGACCGACGGCGGCTTCGGCTACAGCATGGACCCGCGGCGCATCAACGCCGCCCCGCAACTGGCCAACGAAGCCACCGATGGCGGTTTCAGCGGCGACGGCACCCTCGAGGTGTGGAAGATCAAGAACGGCGGCAATGGCTGGAGCCACCCGGTGCATGTGCACTTCGAGGAAGGGGTAATCCTCAGCCGTGACGGCAAGGCGCCGCCGGAATGGGAAAAATGGGCGCGCAAGGACGTCTACCGCATCGGCCCGGACGCTGATTCGTCGGAAGAAGTAGAAATGGCCATTCGCTTTCGCGAGTTCGCCGGCACCTACATGGAGCACTGCCACAACACCCAGCACGAGGACACCTCGATGCTGCTGCGCTGGGACCTGGAACACCCCGGCCAGTTCCAGATGATGCCGACGCCGCTGCCCGGCTGGGATGGCGTGGAATACGTCAACTCCGCCGCCCTGCCGACCTTTCGCACTGCCAGCAGTGGCTCCGGCAACGACGGCAACAAGCCGCCGGTGGCGGTGAACGACAGCGCCGCGACCATGGCCGGCAAACCGATCGTGCTCAACGTGCTGGCCAACGACACCGACCCCGACGGCAACCTGCCGCTGAGCATCAGCAGCCTGGCCCAGCCCGACTCCGGCCAAGGCACGGTCAGCAGCAACGGCGCGCAGCTCACCTACACCCCACCGGCCACCGTCGCCACGGCGTTCACCGCCAGCTTCACCTACGCCGCGCGCGACGCCAAGGGCCTCGAGTCGCTGGCGCCGGCCACGGTGAGCATCGCGGTCTCGCCAGCGGTGCCGATGGACGAGATCCAGGTCAGCAGCGCCACGGTGCAGTTGCGCAGCAACAACCGCTGGACCTGGGAAGTCTCCGGGACCACTTCGGTGGCCACCGGCAACAGCATCCAGGTTTCCACCAACACCACCAGCGGGCCGCTCGACCTGGGCCTGGCGCCCTTGAGCAGCAGCGGCAGCGGCGCGCGCTGGAAGCTGTCGGTGACCACCACCGGCAGCGGCCCGGCGTCACCACCGGCGGTGACGGTGAAGTCGGCATTGGGGCAGAGCGTGACGGTGCCGCTGAGTATCAAGTGACGTCGTGCAAGGGGCCGCCAGGCGGCCCTTTCATGCCAACCCAAGAGGGTCAGACCATGCCCCGCCTCTGCCGCCTGCTGCTCCTGCTGCTCACCCTCGGCCTTTCCTGGTCGCTGCCCCCCAGCCCCCGCGCAACACCCTCCACTCCCTGGGGCGCCGACTACTTTCCCAACATCCCCTTGCTCACCCAGGACGGCCAACAGGTGCGCTTTTTCGACGACCTGATCAAGGGCAAGGTGGTGGCCATCAATTTCATCTTCACCGGCTGCGGCGACTCCTGTCCGGTGGAGACCGCCCGCCTGCGCCAGGTGCAGAAGCTGCTGGGCGAGCGCGTCGGCCAGGACATCTTCATCTACTCGATCAGCATCGATCCCTTTAACGACACCCCCACCACCCTCAAGCGCTACGCCGAGAAGTTCGCCATCGGCCCGGGCTGGACCTTGCTCACCGGCGAAGCCGCCGACATCGAGCAACTGCGTCGCAGCCTCGGGTTGTACATAGAGGGCCTTGAGAATGGCCGCAGCAAGGACCACAACCTCAGCCTGATCATCGGCAACCAGGCCACCGGCCGCTGGATGAAGGCCTCGCCCTTCGAAAGCCCGTACATCCTCGCCGACCGCCTGGCCAACAGCCTGCACAACTGGAAGACCGCCAGCGCCCAGCACCACGACTACACCCAGGCCCCCGACATTCGCCCGCCCAGCGCGGGCGAACAACTGTTCAGGACCCGCTGCTCGTCGTGCCATACCCTGGGCGAGGCCGAGCCCGGCGCCACCCGAGGTATCGGTCCGGACCTGCTGGGAGTGACCCGCCAGCGTGACGAGGCCTGGCTCAAGCGCTGGCTGATGGAGCCCGACCGGATGCTGGCGGAGAAAGACCCGCTGGCGATGCTGCTGTACGCGCAGTACAACCAGCTGGCGATGCCCAACATGCGATTGGGGGAAACAGAAGTGGCGGCGCTGGTCGGCTATCTCGAAGAGGAAACGACGCGCTTGCAAGCACCATATTGAGCGACCGCAGGGGAACGCCACAGGGCAGCTGGCAATATCATGAAGCCATCAAATCGCGTTAAGCTCGCGGTATACACTCAGCCATCGCATCATTGGATCCGATGCACGCCTGCTCGCCGAGATCACAAGGAGTCTTCTCATGCCATACATCACCCAGGTCGACAGCACCCTTTGGGCGCTGATCACTCGCCTGCAGGGTCAGGAGCTGCAAACACCCCACACGCCAAGCAACGCCCGCTTCCAGGTCGACACGGTGGGTGCCGACAACCTGACGATCACCACCGGCGCCCAGGCCAGTAGCCTGACCATCAGCCGTGGGGCGTTCCAGCAAACACTGGACTATCTAGCAGCCAACGGGCACTTCGGCGTTTCCAACGCAGTCCCGGTCGCCTCAAACAAGGATCCGGCACTGGCCGGCCCGGTCTGCCTGGCGGCGCGTCTTCAGCCCAACGGCAACCCTGGGCGCATGGTCATCACCTACATCCTGCCTATTCTCGAGCACTGCCAGGCGGTCGGCATACAGCGCGCCATCACCCCGACCACGACCTGGCTTCTACCCTGAAGCCCATCTTGTCAGCGCGGCAGGACGCCAACGCGCCGCAGTTCACATGCCGCATTTTTGCCTAGAGCGACCGCCCGGATCCCCAGGCCCCGTTTTCAAGGATGTCGATGAACCCGTCAAACATCGTGCGCTACTGGCACGCCATCGAATTGTTGCAACCTCAACCCGTCCCCAAACTGAACATCCGTGACGAGGACGACATCTATCTGCCGTTCTTTCACGACATCCGCAGCCAGGACGACCCGCTGCCTTGGATGCCCGGCAGCCTGGTGGGCAAACAGAAACTGCCGGAAAAACGCGTATGGAGCCACAGCCTGTTCGCCCACCTTTACGACAGCCTGGCGGTGACTACCGCCCTGGGGGAGCGGTTTGGCGCCGACCAGGGCTACAGCGAGCCACAGTCGCGGGAAACGGCCCTGTTCGCCCTGCGCTTCAGCGCCGAAGGCATGCTGGTACCGGACAGCCTGGTGCTGTCCAGCGAAGCCTGGTTTCTTGGTTGCGTGCTTGCCGAGCGGAATTGGGAGCATGGCTTCGCCAGCGCGCAGGACGACGCCCGCCAACTGGCCTGTCAGTTGCTTGGCACCGTCGTCACCAGCGATGCGTTGCATGAACTGACCCTGGCGATTGTTCAAGCGTTGGGGCTGGAGGCATTCTTCGGCGATGCCGCTCACCGCCACAGGGTGCGCTCCACCCCGATCGATCCAGAAAAGCCTGCACCTCAGGACGATCCACTCAACAGCTTCCTGCTCGATGACCTCACTCATGTCGCATCGGCGCTGGATCGCGGCGTGTCCAGTACCGCGCTCACCCAGTACCTGCGTGAACATGCCCCAGGCCAACGGCTGCACCTGGACCAGCCGCATGCCTCGCTGCCGATCATCGAGCATCTCTATCCCCATCGCCATGCGCCGGGCTGCTGGCCGAGCGATAAGCATCTTGGCCTGGTGCACTCGCAACAGCTGGCAGTCAACAGCCTGTTGGCCGAACTCGGTGAAAGTGCTGGAGTCATGGGGGTCAACGGCCCACCAGGAACAGGCAAGACCACGCTGTTGCGCGACCTGATCGCGGCCGTGGTGACCCGCAGAGCCGATGTGCTCGCCTCGTTCGACAGGGCTTCCCAGGCCTTTCTCAACAATGGCTGCGAGGAGCTCAACGACGGCGGGCGGCCGCAGAAAGGCTACCGCCTGAACCCCGAGCTGTTCGGTTTCGAAGTGGTGGTAGCCTCGAGCAATAATGGCGCGGTGGAAAACATCACGCTGGAGCTGCCGCAGGCCGGAAAGGTCGACCCCTCCTGGCTTGGCGAAATCGATTATTTCGCTGACATCGCCACGTTGCTGATCGACCAGCCGGCCTGGGGATTGATCTCTGCGGCACTGGGCAGCAAGACCAAGCGCAAGCAGTTCGTCAGCCAGTTTTTCTACGGTGAAGCCCCCCCCAAGAAGAAAAAGGCACGAACGAGCGAAGCCGCAAACGACCTGCAGACCGCCGACGTGCTCGCTGAGCACGAAGACAGCTACACCGCGGATATCGACGTATCCGACAAGCCGACCGGTCCTCGGGGGTTCATCGGCTGGCTGAGCAACCCGGCCAACAGCATCCCCGAGAGCGAACGCCAGGCACGCTGGAAAGCGGCAAAACGTCGCTACACCGCCAGCAAGGAAGCAGCCGACGCGCTGTGTGAGCAAATCGCGGCGATCAATCAACGAATCGATGCCGTTCGTGAAAGTCGAACGGCGCTGACCTTTCAACAGGCTGAGCATGACGCTCACTGGCGCGCCCATGAGCGACTCAAGGCCGGCCAGCTAGACCACGAGAACGCGAATCTGCTGCCAGCCCGGAACCAACTGAGAAATGCGCTGGATGCCCTGGACAGCCACGTCGGCCAACGGCCCGGCATATGGCGCAATCTCGTCACCCTCGGGGGGGCGGGCCGCACATGGCGTGCGCAACGTACCTATCTGCAGCAACGCCACCAGCTTTGCAGCGACAGTTACGCCACCGCCATGAAACAGGATGCGCGCCTTTCCGAGCAGCTACAGATGCATCAACTGCAGCTCGAAGCCGTCAAGCAGCAGCTTGGGCTTGCAGAGGCTGCACTGCACACCGACGTCGAAACAGCTCGGCAACTTGCCGTCGTGGGGGGAGCCGAGCATCTGCTGCCCTGGCTGACGCAGGGGGATATTGGCCGTGGGGAGGCCATTGAGAAACTCGAGCCCTGGCAATTGAAAGGCTGGCGCCAGGCACGGGCACGGGTGTTCATCGAGGCACTCGGCCTGCACAAGACCCTGTTCCAGATCGAGGCGAAGCGCTTGAGCGCCAACCTCTACTGCATCACCCGACAACTGACAGGCAGCCAGTATCTGGGCATTTCCCAAGACCTGAGCCGGTCGATCTGGGCATCACTGTTCATGGTGGTTCCGGTCCTGAGCAGTACCTTCGCCTCGTTCGCCCGATCGTTCGGCAGCTTTGGCTGTGAAGAAATTGGCTGGCTGCTGGTGGACGAGGCCGGCCAGGCCACGCCACAGGCTGCCGTAGGCGCCCTATGGCGTGCACGCCGCGCCGTGCTGGTCGGCGATCCGCTGCAATTGCCGCCCATCGTGCCGGTATGCGATGCGGTGCTTGAGCACATGCGAAACCACTACCAGGTCGATCCGCACTGGATCTGCAATCGCCAGTCCGCCCAGTCCCTTGCCGACCTCGCCACGCGATGGGGCAAGATGCTGGGCCCAAAGGAGGCGCAGACCTGGGTAGGCCTACCACTGGTGGTCCATCGCCGCTGCGACCGTCCAATGTTCGAGATGGCAAACCGTATCGCTTATGCCGGCGCTATGGTCTATGGCACGGGCACGCCGGAACCCGCGAAAGCTACCAAGGCCAGCCTTCCCTCCGGCTGGCTGCATGCTCCCGGTCCTTCGTCAGGCAACTGGGTCCGTCAGGAAGGCATCATGCTCAAACGTCTGCTGGAACGCCTTGAGGCCGATGGTGTGCCAAAGGACGCGATCACGGTCATTACGCCGTTTCAAGACGTACGGAGCAAACTCTCGACATTCTTGCCCGCCCAGATCGTCTACGGGACCATTCATACCATGCAAGGCAAGGAAGCGCAGATCATCGTACTGCTGCTGGGCGGAAGCGCCGACAGCCAAGGTGCGCGAGATTGGGCGGTGGAAACCCCGAATCTGCTCAACGTTGCAGTCACCCGCGCCAGGGAGCGGCTGTACGTCATCGGTGACTACGATGACTGGAGCAAGCGCCGACAGTTCGAACAGATCATGACGTTGTTGCCGAAACGATCCCTGCTGCCGCTCGACAGCACGACCTCTGCCTGAGCAGCCGCGCGAACCAGGCCCGACCGATGCCGGGCCTGGCCGCACCGCCCGTGTGACACTTGACCCGCACCTGCGGCCCGCTCCATGCTCGAACGCTTCCACCCCCACGCTCAAGGAACGACCGCATGAAGCTGGAAACACTCGCCATCCACGCGGGCTTCAGCCCCGACCCGACCACCAAGGCGGTGGCCGTGCCGATCTACCAGACCACCTCGTTCGCCTTCGACGACACCCAGCACGGTGCCGACCTGTTCGACCTGAAGGTGGCCGGGAATATCTACTCGCGCATCATGAACCCCACCAACGACGTGCTCGAGCAACGCATGGCCGCCCTCGAGGGCGGCGTCGGCGCGCTGGGGGTGGCCTCGGGCATGGCCGCCATCACCTACGCCATCCAGACCGTCGCCGAGGCCGGCGACAACGTCGTCTCGGTGGCCAAGCTGTATGGCGGCACCTACAACCTGCTGGCCCACACCCTGCCGCGCATGGGCATCACCACCCGCTTCGCCGCCCACGACGACATCGCCGCCCTCGAGGCGCTGATCGACGAACGCACCAAGGCGGTGTTCTGCGAGTCGATCGGCAACCCCGCCGGCAACATCGTCGATATCGCCGCGCTGGCCGAGGCAGCCCACCGCCATGGCGTGCCGCTGATCGTCGACAACACCGTGGCCACGCCGATCCTCTGCCGCCCGTTCGAGCACGGCGCCGATATCGTGGTGCACTCGCTGACCAAGTACATCGGCGGCCACGGCACCAGCATCGGCGGCATCGTCATCGACTCGGGCAAATTCCCTTGGGCCGAGCACAAGCAGCGTTTCGCCCTGCTCAACACCCCCGACCCGTCCTATCACGGCGTCACCTACACCGAAGCCTTCGGCCCCGCCGCCTTCATTGGTCGCTGCCGCGTGGTGCCGCTGCGCAACACTGGCGCCGCGTTGTCGCCGTTCAATGCTTTCCTGATCCTGCAAGGCCTGGAGACCCTGGCCCTGCGCATGGAGCGCCATACCGAGAACGCGCTCAAGGTCGCCCGCTACCTGCAGGAGCACGACCAGGTAGCCTGGGTGAAGTACGCAGGCCTGCCGGACCACCCCGAGCACGAACTGGCCCGGCGCTACACCGGCGGCAAGCCGGCATCGATCCTGTCGTTCGGCATCAAGGGCGGCCAGGCCGCCGGGGCGCGCTTCATCGATGCGCTGCAACTGGTGGTGCGCCTGGTCAACATCGGCGACGCCAAGTCGCTGGCCTGCCACCCCGCCTCCACCACCCATCGCCAGCTCAACGACGAAGAGCTGGAAAAAGCCGGCGTGCCGCGCGACATGGTGCGCCTGTCGATCGGCATCGAGCACAGCGACGACATCATCGCCGACCTCGCCCAGGCGCTGGAGGCCAGCCGAGGCTGATTCACCTGCGCCCCACCCAATGCCGACGGCGGGCGCCCCCTTGCAGAACCGGAACCCCGCGCAATGACCCTTTTCTACCTGAAACTCGTCGTCACCCCGCTGCTGATGTGGGCCATCTCCCTCGCCTCTCGGCGCTGGGGTGGCCTGCTCGGCGGGCTGCTGTCCGGGCTGCCGATCACCTCGGCCCTGGTGATGACCTTCCTGTGCCTGGAGCAAGGCACGGGCTTCGCCCTGGGCGCGGTGCCCGGCGCACTGGGTGGGCTGGCGGCCGTGCAGGCCACCTACACCTTCTACCTGTTCGCCACGCGCAGACTCGGTATCGCCCCGGCAGTCGCGCTGTCGATATTGTTCTATGGCCTGGCGGCCTATGCCTTCACTCATTGGGGCGGGTTGTATTTGTCGATCGGCGTGGCGCTGCTGCTGATCGGCGTGCTGATTCGTGCCAGTGGCCGCGAGCCCAGGCCCGACACCCTTGCCCGCCCCCGACACCGATATTGGGAGATTCCGCTGCGCATGGTGTCCGCCACCTCGCTGCTGATGGTCACCACCAGCCTGGCCAGCTGGCTGGGGCCGGCCACCAGCGGCATGCTGGCGCCGATTCCGGTGATTGCCTGGCCGCTGGTGGTATTCGCCCATGTGCAGGGCGGCCGAGCCGGGATGGCGGCGATGGTGCGGGGCAATGCGATTGGCGCGGTGGGGGTGATCGCGTTCTACCTGGCGATGGCGGGGTTGCTGGAGCGGCTGGGGGTTGGCATGACCATCAGCCTGGCAATGGGCGTGGGTGTGATGTTGACCGTCGCGCTGGCAGCAGCTTTGCGACGATCCTGAGCCTGTGAAGGATCGTTATCCCTTGCACAGTGCCACAGACAGAACACGGGATTGGCCCTTTCAATCTCCTGGTCGCCCGAGAGCGATAGCAAACTCCCGGCGCCCCATGCACAAAGCCTTCAAGGCCTCGCCGCAGAATGTCGAAGAAGCCGCTTCGACCAGCCTGGACGCCACTAGAACCCTACATTCGAGCACCAATCTCCAGCGTGCTGGCTCCTGAGTAGCGCGACGCAGTTTGTCGCCCTCCTGGTCAAGACTACCCCCACTCCCCCAAGAGCACATGAATATGAAAAACCTGTTTGCCATCATCGGCTTTGCCGTGGTGCTGAAGAAAGGCCTCGAGTGGTACCACGAGTACAGCGAACTAAAACGCGAAAAGGCACAACGCCCATGAGCGGGGTAGCACGGGGCGAAGGCACTGCCCATGCCCTTGAATCGCCATCTAAAGCTGGCATACGGCCACCACTCAGCGTTACGATCGACAAAGCTGACGGCCGTACCCGGTCCCAGACTACTCAGAACAAGGTCGTTTTCGATGTCTCAAGCGAAGGACACGCTGCTCAGACTGTTCGCATTGCTACGTCTGATTCCTACGGAACCCCAGCGTATTGCTACCCCCACGTTGCTGGAAAAACTCCGCGATCGTGGCTTTTCAGTGACCCTGCGCTCCATCCAGCGCGACCTGAATCGCCTGTCCATCCCCTTCTCCCTGTTGTGCGATGACAGCGAGATGCCGTTCCGCTGGAGCTTCACACGCAATGCGCCACTGCAGCTGGAGGATATGGATGCTCCCACTGCCCTGGCCCTCTACCTGTCGCAGAACCACCTGCAAGTCTTGTTGCCCCAGTCGGTTCTGGATCAGCTGGGACCGCAGTTCCGCAGGGCTCGTAACTACCTGCACGGCCTGGGTGGCAACGGCCTGGCGGATTGGGCGCGCCGGGTACGCGCGCTACCCAACGGCAAGACTCTGTTGCCTGCGGCGATCGCGCCAGAGGCCTGGACGCAGGTATCTACCGCGCTGCTAGAACGTCGACAGCTGGGAGTCACCTACAGAAGCCGCAGCAAGGATGCCCTAAGGCAGTTTCGGCTGCACCCGGCAGGCCTGGTGTCCCGACATGCGATCAGCTACCTGATTGCCACCGTCGACGACTACGGCGATCTACGACAGTTCGCCTTGCACCGCATCCAGCAGATAGAGCTCCTCGAAGAACCTGCACGGTTGTACAACGCGTTCGATGTCGACGACTACATCGCCAGCGGCGTGTTCAATCTGCGCCAATCCGCTACCGAAGTGGAGCTGGTCGCCGATATCCACCCGCAGATCGCCGCCCTGCTGCGAGAGACGCCCCTCAGTCATGAGCAGGTGCTGAGCGACTTGCCTGGCCGGGACTGGAAACGCCTGCACGCGAAGGTTGCTCTAGACCGCGAGACGCTGTGGTGGATTTTCGGGCTCAACGACAACATCCATGTGCATGCTCCGCAGGTATGGGTCGAAGAGATCCGCCAACGGTTGCGTTCGATGCATGCGTTCTACCTGGATGCCTGCCCGGCCTGAGCAGTTTTGCATCACCCTCGGTTCACCGTGAGCCAAGCAGGCCACACGACAAATACCACTCCGCCAACAAAAGGACATTGCCATGCCGCTTCCACTGATTCTCGGCGCCGCCGCCCTGGTTACCGCCGCCTACGGTGCCAAGAAAGGCTACGACGGTTACCAACGCCATTCGGAGGCCGACCTGATTGTCGAGGATGCCCAGAAGCGCTATGACGCGAAGAAACAGCCCTTCGACGAACAAGAGACCAACACCACTTACGCCCTCGACAACCTGGGCAAGAAAGAACTCGAGATCGGTCAGAGCTTCGCTGAGTTCAAGACGTTGGCCGACAAGCTGATGGAACAGCTGAACACCGGCCGCCAGCACAAACTTGAAGTCAACATCCCCCGGCACAACCTGCAGAAGGTCGATGGCTACAGCTACACGGCCGTGGGTGTGCTGGGTACCGTTGCCGGCGCGGGGACCGCAGGCGCCGCAGCAGGCTTCGCCGTATACGGTGGGGTGATGGCCCTGGGCGCAGCGTCGACCGGCACCGCGATTTCTTCGCTGGCAGGTGTAGCAGCCAGTAACGCCACCCTCGCGGCCATCGGTGGAGGCTCACTGGCCACCGGAGGCCTAGGTATTGCCGGCGGTACAGCAATCCTGGGAGCTGCGGTGGCCGCACCGGTGCTGGCGATTGCTGGCTGGGCCTACAACAGCCATGGCGAAGAAGCACTGAGGAATGCCCACAAGGTCGCTCAGGAGGTGGCCGGCGCCATTGAGAAGCTCGTCCGGGCCACCGAGATGCTCAAGGAAACCGAACATTACGTGCGCAAGATCCGCCGCTCGCTGATGGCCATCTACGCCCAATTCAACCAGTACTTCGACAACCTCAAGGGCATCGACAGCTTCCTGGAGGACCTCAAGGGCCGCAATGTAGATACAGCTGCGGAGCTGGCCAAGTTCAACGACTCGATCGTACGCACCATCGAGAACGGCTACATGCTGGCCAGCATCCTGGTGAACGTCATCACCACGCCAATCTTCAAGCTCAAGAAAGCCAACGGTGAAATCGTCAAGAACGAAGACGGCGTCCCGACCATGGATCTGGACAAGGATGGCTCGATGATCCTCAACGAAAGCGAACTGGACAAGGTGATGGTCAAGGCCAGCGCCGAAGCCGACGAAGTCGAGCCGGCCTGACGCCTCAAGGGGGGGCCAACCTCCCCTGCCACTTCCCTGAATTCATGGACCTTATCATGCACGCTGCCGCAAAAGACTATCCTTGGGCCGAAGAGCTCGAAAAGACCGTGGTCAACAGCTTGGCCACCAGCTTTGGCCTGGACTTCCTGCTGTTTCAGGACAAGGACGGTGGCGATGTGAACACCATCCATAACGTCCGCAACAACATCTGGGCAACCGATGAGGAGAAGCAGAACTACGAGCAGCGTGGCGCCTATGACCCGGACCCGTACCACAGCCACGCTAATTACATCGCCACGGGCGCGCGGGACAAGTCCGTGCACCAGGCAGGCGAGCTGCACGACCCCTACCGCAACGCTACGCTCGCGCCCTCGCAAAAGCGCAACCTTGATCACGTCATCAGCGCGAAGACGATTCATGATGATGCCGGTCGCAAGCTGGCCGGGCTCGACGGCGTGATGCTGGCCAACCAGAGCAGCAACCTGCAGACCACCCACGAGAGCATCAACAAGTCCAAAGGACAGAGGCCCATCAACGATTATCTGGATGGTCTGCCTGGGCTGATTTACGAACACGAAAGGAAACTGGCCAGCAACCGCCAGCGTCTGGCCAAGCTGCCACGCGATACACCGCAAGAGCAACACCAGGCACGACAACTGGAAGACAAGATCCGCAAGGAAGCGAGCAAGATCGAAACACTCAAGGCGATCGACCCTCAGGAAATGCGCAAACGCGACGAGGCCGCCCGCGCGCCTTACAACGAGCAGATCAACCGCGCCTACTACACCAGCAGCAAGTTCTGGGAGCAGACAGCCTCTGCGTCGCTGAAGAACGGCTGGCAGATGGGCACCCGGCAGATGCTCGGCCTGGTGCTGGCCGAAGTGTGGTTCGAACTGCGTGGCCAACTGCCAGCCCTGCTCGACAAACTCAAGAACCGTTTCGACTTCGAGATCTTCATCGATAGCGTCAATGCCACACTCAAGGGCATCTGGGAGCGAGTACAGAAGCGCTTCACGGACTTTCTCATCGCCTTCAAGGATGGCGTCTTCGCCGGCATCATGGCCAGCGCCACCACCACCCTGTTCAACGTGTTCGCGACCACCAAGGTCATGGCGATCAAGATCATCCGCGAAGTCTGGAGCCAGCTGGTCAAGGCGATCAAGCTGATGATCTTCAACCCAGAAAAACTGGGCTTCGTCGAGCTGTGCAAGGCGATCACCAGCCTGATGTCACTGGGGGCTGCCACAGCGGTGGGCACCATGGCCCATACCCATTTGCTGCCACTGTGCAGCTTCCCGTTCGGCAGTGAGTTGGCCGCCTTCGCCAGCGCACTGCTCACCGGCGTGGTTACCCTCGGCCTGAACTACGTGCTACTGCACAGCCCGATGGGGCTCAAACTCTGGGCATTCGTCGAATCGATCATGCCCCATGCCGATGCAATCCAGCACTTCCAGGCGGTGAATGCAGAGCTGGATCGCTACCTCACCGAACTGAGCCTGCTCGAATTCAACCTGGATGTCGCGGAACAGGAGGCGTTCGCCCTGACACTGACGGCCTGTAACGACGAACTGCAGCGCAGCCAAATGCTGCGAGATGAAGTGGTCAAACGCGATATCGAGCTGCCCTTCGAGGCTGGCAACAGCGCCAGCACACGTCAATGGCTGGCCTCACTGATATGACGTTACCCGCCTTTCCATGCAACAAGTGTGGTTTGTGCTGCCGTAACGTGCACCTGGCCGAGGAAACCCGTTTCCTCGACCGCGGCGACGGTACCTGCCGGCACCATGACACGGCCAGCCGACAGTGCACGATCTACGCCAACCGGCCCGAGATCTGCCAGGTAGATCGGCAGTATCAACGGCATTACGCGAATACCTACACCTGGAGCGAGTTCGTCGAGGTGAACCTCCAGGTCTGTAAAGCCTTGGATGAACAGGCCAGTCGCCAGCAAATACACGCAAACCGATGACATGGACCAGAAGATGCTTCGAACCGATTACCTGAAACGTCCCATGGTCGAGCCATTCATCGAATGGCTGGCCGACAACCTGGACAACGGCACTCTCGCCCACCGCTACCACAATCGCCGTACCGGGCCCTGGCAGTGCGCCAGTCTTCATGACGCCTACCGCCAGTACACCTGGCCTGCGTCGACGGGTACCTCCTTCGATGACAACGCGGTCGACCTCGACAAGTGGAAGAGCGCCTTGCAACGCGCGCTTACCCCACGATCAGACGATACTGCTGCCTGCGCCGCGACCACTGGAGTGATGGGCTGGGGCGGTGTGCAGGCGGGCAATGTGCGCTGGCTGCACGCCAATCAGACAGGCTTGGCACAGACGCTGATCGAAGTGCGCGATGCGCTGGACTCGGGAAACATCGACACCCTTGCGCACTCGCTGCGTTTCAATGCCGGGATGACCAAGGTCTATTCGTTGCTCTGCCGAAGCCTGATCATCTACGACAGCCGTGTGGCCGCGGCGTTGGGATGGGCAGTGACCTTGTTCTGCCAGGACAGGCAACTGACGACGGTCCCGGCGGCACTGGACTTCCCCTGGGCACCGGCAAAGAACGCGCCGGACGCCGCCAATCCGAAATGGCGCAACCCTTCCAGTGCGGGGCTGGTCTTCCAGCGTTTGAAGTCCGGGGCGTTGCACGCGCAGTGGAACATGCATGCGAGCTGGCTTCTGGAAGCGGTGCTGTCACACGAGAATGCCAAGACCAGCCAGTTCGCCAGACTGCCTGCGCAAACACGACTGCGCGCTTTGGAGGCTGCACTGTTCATGATCGGTTATGACTTGCCGATCTGCGCCAGCGCTGCCCCGTCCGAGGTGAAGACAAGACGGCGCCAGGCAGTGGCAACCTTGGATGACGACTGGCATGAATGCACGACGAAAGGCCACAGCGTCAGTTTTCATTACCGCATCACCTCCAAGGGCATCAGAACCCAGCCAGGGCGGCTGTTTCCAATCGCAACGATCAACGCCACGCTTGATTACTTGCGCGCGAACCTGAAGGGAGCGCCATTTCCTTTGGCCAATCACGCCGTCAAGGCTCGCCAACCGAATGCTGCGCTTGGCCTGGGGCGTGCCTATTTCATCGCAAGCAGCGGCTGCAACCCACCCGACACCAGCAAACTGGCAGCCGTACTGGAGGACGTGCAACTGATCCAGCGAGTGAACGTGCCGGGTAATGGCAACCTGCACTGGCGCATCAGTCCAGCGTTGCTCGCCACCTCCGATGGGATCGACATCACACCTTGGATCGACGAGTTCATGGAGGCACAGTCGGAAGTCTGAATGGTTGCTGGCAGCCCTTGTCAGAACCCACCTATACAGACCTGCAATCACGCTATGAACGGCCATCCATAAATTCGATGATGGCAAACTGGCATTCCAGCAAACCTCGACAATACTGGCTCGTCACATGGATTTCCTTGCCCACACACAACAAAAGGGAATTTGCGATGAGCCAGCCCCAACCCTTGGACGTCGCCATCATCGGCGGCGGTGTCTCCGGTACCTACAGCGCCTGGCGCCTGCAACAGGCCCATGGCGACAGCCAGCGTATCCAGTTGTTCGAATATGGCGATCGCATCGGCGGGAGACTGTTCAGCGTCAAGCTGCCCGGCCTGCCCAACGTGGTCGCCGAAGTCGGTGGCATGCGCTACATGCCCGGCGCCGATGGCCATGTGATGGTCGACACGCTGGTGCAACACCTGGGCCTGCCGAGCCAGGACTTCCCCATGGGCAACGAGCAGCCCAAGGACGCGCCCATTGGCGCCAAGGACAACCTGTTCTACCTGCGTGGCCAGCGCTTCCGGTTCCGCGACTTCATCGAAGCGCCGCACAAGATCCCCTACGACCTCGGCTGGACCGAGCGCGGCTACAACCCCGAAGACCTCCAGGTCAACGTGATGAACAGCCTCTACCCCGGCTTCGACAAGCTGAGCCTGGCCGAGCAGATGCAAGTGCAGGTGTTCGGCAAGCCGATCTGGCGCTACGGCTTCTGGGACCTGCTCTACCGCGTGCTGAGCAACGAGGGCTACCAGTTCATGAAGGACGCCGGCGGCTACGAGGCCAACGTCGCCAACGCCAGCGCCGTAACCCAGCTGCCCGCCACCGAATACAGCGACGCCACCGTGTTCCGCACGCTCAAGGATGGCTTCCAGAGCCTGCCGCTGACCCTGGCCCGGCGCTTCACCGAACAGGCCGGCGGCCTGGTGCCCGCCGACCAGCGCATCCAGATGAACCGCCGCCTGGCCGCCCTGAGCTACAGCGACGACACCGAGTACCCCTACCGCCTGCACCTGCGCCACACCGAGACCGTCAACGGCAAGACCCACGACCTCGAAGGCGAGGACATCGTCCACGCCCGCCAGGTGATCCTCGCCCTGCCGCGCCGTTCGCTGGAGCTGATCGACTCGCCGCTGTTCGACGACCCGTGGCTCAAGGACAACCTCGGTTCGGTGCTGGTGCAGTCGGCGTTCAAGCTATTCCTCGCCTACGAGCAACCCTGGTGGCGCAACCTGGGCCTGGTGGCCGGACGCTCGGTCACCGACCTGCCGATCCGCCAGTGCTACTACATGGGCACCGAGTGCGAGCAGCCTGGCGGTGAACAGACCTACAACTCGCTGCTGATGGCCTCCTACAACGACATCGGCACCGTGCCGTTCTGGAAAGGCCTGGAAGACGGCCCCGAGTTCGTCGGCTACACCCCGCGCAGCCTCGAAGGCCGCATCGCCAGCGACGCCGTGGTGCCGCGCACGCAGTTCCAGATCAGCGACGAGATGGTGCGCATCGCCCAGCGCCAGGTCACTCAGCTGCACGCCCAGATCGAGCTGCCGGCCCCCTATTCGGCGGTGTACCACGCCTGGGACGCCGACCCGTACGGCGGCGGCTGGCACGAATGGAAGGCCAACTATCGCCTGGACCTGATCATCCAGAAGATGCGCCATCCGGTGCAGGACCAGCAGGTGTTCATCGTCGGCGAGGCCTACTCCTACGGTCAGGGCTGGGTCGAAGGCGCGCTGACCACCGCCGAGTCCGCGCTGCAGGAGTTTTTCGAGCTGCCCCGTCCTGACTGGCTCCCCGCCAGTTATCAGTTGCTGCCGACCCCAGCGCCGGAAGAGATCGACTACGCCACGCCGCCGATGCCCACGCATCCCTCGCAAGTGCTTGAAGGCATCACCCAGAACATCTGCGCGGGGATCAAGCCATGAGCGCCTTCACCGTTGCCGATTACCTGCTGACCCGCCTCAAGGAACTGGGCCTGGACAAGGTGTTCCAGGTTCCGGGGGACTACTGCTCGAAGTTCATGAGCGCGCTGGATGCCTTCGAGGGCATCGAAGCCGTGGGCGAGATCTACGAGATGGGCGCCGCCTACAGCGCCGACGGCTACGCCCGGGTGCACGGCCTGGGCGCGGTGTCGCTGCAGTACGGCGTGGGCACCTTCAGCGCGGTGAACGCCATCGCCGGCGCTTATGTGGAGCGCAACCCGGTGGTGGTGATTTCCGCCAGCCCCTCGACCAGCGACCGCCTCAAGGCCAATGCCCAGAACGTGCTGTTCCACCACTCCACCGGCAACTTCGAGGCCGACCGCAACGTGCTGGAGCAAGTGACCGTGGCCTGCGAGATCCTGTCCGACCCGCACCGCGCGCCGTGGCAGATCGACAACGCGCTGATCGCCGCCCTCACCCACCGCCAGCCCATCTACCTGGAGGCCTACCAGGACATCTGGGGCGCCGAGGTCAGCCGCCCCCATGGCCAGCTGACCCCGGCCCCGCGCCCGTCCAATCCCCAGGCCCTGCAAAGCCTGGTCGAAGCCAGCGTGCAACGCCTGGCGAAGGCGCGTCAGCCCCTGGTGCTGCTGGGCGTGGAGATCATCCGCTACGGCCTGCAGGACGCCGTGCAGCGCCTGATCGACAGTTGCGGCCTGCCTTTTTCCACCACCCTCGACGCCAAGACCGCGCTCGACGAGAGCCAGGCGCCGTTCATCGGCACCTACGCCGGCCCCGCCTCGCGCCCGGAAACCTCGGCCCGGGTGGATGCCTGCGACTGCATCCTGGCCATCGGCGTGATCTTCACCGACGACTACCTGGACCTGCTCAAGGCCCGCTACGGCCAGATCGTCCAGGTGAACTGCGAACTGGCCCGCGCCGGCGCCGACTACTACCCCAACGTGCGCCTGCCCGACTACGTCGACGCCCTGCTCAAGGCCCTGCAGGTGGACCTCCAGTTCCCTCGCCCGAGCGCGGCCCTGGCCGCCTCCCGCCCACTGCTTGGCAGCGGCGCGGTGCCCAGCGCGCTGAGCTACGCGAGCTTCTTCGACAGCCTGGTGAACTTCGCCCAGGAGCACCGTTTGTGGCAGAGCAGCACGCTGATCCTCGGCGAGAGCTCGTCGCTGTATGTGGCCAGCAACATCAACGGCATGCCCCGTGGCAGCTTCATCTCCGACGCCATCTGGGGCTCGCTCGGCCACGAGACCGGTTGCGCCCTGGGCGTGGCGCTGGGCAGCGACCGGCGCCCGGTGGTGGTGGCCGGCGACGGCGGGTTCATGATGGTCAGCCAGTCACTGGCGGCGTTGGCGCGCAACAAGGTCAATGCCTTGGTGTTCGTGATGAGCAACCAGGTGTATGCGATCGAGCAAGCCTTCGTCGACCCTGACGCGTTCACGCCCGAAGGTGAGTTTGCGCCGTTCGATACCCTGCCCGCGCTGGACTATACGGCGCTGGCGAGCGGGTATGGCGCACTGGGGTATCGGGTGGAGACGGTGGACCAGTTGGAACGGTTGCTGGCGCAGGTGCTGATGGTGGAGGATCGGCCGGTGCTGGTGGAGGTGAAGATTGCCGAGAAGGACTTTGCCGAGCAGATCAAACGGTTGGCCGGGGTGAGTTAAAGCTACGGAGCAGTGGTGTCAGGCATCAGCCTTGCTGGTGCCACGCCACGTACTTCCTCCAGAGAGGGTGTCAGAAATTTTGTGTTCGGGCATAACATGAGTAAGAGGTGCATGTATGCCAACCAAAAAGAAACCCTTGCGTGACCTGCCCAAAATCCCC
>NZ_JBLIYU010000025.1:0-38133 GCF_057480815.1 Pseudomonas sp. P106(2024) | reverse complement strand
GTCCGTACTCACAAGCACCCACACGAATTGCTTGATTCAATTTGTTAAAGAGCGTTTGGCTGAGAGCGTTTCGTCTCAACCGAGGCGCGCATTCTACGCCTTCCTCATTTGCTGTCAAGCGTTGTTTTGAAGTTTTTTTGAAGCTGCTTTTTGCAAAACACCTTCAACCTCAACAACTTACCGCTTGCCTCGTAGCGTTCAACGCTGCGAGGAGGCGAATAATACGCGGTTTGATTTCAGAGTCAACACCTTGATCTGAAAAAACTTTCGATCGCCATCCGGCGGCCGCTCGGCAACTATTCGATGCGGTTGCCGCTCTGTAGAGAAACACGCAAGCGGAGCGGCTGCCATGAGCGATGCACAGAACGAGAAGACCCCGGGGCTGTCGCCGGACGAAGAGCAGGAAGTCAGCCACAACCAACCGCCCCGGGCGGCGGTGCTGCACGAGATCATCCGCGCCCAGGGTGACCACGAACTGGAACGCACGCTCGCTGCCTTGTGGTGGTCAGCGCTGGCGGCTGGCCTGACCATGGGCCTGTCGTTGATGGCCATGGGACTGTTCTACGCCCGCCTGCCCGAAGGCGACAGCGCCCAGGTAATCGCCAGCCTGGGCTACAGCGCAGGCTTCCTGGCGGTGATCCTCGCCCGCCAGCAACTGTTCACCGAAAACACCCTGACCGCCGTGCTGCCACTGATGACCACCCCCACCCTCACCAACCTCGGCCGCCTGCTGCGCCTGTGGACCATCGTCCTGCTCGGCAACCTGGCCGGCACGCTGCTGGTAGCCTGGGTGATGCTCGAACTGCCGATATTCGACAGCAAGACCGATGTCGCCTTCCTGGATGTGGGCCACAAGGTGATGGAGAACGGCATCGGCCAGATGTTCGCCAAGGGCATCGTCTCAGGCTGGATGATCGCCACCATGGTCTGGATGATCCCGTCCATGGAGCACGCCAAGATCTGGATCATCCTGATGATCACCTACCTGATGGCCCTGGGCGACTTCACGCATATAGTAGTGGGCTCGGTCGAGGTCTCTTACCTGGTCTGGGCCGGCGAGCAGAGCTGGAGCGCCTTCTGGCTCGACTTCGCCCTGCCCACCCTGGCCGGCAACATCATTGGCGGCAGTTTCATCTTCGCCTTGATCAGCCATGCCCAAGTGCGCAGCGACAGCGGCAAGCCGCCCTCGAAACTGTTGAAGCACGACAAACAGGCCAGGAACTAGCGCGCGGCAACCGCCCGCTCGGACGCCCTGCCCCGCTGCGGCAATGGCCGCGGCCGCCACCAGTTCTGCCCCGGATGCGGCGAGTCGAGGCTGACTCGTTCGCCCATCTGTGGCGTGCTCAGCTCTACCTGGGCGGCATTGGCCAGTGTCAGGATACGCTCGAAGGGCTCCTGCCAGCTGTGGATCGACAGGTCGAAGGTGCCGTTGTGAATAGGCAGCAGCCAACGGCCCTTCAGGTCCAGGTGCGCCTGCAGAGTCTGCTCCGGCTGCATATGCACACTGGGCCAGGCGACGTTGTAGGCGCCGGTCTCCATCAAGGTCACGTCGAAGGGCCCGTAGCGCTCGCCGATCTCGCGAAAGCCGGCGAAGTAACCAGTATCACCGCTGAAGAACAGCCGCAGCCCTTCGTCGATCATCACCCAGGACGCCCACAGTCTGCGGTTGCTGTCGAACAACCCACGTCCGGAAAAGTGCTGCGCCGGCGTGGCGGCGAAGCGCACGCCTTCGACTTCGGTTTCCTGCCACCAGTCCAGTTGCCGCACCTTGGCCGGCGGCACGCCCCACTCGATGAGCAGGTCGCCGACTCCCAGCGGTGCGAGAAAGTGCTCGGTGCGCGGCGCCAACCGGCGGATGGCCTGCTCGTCGAGGTGGTCGAAATGATCATGGGACAGGATCACCGCAGTCAGCGGCGGCAGATCGTCGAGCGCCAACGGCGGCGCATGGAAGCGCAGCGGCCCGGCCCACTGCACCGGTGAGGCGCGCTCGGCGAACACCGGGTCGGTAATGAAGAAGCGCCCGCGCAGCTTGAGCAGTACCGTGGAGTGGCCAAGACGCCACAAGCTATGGTCCGGCGCGTCGGCCACCTGCTGGCGGGTCATCGTCTGCAGGCTCAGCGCAGCATCTGGCCGGGTTTGCGGCGGCTTGCGCAGCAGCAGGTACTTGACGCCGATGCGCAGCTTCTTGAGCACGCCATCCCTGGGCAGCTCGACCTGGTTGTGAAAGCGTCCGTCCCGGTGCGGTGCCGGCTCGCCGGCGGGGGTAGCCATGGGGACCATGAGCAGCAGCACTCCACAAAAGAAGAAGGCCTTCATAGTACTCCACAGGGTCGGATCAACCGTGAAATGGCTTGTAAGGTCATTTTTCGCCGATGAACGATTGTTCAACAATATTCACACGACTTATGCGATAAACGGCGCCCCACAGAAGAACGACAACCATGATCGATAACCGCAGCGGCAAGGGGCTCTCTTTCGTCAGGCGCATCTACCTGCCGCGCATCATCGGCCTGGGGATCGGCCTGTTCAGCGTAATGGCCGCCATCGCCCCGCTGAACCCGCCGCAGTGGGCCTGGGCCCTGCTGCTGTTCAATGGCCTGCTCTGGCCTCATGTGGCCTACCAATGGGCCCTGCGCTCGGCCACGCCTTACCAGGCCGAACAGCGCAACATCCTGCTGGACTCCTTTATGGGCGGGTTCTGGACCGCGGCGATGCATTTCAACCCGCTGCCCACGGTGACCATCCTGTCGATGATGACCATGAACAACGTCGCCGCCGGCGGCAAACGGGTGCTGCTGCGCGGTCTGCTGGCTCAACTGGGCGGCATGCTGCTGGCCAGCGCCCTGCTCGGTACCGGCCTGCAGCCCCAGGCCACGCAACTGCAGGTGCTTGCCTGCCTGCCGATGCTCACCCTCTACCCCTTGGCCCTGGGTTGGGTGTGCTACCAGTTGGCGATCAAGCTGGCCGAGCACAAGCGCCGCCTAAGCGCCCTGAGCCGCACCGACAGCCTTACCGGCCTGCTCAACCATGGCTCGTGGAAGGACCTGCTGCTGCTCAAGTTCCAGATCTGCCAGCAACAGCAGCTGCCGGCGGTAGTCGCCCTGATCGACATCGACCACTTCAAGACCATCAACGACACCTACGGCCATGTGGTCGGCGACTGCGTGCTGCGCCAGCTCAGCCAGGAACTGCGGCGCAACCTGCGCGAGGACGACCTGGCCGGGCGCTACGGCGGTGACGAGTTCTGCGTGATCCTCCCTGGCGCCCACGAAGCCCAGGCGTGCCAGGCCATGGAGCGCCTGCGCGAGCGCGTCGGCGCCTACCGCAACCCGCAACTGCCGGGCCTGCGCATCAGCCTGAGCATCGGCCTGGCGGACTTTCGCACCACCCTCGCCTCGCCCGAACATTGGCTGGAACAGGCCGACAAGGCCCTGTACGCCGCCAAGCACCAGGGGCGCGACCAGGTCAATTTCGCCCGCGGCGAGGCCGCCCTGCTCAAGCTGGCCTATCCTGACTGAACCTTCGCCCAGGCCCCGGGCGCAGACAGCAGTTGAAGGAGTCGCCCGTACATGGACAGGAACGTCGACCTTTCATCCTCCAGCCCCACTTCGCGCCTGCAGGTGCGCAGGCTGGTAGGCGCCTTCTGCGCTCTGTTCGGCCTCGCCTGCGTGTTCACCCTGGTGGCGCTGTTCAACATCGCCGCCACGCTGGACCGCCAGGCGCTGGAGCAGAGCACCTTCCAGGCTACCCAGGCACTGGAGCAGCGGCTGGTGGCGTCGCGCCAGTTCCTCTCCAGCTACGCCGTCTGGGACGCCGCCTACGAACATCTGGTAGGCAAGGTCGACTGGCAGTGGGCGTATGACGAGAAGAACGTCGGTGAGTCGCTGTACAGCGCCAGCGGCTACGAAGGCGTGTTCGTGATCGAGGATGACCGCACCACCTATGCCCTGTTCAAGGGCAAGCCCACCGACTCACCGGCCAGCGCCCATATCGACAGTCCCCTGGCGCCGATCACCGACGCGGCGCGCAAGGCGGCCCCGGCCCGCGAGCAGGTGGCCCACTTCGTGCGCTTCAACGGCTGGCCCGCGGTGCTCAGCGCGGCGGCGGTGCGCCCGGACAAAGATGTGACCGAGGCGGATGTGCGCCAGGCGCCGGTGATGGTGTTTATCGACCAACTGACCGAGGCCAAGCTCGCCGTGCTGGGCAAGGGTGCGGGCCTGACCGGCATGCGCCTGGAGAAAAATGGCGCCGCCCAGACCGGACAACCGCACATCGCCCTGGAGGAAACCGGCTATTACCTGGCCTGGAACACGCCGCTACCGGGTCGCCAGTTGCTCCACGCTTTCCTGCCGCCGCTGCTGGCGGTGCTGCTGGTGCTCGGCCTGGTGCTCCTGTACCTGTTCCGCCATGCCCTGCGCAGCTCCCGCGCCATCGACGACAGCCTGCTGCGCCTGCAGCAAAGCAACCGCGCCCTGGAGGCCAGCGAGCAGCGCTTTCGCGCAGTGGCCGAGGCCGCGTCGGACTGGATCTGGGAAACCGACCGCCAGCACCGCCTGACCTACCTGTCGCAGCGCTTCGTCAGCGTCACCGGCTACCGGCTCGAGGACTGGATAGGCCAGCCGCTAAACCAGCTGCTGGCCTGCGACACCACGCCCCTGCTGCCGTGGCTCGACAGCCAGGCCGACGACAACCCGCAGCAACTGGCCAACCTGCGCTGCAACTACGATGACGCCAGCGGGCAGAACCGCTACTGCCGCGTTTCGGCGCGCTCGATCGTCTACGAGGGCAAGCTCGCCGGCTTTCGCGGCACCGCCAGCGATATCACTGACGAAGTCGCCGCCCATGCCCGCATCCAGCACCTGTCGATGCACGATGCCCTGACTGGCCTTGCCAACCGCAACAAGCTGTCACGCCACCTTGAGCATGCGCTGTTGCGCGGCAGCGATTCACCGCCGCTGACCTTGCTGCTGCTCGACCTGGACAGTTTCAAGCCGATCAACGATTCCCTCGGCCACCCGGCCGGCGACGCGGTGTTACAGGAAGTGGCCGGTCGCCTGCGCGACACCACCCGCGAAAATGACCTGGTGGCTCGCCTGGGCGGCGACGAGTTCGTCCTGGTGCTGCATGGCCTGGACAATCGCAGCGAGATCGATCGTTTCTGCGCCCGCCTGCTCGAGTTGCTGCAGCAACCTATAATCTACGAGGGACAACAGTTGCATATCGGCGCCAGCATTGGCATCGCCCAGACCCGAATCCAGGGCTACGATGCCGGTGAGTTGATCCGCTACGCTGATATTGCGCTGTACCAGGCCAAAGCCGACGGCAAGAATACCTGGCGTTACTTCTCGCCAGAGATGAACCAGCAGATCCAGTACCGCCGACAACTGGAAAACGACCTGCGCCGGGCGATCAAGCAGCACGAGTTCGTCCTGCACTATCAGCCACGCTATCGCCTGTACGACCTGCGCATCGTCTCGGTGGAGGCCCTGCTGCGCTGGCAGCACCCCGAGGAGGGCCTGCTCGGGCCGGACACCTTCATTCCCCTGGCCGAGCAGAGCGACCTGATCGTGCCCCTTGGTCGCTGGGTGCTGGCCGAGGCCTGCCGCAATGCCCGCGACTGGCCCGACGAACTGCTGGTCTCGGTCAACCTGTCGCCGGCGCAGTTCTCCCGCAGCGATGTGGTCGCCGATGTGCGCCAGGTACTGCTGGACACCGGCTTCCCGGCCCAGCGCCTGGAACTGGAGATCACCGAGAACGTGATGCTCAACGACATCGAGGGCGCCCTGGGCACCATGCTCGCGCTCAAGGAGCTGGGCGTGCGCCTGAACATGGACGACTTCGGCACCGGTTACTCGTCGCTGGGTTACCTGCGCACCTACCCCTTCGACAGCATCAAGATCGACAAGCGCTTCATCGCCGGGCTCAGCAGCCAGAGCGGCAACGACCGGGCAGTGGTGCAGGCCATCATCAACCTGGGCAAGGCCATGGGGCTGACGGTCACCGCCGAGGGGGTGGAGACCGAGCAGCAGTTGCAGGCGCTGGACAGGGAGCAGTGCCATGAGGTGCAGGGCTACTACCTGAGCAAGCCGGTGGACCGGGCGGGTTTCGAGGCGCTGCTGGCGGGCCGCGAGGTGCGCCAGCAGGATGTGTCCTGACTCCCTCTTGATGCATGCCTTCAGCGCAGGCTGCGTTCAGCCACGATCTCCGGCAGGTCGGTGCGCTTGAGGTAGATGCGCAGCGGCTCGCCGATGTTCAGCCGATCGTCCACATGCTGCTCCAGCAGCAAGGCCAGGCGCTCCCGGCACAATGCCATGCGCGTGTCGGCCTCGGGGCGCCAGACGAACTCGTTGCAGGGGGTGATGCTGTCGTCGGCGACGTCCATGCCGAACGAATCTTCGGAAAACCGCACGATATGCATGCCGCGCTTGCCGTGGAAGCCGACAAAGCCCTTGAGCTGGTCGGCGGCGTCGCAGATGTCCTGGGAAGTGATGGCCATGGCGTAACCTCGCAAAATTCGGAAGTGACGCACGCAGGGAACGGTCACCTCTGGCGGGCGACGCGCAGGTACCAGCCTAACGCAACTGCGGGAACCTTCGCCACGCATTCTCACCCTTCCCGTTTCAGCCGGTTGGCGCCGCCACCGGGTCGACCTGCGACGCCAGCAGCGCCGCCAGCCAGTTCATGAACGCCTGGACTCGGCGCGGCACATGGCGCTGCCGGGCATACAGCAGCGACACCGGCATGGCCCGCGCCTGCCAGGGCTCGAGCAGCGATATCAGTTCTCCATTGCGCAGGTGTTCATCGACGCCCACCGCCGGTACCTGGATCAGCCCGAGCCCTGCCAGGCAGGCGGCGGAATAGGCTTCGGCATTGTTCACCGTGACCACGCCGGCCATGGCCTGAAAGCGCAGCTCGCCCTCCTGCACGTATTCGAACCCGGCGCTGCGGGCACCGAGGTTGCGCACGTAGTGGACCAACCGATGGCCGGCCAGATCCTGCAGGTTCCGTGGCACGCCGTGACGCTCGAGGTAGGCGGGGCTGGCACAGTTGCGCATACTCAGTCGCCCCACCGGGCGGGCGACCACGTCCAGTTCGCTGAGCGCGCCGATGCGCATCACGCAGTCGAAGCCTTCGCGCAGCAGGTCGACCTGGCGGTCAGTGCAACTAAGCTCCACTTCCAGGCGCGGGAAACGCTCGAGAAACCCTGGCAGCGCCGGCACAATCAGCCGCCGCGCCATCATGGTCGGCAGGTCGATGCGCAGGCGCCCGGTCAGCTCGGCATCGTCGGCGCTGAACAGGCTCTCGATCTCGTCCATGCCCGACAGCAGGTCCTTGCTGCGCTCGTAGAGCAAGGCGCCGTCCTGGGTGGTCTGCACCCGCCGCGTGGTGCGGTTGAACAGGCGCGTGCCGAGCAACCGTTCCAGCGCCCGCACCTGCTCGGAGACGGTCGAACGCGGCAGGCCCAGGCTTTCGCCGGCCAGGGTGAAACTGCTCAGTTCGCTGACCCTGACAAAGGTGCGCAACAGCTCAAGCTTGTTCATCACGGGCTCCGATTGTCCATTCAAGACGAACAGTATTTCCGGAATCAGTGGATTTAACAGCCATCAACCGATCAATAACCTGTCATTCAACCACCACCCCAACGAGGTAACCGACATGACTCGCAAGATCGCACTGATCACCGGCGCCAGCCGCGGCCTGGGCAAGAACACCGCCGAACACCTGGCCGCTCGTGGTATCGACATCATCGGCACCTACCACAGCAAGGCCGGCGAGGCCCACGCCGTGGCCGCCTCGCTCGAACAGGCCGGCGTGCGCGCCGCCATGCTGCAACTGGATGTCAGCGACAGCGCCAGCTTTGCCGCCTTCGCCGAGCGCCTGGGCGACACCCTCGAACAGCAGTTTGGCCGCCGCCAGCTGGACTTCCTGGTGAACAACGCCGGCATCGGCCTGAACGTGCCGTTCAGCGAGACCAGCGAAGTGCAATTCGACCAGTTGCTGAACATCCAGCTCAAGGGGCCGTTCTTCCTCACCCAGCGCCTGCTGCCGCTGCTGGCCGACGGCGGGCGCATCGTCAACATCTCCACAGGCCTGACCCGCTTCGCCCTGCCCGGCTACGCCGCCTATGCGGCCATGAAGGGCGCCATGGAAGTGCTGACCCGCTACCAGGCCAAGGAGCTGGGGGCGCGCGGTATTCGCGTGAACATTCTCGCGCCGGGCG
This sequence comes from Pseudomonas sp. P106(2024), assembly GCF_057480815.1. Taxonomy (NCBI): domain Bacteria; kingdom Pseudomonadati; phylum Pseudomonadota; class Gammaproteobacteria; order Pseudomonadales; family Pseudomonadaceae; genus Pseudomonas; species Pseudomonas sp. P106(2024). The sequence goes on along the minus strand of NZ_JBLIYU010000025.1, from coordinate 29,912 downwards.
CCATCGAGACCGACTTCGGCGGTGGCGTGGTGCGCGACAACCAGCAGGTTAACGACTACATCGCCAGCAACACGGCACTGGGACGCGTCGGCCTACCCGACGACATCGGTGCGGCCATCGCCCTGTTGCTGGAGGACGGCAATGGCTGGATCACCGGGCAGCGGCTGGAGGTGTCAGGGGGGATGTTCCTCTAGGCACACGTTGCCCAGTCGATGCGCAGTTCCTGTGTAGGAGCGGCCTTGTGTCGCGAAAGGGGCGCGAAGCGGCCCCAGCAATCTTTGCGTCAACGCCGAAATCCTGGGGCTGCTTCGCAGCCCTTTCGCGACACAAGGCCGCTCCCACAATCCTGGTCGTTCAAGCGCGGCTCAGGGCCTGATGCAGCGCTGCCACGGCGGGTAGTGCCAAGGCCTCATGGGACATGCACAATCCGACCCGACGGCGCAGCGTCAGGCCGCTGCCCGGCTGCCAGTAGACGCCCGGGCAACGCTCGACCAGCGACTGCGGCAACCAGGCCGCGCCCTGCCCGGCGGCGACCATGGCCAGGACCCGTTGCAACGAACCGGCCTGGCCGACCTGCTCCCCCCCGTCATACAAGCCCATCAAGCGTTGGTGCGACGGGTGCTGCGGGCAGGTGATCCAGCGTCCGTCCGGCTGGCTGCCGGTGGCCATCACCCGCACGAACGCTTCCTCCCACAGCGGCAGGAACAGTTCGTCCTCACAGCGCTGAGACTCGTCCGCCAGGCGTGCATCACCGTCGCAGCCCTCCAGCAGGGTCAACTGCAAGCCCGCCACCGCCTGGCTGGCCAGACGCACGCAGGCTTCGACCTGGGCCGGTGCGATGTCGGCCTCGATGCCCAGCGCCAACGGCACCCGCTCCTGCCCCTGACGAAACCGCAGGCGCAGGGCCTCGGCCTCGGCCACCATGCGGCAGGCCTGGGGATAGAGCTCGCGGGCCTGCTCGCTGACTTCGACCCCGCGGGCTTGGCGCAGGAACAATTCGGCGCCCAGCTCCTCTTCCAGCTGGCGAATGGTCACCGACAAAGTCGGCTGGGCCACGCACAAACGCTGGGCGGCTACCGTGATGTTGCGCGCTTCGAAGACGGCGATAAATGCCTTGAGGTGACGAATATCCATAGATAGAACCGATGCCAGCCAGAGAAATAAGCCGTTTTTCATGGCCGCAGACGCAATCTAGAATCCTGGCCATCGAAAGCGATTATGCCTGGGAGGCAACCATGAACAAACCCTTGATCATTGTCACTGGCGCCAGCTCCGGTATCGGCGCCGCCACCGCCCAGCGATTCTCCGCTGCGGGTCATCCACTGCTGCTGATCGCCCGACGCCTGGAACGCCTCGAGGCGCTGGCGCTTCCCGATTGCCTGTGCCGCGCCGTGGATATCCGCGACCGGGCGGCGCTGGTGGCTGCCGTGGCCGAGGCCGAAGCGCTGTACGGCCCGGCCGATGCCCTGGTGAACAACGCCGGGGTGATGCTGCTGGGGCAGGTGCACGAGCAGGATCCGGAGCAGTGGGAGCGCATGTTCGACATCAACGTCAAGGGATTGCTCAACGGCGTGCAGGCGCTGGTCGGCGGGATGATCGAGCGGCGCCACGGCACGCTGATCAACGTCAGTTCCGTGGCCGGGCGCAAGACTTTCCCCAACCATGTGGCCTATGTGGGCAGCAAGTTCGCCGTGCACGGGCTGTCGGAGAACCTGCGCGAAGAGTTGGCGCCGCATAATGTGCGGGTGGTGACCATCGCCCCGGGCGCGGTGGAGACCGAGCTGCTCGGGCACACCACCGACGAGGGTATCAAGCGCGACTACGAAGCGTGGAAGGCCAATGATATGGGCGGCGTGGTACTGAGCGCCGAGGATGTCGCCGGGGCGATCGTCTGGGCCTACCAGCAGCCGCAGCAGGTTTGCATTCGCGAGATCGTGCTGGCGGCGACCGCTCAACAACCCTGAGATGAATGCGCCCCGTTCGTCGGCAAGCCCCGCCCCGCGATGAAAATCCAGGCAAAAAAATGGGCGACCGAAGTCGCCCTAAATGCCTTGCGTGCTCATGGATCGGGAAGGATCAGCGCTGATTACGCTTTTTCGAGTCCTTCCAGATGAAAATGCCCAGACCGGCGAAGAACGCCAACATCAACCCGACCGTTACCACACCGGCGATAACCACGTTGTCGAAGAACATGTCGGCCCCTCCCTTGATGTGCCGTCATCCGATGGGTGCAAGGTAACCAATGCCGGGAGGGGGAAAATTGACCGGAGTCAATGGCGCCCGGAGCCGGGCGCGCGAGGCGGGTGCAGGGTTGACCTGCATCAAGTTTCAGCGCTTCTTGGGTTTGCCCTTGGGCTTTTTCTTCTTGGCCTGAGCCAGCGGCATGGCCTGCTCGAAGGCCTGGCGCATGTCGTTCAGGCGCTTGTCGTTGAGGTCGTGGATGCGTTTGGCGCGTTCGGCGCCGAAATCGATCAGGTTGTCTTGGCTCATGGCGGGCTCGACGGACAGCAGAGGCCTTTATGATGAAGGCAAGCGGCAGTGCTGACTAGTCAGACTTCGATATCCACCAGCAACCCCTGGCGCGTGCGCTCGCCCATCGGCGCCACCGGCACGGTGTTGTCGGCGTTGAGCTCTTCGCCCGGCACGGCCTCGTACCGATCGCCTTCAGCCTGCTTGCGCCTTTTTTGCTGACGGCGTTGCTCGTCGCGCAGCAGCAGGGCCTGCTCTTGGGGATCACGATGATTCTTCAGGTCAATGGTGCCATCGCTGGAGGTCGGCTGCGTGGGTACCACCGGCGCAATGGTCGGCGGTGGCTTGACCGGGTCGTGTTGCGAGGTCACGGGGGCGGCACTGAGCGGGATGATCGGCGGCAGCATGGTGGGTCTCCTGTAGCCTGGTTGTCGGCTGGTGGTGCGCCGCCTTGAATGCCTGCGGTCAAAGGTGTGCGGCGTGTCACAGCGCCGCACTGCGCTGGATTATAGCGCGGGATTACTCAGCCTCGTCGTCCGGGTCATCGTCTGGCGCGGCGCTCGACTCGCTCCAAGGCCGCTTGTAGACCTGCTGCCAGACCGCGTCCATGTGCTTGCGCACGACCTGCGGGGCGCTCTTGAGCGAGGCGCTATCCTCGCGCTCGCCGCCGAACGCGTCTTCACCGGGCGGGCTGATCAGCGACTGGCCGGTTATTGTGTAGATCGCTTGGCCCTCACGCATCTCGATGGCGATGTCGTGGGGGTCGATGCCGCCGCCGCAGAAGGCGTGGCTGGCCACGGTGACTTCGGCGACGCCGTCCTTGTTCAGGTCACCGACATCGCTGACGTCGGTATAAAAGTCGACGTCCAGGTCCAGTCCGGCGCAGGTGGTCTCCTGCTCGATCTGCCAGCGCGCCTTGAAAGCATCACCGCCGGCGGCGCGGCCATACAAGGTGGCCTTGAGCACCACCTTGTCGACTTCCTCCTCGGTGTCGGGGTCGGTGGCCTGACCATCGACACGGCTCAGCACCAGCAGGCCTTCACCCTCGCGGTCGTGGAAGTGCACACTCTTGATCGGTGTCTGCACACCGAGCACCTCGAGTTGCTCGACCGGAATCGGCGGCAGGACTTCGAAGCTCTTCTGTTCGCAGGCGGCCAGCAGCGCGAGGCTGCCCAGGCCCAGAGTGACGTTCAACCAGCGGTGCTTGGCAACCATGTTGGCGCGTGGCCCTCGTGACAGGACGGTATTCGTCGATGAAAGCGCTAGACTCTTCACATTCATTGGTCTGGCGAAGCCGATCCGTTAACATAGCCGGCTTTTTCATCGCGGGAGTTTTGGCAGTATGGCGCAGCAGTATCAACCGGGGCAACGCTGGATCAGCGACAGCGAAGCCGAGCTCGGTCTTGGGACCATCCTGGCGCAGGATGGCCGTCTGTTGACCGTGCTCTACCCGGCCACGGGCGACACCCGCCAGTACTCGCTACGCAATGCGCCGCTGACCCGCGTGCGCTTCTCGCCCGGCGACCTGATCACCCACTTCGAAGGCTGGAAGCTGACCGTGCAGGAAGTCGAGGACATCGACGGCCTGATGGTCTACCACGGCATCGATGGCCAGAACCAGCCGCGCACCCTGCCCGAGACGCAGCTGTCAAACTTCATCCAGTTCCGCCTTGCCAGCGACCGCCTGTTCGCCGGGCAGATCGACCCGCTGTCGTGGTTCTCGCTGCGCTACAACACCCTGCAGCACACCAGCAAGCAGATGCTCTCCCCCTTGTGGGGCCTGGGCGGTGTGCGCGCCCAACCCATCGCCCACCAGTTGCACATCGCCCGTGAAGTGGCCGACCGCATCGCTCCCCGGGTATTGCTGGCCGACGAAGTGGGCCTGGGCAAGACCATCGAGGCTGGCCTGGTAATCCACCGCCAGCTGCTGTCCGGGCGGGCCAATCGCGTGCTGATCCTGGTACCCGAGAACCTCCAGCACCAGTGGCTGGTGGAAATGCGCCGACGCTTCAACCTGCAAGTGGCACTGTTCGACGCCGAGCGCTTCATCGAAAGCGACGCCAGCAACCCGTTCGAGGATGCCCAGCTGGCGCTGGTCGCCCTGGAATGGCTGGTCGAGGACGAGAAGGCCCAGGACGCGCTGTTTGCCGCCGGCTGGGACCTGATGGTGGTCGACGAAGCACACCACCTGGTCTGGCACGAGGAACAGGCCAGCGCCGAGTATGCGCTGGTCGAGCAACTGGCCCAGGTCATCCCGGGCGTGCTGCTGCTCACCGCCACCCCGGAACAGCTCGGCCAGGACAGCCACTTCGCCCGCCTGCGCCTGCTCGACCCCAACCGTTTCCACGACCTTGCCGCCTTCCGTGCCGAGAGCGAAAACTATCGCCCGGTCGCTGAAGCGGTGCAGGAACTGCTCGACGAAGGCCGTCTGTCGGCCAAGGCCCACGCTACTATCCAAGGCTTCCTCGGTGCCGAAGGCGAAGCCCTGCTGGCCGCGGTCAGCGATGGCGACAGCCAGGCCAGCGCCCGTCTGATCCGCGAGCTGCTCGACCGCCACGGTACCGGCCGCGTGCTGTTTCGCAACACCCGCGCGGCAATCCAGGGCTTCCCCGAGCGCCAGCTGCACCCCTACCCGCTGGCCAACCCCGACGCCTACGCCGAGCTGCCCTCGGGCGAGCGCGCCGAGTTGTACCCGGAAGTGGCCTTCCAGGCCCAGGGCGAGACCGGCGACGACGAGCGCTGGTGGCGTTTCGATCCACGGGTCGACTGGCTGATCGACACCCTGAAGATGCTCAAGCGCACCAAGGTCCTGGTGATCTGCGCCCACGCCGAGACCGCCATGGACCTGGAAGACGCCCTGCGCGTGCGTTCCGGCATCCCGGCCACGGTGTTCCATGAAGGCATGAGCATCCTCGAGCGCGACCGTGCCGCCGCCTATTTCGCCGATGAGGAATTCGGCGCCCAGGTGCTGATCTGCTCCGAGATCGGCAGTGAGGGCCGCAACTTCCAGTTCGCCCACCACCTGGTGATGTTCGACCTGCCGGCGCACCCCGACCTGCTCGAGCAGCGCATCGGCCGTCTCGACCGGATCGGCCAGAAACACACGATCCAGCTGCACATCCCGTACCTGCAGGACAGCCCGCAGGAGCGCCTGTTCCAGTGGTACCACGAAGGCCTCAACGCCTTTCTCAACACCTGCCCGACCGGCAACGCCCTGCAGCATCAGTTCGGCCCGCGCCTGCTGCCACTGCTGGCCGACAGTGACGAGAAGAGCTGGAGCAAGCTGGTGGCCGAGGCCCGCGCCGAGCGCGAGCGCCTGGAAGCCGAGCTGCATACCGGCCGCGACCGCCTGCTGGAGCTCAACTCCGGCGGTGCCGGCGAAGGCCAGGCGCTGGTCGAGGCCATTCTCGAACAGGACGACCAGTTCGCCCTGCCGATCTATATGGAAACCCTGTTCGACGCCTTCGGCATCGACAGCGAGGACCATTCGGAAAACGCCCTGATCCTCAAGCCGAGCGAGAAGATGCTCGATGCCAGCTTCCCGCTGGGCGACGACGAAGGCGTGACCATCACCTACGACCGTGGCCAGGCGCTGTCGCGCGAGGACATGCAGTTCCTCACCTGGGAACACCCGATGGTCCAAGGTGGCATGGACCTGGTGCTGTCCGGTTCGATGGGCAACACCGCGGTTGCGCTGATCAAGAACAAGGCGCTCAAGCCCGGCACCGTGCTGCTCGAACTGCTCTACGTCAGTGAAGTGGTCGCCCCCCGCAGCCTGCAGCTGGGCCGTTACCTGCCGCCGGCGGCGCTGCGCTGCCTGCTGGATACCAACGGCAACGACCTGGGCCCGCGGGTGGCGTTCGAAACCCTTAACGACCAGCTCGAAAGCGTGCCCAAGGCCAGCGCCAACAAGTTCGTCCAGGCCCAGCGCGACGTGCTGGCCAAGCGCATCGCCGCCGGCGAGGCCAAGGTCCTGCCGACCCACAACGAACGCGTGGCCCAGGCCCGGCAGCGGCTCACCGCCGAGGCCGACGAGGAACTGGCGCGCCTGACCGCGCTGAAGGCCGTGAATCCGAGCGTGCGTGACAGCGAGATCGATGCCCTGCGCAAGCAGCGTGAAGAAGGGCTGGCGGCGCTGGACAAAGCGGCGCTGCGCCTTGAGGCGATCCGGGTGCTTGTCGCGGGTTGATCTCAATAGAGGTCATCGCGGGGCAAGCCCGCTCCCACGAGCCCGTCAGGGATTCGAGGGAGCGGGCTTGCCCCGCGATCGCTTCGGCCAGTCGATATTCATTTAGACCATCCAGCTATTGCCTTCATATCCAAATGGTAGAAATCAAAGTGCCATTAATCAGGAAGGCTTAAGCACCCGTTTCTATACTCCTGCAGGAACAGTCTCCATCCGTGCTATTTGGGGACGAGTGAAGACTCGACGAAGAGGCCTGCAATGGAGTGGCTGGGACTGCAATTGTTCGCCGAGCTGCCGGCGACCGGACAGATCATCCTCGACTGCCGACACAACCCCTTCCTGGTGCTGCTCGCCTTCGTCGTGGCCAGCGCCGCCTGTTTCGCCACCCTGGACATGAGCGAACGCCAGAGCCAATGCGAGGACCGCTTCGCCCGTCGGCAATGGCGAGTGCTTGGCGCCTGCTGCCTGGCCGGCGGGATCTGGGCCATGCACTTCATCAGCATGCTGGCGTTCCAGGCACCGCTGGAGATCCACTTCGACGCACCGCTGACAGGCTTGTCGCTGCTGGTGGCCCTGCTCGCCGCCTGGCTGGCGATGAACAGCCTCAATCGCAGCGAAATGCGCCTGCGCCACTATCTGCAGACCGCGCTGTTCATCGGCCTGGGCATCAGCATCATGCACTACACCGGCATGGCCGCCCTGCAGACCAGCGCCCAGCAGTACTACCAGACCGGCCTGCTGCTCGCCTCCATCGGCATCGCCGTGCTCGTCAGCCTGGTGGCGCTGCTGATGGCCCGCTACTTCCGCAAGGGCAGCGGCACCTTGCACCTGTTGCTCAAGTACGGCGCCAGCCTGCTGATGGCCGGCGGCATCGTGCTGACTCATTTCACCGGCATGGCGGCCATGACCCTGGTGATTCCCGGCGAAACCGCCCTGCGCCTGCCCTCGGCCGACAACAGTCTGCAGTTGGCACTGACCATCGCTGTCATCACCCTGCTGATCAGCGCTGGCAGCATCAGCGCGGCGCTGGCCGACAAGAAGCTGCAGAGCAAGGAGCACGACCTGCGCCGGGTCAATGTGTTGCTCAGCCAGCTCGACCAGGCCCGGGCTTCGCTGCAGCAGGCAGCCCACTACGATGCCCTGACCAACCTGGTCAACCGCCGCGGCTTCAACCAGGTGTTCGCCGAGCGCCTGGCCGAACAGGCCGCCCATGAGGGCATGCTGGCGGTGATGTTCCTCGACATCGACCATTTCAAGCGCATCAACGACAGCCTCGGGCATGCCGCCGGCGACGAACTGCTCAAGGTGATCGCCGGCCATATCAAGGCCGCCACCCGCGGTCAGGACCTGGTGGCGCGCTTCGGTGGCGATGAGTTCTGCATCGTCACCAGCCTCAACAGCCGCGACGAGGCCCGCCACCTGGCCCAGCGCATCATGCAGCGGATGAAGGAGCCGATCGACCTGGCGGGCCGGCGCATGGTCATGACCACCAGCATCGGCATCAGCATCTTCCCCGATGACGGCCAGAGCACCGAGGAACTGCTGAAGAACGCCGACCTGGCGCTGTACCAGTCCAAAGGCTGCGGGCGCAACAGCCTGAACTTCTTCAACAGCGGCCTGAAGACCCGTGCCACCTTGGAGCTGCAACTGGAGGAGGAACTGCGCGTGGCGCTGTTCGAGGAGCGCGGCCTATGCGTGCACTACCAGCCGATCTACGACCTGCGCAGCGGCCAGGTGGCCAAGCTCGAGGCCCTGGTACGCTGGCAGCACCCGCAGCACGGCCTGCTCAGCCCCGAGCGTTTCATCTGCATCGCCGAGGCCAACGGCCTGATCGCCGAACTGGACCTGTGGGTGCTGCGCCGGGCCTGCGAGGATCTGGCCCAGCTCAATCGCCACGGCTATGGCGAACTGAAGGTCACGGTGAACTGCTCGGCGCTCACCCTCGGCCGCGAGGAGCTGGCCACCGAGGTGGAGATGGCGCTGTTCCAGGCCGGCCTGGCGCCGCGCCAGCTGGAACTGGAGGTCACCGAAAACGCGCTGATGGGCGACATTCATCACACCATCAGCCTGCTCAAGCGCATCCGCGCCCAGGGCGTGGCGCTTTCGATCGACGACTTCGGCACCGGCTATTCGTCATTGGCCTACCTGAAACGGCTGCCGCTGGACGTGCTGAAGATCGACCGCTCGTTCATCCAGGACGTGCCGGGCAGCCAGAAGGACCGGGAAATCGTCCAGGCAATCATCATCATGGCCCACACCCTGCACCTGAAGGTGGTCACCGAAGGCGTCGAGACCGTCGAGCAGCATGAGTTCCTCGCCAGCCATGGCTGCGACTACCTGCAGGGCTACCTGCTCAGCCGGCCGGTGCCGCTGGCCGAGCTACGGCCGATCCTCGAACGCCTCGACCGCCAATCGGGCGAGCTCAGTCCTTGTTGCGATACAGCGTTACCAGAGTCGCCGGATCTTTTTGCAGATAACCCTGGCTACCGTGCAGGCGCATCAGCTGCGCGGCGAGGCCACTGAGCGGCGTCGCCGAGCCCTGCTCGCGGGAAAACTTCACCGCGGTATCGAGGTCCTTGAGCAAGGTGCGCACGTGCCACTTGACCGGCTCGAAGCGGCTCTCGGCCATCTGCGGGGCAAGGATCTGCAGCGGCCTGGAGTCGGCGAATCCACCGGCCAGCGCCTCGGCGATCAGCCGCGCATCGACCCCTGACTGCTCGGCCAGGGCCACCACCTCGGCGATCACCAGCGCATTGCAGGCCACGATCATCTGGTTGCACGCCTTGGTCACCTGGCCGGCGCCCACCGCGCCCATGTGCGTGACTTGCTGGCCCAGGGTCAGCAGCACCGGCCGCGCCCGCTCGAGATCATCGGCCTCGCCGCCGACCATGATCGCCAGGGTACCCGCCTCGGCCCCCGGCGTGCCGCCGGACACCGGTGCATCGAGCCAGGCCATGCCGCACAGGGCGGCCAGCTCGGCGGCCATTTCACGGGTGGCGGTTGGCTCCAGGCTGGAGAAGTCCACCAGCAGCTGACCACTGCGCCCGCCATGGACGATGCCCTGCTCGCCGAACACCACCTCGCGCACCACCGCCGTGTCGGCCAGGCACAGCAGCACCATGTCCGTCGCCTGGCACAGCTCGGCGGGGCTGGCGGCCAGTTGCGCACCGGCGGCGACCAGCTCGGCGCACTTGCCCGGACTGCGGTTCCACACGGTCAACGGATACCCGGCGGCCAGCAACCGACGGCACATCGGCAGGCCCATCAGGCCAATCCCGGCAAAACCCAACGAAGGCAATGCAGTACTCATGAGCGACTCCAGATTAAAGAAGCGTGACAAACGGACGATGCAATGCGGGTGCGAACGGAAAAACCTTAGTCCGACTAAGGAAACCCCCTATCGCATAAGAAAAAGACGCACTGATAAAGTCGCGAAATTTCTCCGTGATGGCTAGATGACATGCATCACCGGGAAGCCAACCACTCCAGGCAAATGGCGCACTATGACCTCTACGAACACTTCTGCCAATGCGGTCCCCGAGCCGACCCTCAGCCCCACTTCGCTGACTGCCGGCAGTGCTCGAGACCTTCCCGCCGCCCGCAGCATGCCGGCGCAGCAGTACCTGTACTTCACCGAGCAGGACATCCAGCGCATCCTCGACAACCTCGACGGCCTGCGCGACCTGGTGTTTCCGCCGAACCTGCACGTGGAGGACGAGGACCAGCTGCGCCTGGAGCAGCAGTTCCCGTCGGTGTGCCTGATTGGCCTGGGCCGCTGCGGCTCGAACATCGCCCTGGACGTGGCGGAACTGGTATACAACGCCCGCACCTTCTTCCTCAATGAGTACAACAACGAGGACCGCTTCAAGGGTGAAGCAGGCTACAGCCCGGCGCGCTGGATCCGCCAGAACCTGCGCCTGGTGCAGAACAAGGCCGCCAAGCCGGTGTTCCTGGTCGAGCCGCTGGTGATGCTGGGCGACCTGGACAAGGACATCGCCGGGCGCATCCGCTTCTCGCGCAAGGGCGAGCGTGGCGGCTTCCTGCGTGACTACAGCAAGATGAAGATCATGGACCTGTCCGAGGTGCATGCCGGGGGTGCCGGTAACGCGCCGATCCTTGGCCAGTACCTGGCCAAGATCATCCTCAACAAGGACACCCAGCGCTTCTCCAGTGCCGACTGGAAACTGATCCACTCGTACCTGATCGACTCCTGCGGCATCAAGGCCAACCAGTCGCGCCTGTACTTCTACATCTTCAGCGCCGGCGGCGGCACAGGTTCAGGGATGGCCTCGGAATTCGGCCTGGCCCAGCAGTACTCGTACATGAACAAGACCTTCGACACCAAGCCGGCCGACGAGAACGACGGCAAGAGCGGGCACTCGTTCGTCTTCGAGCCGATCTTCACCAGCGGCATCTGCGTGCTGCCCAACGCCTCCGACCACCGCAGCGAAATGTCCGAGGCGCTGCACATCAACGCCGGACGCCTGCTATGCAAATACCTGTCGGAGGAATGGGACTTCTCGTACAACTTCGACAATGAAGACAGCAGCGAAGCCAGCGTCATGGGCCGTATCCGCCCATGGAACGCGATGATGCTGATCTCCAACGACATCATGCGCTACGCCGAGGAGAGCGATGACGGCACGATCCAGAACATCGACGTCAACGCCATGGAGAAGCACGCCAACCAGTACATCTCCCAGCAGATTTTCAACATCCTCACCGCCCAGGCGGTGACCACCGACTACGACCAGAACTACTTCCGTCGCGCCGGCATCGACATCGGCGAGACCATTCGCCTGGACGCCAACGACCTGTTCATGAGCCTGGCCGGCCCCGTGGCCATCGCCTACGCCGAATCGGTGGTGCCGGAAGTGCCACCGGCAGGGTCGGACAAGTTCAAGGTGTTCGAGCGCGAGCAGCCGCGCCTGGATATCGACGACCTGTTCTTCCGCTCCATCGACCTGCCGCACTTCAACAAGCAGACTCAGGCCATCGAGGGCATCAGCCTGCTGCCGATCGAGTCGCGCCGCTACCGCGCCGCGCTGGAGCAGTACCAGGCCTCGGGCTACGACGCCGCGGCCCTGCACGACCTGCACTTCTTCAAGAACTGCTCGTCGGTGGTGTCGATCGTCTCCCTGCCCAAGGACTACAAGCTGTCGTACATGGACCTGAACCGGCTCAAGACCCACCTCAACAGCCTGTTCCCCAACACCACGCTCAAGCGCTACGCGTTGGTGATCGGCGCCTCGGCCAACCTGTCACTGACCACCCTGATCGCCAAGAGCCCTTGCCTGTCGGACGACTTCCTGACCCTGATCGTGGCGTTCATCAAGCGCTGCTTCGCGCGTAACCCGTACCGCTTCGACGACACCATGGACAACGCGATCCTGGAGTTCATCACCAGCGAGCACTTCGATGAAGACAGCATCGACGACCTGCTCAACGAGTTCGAGAACCCGGCGAAGATCCTCGACACCAACTGGTACGCGATCAAGCCGATGTACGAGAAGAAATACCGCGAGCTGATCAACGACAAGAGCCGCTTCGTCTCGATCAACGATATCCGCCTATCGCGCGAGTGCGTGAAGAAGGCAGTGAAGTACCTGCGCGAGATCTTCCGCCATCGCATCGGCAAGACCCGGGTGATTTCGCTGAACAGCCATACCGGGCGCGTGGACTACTGAAAACCATCGCGGGGCAAGCCCGCTCCCACGAGGAGGCTTCGTGGGAGCGGGCTTGCCCCGCGATCATTTCGGCGGCGTATTACGCATGCCGTAAACTGTTACCGCCCCGCCAAATCACCCCGCCACTGTTACCAACTTCCACCTTACGTGAGCGTCAACGCGCACCATCACGAGGCGTATGCGCGTTTTTGCGCACTAAAAAAGCGCTTGCTTATTCCGCTTTCTTCGCCTGGATCACGATGAACGGCGAAACCACCACCGCCCAGATCTCTGGATCGCGGGTTTGCAGGTCGAGCGCCTGCTCAGCAGACACCGCTCCGACAGTGCCATCATTACGCCACTTGGCGAAGATCTCGCTGCGATTCTCGGCCATCGCCTCGGCAACGGTGATCAGGTCGAGGCTGGGATCGACCCAAATCAGGTCACCCTTGGCCCAGAAACGCTCCAGGGCTTTCCACTCGATGACGGCGGTCTCGCCGAGCAATTTGGCATAGAGGGTGCTTACTTGATCAGTCATGGGTCTACCTGCGCAAAGATCGTCCAACAAAAAGGCCGGCATTTTTGCAGAAAAACCTGGTTTCAAATACGTAATTTGGTCGATCAGGCCCGAACTTGTGGGGGCGGGCCGCGGATACCGGCAAAGTGATGGCGCTTTTCTGTATCTTTATGTCGACCAGGCGACACCCCTCGAAACAGACGCTTTTCGCCCGCTTTTCAAGCGCTCGGACGGCGCTCTACACTGTACCGGTACAGTTCCGGGACATGTTCCGGGGGAAGGTGGGCTCACGGCATGGCGTAGCCAGGCCGTAGATCCCGCCCGGTCTGTAGCCCTGGCCTCAGGACTATAAGAATTACAACAGAATGAGTGGAGCACTATGATCAAGATTTCCAAGCTGTTTGCCGCGATGGTTCTGGCCGGAGTCGCCAGCCATTCGTTTGCCGCCGACACCATCAAGATCGGCATCGCCGGTCCCAAGACCGGGCCGGTGACCCAGTACGGCGACATGCAGTTCGTCGGCGCCAAACAGGCCATCAAGGACATCAACGCCAAGGGCGGCGTCGATGGCAAGATGCTCGAAGCCAAGGAATACGACGACGCGTGCGACCCTAAACAGGCCGTGGCCGTCGCCAACAAAGTGGTCAACGATGGCGTCAAGTACGTGATCGGCCACCTCTGCTCCAGCTCCACCCAGCCTGCGTCCGACATCTACGAAGACGAAGGCGTGATCATGATCACCCCCGCCGCCACCTCCCCGGACATCACCAGCCGTGGCTACAAGATGGTCTTCCGCACCATCGGCCTGGACAGCGCCCAGGGCCCGGCCGCCGGCAACTACATCGCCGACCACGTCAAGCCGAAGGTCGTTGCGGTCCTGCACGACAAGCAGCAGTACGGCGAAGGCATCGCCACCGCGGTCAAGACCACCCTCGAGAAGAAAGGCACCAAGGTCGCCGTCTTCGAAGGCCTGAACGCCGGTGACAAGGACTTCTCCTCGATCATCCAGAAGCTCAAGCAGAACAACGTCGACTTCGTCTACTACGGCGGCTACCACCCGGAGCTGGGCCTGATCCTGCGCCAGGCGCAAGAGAAGGGCCTGAAGGCCAAGTTCATGGGTCCGGAAGGCGTGGGTAACGACTCCATCTCGCAGATCGCCCAGAATGCCTCCGAAGGCCTGCTGGTCACCCTGCCGAAATCGTTCGACGCCGACCCTGCGAACAAGGCCATCGTCGACGCCATCAAGGCCGACGGCAAGGACCCGAGCGGTCCGTTCGTGTTCCCGGCCTATTCGGCTGTCCAGCTGATCGCCGAAGGCATCAAGGCCGCCAAGTCCGAAGACACCGACAAGGTGGCTGCCGCCATCCACGCCGGTACCTTCAAGACCCCGACCGGCGACCTGTCCTACGATGAGAAAGGCGACCTGAAGGACTTCAAGTTCGTGGTCTACGAATGGCACTTCGGCAAGCCGAAGACCGAAGTCTCCCCTCAGTAACTGCGTGACTAATAGCTGACCGAGAAGCCCACTGTGCGAGCAGTGGGCTTTGTTTTACGAGGTTCTATGGACCTGATTCCCGTGATCCGGGAGCCGGTTCACCTGAAAATCTTAAAACCGTCACCCGCGGTTTCCTGGTTGTGCCCGCACAAGATCACGTGGCGTAGACCACGAGAACATGGGCCGGGGTCATCCCCCGCCAGAGAAATGCAAATCAGGTTTTTAGGAGCGCTGTAATGCCTGAGATCTACCATTTCCTACAACAACTGGTTAACGGATTGACCATCGGCAGTACCTACGCGCTGATCGCCATCGGTTACACGATGGTGTACGGCATCATCGGCATGATCAACTTCGCCCACGGCGAGGTGTACATGATCGGTTCCTACGTGGCCTTCATCGCCCTCGCCGGGCTGGCCATGATGGGCATCCACTCATTGCCGATCCTGATGACCGTGGCCTTCGTCGCCACGATCTTCGTCACCAGTGCCTACGGCTACAGCATCGAACGGGTCGCCTACCGACCGCTGCGCAACAGCAACCGGCTGATCCCGCTGATCTCCGCCATCGGCATGTCGATCTTCCTGCAGAACACCGTCCTGCTGTCGCAGGACTCCAAGGACAAGTCCATCCCCAACCTGATCCCCGGCAGCTTCTCGTTCGGCCCGGGCGGCGCGGAGGAGGTGCTGGTCTCGTACATGCAGATCCTGGTGTTCGTGGTGACCCTCGTCGCCATGACCTGCCTGACCCTGTTCATCTCCCGTTCTCGCCTGGGTCGCGCCTGCCGCGCCTGCGCCGAGGACATCAAGATGGCCAACCTGCTGGGCATCAACACCAACAACATCATCGCCCTGACCTTCGTCATCGGCGCCGCGCTGGCGGCGGTGGCGGCCGTGCTGCTGAGCATGCAGTACGGGGTGATCAACCCCAACGCCGGTTTCCTGGTGGGCCTGAAGGCCTTCACCGCGGCGGTACTGGGCGGCATCGGCAGCATCCCGGGCGCCATGCTCGGCGGGCTGGTGCTGGGCGTGGCCGAAGCGTTCGGCGCCGACATCTTCGGCGACCAGTACAAGGACGTGGTGGCATTCGGTCTTTTGGTTCTTGTCCTGCTGTTCCGGCCGACCGGCATCCTGGGCCGCCCGGAGGTTGAAAAAGTATGAACAGAAATCTCAAACAGGCGTTCTTCAGCGCCTTGCTGGTCTGGGCCGTGGCCTTCCCGGTGCTGGGCTTGAAACTCAGCATCGACGGCATCAGCCTGATCGTGCACAGCCAGGGCTCGTTCACCATCAGCATCATCGCCGCGTGCTCGGTGCTGATGTTCCTGCGCGTGTTGTTCGACAAGCAGTGGAGCGCGGTGATGGGCCGCCGCTCGGAGCGCAAGCTGGTACCACCTTCGGTGACCAACTTCCTCACCCTGCCGAAGACCCAGCGCTGGGTCATCATGGGGCTGATCGTGGCGGCGCTGATCTGGCCGTTCTTCGGCTCGCGCGGCGCGGTCGACATCGCCACCTTGATCCTGATCTACGTGTTGCTGGGCCTGGGCCTGAACATCGTGGTGGGGCTTGCGGGCCTGCTCGACCTGGGTTACGTCGGCTTCTATGCCGTCGGCGCCTACAGCTACGCGATGCTCTCGCACTACCTGGGCTGGAGCTTCTGGGTGTGCCTGCCGATCGCCGGCCTGATGGCCGCCACCTTCGGTTTCCTGCTCGGCTTCCCGGTGCTGCGCCTGCGCGGCGACTACCTGGCGATCGTGACCCTGGGCTTCGGCGAGATCATCCGCCTGTTCCTGCGTAACCTCACCGACTGGACCGGCGGCCCCAACGGCATCAGCAACATCCCCAAGCCGGAGTTCTTCGGCCTGACCTTCGAACGCCGCGCCGCCGAGGGCATGCAGACCTTCCACGAGTTCTTCGGGCTGGAATACAACTCGATCAACAAGGTGATCTTCCTCTACCTGGTGGCCCTGCTGCTGGCACTGCTGGCGCTGTTCGTCATCAACCGCCTGCTGCGCATGCCGATCGGCCGGGCCTGGGAAGCGCTACGTGAAGACGAGATCGCCTGCCGTGCGCTGGGCCTGAACCCCACCGTGATCAAGCTCTCGGCGTTCACCCTGGGTGCCTGCTTCGCCGGTTTCGCCGGCAGCTTCTTCGCTGCCCGCCAGGGGCTGGTGACACCGGAGTCGTTCACCTTCATCGAGTCGGCGATCATCCTCGCCATCGTCGTGCTGGGTGGCATGGGTTCGCAGCTGGGCGTGATTCTCGCGGCCATCGTGATGATCCTTCTGCCGGAGATGATGCGTGAGTTCAGCGAATACCGGATGCTGATGTTCGGTGCGCTGATGGTGTTGATGATGATCTGGCGTCCGCAGGGCCTGCTGCCCATGCAACGTCCGCACATGGAGCTGCCTCGATGAGCCGCGAAATTCTGCAAGTCAGCGGCCTGAGCATGCGCTTCGGCGGCTTGTTGGCGGTCAACGGCGTGGGCCTGACC
This sequence comes from Pseudomonas sp. P106(2024), assembly GCF_057480815.1. Taxonomy (NCBI): domain Bacteria; kingdom Pseudomonadati; phylum Pseudomonadota; class Gammaproteobacteria; order Pseudomonadales; family Pseudomonadaceae; genus Pseudomonas; species Pseudomonas sp. P106(2024). Next base: position 13,089 of record NZ_JBLIYU010000025.1, on the reverse strand, counting down.
GTCAAGGAAAAACAAGTGGTGGCGTTGATCGGCCCGAACGGCGCCGGCAAGACCACCGTGTTCAACTGCCTCACCGGCTTCTACAAGCCCAGCGGCGGCACCATCCTGCTCGACGGCCAGCCGATCCAGGGCCTGGCCGGCCATCAGATCGCCCGCAAGGGCGTGGTGCGGACCTTCCAGAACGTGCGCCTGTTCAAGGAAATGACCGCGCTGGAAAACCTGCTGATCGCCCAGCACCGCCATCTGAACACCAACTTCTTCGCCGGCCTGTTCAAGACCCCGGGCTTCCGTCGCAGCGAGAAGGAGGCCATGGAGCGCGCGCAGTACTGGCTGGAGAAGGTCAACCTGACCGAGTTCGCCAACCGTACCGCCGGCACCCTCGCCTACGGCCAGCAGCGGCGCCTGGAAATCGCCCGCTGCATGATGACCCAACCGCGGATCATCATGCTCGACGAACCGGCCGCCGGCCTGAACCCCAAGGAGACCGAGGACCTCAAGGCCCTCATCGCCTACCTGCGCGAATCCCACAACGTGACCGTGCTGCTGATCGAGCACGACATGAAACTGGTGATGAGCATTTCCGACCACATCGTGGTGATCAACCAGGGCACGCCCCTGGCCGATGGCACGCCGGAAGAGATTCGCGGCAACCCTGATGTGATCAAGGCCTACCTGGGGGAGGCGTAAATGCTGAAGTTCGAGAACGTTTCCACCTTCTACGGCAAGATCCAGGCGCTGCACAGCGTCAACGTGGAGATCAACCAGGGCGAGATCGTCACCCTGATCGGTGCCAACGGTGCCGGCAAGTCGACCCTGCTGATGACCCTCTGCGGCTCGCCCCAGGCGAGCAGCGGCAGCATCAAGTACCTGGGCGAGGAGCTGGTCGGCCAGCCGTCCTCGCACATCATGCGCAAGAGCATCGCGGTGGTGCCGGAAGGCCGCCGCGTGTTCTCGCGCCTGACTGTCGAGGAAAACCTGGCCATGGGCGGTTTCTTCACCGACAAGGGCGACTACCAGGAACAGCTGGACAAAGTCCTGCAGCTGTTCCCGCGTCTGAAGGAACGCTACATCCAGCGCGGCGGCACCATGTCCGGCGGCGAGCAGCAGATGCTGGCCATCGGCCGGGCGCTGATGAGCAAGCCCAAGCTGCTGCTGCTCGACGAGCCATCGCTGGGCCTGGCGCCGATCATCATCCAGCAGATCTTCGACATCATCGAACAGCTGCGCCGCGATGGCGTGACGGTGTTCCTGGTGGAGCAGAACGCCAACCAGGCGCTGAAGATCGCCGACCGGGCGTATGTGCTGGAAAACGGCAAGGTGGTGATGCAGGGTACCGGTGAAGCGTTGCTGACCGACCCGAAGGTACGCGACGCGTACCTCGGGGGTTGAATGATCAAAGGGCCTTCGGGCCCTTTTTTCTTGCCCCTCGATGAGGCCCTTGTGATACCTGCGCACCCTGCGTAACGTGGCCAGCTCTTTTGCAACGTCTCCCGGAGCACGCCCCATGCGCCTCACCCCTTCACTGTTGCTCACCGCCTTGCTGCCGCTGTTCGCCGGCTGCCAGATGCTGGCCGAAAAACCGGTCGACCCGAACCTGGGCACCACCCGCATGCAAGGCGAGCTGAGCGCGGCCGGCGGTCATCTGCTGTTCAAGCCCTGCAGCGAAAGCCGTCGCTTCATCGTCAACGACGTCGCCGCCACCGGCATCCTGCAGGAAGCCGCCAACCTGGCCGACGACGCCGGTGACAAACTGTTCGCCGACGTCCGCGCGCGCATGACCGGCAGCAAGCAGGCCGGCAGCGACGGCCAGCTCGACGTGACCCGCCTGTACCGACTGGAAACCTCCGAATACAGTGGCTGCGAAGACCCGAACTTCAAGCAACTGACCCTGCGTGCCGGCGGCCATGAACCGGACTGGGACATCAAGGCCAGTGGCAAGGGCATGGTGCTCAACCGCATCGGCCAGGACCCGCTGCCGCTGCCTTACCTGGAGGAGGAAATGCCCGGCGGCGGCCTGAGCTTGTCCAGCGAAGCCAATGGCCAGCGCGTCGAGCTATGGGTCGCGCCGCAGCGCTGCGTCGACGGCGCCACCGGTGCCATCCGCCACCTCAAGGCCGAGCTGCGCATCGACGGCAAGACCCTGCAGGGCTGCGCCTACTACGGTGGCGCCCGCGACCTCTGATCGCCGGGCACTTTTATCCTGCCAGTCGGGGCGGCTAACAGCTTATACTTGGCGGTTTGTGTAAAGCCGCCGGCCGCCCATGGCCGGGATACTGGACCCTGCCATGCTACGAATCACCGAACTGAAGCTGCCCCTGGACCACTCCGACGACGAGCTGCGCGCCGCCATCGTCCAGCGCCTGGGCATCAGCGATGAGCAACTGCTCGGTTTCACCCTGTTCAAGCGCAGCTACGATGCGCGCAAGAAGAACAGCGAGCTGCTGTTCATCTACACCATCGACCTTGAAACCAGCAACGAAGACGAACTGCTGCGCCGCTTTGAAGACGACGCCAAGATCAGCGTGGCCCCGGACGTCAGCTACAAGTTCGTCGGCCAGGCCCCGGCCGAGCTGTCTGCGCGCCCGATCGTGGTCGGCTTCGGCCCCTGCGGCATCTTCGCCGGGCTGGTGCTGGCGCAGATGGGCTTCAAGCCGATCGTGCTGGAACGCGGCAAGGAAGTGCGCCAGCGCACCAAGGACACCTGGGGCCTGTGGCGCAAGAGCGTGCTCAACCCCGAGTCCAACGTGCAGTTCGGCGAAGGCGGCGCCGGCACCTTCTCCGACGGCAAGCTGTACAGCCAGATCAAGGACCCGAACCACCACGGCCGCAAGGTGCTGGAAGAGTTCGTCAAGGCCGGTGCCCCGGAAGAGATCCTTTACATCAACAAGCCGCACATCGGTACCTTCCGCCTGACCAGCATGGTCGAGAAGATGCGCGAAGAAATCATCACCCTGGGCGGTGAGGTACGCTTCGAGCAGAAGGTTACCGACCTGCTGATCGACGGCGAACAGCTCACAGGCGTGGTACTGGACAGCGGCGAACAGTTGCACTCGCGCCATGTGGTCCTTGCCTTGGGTCACAGCGCCCGCGACACCTTCCGCATGCTCCACGCCAAAGGCGTGTTCATGGAAGCCAAGCCGTTCTCGGTCGGTTTCCGTATCGAGCACCCGCAGTCGCTGATCGACAAGGCGCGCCTGGGCAAGTACGCCGGCCACCCGAAACTCGGCGCCGCCGACTACAAGCTGGTGCACCACGCCAAGAATGGCCGTTCAGTCTACAGCTTCTGCATGTGCCCGGGCGGCACCGTGGTCGCCGCCACCAGCGAACCGGGGCGCGTGGTCACCAACGGCATGAGCCAGTACTCACGCAATGAGCGCAACGCCAACTCCGGCATCGTCGTCGGTATCGACCCCGAGCGCGACTACCCGGGCGGCCCACTGGCTGGCATCGAGCTGCAGGAACGCCTGGAGGCCCATGCCTACGTGATGGGCGGCAGCAACTACCAGGCACCGGCGCAGTTGGTGGGTGACTTCGTCGCCGGCCGTCCGTCCACCGCGCTGGGCAGCGTCGAGCCGTCCTACAAGCCGGGCGTGACCCTGGGCGACCTGGCCCCGAGCCTGCCGGACTTCGCCATCGAGGCGATTCGTGAGGCGCTGCCGGCCTTCGACCGCCAGATCAAGGGCTACAACCTGCATGACGCGGTGCTGACCGGCATCGAGACCCGCACCTCCTCGCCGCTGCGCATCACCCGTGATGCCAGCTTCCAGAGCCTCAACCTCAGGGGCTTGTTCCCGGCGGGTGAAGGTGCGGGCTACGCTGGTGGCATTCTGTCAGCGGGCGTGGATGGCATCCGCATCGCCGAGGCGGTGGCGCGGGACATACTCGGCCTGTAATCCCACTGCAGGGCAAGCAAAAGAAAACCCCGAACAGGCCAGGCCGGTTCGGGGTTTCTTTTGTGCGGTGATCAGTGAGTGACGCGACTGGTGCCATCGACGGTCATGATGCGCACACGCTCGCCCACACGGAAGATCTCGTTCTGCTGCACTTGCTGCACGTAGGCGCGCATGCTGCCGTCGTCTTCACGTACGGTAATCTCGACGCCCTGGGTGCGGGTCAGGCCTTCTTCGGCGGCCGAACCTGCCAGGCCACCGGCCACGGCACCGATTACCGCAGCAACGATGCTGCCTCGGCCTCCGCCGACGGCGCTACCGGCGACGCCACCGACGATGGCGCCGGCGCCACCGCCAATCGGGGTCTTGGTGCCTTCGATCTTCACCGGACGCAGGGATTCGATGGTGCCCATGCGCACGGTCTGCACGCGGCGGGCCTCATCACGGGAGTAGCTGTCGCCGGTCAGCGACGACTGGCAGCCGCCCAGCAGCAGCGACACGGTGGTGAAGCTGGCCAGCAGCAAAGCGGATTTACGCATGGGGTCAATCTCCAGAAGACAAGTGTTCATTAGACTCCGCGCCTTGACAGGTGTCACGACGCAAACGTTATAAAATTGTTTTCATTCAGCCCAGGTACAGCCTATGCCGGCCATGTGGCGGGCATTTAACGTGAGACCAAGGATAGCCATGGATTACTTCATCGTCGTCGTGGTGACTATCGCCGGCCTGTATTTTCACGGGTGGCTGTATGTGCGCATGCGTCGCTGGATGGACCGGGACCTGGCGCTGTCGCTAGCCGGGGAGGATCCGGCGAAGCGGGATTTCATGCTCAAGTTGCTCGAGCGGGCGCGGGTGGAGAAAGTGCGGCGCAAGGAGTTGGCGGCGTGGCTGGAGCGGGAGGCGGCGGGGTATCGGTAATGCTGGGGCTGCTTTGCAGCCCCAGCACCTCAGGGCGCCAGGCGCTCGCGCAACCACTGGCCATCGACCAACCGGAAGTTCAGCCGGTCGTGCAGGCGACTGGCTCGCCCCTGCCAGAACTCGACACGCTCCGGCACCAGGCGGTAGCCGCCCCAGTGTTCCGGGCAATGCGGTTGCGTATCGGAAAAGCGCGCCTCGGTGGCCTTGACCAGCCCTTCCAGCTCCTCACGGTCAGCAATCACCCGGCTCTGCGGCGACGCCCAGGCGCCCAGGCGGCTGCCCAGCGGGCGTACCTGGTAGTAATCGTCCGACTCCTTGGCCGTGACCTTTTCCACCCGCCCTTCAATTCGCACCTGGCGCTCCAGCGCCGGCCAGAAGAAGGTCATGGCCGCGAACGGGTTCACCGCGATGTGCTGGCCCTTGGCGCTTTCGTAATTGGTGAAGAACGTGAAGCCTCGGGCATCGAGGGCCTTGAGCAACAGTACCCGGCAATGCGGGCGGCCGTCGGCGTCGACGGTCGCCAGGGTCATGGCGTTGGCTTCCACCGGCAGTTGTTCGGTCTTCACCGCATCAGCGAACCAGTGGTGGAACAGCGCGAACGGCTCCCCCGGGGCCTGGGCTTCGGCCAGGCCATCACGGGTGTAGTCGCGGCGCATATCGGCCAGGGATTGGGTCATGACTGCGTTTCCTTGACGATCAGTTGGTCTTCGCAGGGCTGTTGGCGGCGACTTTCTTGTCGGTGGCGGCCTTCTTCGCGGCAGGTTTGGCCGGAGCGGCTTTCTTCTTCGCGCTGGTGCTGGCCTTGGCCGGCGCCTTGGCCTTGGCGGCCGGCTTTTTCGCAGCTGGCTTGGCAGCGGCCTTGGCGGCTGGCTTGGCCGCCGGAGCCTTGGCATCCTGGGTGGCGACCATCGCCGTCGGGGCTGGCGCCGGGGCGGCCTGCTGGTACTTGGCCAGCAGCGCGACCATGGTGTTCTGCGGGGTCAGCAGCAGCTCGACGCGTCGGTTCAGGGCACGGCCCTCGGCGCTGTCGTTGGCGGCGCGCGGCATCACCGAGCCCATGCCCTTGAGCATCAGGCGGTCACGCTGCAGGCCGCTGAGACGGAAGATCGCCGACACGGAAGCTGCGCGCTCGAGGCTGAGCTTCTGGTTGGCGGCGGTGGCACCGCTGCTGTCGGCGTGGCCGAGGATCAGCACCGCGGTCTTGGTGTCGGTCTCAATGGCCTTGGCCACCTGGGTGATCGGGCCGAGGGTGACCGGCAGCAGCATGTTCGGACGGTCCGGGTTGTAGGCGCTGTCCACCGGAATGGTTACCGCCAGCACATCTTCACGACGTTCGAGTTCGAACTTGCTGCCCTTGATCGCTTCGCGGACCTTCGGTTCGTACTGGTCGAGCCAAGCCTGGGTGGCCTTCTGGTCGATCTTCGGCACCGCCGCGACCTTGTCTTTTTTCTCGTCGCTACCGAACGGCCACCACCAGCGGCTGGCGCTCTCGGACTTGGCATCGGCCTTGGCGACGTTTTCGACGACAGCCTCCTTCACTTCCTTGTCGGCGACCTTGTCCGAACCAAAGGGCCACCAGTTCAGGCCACTGTCCTTGGAAGCGTCCTGGGAGTGGCTGGCGCAGCCGGTCATGGCCAGGCACAGGGCGAGTGCTAAGGTTTTATGTGAAGACATCAGCGATACACCATGAAATAGAAAGAAATTTTGCCCATACCCATCAGGCGTTGGCATTGAGGATAGTCAAAGGGTCCGGTCAATACCCGCGTTACCCGATCAAAGGCAACTGCCAAGGACACGCACCAGGCGTTGAGCGCGCGGGTCCATCAGTACATAGGGGCCCAGGGTATTGGTGACGAAGCCAAAGGCCACGTCGTGTTCGGGGTCGGCAAAGCCGACCGAGCCGCCCGCGCCGGGATGGCCGAACGCCCGCGCGCCAAGGCCGAAAGTGGCGTTGGCCACTTCTGGCTGGTCGAGCATGCAGCCCAGGCCGAAGCGGGTCTGGGTCAACAGGGTGCGGTCCTGGCCGAGGCTGTGCTCGCGGGTCAGTTCGTCAAGCAGTTCGGACTCCAGCAGGCTGCCGTCGAGCAGGCCGGCATAGAAGCCCGCCAGGCTGCGGGCGTTGCCGTGGCCATTGGCCGCTGGTTGCTGCATGCGCCGCCATTCGGGCTTGTTGGTGCTGGTGAGGATTGCCGGAGGGTTGGTGAAAGCCCGGGTCGACAGGGCCTCGGGCTCGCGCATCGTGACCTGCAGCAGGCGCTGGGCCGCGGCATCGCCGGGGTTGCCCTTGCCGCGGGCGATATGCGCCACGCGGTGGAACGCGTCGTCGGCCAGGCCGACATGGAAATCCAACCCCAATGGCCGGGCGGTGCGGGCCACGATCGAGTCGCCCGGGCCGCGACCGTCGGCGCGGCGGATCAACTCGCCGATCAGCCAGCCATAGGTGATCGCCGCGTAACCGTGTTCGCTGCCGGGCGTCCACCAGGGCGCTTCGGCGGCCAGGGCATCGACCATGGCCTGCCAGTCATACAGCGCCTCGGCCGGCAGCAGCTCGCGGATGGCCGGCAGACCTGCGCGGTGGCTGAGCAACTGGCGCAGGGTGACCTGCTCCTTGCCAGCCTGGGCGAACTCCGGCCAGTAGCGCGCCACCGGCGCATCGAGGGCCAGCTTGCCCTCGCCCACCAGTTGCAGGGCGGTGACGGCGGTGAAGGTCTTGGTGCAGGAGAACAGGTTGGCGATGGTGTCGCTGTGCCAGGCCTCGCGGCCGTCCTTGTCGGCGCTGCCAGCCCACAGGTCGAGCACGGTCTCGCCGCCGACCTGGATGCACAATGCGGCACCACGCTCCTGGGGATCCTCGAACAACGCGGCGAAGGCATCGCGCACCGCCTCGAACTTCAGCTCATAGTGACCCTGGATCTGCACCCGACTACCTCTCTGTACGGCCTGGCTTGCAAAGGGGTGCATTGTTTCAGTAGTTGGGCGATTTGCAAACTGGATATGGCTGGGTGGTTGTCAGGGGTGTCCATGTTCCCTGGTGGGACGCTATCGCGGGGCAAGCCCGCTCCCACAAAAGCGCTGCCAGGGACAGCGCTCATTTTTTGGGAGCGGGCTTGTCCAGTTCGGTGCGTAGCTGCGTGATGCTCTGCAGGTTGCTCCGGCGCACCGCTTCGACGAAGCCCGGGTAGCTCACGTCGGTGATGGCCACCAGGCCCAGGTGGCCGTTCTCGCCGTCCAGCAGCCTGCCGCTGGCCGGTTGGTCGAGATACTGGAACCAGTGCGCGCCAACGATCATCGGCTGGGCCATGGCGGCCTTGAGGAAGTTGGCATAGGCCGGCCCGCGATCTTCCTCGCGGGCGACTTCCAGCGGGCCTGGCCAGAACGGACCGCGATCGCGGGAGCCGAACTGGAACTCCGAGACGAGCACCGGCTTGTCCAACTCGGCCAACCGGACGAAGTCGTAGCCGTCTTCAGGCTTCAAGGTATAGAAGTTGAAGCTCAGCACATCGCAGAACCTGGCGCAGGCCTGCACCGCTTCAGGCGTGCTGACCGCATAGCGACCGCCCAGCAGCAGATGGTTGGGCGCATGCCACTTCAGGGCATCGGAAATGGTCTTGAAATAGGTTTCGGCGAACACCTGCTGGAAATACTGGTAGTCACGCTCGATTTCCGGGTGCTCCGGATTGGGCAATGGCGCCTCGAACCCTGGGTCTTCCATCAGTTCCCAGGCGGTCAGCTCGATCCCCCAGGCCTTCGACAAACCTTGCTGGTTGCGGTATTTGTCGCGCAACTGCTTGAGGAAGGCACGCTTGGCCGGCACATCGGTGGTCAGGCGCAAGGTGCCATAGGCCAGGCCGTAGCGTGCCTTGGGATCGTCGCCGGGGGCGGCCCAGGCCAGTTCGTTGTCGGCGAAATAACCGATCAGCCAGGGGTCATCGCGGTGATCCCGGGCGGCGATGGCCACGGCGCGCTCGGTGGCCATGGCGAAGCGCGGGTCGAACGGGTCGGGCATGCGACCCCACCAGTCCATGCCAGTGCTGATGCTGGCGTAGTCACCGACGATCGACAGCGGCAAGGTGTACGGCAGGCGCCTGGCCTGGCCGAGCGCCGGGTCGCTCCAGTTGCCGAGGGTGTTGAAGCCCCAGGCCTGCAGGCGATCGAGGGTGTGGGCCTGCCAGCGCTGGGCGTCCAAGGCCGGCGCCGGGCAGGCCGTGCCATCCTGCGGACAAGGCTTGCCGTAGGTGCGCTGCAGGTTGGCCGCATAGAAATCGAACCAGCGCCCTTGCTTGAAGCCCCGACCCTGGGACGAGGCATTGCCGTCATCATTGTTTCCTTCGCCGTAGAAGGCGGTCATGGCGTCGCCCTCGCCCGGCAAGCCCTTGAACATGCCTTCGCGACCGGCGACATAGGTGCGCCCGCCATCGGCGGCAACGGCATTGACGCCGAGCGAATAGAACGGATGCCCGTCGGGCGTCACCAGGTACCAGCGCCCGTCGCGCTTCTCGGTGCGGAAGAAGCCCTTGGCTTCGAAGGCCGGCCCCGCGAGCAGGCCGCCATAGGTGTCCAGCTTGAGCTTGTCGCGCTCAGCCAGCCAGGCCTTGAGTTGTGCCTGTTCACGGTTGTCGGCGGCCTTGAGCTGCTCATCGCCGACGATCTTCTCCGGCCAGCGGCCCCGAGTCGACTGCCCATAGGCATCGATCAATTCGCTGTAGGCAGCCTTGAACGCCTGGTCGTCATCCTGCAGGCCGACTTTCTCGATCAACAGGCTCTGGGCTACCTTGGGGCCGGGAATGCTCAGGCTGATCGAAGTGACCTGCGCCAAGTCCACCGCGCCTTCACTGCTGGTGAGTAGCAGGCGTTGTCCCTCGAAAGTCCAGGGCATCGGTGGCCCGGCGCGCATACCCTGGCTCAGTGGTGAACTGGCCTTGAGCGGAATCATCACGGTCTGCGCGGGCCCGGCCGGCAGGTCGATGCGGCTGGTGAGGGTACGCCCGTCGCTGCTCTGCACCGTTACATCGACAGTCAGCGCCCAGTCCATGCCACTCTGCAGGCGCAGGGTCAGTGCCTGGCCGGCGCTCCAGTCCCACGCTCCGCCTTGTGGCGCGAGGCGCAGGGTCGGCTGCGCCACCGGGTTGAACACCACCCGCCGCAACACTTCGCCTTCGGCTGTCTGTTCCGCGTTGTACTGCGGCAGGTTGGCGTCCTGGGTGACGACATTCACCACCGAGGCCGGGCGCACGAAGCTGAACAGCGTCTGTTGCCCGGCCAGCAAGGGCGCACTGAACAACAGGGAGAACACGACAGGCAGGGTGCGGCGGATCATAGGGCGGTGACTCTCCTTCGGAGCCCGTCATGGGCTCGCAATCGAGTAATGGACAACGGGTCTAGCATCTTGCTCCGGCGCTCAGCCGATTTCCCGTCGGAAGGGTGGCAGTGCGTTGAGAATAGCCTTGCCGTAGCGTTGGGTGACCAGGCGTCGATCGAGCAAGGTGATGACGCCACGGTCCTGCTCGGTGCGCAGCAACCGACCACAGGCCTGGATCAGGCGCAGCGAGGCGTCGGGCACGGCGATTTCCATGAACGGGTTGCCGCCCCGGGCTTCGATCCATTCGGCCAGCGCGGCTTCAACCGGGTCATCCGGCACGGCGAAGGGAATCTTGGCGATCACGACGTGCTCGCAGTAGGCACCCGGCAGGTCGACGCCCTCGGCAAAGCTGGCCAGGCCGAACAGCACGCTGTGTTGGCCATCGTCGACCCGCGCCTTGTGCTTGTTGAGGGTCTCCTGTTTGGACAGGTTGCCCTGGATCAGCACCAGCTTGCGCCAGTCGCGGTCCAGGCCATCGAACACGTCCTGCATCTGCTTGCGCGACGAGAACAGCACCAGCGCGCCACGGGCATCCTCGACGATGGCCGGCAGTTCGCGGATGATCGCTGCGGTATGGGCGGTGGCATCCCGTGGGTCGGCGCCCAGGTCGGGCACTCGCAACAGCCCGGCGTCACCGTGCACGAACGGGCTGGGCACCACGCATTGCACGGCATCGCGGGGCAGGCCCGAACGCATGCGGAAGCGGTCGAACTTGCCCAGGGCGGTGAGCGTTGCCGAGGTCACCAGAGCGCCATAAGCGACGTTCCACAGGCTCTTGCGCAGCATCTCGGCGGCCAGGATGGGGCTGGCGTTGACTTCGATGTCAAACAGCGCGCCGCTTTCAGCCAGGGTCAGCCAGCGGGCCATGGGCGGGTTGTCTTCCGGATCTTCGGCGGTGAACGCGGTCCACAGTTCCCAGTTGCCCTGGGCGCGGGTCACCAGGCTGCCGAACAGCGGGTACCACTCCTCGGCCTGGTGGCTGGCGATACCAATGTTGTTCTCGCCATCCATGCCTTCCTTGAGCAGGTCGGCCAGGCGGGTAAACAGGTCGTTGAGGCGGGCGAAGCCTTTCTTGAGCTCGATGCCGACCTCGCGGATCTGCTCAGGCACCACCCCGCCTTCGAAACGGTAGCGCGGACGGTCACGGCCTTCCATGTCCTCGCCGGCGCGGAAATCCGCCACCTGCTCGCAGAGGGTGAACATGAACTGCTGCTGGGCGCGGACTTCCCGCGCCAGCTCCGGGACCTGCTCGATGTACTTGCCAAGGTCGCCCGGCAGCGGATGCTGGGCCAGCAGCTTGGTCAGGTTCTTGGCGGTCTGCTCCAGCCAGTCGGCGGTGGAGCGCAGGCGCGAATAGTGGGCGAAGTGGCCGATGGCCTTGTCGGGCAGGTGGTGGCCTTCGTCGAACACGTACAGGGTGTCGCGCGGGTCGGGCAGCACGGCGCCACCGCCCAGGGCCAGGTCGGCCAGGACCATATCGTGGTTGGTGACGATCACGTCGACCTTGCCCATGCCTTCACGGGCCTTGTAGAACACGCACTGCTGGAAGTTCGGGCAATGCCGGCCGGTGCACTGGCCATGGTCGGTGGTCAGGCGAGCCCAGTCCTGGTCCTCGATGGTTTCGGACCAGCTGTCGCGGTCGCCGTCCCAGCGGTTGCCGGCGAGCTTCTCGATCATGCTGTTGAACAGCTTCTGGCTGCGCTCGTCAACCTCGATGCGAAAGCCCTCTTCCTCGAACAGCTGGGCGGTGGCCGACTGGGCATGGCCTTCCTGCAGCAGGACGTCGAGCTTGGACAGGCACAGGTAGCGGCCGCGGCCCTTGGCCAGGGCGAAGCTGAAGTTCAGCCCGCTGTTGCGCATCAGGTCAGGCAGGTCCTTGAAGACGATCTGCTCCTGCAGGGCCACGGTCGCGGTGGCGATTACCAGGCGCTTGCCAGCAGCCTTTGCGGCGGGGATTGCGGCCAGGCTGTAGGCGACGGTCTTGCCGGTACCGGTGCCAGCCTCGACGGCCACCACGGCGGGCTCGCCGGCACGGCGGCCGTCGTCGTCGCAGGCGATGTCGCCGAGTACCTTGGCCACTTCGGCGATCATCAGGCGCTGGCCGTAGCGTGGCTTGAGGCTTTTGGCTTCGAGGAAACGCGAGTAGGCGCCCTGGATGGTGGCTTTGAGTTCGTTGCTGATCATGGTCTGCAGGCGCCCGGAGGGCTGGATATATTTTCAGTGTTTCGCATGGGCCGGCTATCATACCCCGCTATTGCCCTTTGTGCCGCATGGAGATCCGGATGCTTGCCTTTGCCCTGCCCTACACCTTGCATGTCCTGGCCGCCCTTGTCTGGGTCGGGGGGATGTTCTTCGCCTGGCTGGTGCTGCGGCCGGCATCGGTTGCCGCGCTGGAGGGGCCTGCGCGGCTGCGGTTGTGGGTGGAGGTTTTCCAGCGGTTCTTCAGATGGGTCTGGCTGGCGGTGGCGGTGTTGGCTGTCAGCGGGGTCGGGATGATTCACCTGCGGTTTGCCGGGTTCGAGACCGCGCCTCGTTACGTGCAGGTGATGATTGGCGGGGGGATTGTCATGTTTGCGTTGTTCATGCGGATTCAGTCTTTGTTGCTGCCTGAACTGCGGACGGCGGTGGAGGCTGGGGATTGGGCTTCGGGGGCTGGGGTGCTGGGGCGGATTCGGCGGTTGGTGGGGGTTAATTTATTGATTGGGGTGTTGGTGGTGGGGGTGGCCAGTTCGCGAGTTTGGGTTTGAGGGGGTTGGCTTCGGCCTCGGCTTCACAGATGATTGTTTTTGGTTTTTGTAAGCACATTCGTAGGTGATGTCGACATGGAAGTGTCAGATTTTTTGTGTGCGGGCCGGTAACGGCCTGCCGTCAGGCAGGCCCTGACTTTCACCAGGTCGGCCTGATGAACCGATCTCCGTACAA
>NZ_JBLIYU010000024.1:0-46422 GCF_057480815.1 Pseudomonas sp. P106(2024) | reverse complement strand
GATCTTGAATTCTTCAGGGTAACGCTGACGACTCATGGCACCTCCTATTTGGGCCTCATTATGAGGCTTGGAGGTGTCTACGAAACCAGGGGCGATTCAAGATGGTCTTCTGCATACAGCAACCATGTCACAGCAGACGCGTGCAGGTTAGCTACATCTGGTCAGTGATGAGGCCTGCTGAGATAGCTAGAAACAAAACGCCCGCACTGCAAGGACTGCGGTGACTTCTGGGTGTTAGTGCGGAGACAGGAACCTAATATGATGGATCTATCCCAGTAAAAACTGGGCCACCTGACTCAAAACGACAAAACGTATCCCTAAACGTATCCCTAAACATAAATCTACTCACCCATGCATTACCTAGACCCCGATCCACCAGTTGCCAGTCCACTGGGGACAAAGACTCATGCCACTACCTTCAGCTCACGAATGCTGCGCGATTGTGTTGGATCGGATAGTGTTTTGCTCCCCCACATGGAGTCCTTATTCGATGGCCCGAACCAACCCCTCAACGAACCAAGCTTCTGCTCCCCCTATTCGTGTTCAGAACATCCAGAAAGGAATTGAGCGGTTAGGTGAACGCATCAATGAGCTTCAAGCTTTCGATCTGAGTAGCCTTCGCCAGGGTCCAACCGCTGCGCTTAAAGGGTTAGAGGTGTCGATCAGACAGACCCTAGAGCGGTGTTTTGGTGAGAGTTCTACGACTTACAGGGACTTAGAAAGTGCTGCCGTTCTCTCGTGGCGACCAGGTATTGTCAGGAGAGGCGCGCCGTCTCCAGACTATGAAGGTCGGATGAGAAAAAACTTCGAACGGTCTATAGCGCTACTCACCCAAGGCCAGCGGTCGCTCGAGGAAGACTTAGCCGACTACCAGCAGGAAGAGGCCGCTCTCCTTTCAGACCATAGCGCACCGACAGCGCTGTCCAGACAAGTTTTTGTAGTCCACGGCCACGACGATGGTTCTCGCGAGATGGTAGCCCGCTTCCTAGAGAGAATCGGCTTTGACGCCATCATCTTGCATGAGCAGGCCAACCAAGGCCGGACCGTGATCGAGAAGGTGGAGAGGTACGGTGGGGTGGGATTTGCTGTAGTACTTCTCACCCCCGATGATGAGGGTTGCGTCAAAGGTGGTACACCCTCACCCCGTGCTCGCCAGAACGTGATTTTGGAGCTTGGGTATTTCATTGGTCGCCTGGGACGGGGAAGGGTCTGTGCTTTGAAGCGGGGATCGTTGGAAATTCCTAGCGACTATGCGGGTGTAGTGTATGAATCGCTTGAGGGAAACTGGAAGCAGGCCCTCGGAAGGGAGCTCGAAGAGGCAGGGTATGAGTTAGATTGGAATAAAGTCATGCGTGCATGACCGAGCCCAGCCGGCAACCTCACAAGCTATCGGACGGCCTCAGCATCTGGGGCCCTAACCGAAACGTTACCGAAGGTGCAAAGATCAGCTTGCCTGTTCGAGAAACTGCACATTCTCACTGAGTTTACCTTGTTAACCAGTTCACTAACCTGGCCAACCTTCCGCTAATAAAAAGCCGCGGGTTTCCTGCCCCGTATCTAGTCACATCTCTCAGGGTCCCCGGCGGCGCCGAGGGTCGGGAAGTGAGACCTTGCTTCAGCCGCTGAAGGCACGAGCAAATAGGGGGCTTGGGGTCGCTAGATAACCGCCATTCTAGGAGTCGTGTAACAGGTGTACTGGGTGTAACGACGGCACACAACCCATTGATCTTAAAGGCTTAAAAGGTGTACACCTTGATGTACTCGCTCTGCTCTGATTAGTGTAACAACAGATCTGGTGTAACCATGGCTGTCCGCTATCGACCCATAGCGGCCACCGCCGATAGACTGTCGCTGCGGCAATCAAGTAGTCTCTCCCGCAAGCTCGCTGCTGAAGCTCATTAAGCAGCTCGGCTTGTCCCCATGTCACATTTCACTATGAGGCTGTTGCAGTTTTCGAGACCATCCTCAAGATGAACATGGACTTATCAAGCGACAAGGAACGTTATGCTGTGCCAATGTCGCTAAATAGCAGTCACCTTCTCAAGGACCCCTCCTGTGCCGGACTACCTTGGTCACTTTCCAGAGCCATTTCTCGAAGACATGGTACAAGGCCGCTGCCTCCCATTTGTCGGGGCCGGCTTTTCGCTTAATGCCAAAATCCCCAAGGGCAAAAAAATGCTCGATTGGGATGGATTAGGGAAGAGGGTGGCCTCAGCTCTGCCCGAATACCAGTATACATCTGCGGTTGAGGCGCTATCCGCTTACTCGCATGAGTTCACTCGGGTGAAGCTAGTCGAGCTACTTTCATCGGCGCTACTCATAACAACGATCCAGCCAGCAAAGACCCACGAGGAGTTCTGCAAGATCCCTTTCGAGCGCGTAGTAACTACCAACTTCGATTTTTTACTAGAACAGGCGTATGCGAGAATTAGCAAATACTGCATCCCTCTAATTTCAGAGGACCAACTTGCAGTAGGCGACTCTCAAGCTGGAGTCAGGCTGCTGAAACTCCACGGCGACCTCCACCATCCCAATCGATTGGTCGTTACAGAAGAAGATTACGACGCGTTCGTCACAAGTCTTCCCTTACTTGCGACCCACCTCTCAAGCCTCCTGATAGATCACACCGCGCTTTTCATCGGCTACAGTCTCGATGACCCTGATTTTCGACAAATTTGGCAAGTCGTCAGGGAACGGCTGGGAGCACTCCGGCGACCGGCTTACGTGCTTCAGGTTGGAGCACCTGCGCATGCCGTTGCGCGTTATGAGCGGCGCGGTGTAAAGGTGATCAACCTTCCGAAGACACCAAATCGTTCGTATGGAGAGATCTTGGAAATCGTGTTCCGTGAGCTTCGGGAATACTGGTCCTCGAAGGTTATCTCCCTTAGCATGGCCACAGAACCAGAGCCGCAAGCTGAGTTGTCACTTCCCTCAAGTGCTCAGAGCCGCCTTGCGTTCTTTTCCGTCCCAACTCGGTACGCCGCAGTTTATAAGGCGCGCATATACCCGATTGCCGAGCGATACGGATTCAGCCCCATCATGGCTACCGATGTGGCCACTCCGGGCGACAGTCTCATGGCCAAGGTGTACGCCCTCATTGAGCGTTCTGCAATCGTTGTGGCTGACCTCAGTTCACAAAACACCATGTTTGAAGTAGGTATGGCAATTTCTCAAGAGGGCTTGGCAAAACCTCTGATTTTGATTGCCGAAGATCAA
Source organism: Pseudomonas sp. P106(2024) (assembly GCF_057480815.1). Lineage (NCBI taxonomy): Bacteria > Pseudomonadati > Pseudomonadota > Gammaproteobacteria > Pseudomonadales > Pseudomonadaceae > Pseudomonas > Pseudomonas sp. P106(2024). The sequence continues at coordinate 43,206 of NZ_JBLIYU010000024.1, read as the reverse complement.
TCGACTTTGCCTTTTGATGTCGCTAATCACCAAGTCATAAGACGTCCTAGGTCGCTGGACGAAGAGGCTTCTAACTTCATCAAGGCTATTGAGACTGCATTTGCCGAAGCGTTCTCTCGGATCTCACCTTCACTTGAAGATGAGCCAAATCGACTCTTGCAAAAGAAGGAATATCGTGCAGCGGTCATTGCCGCATTTTCACTTCTCGAGCATGATCTTCGACAGCTATTTGAGCTATCTGGTCTTGACCTCTTTGCCTCTCGATCAACTCTCAGCATGATGCTGGAATACGCGAAAAAGGAAGAAGTATTTACGGCTCAGGAGTTTCGGAGCATCCGGTCTCACATGATTGTCAGAAACCGAATTACCCATTCTCGTGTTGAAATACCGGCGGCGCAGGCTAAGACTATTGTCCGAGAAATTACGGAGGCAACGGCGAAACTTCGAGATGCGAACCTGACTCGCAGGTCCGGCGTTTCGACACAGATTTTACCGTAAGTCAATTCTTCGAAAACGTTAAGTCATGCCCGGCTGTCCTAACCTCCGGCCCGCAGCGTAGGGCAGCTATGGGGCGGAAGCGAACCTTAACGATCGGCAGCCATCGACCCAAAGCTGCCGGTATCGAATGGCAGCAATCGGCCAAAAGCAGCCATTTAACAACTACAAAATAACGGGCAATTCAAGGTCGCGCCTGAACTACTGTCTTCATAAAGAACAACCTGGCCAATAAAGCGAAGAAACTGAACCAACGCTGTCATGGAGTACCTTGTACAATGAAAGGGATTGGCCGTACCGCTGGAGCGGTTCGGAGCACTGAAGCCTATGATTCAAGGATATCATTGAAATATCCGAGGTACATTGGTTGTTCAAAACCACCGAACTTTGGAAGCCATTCTTCATCCGTCGCTGGGTCGATCTCGAAGCGGTAGCTGGTAGTCGAGAAGATAATCTGAGCATTATTTTTTAAAGCCACTACTTTGAGCTCTTTGATATACGCATCCAGGTCCTCCGAGTGAATCTCCTGCTGCCGAGGGGTATCGAATATCAATGTTCGGAAGGGCGAGGCTGGATTGTCGGTGCAGATTTCAAATAGCGCAGCGTGGAATGCAAGCACCGTACGAGCCTTGGAGCTTCCTTTGATGATCCCAAGCTTCTCTGAGCCAAGAATTGGCTTCAGATCACTGTCGATCTGGATCTCTCTGGAGATGTTCTTGGAGTTGAGGATGTCGAGCCAACGGGCCATTTTCTCGGCTAACGCGAGCTTAAATCGCATTACATCCGGAGATTGCTCTCTGGTTTTTCCGAGAGACTCTAGCTCGTTTTGAACCGCCTCTCGCCGATTCAGCAGTTCGAGGTGCTTACCTTCTTGGCTCTTGTATTTCTGCTGTTGACCTTTTTCGAGCTCTAACTCGAAAAGTTCGGAGGCGATTTTACTGATCGCCTCAATGAACATTTCAATCCCTGCTTCGCGCTCTGCAATCCCTCTCTTCGCGGAAAGATCAGCAATTTGTGCTTCAAGCCAAGTCATCTTGGTCTGTAGGGCTTCGGCCTGCTGTATATTCGCGACGGTCACGGCTTCCAGGTCTTTCAGCTGGTCTTTGAGATAGAGCAAACTTTTGCCATACGAGTCAGAGCTTACGAGAAACATCCCGCACGAGGGGGTTGTGCATATTTCGCTAAAAGAAATGAATGCACGACGAGCCTGCTCATTCAAATCCAAGGTCTCGATTTCGCTTTCGATCTCATCTCGTATTTGAGACGAACTGCGAATTCTCGACTCTAGGGTTATATGCTGCGAGGCTATCTCCCGGTGCTGGCGACGAAGATCGGCAATCAAGAAGTCGAAGCTGTTTAATGTCTCGCTTTTAATATCCTTGGTCGTCTTCAACTCATCAAGACGAGCTTTGAGTGAGGTAATATCACGCTCAATATCTGCTTCAAGTCGTGGAGCGGCTGGGAGGTCTTGCCGGAGCCTTTCCATGAGCTTACGGCTATCTGTGATAGTCTTATCCAGGTAGTCGAGCTCTTTTTTGAGATTAATCGTCTTTTTGGCCGCGTCGAATGAGCTTCTGGCAGGGAGGCCCACGGCCAAGCGAATCATTTCGGAATACTGAGCTTTGATAAAGCTATGTCGCGGCGGAACGTAGTAGTCGGAATAACCGGTGTCTTGGTCTAAATAAAATAGTGGAAGTATCGCCGAGAAATACGGAATTGTAGCGGTGTCACTATTGGTAGTCAGTCGCTCAGACCTTAGTTTCAAGATGCCCAGCATGAACCTTGAAAAGTCTTCATCGTTATAGAAGCGATCTATAGTTCTGCCATCGCTGCTAATGGTGATATCGTATCTCTCTCCTACCTTCCGCTCAAAGGAAAGTAAGTTCGCATCTATATTTACTCGCAGGACGACCTTTCCAGTATTCCGAATAATGTCTTCACGAAACTGGACGTCTAATCCGAGGCAAAACATGATGGATTGGATTAGAGGTGTTTTCCCACTACCATTAAGGGCATATAGCTGAGTAACAGATTTACCAAACTTCAGCTCTTGAGAGCCCCATCCACCACCATGGCTTGCAAAGAACTGCAGGGATTCAAATTTCATCTAGTTTGGCCTCGATGTCACGCTCTTTACAGATGTTTCTATATGATCTTTTTATGGTTAATAGCGCCACGCAAAGGTGGCTTTCTTCACTCATAACTTTGTCTATGAATTTTTTGCCAGACTCTGCCGCATCGATCCGAGAGTTATGTTTGTTAACGACGACCATCCCGGCATCTTCCAAGAACGTCAGCGCCTTAATTGTTCTTACTCTTAAATTTGCAGACCAACCTAGTTCTTGCGCTGACCCCTTAAAACTGGCAATGCTCTGTTCAAAACACTGCCCAACCAGCATGCCAATGTCGTTACGTTTGGGTTTTGCTTGGCTACGCGCGAGTAAAATTATTGTCAGTGCGATTAATGGGATATGAAACAAAGTCTCATTGCCCAAAACGTCAGACCTGTTTCTTGGTGAGTACGAGAAATTAAGACTTTGGGACTCAGCGCTTGCTGCAGCCACAGCCTCACGAAAATTCATGAAGACTCTCCTTTCACTATTTCAGACAGTACCGCTCCAAAAACCAGCTCTTCAGTTAGGTCATTGCGATTTAATAGCGTGCGAAGATTAACTGTTAGCTTGACGACAGCGCCTGTAATCGTCTTCATGTCTATTTTGCCGACAGCCAGGTTATCTGTCAGACTTGTTATTTCATCCATCAGCTCAAGTAGTTTTAGCTCCTGGATTGTGTGCCTATTAACTCGATACCAAGTTTCCCACTGCGACTTGAAATTTGCAAATGAGTTAAGCGTTTCTTCTTTATAGTTGTTCCGCTTTAATACGCGTTGAAGAATTGAAACACTTTTAATAGCGTTCGGATCGCCGCCATTTCTTAGGAGATAATAGGCCGGGCGAGAAATGGCAAGAATATCGAGCATGTCATCGAGCGTCACACTCGCTTTATCATTGAGCATATTCTCGGTCATGCTGTCATTTATTTCCTCTGATGACTTGCTTTCTATTAGCGATAGAAGCTGAATAATCAGAAGCCTAACTTCCTTCGGAGTAAGATTGATTTCACTGTACTTGTAAATCTGACCATGTGCGCTTGAAACGAAGTTATCGTCGTCCTCGTTTAAGATTTGCTGGCGAGGTACTAGCTTTAGGTGCGACAGGAAGGCGAGAACTTCCTTATCGGTCTTTGTTGCCAGACTTGGTACAAGATTTTTAGTTTCAGTTATGAGCGTTGCCGTGTGTTTGGATACAACACTGCCGGATTGTGCATCGTTGATCAACCCTTCGACATCATCGTCGAAGTTGATGTTCGTTAAGATGACGAGAGAGTGACAGGCGTCACCGAAGTTATCTGCATGCAACAACATCTTGCCCGCAAAACTGTTAGGTAAATCGTGGCCGTTTTTTTTGGTTTTTTTGATGCCAAATATCTCTAGGATATTATAAAGATGGTTCTGCTTAGTCTTTGTTTTGACCTGCACGAAGCGGTAGTAAATCTCCCCGCCATCCACAAACTTGACCACGTAATCTTCATGGTAGTCGCAAAAGACTCGCTCAATGGCGCAGTCTTCGAGGAGTGCTAAACATTCAAGGCTTGCCGCTTTGAATTGGGCCTTAAATCGGTGAATGGTATCTCTACCGTTCAACTCGCGAGCCTTAACTTCATGAAGTCTCATATATAGCGCTCAGCACTCGTTGTCGGGTTGGAACCGGCTATTCTGAACGGTTGAGAAGCGCTGCAATTGCGTGCCCCCCAAACGGTTCGACGGCACACATGGCATTTAGTGAGGTGAGGGGCGTGTACGGGTGTGATCGCGGTAGCAACAAGCTGCCGGGCTTGAGTAGCGCGATGTCGTGAGCGCAGATATTCACGATTAGCTTCCATTGCTAAGGCCCTTGGGGCTGATATTCTTTCAGTTAGTGCATCATATGCGGCTTATTGCCATCAGTAAACGATCCTGAGCTACCTAGGTTGTTGCGCACAACCTCCTCACTCTGGGTGATAGATGATTATGTTGCCTTGCACTTGGAAAGACACCGCAGCCCCTGATCGTATCGGCGTGCTGGTCGCCATTAGGGATCGGGTTAGGTGTTTTGTCAGACGTACCTTTCTGCCCCGCCCTGAAAGGCTGCTGCTGGCCGATTGCGGCCTTCCGGAAAGGGACGTTTTTGGTCCTTATCGGGCACTAGTGAACAGAATATGTCGACCTAAACTGGCCATCCACTAGCTTGTCGCAGCCGCCTTTTGGATTAGATGACACGTAGGAGCACCTCAACCATAAAACAGCCCGCATCTGCGGGCTGTGTCGGGATTACGCTTCCAGCAGGTCTGCTAGGGTGACGCCTTTAGAGCGGTCTAGCACATCATCTCTCTGGAGCTCTCTAGCTGAAGGACCGAAACCAGGAATCGATAACCTTGATAACGCCATGCCAGCAACACCGCGATGACGATTGGCGGCCAGGATCCGAGCCCCCACGACCGCAAGCTTCTCAGCCAAGTGATTCCACTCATCACCGAGAGCTATCTCGGTAGCAGCCAAAGCTGCACTCTGCGCCTCGTGCCCTTGTTTCTGAGCATGTGCGATCTGTGCGTCGAGCGAGTCAATCTCTGCCTGCAAAGCAGTCGTCAACAGTTCTTGGCGCCTTGCGTGTTCATCCGCCTCAACGAGCTGGTTACTTGCTTTCTGCATCTCGGTGTTTGCCGCCTTTTCACCTTTGCTGTCACCAGAAGCGATACTTCGTGCATACAGGTTTGCCGCGTCCAGCTCGGCCTGTCGAGCCGCGTCAAGCGCCAACTCCATATCTTTCTGAATTGCTTGGAGGCGTCCAAAGAGGAGCCTGCGCTTCCCCTCCAAGATGGAGATCGCGCGAGTTGAATCAGACATGAGCTGGCGGGCTTGTGTCTTGCTTTCCTCGGCATTTTCGAGGCGCTCACGATAATCTATCTCGTTGTCGAGCTTCTCCAGTTCCGCAGAAATGCTACGGACGCGACACTCATCAGCAGAAATCTTTTCCGCGGCTGCGGTAGCCTCAGGGCTACCTACACAATTGCCGTTGCGCCAAGCATTCGGCATGTCTCGCCAAGCGGAGAGTTGACCTGGAATACTGGCCTCAAGCGCATCACGTTCAGCAATCAGTTCATCTCGCTGTTTTTTGAGTTCATTCATAATCGATACCTAAAAATGGGATTGTGTTGTGACCGGGGCTGGCAAGACCACTCGCTGCCATCGCTACCTCATGGATTAGAGGTGGTGGTTCAAGCGGCCTGCGCTTCGTTCTCAGCCGGTTCAGGGATCGTCACAACGACATAGCAGCGCTGTAGTCCGAGCCCAGGTAGACGCACGGAGGTGGAGGCCTTGCCATCTTTGCCCGGCTCCAGCACTCGACGCCGCAGTAGCTCTTTATTCACTGCATTGAGGTTCATGCCTCGGAAGATCTCAGAGCGCCAAGCTTCGGGGAGTACGTAATAGGTCGTCGTCGTGTGCGCCGTGTCACCCATACCGTGCTCCATCGACTTACGGAAACCGAGTCGATCAAGGGTGCGTGGACCATGTTCATCGACCTTGGCAGCCGCAGATTCCCAACGCGTAAAGCGGCTTTCTCCAAACCTCTCGATCACTTGGCGGAGGCGGGCAAGAACTGCATCGCCCTCCATGTTCCCGGCGCCGCCTCTCTCAGCCAACCAAGCCTTCAGGCATACGCGGGCAGAGTCGAGAGCTAAGCCATCCGGCCACCCGGTAACGCCAAGGGCGGTGGCCAACTCTCCAGCCGCTGCTGCCAACCCAAAGCGAGTAGCCGCTCGCTGAGCCTGTCCGCTCGCAGTGACTGGTAGTGCCTCTGCAGTAAAGCGCTCCACTGTACTGCGGACCATGGCTATATAGGCGCGTAGTTTGACCGGGTCGCACAGGGCCGACAGGAATGCCAGTGCAGGTGATCCGTAGGACTTGGTCACACGGGCTTTCAGCGCATCCGAAAGCGCAGCGGCATCTTCAAAACCATGCAGCTCCTCAAACAACCCCAGTCCTTTTCCGGCATCAGCCGGCACGGCTAATAGCCGTACTTCCATACCCGCTTTCAAATCCTTGTTTGCTTCGGCCATGTGCTGCGCAAGGGTCTTTTCCCCCGTGGAAAGGAACAGCAGTCGCCATTCTTGTACCTGGCGCCCGCTCATCCCACGGTCATTCGCCCGGGCTTTGCCTGTGCCGTTGCCAAGCATGTAGACCGTCTCCCCGATGATCCGTGGATCGCACATCCCGATTTCATCAAGCACCAGAAGGCCGTCGGAGTGTGCCGCCGCGATACTCTCCAGCGCGTTATCGGTAGAACGCCAGGACCGCACCAGGCGTGGCCCTCCCCAAACCGAAGCGGCCACCTGTAAATGGGTGGTCTTCCCGCCCGAGCTGTCGCCGTAGAGGTGGAAGCCGCCTGATTCATGGCCAAGTAAGTGCAGCACCGCTCCAGCAAAAGCTACGCACACGACGAACGTCAGGCGGTTGTTCCCCACGCACAAAGTACCGATTTGCTGTTGCCACTGCTCTAGTGTTCCAACTTGGGTAATGGGTGGAAGCTGGGCGCCGGCTTCATAAAAGTGCAGGTATTCCGTGCTGGCACCGATCTGCCGATCCGGCACTAGGTAAGCATCCCCATGCCAGCCCAGACGAGTGACCAAGCGAGCGCGCTCGGAGCCGTCATAGCCTTGCAAGTAGCTCTGCAGGTCGTTACGCGAATTGCGAGCGGTACGCACGGGCGCCAGGCGCAGTCCCATATCGACCAGTGGCGCAAGCACCTCTTTGCCAAAGTCACCCGCCATCGCCCTGGCCGGAATGTTGAGGCGTTTGCTGGCCCCATCCGGGTCATCAAACTCCACCAGCAGGCCCCAGCCGTGGCCCTTTTCGTCTCGGGTGCGAGCCAATATCTCTAGCCGTGAACAAACCGGGCGTGCTTCGCCATCCTCACCGACATAGAACACCCCATCCTTGGTGACACGGAAGCCGCTCGGGACCGGGGCGGTTTTCTTCTCGGGTTGCCGCTTGGCCTGGCCAGTGGTCTTGCTCTGCTTGGTGGGGGTGGGTGTGGCGGCAGGTACGAGGGCGAACAGCTCCCCGGTGCGCTGCAGCTCTGCCAAGTGTTGAGCAGTCCAGCCTTTGGATTGGGCATCCGCCGCATCGTCACCGTCGCCCCACTCACCGCCTAGGGCGAAAGTGGGGCGCTCACCGTCCATACCAGGGAGTTGCCCGAACACCGCCAAGGCTACCGTTCGTACCGTGGCTGCTCCGAGCTTTCGCAGGTGATCCGCCAAGGCATCCATGCACTTCAAGCCTGGAGCGTCGTTGTCTGGCCACAGCAATACGTCACGCCCGACTAGCGCCGCGAAATCAGCCTTCTGCCAAGAGTTCGTCCCGTTAGGCCAGCAGGTGGCAACATGCTCGGGCAACAGATCGGCAGCGGCATCAGCGGCCTTCTCACCCTCGCACAATACGACTGGTGCCGAGAGACGTTTAGCCAGGTCATCAAGGCGCAGGAGGGGGCGTGGCTCCGATAAGCCCTGCCAGCGCCAGGCCAGCGAGCCGTTAGCAGAGTTTTTACACCAGGTGAGGGGTGCGAAGACTTTGCGCGCCGCGCCGCTCTCATCCGGCCCAAGGTCAAAACGGTACAGCACCATAAGTGGCTGACCGTTGGCGTCACGATAAATCCAAACCTTGGAAGGTTTACCGTGCTGCCGGTGCGCTTGCAGCACCTTCTGCATTGCCTGCTCAGGAATGGGCGACACAGGCACCCACTCTGGCTTTTTGGCTTGGCCAGTGGGTGGTGTGACGTTGGTGCTATTTGTTGCCTCGACACCGAGGAAAGCCGCCAGCTTGTTGCAAGCTTCCACATCGGTGCCGCGATCAAGGTAGCGCACCAAGTCGATCAAATCGCCGCCTTTGTCACCGGTGGCGAAGTCGCACCAGGTAGCTTTGGCCAGATTCACCTTGAGCGATCCTGAATGCTTGTCAGCTCGGGTTGGGTTGGGAGCGGTGTATTCCTTGCCGCCGTCTACACGCTTGCCATTGGGAAGCCAGTGGGCTAGCACGCGATCAATCGCCACTAGGGAAGCCGCTTTGACCTGGGCAAAGGTCGGATGTCGCGAATTGGGGGTAGTCCTGCTCATGCTTGGCCACCCTCGGCAATCTGAATCCCAGTGGTCACATCATCGACAAGCGCCTTAGCCTGCTCGCCCAGATAGTGTGCCGCCCACACCAGAGCATTGTTGTCTTCGCTTACGCCAGCCAACTGGGTCAGTTTGTTTACGCAGCTCATGAGCACCGACGCCTGCTCCAAAGCTTCCTCGCCGGAAACACCAGGGCACACCTTGAAGAGCGGTTGATTCAACGAGTTGTGCTTTGAGAAGGTGCCCCCACCTACGGTATTGACCTGAAAGTGCCCGTTCATTTCCGGCCCCCTTCCGCGACATGAGAGGTCGAGTCATCGGCATGCACGACTAGGGTACGAATCTGCTCTAGCGTTCCGCGCACATCCCACAGGGCGCCGAGGATCACACTATTAGCGAGGCGTTGCCCGTGCTCACTCTCAAACTGATCCTCTACCAAGCACAGCACTGCTTGGGCTCGCTCAATGGCGCAGGTGAGCGCATCAATCGGGACGCCTACTGGCGCATTTGCTGTGATGCATAGCAGGTCTTCTGGCTGAGAAAAGTGCTGTGTTGGATTGGTCATTGGGCACCCCCGTTTGCTTCCAGGGCGCGAGCACGGGCCATCGCAGCGTTGTAACGCGCCAAGCGGACGGAGAGGGACGAGTCGGCGTGCAGTGCCGCAATGGCACGGGCCTTCAGGGCAGCAATGTGGTTCTGGAGGGCAGACGGATTGAGGGCGTGCATGGGCGGAGCTCCTTGATTTGAGGAGCTGCCACTGATCGTCGCCAAACGATTTAGGGTGGCAGCTGTGCGCAGGTTGGCGAACCGGGAATCAAGGAACCCGGCAGACCCGAAGGTCTCCCACGCACAGCCGCCATAACACGGGAATGCGGGCACAAAAAAAGCGCCAGCATTCGTGATAGGGGCGCTTGTGCGCCTTGATTTCGTCGGGTCGCCAAACCCGGTCGCTGAATTTGCAGCGACCTGCGAAGAGTAACGTGTGAGCCGACGAGGCGCAAGCTGATAGGTGCGGGCAGGTTGCATGGCTCTGGGCCATGGCATAGAGTAGGCGGGCAAAGTGAATATCCTCAGACGCCCTCGGTTGCAGCCGGGGGCGTTCTCGTTAGTGGGCGGCGGCCGGGCGGCGCTCAAGCTTGAGCCAGGTGAGATTGCGGCCCTGCCGCGCCTTCTCATACATCTGCCCTAGTGCATCGGGATTGGCGAGCACGTTGGGAACCAACTGCGCCGCATCTCGAATCGTCACGTCGCCAGGCGTCTCGATAGCCAGTAGCCCCCAATCGAGAGTCGGCCAAATCAGCAGCAGTACGTGCGCCCCTTTGGCCAGCGCTTCGTCCCGCAGTTTTTGCAAGCGCACCAACCGCCCATGTGTTGGAGCCTTTTGACCCAGTTCGTCGATTGCATCGAGCGCTGCGTGAGGGAGGAAAATGGGAGTCATGCCGCCACCTTGTCACGCGCAGCGATGCGAGCGCGCGTCCAGGCCTGAACCTCAGATAAAACCCAGGCCACGGGAGCGCCGCGAGCGGTGCTGTCAGTGAGCTTCACAGGCTGAGGAAAGGTGCTTTCAGGTTGGCTCATCAGCTTGTAGATCGTTGGGCGTGCAAGCCCCACGAGCTCTACAACTTCTTTCATGCGAATGAGCCTGGCCGGCTGATCGATTGCAGAGCCGCCCAGCGGTGCGGGTTGGAGTGTCATAGCTGTATCCCTGTATTGGTTTTACAGGGCGGAGCCTATGCAGGGGCTACCTAGCTGAGAAGGTTCACTTTACTTTTTGCTTAGTGAACTGGGAGGGCCATAACCCAGCCAAGGAATGCGCTTTAGAATTGCCCCCATCTGAACCTTCGATAGCGACGCCCCTGTTTCGCGCTCCTGCCAGGCACGTAGCTTGCTGTTCAGATTGTGCATGGCTGTTCCTGCGTTGATGAGTTCCAGCGCTTTCGCTTCTATGGATTGATCACGGCTCTCCAAGCCTTCCCGGCGCCGAGCAACCCCACTCAACACCCCGTCGATTTTGGTGTCCGCATGCCTCGACGCTGCGTTGGCCAACTCGCCTATCTCACAGCATGCTGCGTTTTCATCAGGTTCCAGCCAGGCGCTAGCACCTGGCACGTAGTCCTCAATGCAGCAAAGGTGCATCTGATAGTACTCAAGGGCGGGTATCTCTTGACCTTGTGTAATCAAGTGTTCGGCCAAGCCGCATAAAGCGTGGATAGCATTTGCCAACGCGAAAGCAGCAATAACTTGCACATCTGTCGCCGTTACGAGCCCGGTATAGTTCCGGAACTGGGCTACAAGTTGCCTGGCCCCGTAGTGAGAAATCACCTGGTAGATCGCGTCATTATATTGCAGTGCAGCATTGCTCAGCTCTGCGCCGACTTCCTCCGGGAGCCAGTGGCGGCAGCGCTCCATGATGTTCAGTACGGCATCAACCTCTGAAGCGTAACCACTGAAGATTGGAAGGCGCTTCAGATGCTCCCTGATGGTGCTGGATTCGGTCCGGGTCGGATGGATGGCCAGCCCATCAATGGACAAAGAGTCAGGCTGCATCAACATTCCCCCACGCCCCGGCAGTTTGCGCCGAACCCGCGATTTTCTTTGACCTGAGAGAGCATGCGCATAGGCCAGCAGGCGGGCGAGGGGCTTTTGGCGTTACACGGGACCGCGAGGTTACACCGGATGTACGAAATTATTTTGGTCGGTGTTACGTGCCTAATCCCCAATGATTTCAGCGTCTTGGCCTGATCCGTTACACGGGTTACACCTCGTACACCGGCTTTTGATGGGACAAGCATTGTCATGCCCTCCACCATCATCTCAGTCTGCTTCATGGATGGAGGGACCTCCCATGGGCAAAATCATAGGGAGTAATTGCATCCCTGCGATTAGCATCCAGGTAGTCGGCCCACCACTGCACCATAAGTCTCCGCTCTTGTAAGTGCTCAGCCTTGTGGATGTAGGCGGCACGCACCGTGTTTCTCTCTTGGTGGCTCATTTGCCGCTCGACCGCGTCTTTACTCCAAAGTCCAGACTCAACCAGCGCAGAACAGGCCATTGTCCGAAAACCATGGCCGCATACCTCTGCTTTGGTGTCATACCCCATTCGTCGCAGTGCTTTGTTCACAGTGTTCTCGCTCATGGGCTTCCAGTGATTGTGGTCACCCGCAAACACCAGATCGAAACGACCAGTGAGGTTACGAACTTTCTCCAGCACCTCTACAGCCTGTCGGCTGAGCGGCACCAAGTGTGGCGTGCTCATCTTGGAGCCTCGATGGGAGTTCTTCACACCCTCAATAGCCACCCTTTCGCCAGGGATTTCCCACATCAGCCTCCCCATATCTATCTCTCCCCAGCGAGCGAAGCGGAGCTCGCTGGAGCGGATGAACACCAACATGGTCAACTGCACCGCGAGCTTGGTCAGGCCGCGCCCGCTGTCGGCATCTATCCGCTGGAGAAGCTCAGGTAAGCGCTCGAATGGCAAAGCAGGCCGGTGCGCTGTTTTGCGGGTAGCCGTGGCGCCTTGCAGATCGATCGCAGGGTTGAAATCTAGATGGCCATGCTGAACCGCCATACGAAGGATGCCCGTCATGTACTGGCGTAGGCGTGCAGCCGTATCCAAGGTATCCCGCTTTTCCGCCGCTTTCAGCGGAACAAGCAGATCCCGTGTTTTCAGCTCCGCGACCGGACGATCACCGAGAGTGGGCAACAGGTGGGATTCAATGCGTCGCCAAACGGTGGAGGCATGACCAGGTGTCCACTTACGAGCGCAGGCCGCATGCCATTCCTTTGCAAGCAAACGGAAGGTATTCGCCCGGGCATTGACCGCTTCCTGTTTGTCCAAGCGCGCCTGCTCGATGGGGTCTTTCCCAGCAGCAAGGAGTTCAAGTGCCTGAGCGCGTCGCTCCCGGGCCGCTTTCAAGCCGAGCGCCGGATAGTTGCCAAACGTAGCTAAACCATCACGGCCATCAGGTTTGGTGTACTTCATACGCCAAGTCTTGACGCCTGACGGCTTCACCAGCAGGTATAGGCCTTTGCCATCGAACAGCTTGTAGTCCTTCTCCCGAGGCTTGGCCGCATCACATTTGGGATCGGTGAGAGGCACCACTGTGCGCGCCATAGGGATACGTTTCCTTGTCGAACCGAGATATCCCTAACCATATCCCTAAATCGCGTAGATGCCCAGAGACAAAACGAGACAGGCAGAAACAACAAAGCCCGCGCTAGGCGGGCTTTGCGGGGTGTTTCGTAGACAGTCATAGACTTCTGGAAACTGGTCTCTGGTGCCGGAGACAGGAATCGAACCTGCGACCTTCGCGTTACGAGTGCGCTGCTCTACCGACTGAGCTACACCGGCGTGTTGCGCAACGTATCATTGCCGTGCTCGTTACGCAAACCCCTGTTTCACCTCACTTTCACGGCGCCTTGCAGCCATTCGGCGCGAGGTCTTCCTCCACCGTGGTCACGCATGTCCACCCGGCTTGGGTGCGAGCCAGGGTCACGGTCTTGCCCAGTACATTGGCCGGTGCGTCGGCCAGGGTGCAGGCGATGCTGGCGGTGCCGTCGGCCGCCGTGCCGCTGGCGGTGATCGCGCAATGGGCGGTGGCGGGCTGGCCGCCGAGGCTGGCGACGTCGGGCACGTCCTTGCCTTCATTCAGGCGGATGTCCATCGGCGTTTTCAGCGCGGAGATTTCCAGCAGCGCCGCGGCGGCTTTGGCGCGGGCCTGGTGGTTGGTGTACATGGGGATGGCGATGGTCGCCAGGATGCCGATGATCGCGACGACGATCATCAGTTCGATCAGGGTGATACCTCGTTGCCCTTTCATGAACGGTCTTCCTTCGTAATACATGGAGGCGCGGTCGGCGCATGTTCATCTTTTCGGCGCCCCGGCCGGCAGGCGCGCAGTAGGCCTGAACCGACACCTTTTGTCACCCCTGCACGGCAGGGCGTCATCTTCGCTGAACTACTCTAGTGAGCGTCATGGAAACGCGCCCGGCCTCGGGCCCGGCAAGCTGTTACGGGGCTTGTCGCCGCACTGCAAAGGACCTTCGCATGCCACCGTCTACCCGCCTCTACGCCTGGGAGGGCATCGATGCCTCCGGCGCTCGTCAACACGGCCAGCAACCGGGGCGCAGCCCGGCGTTCGTGCAAGCCTGGCTGCAACGCCAGGGCATCCGGGCCACGCGGGTGAGGTTGGCGGGTGGGTTGCAGTGGCGTTGGCCGCAGCGGGCGGGCAAGGCGGATGCGCCGGGGTTCAGCCGGCAGCTGGCGACCTTGCTGACGGCGGGGGTGCCGTTGTTGCAGGCGTTCGAAGTGATGGCGCGCAGCACGGTGGACAGTGGCATGGCGGCGTTGCTGGCGCGATTGAAACAGGATGTGGCGGCGGGGCTTGGGCTGGCGGAGGCGTTGCAGCGTCACCCGGCGTGGTTCGATGCGCTGTACTGCAACCTGGTGCGGGTGGGCGAGCAGTCGGGCACGCTGGACCGGCAGCTGGAGCAGATGGCGGGCATGCTGGAGAAGCGCCAGGCGCTGCGGCAGAAGGTGCGCAAGGCGATGCTGTACCCGGCGCTGTTGCTGCTGACCGGGCTGGGGGTGGCGGCGTTGTTGTTGCTGGAGGTGGTGCCGCGCTTTCAGGGGCTGTTCGCCAGTTTCGACAAGGCGCTGCCTGCGTTCACCCAGTGGGTGATCGATTTATCCACAGGGCTGGGCAATCACGTGGGGTGGCTGGTGCTGTTGATAACTGTGTTGGGGGTTGGCGGGCGGGAGGTTTATCGACGGCACTTGCCGGCGCGCCTGTGGATGGTGCGCTGGGGGCTGCGGGTGCCGGTGGTTGGCACCTTGCTCGGGCAGGCAGCGTTGGCGCGGTTTGCGCGCAGCCTGGCGACTTCTTATACCGCAGGCGTGACGTTGCTGGATGCGCTGGCAACGGTGGCGCCGGTCAGTGGCAACTGCCTGCATGAGCGGGCGATCCTGGCGTTGCGCCAGGGCGTGGCCAATGGGGCCAGCCTGCAACAGGCGATGGAGGGGGACGGGCTGTTTCCGCCGCTGCTGCGCCAGCTGGTGGCGGTCGGCGAAGCCAGCGGCACCCTCGACACCATGCTGGACAAGGCCGCGCTACATTACGAAGAGCAGGTCAGCCAGGCGCTGGAGCAGTTGACCACGCTGCTGGAGCCGGCCATCGTGCTGATCCTCGGGCTGCTGGTGGGGGGCCTTGTCGTGGCGATGTACTTGCCGATCTTCCAGTTGGGTAGCCTGATCTGAATATGAATGCCTGGGCCGTCGTCATCGATCATCCGCCGTTCTTTTATGCCCTGGCCGCAGTGCTGGGGTTGCTGGTGGGCAGTTTTCTCAATGTGCTGGCGTACCGGCTGCCGCTGATGCTCGAGCGCCAGTGGCAGCGCGAGGCGCAGGAGGTGCTGGGGCTGCCACAGGCCGAGCACGAGCGTTTCGACCTGTGTTTGCCGGCGTCGCGTTGCCCTCACTGCCAGCGCCCGATCCGGGCGTGGGAAAACATTCCAGTGTTGAGTTACCTGGCCTTGCGCGGGCGTTGCTCGGGGTGCAAGGCGCGGATCAGTGTGCGTTATCCACTGGTGGAGCTGGCCACCGCCCTGCTGTCGCTGCTGGTGGCGTGGCATTTCGGGCCGGGCGTGAAAGCGCTGGCGGTGATGCTGCTGACCTGGGGCCTGATCAGCTTGAGCCTGATCGATGCCGAGCACCAGTTGCTGCCGGATGTGCTGGTGCTGCCGCTGTTGTGGCTGGGGCTGGTGGTCAACGCCTTCGGGTTGCTGGTGCCGCTGGCCGATGCGGTGTGGGGCGCGGTGGCAGGTTACCTGAGCCTGTGGACGGTGTACTGGGTGTTCAAGCTGGTGACCGGCAAGGAGGGCATGGGCTTTGGCGACTTCAAGCTGCTGGCCATGCTCGGGGCCTGGGGCGGTTGGCAGGTTTTGCCGCTGACCTTGATGCTGGCCTCGCTGGTGGGGGCGTTGATCGGGCTGGCGCTGGTACGGTTGAAACGTACGCAAATGGGCGCTGCATTGCCTTTCGGGCCTTATCTGGCCATTGCGGGGTGGATCGCATTGCTCTGGGGTGATGAAATAGTCGCTTCTTACCTGCAACTGCTTGGAACCTGATGAGCACAGCGCCTTTCACCCCCTGGATTCTCGGCCTGACCGGCGGCATCGGCAGCGGCAAGAGCGCCGCCGCCGAGCGTTTCGTCGAGCTGGGCGTGCACCTGGTCGATGCCGACCAGGCCGCGCGCTGGGTTGTCGAGCCGGGGCGCCCTGCCCTGGCCAGCATCGTCGAACGCTTCGGCCCAGGCGTATTGCTCGAGGATGGCCAGCTCGACCGTGGCGCCCTGCGCCAGCAGATCTTCGCCGATCCTGCGCAGCGGCAATGGCTGGAGCAACTGCTGCACCCGCTGATCGGCCAGGAGATCTTCAGCTACCTGGCCAAGGCCGAGACGCCCTATGCGGTGTATGTGTCGCCGCTGTTGATCGAGTCGGGGCAGTTCAGCAAGACCCAGCGCATCTTGGTGATCGATGCGCCGACCGAGTTGCAGGTGCAGCGCACCTTGCAGCGGGACAACACCCATCCTGAGCAGGTGCAGGCGATTCTCAAGGCCCAGTTGGCCCGGGAAGAGCGCCTGCGCCATGCCGATGACGTGGTGGTCAATGATCGTGACCTGCAATCGCTGCACGACGAGATCGACCGCCTGCACCACTTTTACCTGACTTTGCGAGGAGGCCAGCCATGAGCCAGCCGATGACCGTTGATTGCCCGACCTGTGGGGCGCCTGTGGAATGGGGGGAGAAGAGCCCGTTCCGGCCGTTCTGCTCGGACCGCTGCAAGCTGATCGACCTGGGGGCCTGGGCGGCCGAGGAGCATAAGATCGCGGGGGCCGAAGAGTCCGAGGATGAGCTGTATTCGGGGGATCTGGAGCCGCGGCATTGAGGTAGGCGTTTTTAGAACGCTGATAGGTTCGACGTTGTTGGGGCCGCTTTGCGGCCCTTTCGCGACAAAAGGCCGCTCCTACAAGTGATCGCATTCCCCTGTGAGCGGCCTTGTGTCGCGAAAGGGCTGCAGAGCAGCCCCAGAAAGCATCACCGCTCTTCATCCTTCCACGGCGCCTGCAAATAGCGAGTGCGGTTGAACGTCTCCAGCCACTCGGGGCAGAACACCACCAGGGCACTGATCACAGTGCCGTTGATGAACGCCTCGGGGAACATCATCAACCACAGGTAACCAACAAAGTCGCTGAGCCACTCGGGCATGGCGAACCGCTCGTCCATCCACAACACCCCCAGCCCGGCCGCCAGGCACACCAGCACGGTCAGCGCAGCGGGGAAAAAACCGCAACAGAAAATATACACAAACAGGTTACGCGGCTGGGCGCGCTCGACCAGGATCGCGCACACCTCGGTGACCAGCACCGGCAAGCCGACGATCAGCAGGCCGTTTACACCGATGGCGGCAAGGTCCTGGCGGCCGAGCAGCAACAGGCCAAGCTGGGCGAGGAAGCCGCCGAGCACCGCCAGCGGCCAATCCAGCAGCAGGGTCACGGCGGTCATGCCGATGAAGTGATACGACACGCCGGTGTCGAAATCGCGCCGCACCAGCCACAACACAAACAGGCAGAACACCGTGCCGAACAGCAGGTGCTGGCGGCGGGTATCGGTAAACAGCTCCACCCAGCGCGTGCGGCTGGCGGCCCAGACCAGCAGGGGCACGTAACCGAGCCAGCCAAGGGTGAGGCTGGTGCTGGACAAGACCTGTGCGCTGATCACCTGAACAATATCCCTGTCGGCCATGTGGACAAGCCTGAGTCTACACCCATTCTCCCTTTCGTCCGGTTGCTATAGGCTGACACCTCCTTTCACTGCAAGACGCATCCCCGATGACTGAAGGCATCAACCTGCCCTTGCTGCTGGGCGCGCTGTTCAGCGCCACCGCGGGGATACTGCACCTGATGGTCATTGCCGTGGGGCCGCGCTGGTACCGCCTGTTCGGCGCGGGCGAGCGCATGGCCCGGGCCGCCGAACAAGGGCGCGCCTACCCTGTCCTGGTCACCGTGGCGATCGCGACGGTGCTGCTGATCTGGGCCGCCTACGCGCTGTCGGCAGCTGGCGTGATCGCGCCCTTGCCGTTGCTGATGCCGATCATCTGCCTCATTACCCTGGTGTACCTGGCCCGTGGCCTGCTGGGCCCGTTGTTGCTGGCCGGCACCGGACGCAGCCGGCGTTTCATCGCGGTCAGTTCGGCGATCTGCCTGGGCGGCGGGTTGCTGCATTTGCTCGGCGTGTTCCAGCAATGGCTGGTGCTGGGCTGATTCCCACGCACAAACAGCATCTTACCGTCATCAATTAGCGACTAAGCTTGTCCCCATGGATGACTCAGACTACCTGCGCCTGCTTACCATCCAGGCCGAACAAGCCAATGCGTTCCTATCCAATGCCCGCAAATGGGAGCGCGAGCGTTGGGTCTGCCAGCGCCTGCTGCAAGGGCTGAACATTCCCTACCGCAGCGAGGACTTCACCCCGGCCGGGCAGGAGCCGCCGGATGTGCTGTTCCGCGACGCGGCATTCGAAGTGTTCTTCGTGCTCGACGAGGGCCGCCGGCTCAACGATGAATGGCGCGAGGAGCTGCAACGGCGGCGCAGCGCGTTTTCCCTGGCCCAGCTTGTACGTCGCGAGCAGCGGCCCCGAAGGATCAGCGCCCAGGAACTGCTGGCGCGCCTGGCGCCAACGCTGCGCAAGAAATCACACAACTACCGCGAACGCGGGCTGGACCTGGGCGATCTGGACATCATCGCCTTCGCCAGCCTCAAGCGCGAAGTGCTCGACCTCAACAGCCATTTCCCGCCGCCCACCGAGTACCTGCGCCAGGGTTGGCGCTCGCTGTCGCTGGTGGGGCCGACCTTCGCCCGGGTGCTGTTCGCCCATCCGGACGCGCCGGATTTCCTGCGCGGCAACCTGGGGCGCAGCATCGTGTTCGACGTAGGCATCAGTCTTTGATCCAGTGCCGGGTGTGTTTGCGTTCACGTACACTCGGCGCCAGGGATAGAAAGCATTATCATTCGATCCATGCGTTTGCGTGAACGCTGTGGCGTACACGCAGTCACAAACGTCTATCTGACGAGGCCCACCATGACCAGCCGCCTGAATCCCGAAGATCAGCGTCGCGTCGATGAGTATCTGAGTGCCCCCCAGCATCAAGTCGAGCGCAGGCCTTTCCGGCCGTTGCTGCTCCTGTTGCTGGTGGTGGCCGTGACCATCGGTCTGGGCCTGTTGAGCCGCCTGCTGAGTGGACTGGTGCTATGAGCTGCCTTGCGCTCGCCCGCCCCTCGTGCCGGATGCGGCCGGACCTTGTGTCCACGAATTCCGTAAAACTTGTGAGATATCCCCATGACTCATCGCATCGTGATTGTCGGCGGCGGCGCCGGCGGCCTGGAACTGGCGACCCGCCTGGGTAAAAGCCTGGGCAAGCGCAAACAGGCCGAGATCACCCTGGTTGATGCCAACCTGACACACATCTGGAAGCCCCTGCTGCACGAAGTGGCGGCCGGCTCGCTGAACTCCTCGGAAGACGAACTGAACTACGTGGCCCAGGCCAAGTGGAACCACTTCAACTTCCAGATGGGCCGCATGAGCGGCCTGGACCGCGAAAGCAAGCAGATCCAGCTGGCCGCGACCCTCGACGACGAGGGCCGTGAGCTGCTGCCTGCGCGCACCCTCGGCTACGACACCCTGGTGATCGCCGTGGGCAGCAACACCAACGACTTCGGCACCTTGGGCGCGGCGCAGCACTGCCTGTTCCTCGACAGCCGCAAGCAGGCCGAGCGCTTCCACCAGCAGCTGCTCAACCACTACCTGCGTGCCCACGCGGGCGACGTGGCCAGCGAGCAGATCAGCGTGGCCATCGTCGGCGCCGGCGCCACCGGTGTTGAGCTGGCGGCCGAGCTGCACAACGCGGCCCATGAGCTGGCAGCCTACGGCCTGGACAAGATCCAGCCCAAAGACATGCACATCACTATCATCGAAGCGGGCCCGCGGGTGCTGCCGGCGCTGCCGGAGCGCATCAGCGTGCCGGTGCACAAGACCCTGGAAAAACTCGGGGTGACGGTGATGACCAACGCCGCGGTCAGCGAAGTGACCGCCGATGGCCTGAAGACCGCCTCGGGCGAAGTGATCCAGGCCAGCTTGAAGGTCTGGGCGGCAGGCATTCGCGCGCCGGGCTTCCTCAAGGACATCGATGGCCTGGAGACCAACCGCATCAACCAGCTGGTGGTGCGCCCGACCTTGCAGACTACCCTGGACGACAACATCTTCGCCTTCGGCGACTGCGCCGCCTGCCCGCAACCGGGCAGCGACCGCAATGTGCCGCCAAGGGCCCAGGCCGCGCACCAGCAGGCCTCGCTGCTGGCCAAGAGCCTCAAGCTGCGCCTGGAGAACAAGGCGCTGCCGACCTACGAGTACAAGGACTACGGCTCGCTGGTGTCACTGTCGCGCTTCTCGGCTGTGGGTAACTTGATGGGCAACCTGATGGGCAGCGTGAAGCTGGAAGGCTGGCTGGCGCGGATGTTCTATGTGTCGCTGTATCGTATGCACCAGATGGCGCTGTACGGGACCTTCCGCACCTTGATGCTGATGCTGGGCAGCAAGATTGGCCGGGGCACCGAGCCGCGTCTGAAGCTGCACTGAGGCTTCAAGATCCTGGGGCTGCAGTGCAGCCCCAGCGATTCAACGCACCACGCGATACGTGCTCTGCACAAACCCGCTCTCGTAGCTGGTCGTCCTCATGTGCTGCAACAGCACATCCTTCGCCAACACGCCGAACAACGGTATCCCCTGCCCCAGCAGCACGGGAATGCGGGTGATGGTCAGCTCGTCCACCAACCCCTCGCGCAAGAACCCCTGGATCAGCTTGCCGCCATCCAGGTACAGGCTTTTCGCGCCCGTGGCCTGCAGGTGCTCGAGCAACGCCGGGATCGGCCCCGGGTGCAGCTCGACGCGCTCTGGCACACCTCTGGGCAGCGCCTCGAGGGTACTGCTGACCACCACCACCCGGGTATCCGGATACGGCCACTCGCCAAAGGTCATGACCTTGTCGAACGTCCCGCGCCCCATCACCAGCGTATCGACACCCGCCATGAACCCGGCATAGCCATGGTCGTCAGCGGACTGGGTAGCGCCCATCAGCCAGTCGAGGCCGCCGTCTTCGCGGGCGATGTAGCCGTCCAGGCTGGTGGCGATGAAAACACTGGCTTTGAGTGGCATGCGCGGGCGCTCCTGCGGGCAAAGGCCACAGGGTAGCAAAGGGCGGGGAGATAAATCGCGGACAAAAGAAAAAGGGCATCTCAGTCGAGATGCCCTTTTTACATGGTGGGTCGTGTAGGATTCGAACCTACGACCAATTGGTTAAAAGCCAACTGCTCTACCAACTGAGCTAACGACCCGGAAAATGGTCGGGGTGAGGGGATTCGAACTCCTGACATCCTGCTCCCAAAGCAGGCGCGCTACCGGACTGCGCTACACCCCGAGATTGGCTCCGCGACCTGGACTCGAACCAGGGACCCAATGATTAACAGTCATTTGCTCTACCGACTGAGCTATCGCGGAACTGAACTTCGGTACATCTTTACTGCTTCGAAGTCTGTGTTAGCTTCGAACTCTTTAGCTGCTTCGCTTTCGCGTTGTCGCTGCTGAGGCCGGCTATTCTACATTCTTCGTTTTGCTTGTCAACCACTTTTTTTCGTTCAACTTACTGATTTGTAAGTTGTTTTGCGATCTCCGATGTTGCTGGTGATTCGCTCAGTGCCTGACAGCGGGGCGAATATTAGGGGCACTCTGAATTTTGTGCAAGCACTTTTTTCAAAATTTTCAGCAAGTTAGGTAGGAAGCCGGAAAATCAGGGGTTTGCGGCGCCTGCACTGGCCTTATCGCGGGGCAAGCCCGCTATGGCGTCGGGAAAGCCCACATAAAAAAGCCCCGCTTTCGCGGGGCTCTTCAACTACTGCCGTGATCAGGCGAAGACGATTTCCTCGCCCTGCACCTTCGCGGTGATCGCCGCACCCGGCAAGAACTCGCCAGACAGGATCAACTGCGCCAGCGGGTTCTCGATCCAGCGCTGGATCGCACGCTTGAGCGGCCGTGCGCCATACACCGGGTCGTAACCGACGGCGATCAGCTTGTCCAATGCCTCCGGGCTCAGGCTCAGCGACAGCTCGCGCTCGGCCAGGCGGCCACGCAGGCGGCCGAGCTGGATCTCGGTGATACCGGCGATCTGCTCGCGGCCCAGCGGCTCGAACACCACCACCTCGTCGATGCGGTTGATGAACTCCGGACGGAAGTGCGAACCCACCGCGTCCATCACCGCCGCGCGCTGCGCTTCGCGATCACCGGCCAGTTCCTGGATCTGCGCCGAGCCCAGGTTGGAGGTCATCACGATCACCGTGTTGCGGAAGTCCACGGTGCGGCCGTGGCTGTCGGTCAGGCGACCGTCTTCCAGCACCTGCAGCAACACGTTGAACACATCCGGGTGGGCCTTCTCCACCTCGTCGAGCAGCACCACCGAGTACGGCTTGCGACGCACGGCCTCGGTCAGGTAGCCGCCCTCTTCATAACCCACGTAGCCTGGCGGTGCGCCGATCAGGCGAGCCACCGAGTGTTTCTCCATGAACTCGGACATGTCGATGCGCACCATGGCCTCTTCGGTGTCGAACAGGAACTCGGCCAGCGCCTTGCACAGTTCGGTCTTGCCCACGCCGGTAGGCCCGAGGAACAGGAACGAGCCGCTGGGGCGGTTCGGATCGGACAGCCCGGCGCGGGAACGGCGCACGGCGTTGGCCACGGCGGTCACCGCCTCGTCCTGGCCGATCACCCGCTCATGCAGCAGGCTTTCCATCTTCAGCAGCTTCTCGCGCTCGCCTTCGAGCATCTTGGCCACCGGGATGCCGGTCCACTTGGACACCACTTCGGCGATTTCTTCCTCGGTCACCTTGTTGCGCAGCAGCTGGTTGTCGGTCTTGCCGTGCTGGTCGACCATCTGCAGGCTGCGCTCCAGGTCCGGGATCACCCCGTACTGCAGCTCGGCCATGCGGCTGAGGTCGCCCTTGCGGCGCGCGGCTTCCAGTTCCTGGCGCGACTGCTCGATCTTCTGCTGGATCTGCGCCGAGCCCTGCACCTCGGCTTTTTCCGAGGCCCAGATCTCTTCGAGGTCGGCGTACTCGCGCTCCAGGCGGTCGATTTCCTCGGTCAGCTTCTCCAGGCGTTTCTTCGCCGCTTCGTCCTCTTCTTTCTTCAGCGCCTGGGATTCCACCTTCAGTTGGATCAAGCGACGGTCGAGGCGGTCGAGCACTTCCGGCTTGGAGTCGATCTCCATGCGGATGCGGCTGGCCGCTTCGTCGATCAGGTCGATGGCCTTGTCCGGCAGCTGGCGGTCGGTGATGTAGCGGTGGCTGAGCTTGGCCGCGGCGATGATCGCGCCGTCGGTGATGGCCACCTTGTGGTGCACTTCATAGCGTTCTTTCAGGCCGCGCAGGATGGCGATGGTGTCTTCCTCGCTCGGCTCCTCGACCAGCACCTTCTGGAAACGGCGCTCGAGGGCGGCGTCCTTCTCGATGAACTGGCGGTACTCGTTGAGCGTGGTGGCACCGACGCAATGCAGCTCGCCACGGGCCAGGGCCGGCTTGAGCATGTTGCCGGCATCCATGGCGCCTTCGCCTTTACCGGCGCCGACCATGGTGTGCAGTTCGTCGATGAACAGGATGATCTGGCCTTCCTGCTTGCTCAGTTCGTTGAGCAGGCCTTTGAGGCGCTCTTCGAACTCGCCGCGGTACTTGGCGCCAGCAATCAGCGCGCCCATGTCCAGGGCCAACAGGCGCTTGCCTTTCAGGCCATCGGGCACCTCGCCGTTGATGATGCGCTGGGCCAGGCCCTCGGCGATGGCGGTCTTGCCCACGCCGGGTTCGCCGATCAGCACCGGGTTGTTCTTGGTGCGGCGTTGCAGCACCTGGATGGTGCGGCGGATCTCGTCGTCACGGCCGATCACCGGGTCCAGCTTGCCCTCTTCGGCGCGCTTGGTGAGGTCAACGGTGTACTTGTCCAGGGCCTGGCGCGATTCCTCGGCATTGGCGTCGTTCACCGCCGCGCCGCCGCGCAGGTTGTTGATGGCGTTCTCCAGGGCCTTCTTGCTCACGCCCTGGCCGAGCAGCAGCTTGCCGACCTTGCTGTTCTCGTCCATGGCGGCGAGCAGCACCAGCTCGCTGGAGATGAACTGGTCACCCTTCTGCTGGGCCAGGCGGTCGGCCTGGTTGAGCAGGCGTGCCAGGTCCTGGGACATGTTCACATCGCCCGTGGGGTTCTGGATTTTCGGCAGTTGGTCGAGCTCCTTGGTCAACGCCTTGCGCAGGCTGTTGATGTCAAAGCCGACCTGCATCAGCAGCGGCTTGATCGAGCCGCCCTGCTGGTCGATTAGCGCCTGCATCAGGTGCAGGGGCTCGATGGCCGGGTGGTCCATGCCCACGGCCAGGGATTGGGAGTCGGATAATGCCAGTTGCAGCTTGCTGGTCAGTCGGTCTATTCGCATGGGGGATACCTTCCTTTAAAGGGCAGGCGGAGCGATGGACAGCACCTGTAATGAAGAACCTGCCTGAGATGACCAATACATAAGGGTGATTCTGGAAGATTCAAGCGTAGCGGGGTTGACAGAGGTCAGCACCAGTGACGTCAGGCAACATGGGAGCGTAAGGTCAGCGCGGCTGCAACCAGACCAACGAAGCAAAGCGCCCACCCTGCGGGGTGCGGCGATAAGAGAAGAAACGCGAGTCGCTGACCGTGCAGAACCCGCCACCATAAACGGCGGTAACGCCACGCGCCGCCAGGCGGATCCGCGCCAGCTGGTAGATATCGGCCATCAGCTTGCCTGGGCGCTCGCCCTCGACAAACGCCTCAGCCGCCTCAGGATGCACGGCCGTGAAGGCATCGCGCACTTCCAGCCCCACCTCGAACGCCTGCGGCCCGATGGCGGGCCCCAGCCACACCAATACCTCTTCAGGCGCCAGCGCCAGGCGGTCAAGGGTGGCCTCCAGCACGCCACCGGCCAGCCCGCGCCAGCCGGCATGGGCGGCCGCGACACGGGTACCGGCGCGGTCGCAGAACAGTGCAGGCAGGCAATCGGCAGTCATCACAGTGCAAGCGATGCCCGGCTGGTCGGTCCAGCTGGCATCGGCTTCGGCAACCACGGCGGGGTTGGCGTCGGCCACCACCAGCCCATGCACCTGCTTGAGCCAGGCGGGCTGGATGGCGAATTCGTCACTCAGGCGACGACGGTTCTCGGCGACCGCCTGCGGGTCATCGCCCACGTGGTCACCGAGATTGAAGGAGGCGTAGGGCGGCAGGCTGACGCCGCCCTCGCGGGTGGTGACACAGGCGCGAACCGAGGCCGGGGCCGGCCAGTCGGGAAGGATCAGCGACTGCGCCAGGCCACTCATCCGATGAAGCTCTCGCGGTCCTGGTCAAGCAGCGACAGCAGCCACTGGAAGTCGTCCGGCAACTCCGACTTCCATTCCATGCGCTCACCCGTGGTCGGGTGGTCCAGCGCCAGGAAACGCGCGTGCAGGGCCTGACGCGGGAAGTGCTTGACCGCCTCGACCATGGCCACGCTGGCGGCCGGCGGGATGCGGAAGCGTGCACCGTAGGTCTGGTCGCCGACCAGCGGATAGCCGACGTGGGCCATGTGCACACGGATCTGGTGGGTGCGGCCGGTTTCCAGCTTGACCCGCACATGGGTGTGCGAACGGAAGCGCTTGAGCACGCGGTAGTGACTGACGGCCGGCTTGCCGCCCTCGGTCACCGCCATGCGCTGGCGCTCGCCGCCGTGACGGCCGATCGGCGCGTCGATCTTGCCGCCGGCGATCACCACGCCGACCACGATGCACTCGTAGATACGGCTGACCGAACGTTTTTGCAGCTGGTCGACGAGGTTGGTCTGCGCCTGCAGGGTCTTGGCCACCACCATCAGGCCGGTGGTGTCCTTGTCCAGGCGGTGCACGATGCCGGCGCGCGGCACGTTGACGATGTCCGGGACATGGTGCAGCAGGGCGTTGAGCAAGGTACCGTCGGGGTGACCGGCCGCCGGGTGGACCACCAGCCCGGCCGGCTTGTTGATCACCAGGATCTGGTCGTCCTCGTAGACGATGTCCAGCTCGATGTCCTGAGCCACCCATTCGCCCTGGGCCTCCTGCTCGGCTTCGAGGGCCAGGATGGAGCCGGTGTGGACGGTGTCGCGCGGTCGCAGCACCGCGCCATCGACGGTCAGGCGGCCATCCTTGATCCACGAGGACAGGCGCGAACGCGAGTACTCGGCGAACAATTGGGCGGCGACCTGGTCGAGGCGTTGGCCGCCCAGTTCGGACGGGACCTCTGCGCTAAGTTGAATGATCTCGGACATGCTCGAATCGACGGGCGTTCAGCCTTTGGTTTCGGCTGCGCGCTTGTGGTTAAATACGGCTTCTTTTGCCCCGGGGTTTGGCCGGGGGCGCTCATCATAACAGGACGGCACCGCCCAAGACAGCGGCCGTCAAAGGGACGCAAGCCGCCATGCAAGTGAAACACCTGCTGCTGATCGCCATCCTCGGGCTCACCGCTGCCTGTTCCTCGAACAAGGAAGTCATTGACGAGAACCTCAGCGAGGCCGAGCTGTACCAGCAGGCGCAGGCCGACCTGGACAACTCCAGCTACACCAGCGCCGTGAACAAGCTCAAGGCCCTGGAATCGCGCTACCCGTTCGGCCGCTACGCCGACCAGGCCCAGCTCGAGCTGATCTACGCCAACTACAAGAACTCCGAGCCCGAGGCCGCAAAATCCGCCGCCGAGCGCTTCATCCGCCTGCACCCGCAGCACCCGAACGTCGACTACGCCTACTACCTCAAGGGCCTGACCTCGTTCGACCAGGACCGTGGCCTGCTGGCGCGCTTCCTGCCGCTGGACATGACCAAGCGTGACCCGGGCGCCGCCCGCGACTCGTACAACGAGTTCGCCCAGCTGACCAGCCGCTTCCCCAACAGCCGCTACGCCCCGGATGCCAAGCAGCGCATGATCTACCTGCGCAACCTGCTGGCCTCCTACGAAATCCACGTGGCCAACTACTACCTGAGCCGCGAGGCCTATGTCGCCGCCGCCAACCGTGGCCGCTATGTGGTGGAGAACTTCCAGGAAACCCCGTCGGTGGGTGATGGCCTGGCAGTGATGGTCGAGTCGTACCAGCGCATGCACTTGGACGAACTGGCGGCCACCAGCCTCGAGACTCTCAAGCTCAACTACCCGGACCACCCGAGCCTGGTCGATGGCCAGTTCGTCACCAAGGTGGACGAAAACGGCAACCGCTCGTGGCTGTCCAAGGCCACCCTGGGCCTGATCGACACCCAGGCGCCGCTGCCACCGGGCGAGACCCGCGCCAACCAGGACGTGGTCAAGCAGTTCCAGGATGCTCGCTCGGAAATGCCCGAAGAGCTGCTGCCCAAGGACGAGAACGGCGACCCGATCCTGCCGGAAGGTCCGAAGGAAGCCGAGAAGGACCGTTCCTGGTTCAGCTACATGACCTTCGGTCTGTTCGACTGATACCACGCACACAAAGAAAGGGAGGCCCGAGGCCTCCCTTTTTTCATGCCTGCGTCCTAGACTGTCGGCTTCTTTTCTCGACAAGCTGGACACCATGGTTCGCCTACTCTTCTGGATCGCCCTGATCGCCGCCGCGTTCTGGCTGTGGCGCAAGTTCAAGACCAGTCAGCAATCACCTGCCGAGCCGCGCCTGCAGGATCCGCTGAAGATGGTGCGCTGCGCCCATTGCGGCGTTCACCTGCCCAATGACCGGGCGTTGTCGCGGGGCCAGGAGTGGTATTGCAGCCAGCAGCATCTGGAGCAAGGGCCAGGCCAGCAACGCTGACCGACGCGCAGCCCGGAAGGGCTGTGCAATCTCCTACCGTGAATAGGCATGAGCCCTATGCGCTCAGCCCAACCGCCCCCCAGGCGCATACGGCGCCGGATCGATGATCGGCTCGCGCCCCAGCAGCAAATCACCGAACAGCTGGCACGACGCCGGCGCCAGCACCAGCCCATTGCGGTAATGCCCGCAGTTCAGCCATAGCCCCTCATGCCCCGGCACCGCGCCGATGTACGGGATGCCTTCCGGCGACCCTGGGCGCAGGCCAGCCCAATGCCCCACCACCTCGGCATCCGCCAACGCCGGCAGCAACTCCACCGCCGAGGCCTTCAGGCTCGCCAACGCATCACCGGTCGGGGTTTTGTCATAGCCGGCATGCTCCAGGGTACTGCCCACCAGGATATGCCCGTCGCGGCGCGGGATCGCATAGCGCCCCTTGGCCAGGACCATGCTCGGCAAGAAGTCCTCGGCGCACTTGAACAGGATCATCTGCCCCTTCACCGGCTCCACCGGCAGCGTCAGCCCGAGGGTCTGCAGCAGGTCACCGCTCCAGGCTCCGGCGCTGAGCACCACATCGTCGGCGGCGATCACTCCGTCCTCGGTCTGCACACCGGTAACGCGGCCACCTTCATGGACGAAACCGCTGATCTGGCAATGCTCGCGCAGGGTCACGTTCGGCAGCGCCTGCAGCGCGGCCTTCAGCGACTTCACCAACCGCGGGTTGCGCACGTTGGCCACGCCCGCCATGTAGATGGCATGGCGGTAACCCGGACCAAGCACCGGCACGGCGTCATAGGCCGCCGAGATATCCACCGCACTGAGCGGGCGATGCTCGCGAGCGGCCCAGGCCAGGGCCTCGGCTTCGTCTTCCAGATCCAGCCAGTACAGGCCGGTGGTGTGCACCTCGGGGTCGACCCCGGTGCTGGCGAACAGACGCTCGCCCAGCTGTGGATAAAAATCCTGCGACCAGTGTGCCAGGGCGGTCACCGCCGGGCTGTAGCGCCACGGGTACAGCGGCGAGACGATCCCGCCACCGGCCCAGGACGACTCCCGACCCACCTCGCCCTGGTCGCACACCACCACCTGATCGACATCCGCCGCCAGGTTGAACGCGGTCAGCAGGCCGATGACACCGCCGCCGACAATCACTACTTGCTTGCTCATGGTTCGATCCAACACCTGAAGTAATTCCACGGTGCCTGGGCACCTCATGATCTTCAGCTTCCCCAGCACGCCTGGTCGCCCGCGCCCGTGTTATCGCGCACGCCCGCCTGATCGAGCAGGAAGTCGCCGCAGCGGTCATCCGCCATGAAGGCTTCGGGTGTGCGGCTGGCGCGCAAGCTGAAACAGTCAGTGTCGCGCCAGGCCTGCAGGCGGTAGTAGCGCGTGCCCGCGGGCAACACGGTGCTCAGTTGCTCGTTGTCGGCATAACCGCCCACGCGTGCGCGGTGCTGCTCCAGGCGCAATGCCGCGTCCTGCAGCAGGCCGACCGCTTCGCTTCGTGCGGCGCGGCGCAACTGGTCGCTGTAGCTGGGGTAGGCAATGGCTGCCAGCATGCCGATCAGCGCCACGACAATCAATAATTCGATCAGGCCAAGGCCGCGCTGCATCTCAGCCCTCCCCCAGGCGCTGGCGCCAGCTGATCCGTTTCACCGCGCCGTCACCGTCGATGGCATAGACCGCCTCCAGCAGTTGCCGCCCGCGGGCTTGAAGGCCCACCGCCGTCACCCGGACCAGCGTCAGCCTGTCCCCGACGGGCTGACCCGCGACACGCAGGCTGTCTCCCAGGGTTTGCAGGTAAACGAAGCCACTGCGGGTCGCCAGCCAGGGTGGAGAAGGCTGCGTATCAGGTGGACTGGGTGGCGGACAGGCCTGGCATCGGGCCGGGATGCCGCCTGCAAGCAGTTCTGCGCCCTCGATCAAGGCCGCCTCTGCCTGCTCGAAGGCTCGCGCGCCGGCCAACTGATCGCCTGCCTGACGTTGCTGCAAAAGCGCCTCGCGCAGGGCCAAGGTTGCCAGCAGGCCGAACAGCAGGCTCAGGATCAACGCCAGCATCAGGACAATACCGCGCTGGCGTGTCACGACCCGGCTCCCGGGTTGCGCAAGGCCACGCTCAGTGAATGGTGCTGTTCAAGCCCGTGCTGCCGGTCATGCAAGGTCAGGCGGATATCCAGCCGCTCGCCCGCTCCCGCCTCGACACGGCTGACCTCCAGCGCCCGCACCTGGTCGATGAGGCTGGCATGCTGCGCATTGCTGGTGAGCATCAGGCTGCCGTTGCGCACCCGGTAGGTTACCCGACGCACCGGCAGGGCCAGCAACTCGCCGTCCCCGACGTGCTGCCCGGGCTGCACCCGCGCCCAACTGCGGCAGTCGCTGAGCACGGTCCAGTCCGGGCTGCCGAGCAACCCGGGCAACTCAGCGCCAACCAGGGTCAGGCTGTCGCCCGTAACCTCAATGGGCGACGCGAAGGCCTGGGCCGCGCCAGGATCGGCGAAGTCCTCGGTTTCAAGACGCAGACAACCGAACATCCCCGCCTGGCGGATATCCTCGGCCATTCGCTGCAAGGCCAGGCGCGCGTCATCCTGCAGGCGCGCCGCCGCGCCCTGCAGTCGCCAGGCCTGATACGCCGAGACGAACACCTGGCCAGCTGCCACCAGCAGCATCAGGCCCAGTGCCAGGGCCAGCAGTGCCTCGACCAGGCCCAGCCCCGTCTGCCGACGCCTCATGGCAGCACCCTGCCCTGCACGCTCAGCGACTGCCGCCCCTCGCCCATGCCCGGCCAATCGACGTCCAGCACCAGCACGCCCCCGGCCAGGTTCATGCGCCCCTGCGCCGCACCACCGAGCACCTGGGTCAGACGCAACTGCCAGGCCGCTTCCTCGCCCGCCTCGATCGCCTCCGCTGCCCTCACGCGCTCCAACATGCCCTGGGCCAGTTGTAACGCCTGCCCTTCCCGCCGCGACCCCTCGACCGCCTGCAGCCCGCGCAACTGCAAGGCCGCCGATGCAAACAGCCCCAGTGTCAGCACCGTGACGGCCAGTAGCACCTCCAGCAGCGTCATGCCCCTTTCCCTCACGCCCATTGCCCCTCCTGGGATCTTTCCTCGCCCACAACACGAACCGGCCGACTGGCGCCCTTG
This sequence comes from Pseudomonas sp. P106(2024), assembly GCF_057480815.1. Lineage (NCBI taxonomy): Bacteria > Pseudomonadati > Pseudomonadota > Gammaproteobacteria > Pseudomonadales > Pseudomonadaceae > Pseudomonas > Pseudomonas sp. P106(2024). Next base: position 12,433 of record NZ_JBLIYU010000024.1, on the reverse strand, counting down.
CCGGGCACCCTGGAAGCTACAGAGAAGCACTTCCAGGGAGGAATGCAGCGTGGGGCAACAAGGCGTAACACTGATACAAATGATGTTCGCACTAAGCGTGCTGAGCCTTCTGACACACCAGGGCATATCGGCCTACAGCAAGTTCAGCGATGAGCTTTACGTCGGTGCCGTGGCCAGGGAGCTGGCGCAGACCCTGCGCGGCGCCCGCAACCAGGCAGCGCTGAGACACCAGGCCGTGCTGGTCAGGCCACTGGAGGAAGATTGGGGCAAAGGCTGGCGGGTGGTGCTGGAACAGGATGGCGAACGGTTACAGGAACATCGCCTGCACAGGCCGCTGAAGATTGCCACGACCTCGTACCGGGTCGTGAGGTTCAGCGCCCGGGGGGCGCCGCTGGGGGTGGGCTTCGTCGGCACCACGCTGGACATCTGCCCGCGCACCACCCTCGACAGCCGTCATCAGGTGGTGCTCAGCCCCAGTGGCCGGGTCAGCCTGCGCAGCGACGAGGGCCGCCGCTGTGCACCGGACTGACTCAGATCGAGCGAACCCGCAGCTCCTTGGGCATGGAGAAGGTGATGTTCTCCTCGCGCCCGTCGAGCTCTTCGGCGCCGGTCGCGCCCCAGGCCTTGAGCTGGTCGATCACGCCACGCACCAGCACCTCGGGCGCCGAGGCCCCGGCGGTGATGCCGATGCGCTCGGCCCCGTCGAACCAGCTGCGTTGCAGGTCCTCGGCGCCGTCGATCAGGTAGGCCGGTGTGCTCATGCGCTCGGCCAGCTCGCGCAGGCGGTTGGAGTTGGAGCTGTTGGGGCTGCCGACCACCAATACCACGTCGCACTCGTCGGCCAGTTGCTTGACGGCATCCTGGCGGTTCTGGGTGGCGTAGCAGATGTCGTCCTTGCGCGGGCCGCCGATGTTCGGGAAGCGTTCGCGCAGGGCGTCGATCACCCGGCTGGTGTCATCCATCGACAGGGTAGTCTGGGTGACGAAGGCCAGGTGGTCAGGGTTGCGCACCTGCAGCCTGGCGACATCGTCCTCGTCCTCGACGAGGTAGATGGCACCGCCGTTGCTGGCGTCGTACTGGCCCATGGTGCCTTCGACTTCCGGGTGCCCCTCGTGGCCGATGAGAATGGTCTCACGGCCATCGCGGCTGTACTTGGCAACCTCGATATGCACCTTGGTCACCAGCGGGCAGGTGGCGTCGAACACCTTCAGGCCACGGCCGGCGGCTTCCTGGCGCACGGCCTGGGAAACGCCGTGGGCACTGAAGATGACGATGACATCGTCCGGCACCTGGTCCAGCTCTTCGACGAAGATCGCGCCACGGTTGCGCAGGTCCTCGACCACGAACTTGTTGTGCACCACTTCGTGGCGCACGTAGATCGGCGGACCGAAGACTTCCAGGGCGCGGTTGACGATCTCGATCGCCCGGTCGACCCCCGCGCAGAAGCCGCGCGGGTTGGCGAGTTTGATTTGCATGCTCGGCTCCAGGCTCACACGGCCTTCACGTCGAGGATCTGCACCTCGAAGCTCAGGGTCTTGCCAGCCAGTGGATGGTTAAAATCGATGGTCACCTGGTTGTCGTCGAACGCCTTGACCACGCCTGGAAGCTCGGTGTTGGCGGCGTCGTTGAAGATCACCAGCAGCCCTTCGGACAGCTCCATGCCTTCGAACTGCGAGCGCGGCATCACCTGCACGTTCTGCGGGTTGTGCTGGCCGAAGGCGTTCTCAGGGGCGATGGTCAGCTTGCGCTGGTCACCGGCCTTGAAGCCGAACAGGGCCGTCTCGAAGCCCGGCAGCAGGTTGCCGTCGCCGACCTTGAACACGGCCGGGGCCTTGTCGAAGGTGCTGTCGACGGTGTCGCCGTTTTCCAGGTGCAGCGCGAAGTGCAGGGTGACTTCGGTGTTCTGGCCAATGCGGGTCTCAGTCATGGACGGCTTCCTCGGACTTCTTGCTCTTGAACATGTCCAGCGCCAGCATCACCGCGCCCACGGTGATCGCGCTGTCGGCCAGGTTGAAGGCCGGGAAGTAGTAGCGGTTCTGCCAGTGCACCAGGATGAAGTCGACCACATGGCCCAGCACGACGCGGTCGTACAGGTTACCCAGCGCGCCGCCCAGCACCAGGGCCAGGGCCACGGCCAGCCAGGTCTCGTTGCGCCCCAGGCGCTTGAGCCAGACCACCAGCACGGCACTGACCACCACGGCAATCAGCGCGAACAGCCAGCGCTGCCAGCCGGAGCTGTCGGCCAGGAAGCTGAACGCAGCGCCGGTGTTGTAGGCCAGGGTCCAGCTGAAGTAGTCGGGAATGACCACGATCTGCTGGTACATGGTCAGCGCGTTGTCGAAGTACAGCTTGGTGGCCTGGTCAAGGACCAGGACCACCAGGCTCAGCCAGAGCCAGGCAAGGCGCCCGAAGCGCCCTGCAGGAGCATTAGGCATAGTGGCGCACCTCACCCGAACCGCTCAGGTTGTCGACGCAACGGGCGCAGATCTCCGGATGCTCCGGGTGGCTGCCCACATCGGCGCGGAAGTGCCAGCAACGGCCGCACTTGGCATGGCCGGACTTGACCACTTTCAGCTTGAGTCCTTCGACTTCGGTTGTCACGGCATCGGCCGGCGCCTGGACGAACGGCACCACGCTGGCGGCCGAGGTGATCAGCACGAAGCGCAGCTCGTCGCCGAGCTTGCTCAGGTCGGCGGTCAGGCCCTCTTCGGCGAACAGGGTGACTTCGGCCTGCAGGTTGCCGCCGATGACCTTGGCGGTACGCTGGTTTTCCAGCTCCTTGTTGACCGCGGCTTTAACGGCCATCACGCGATCCCAGTAGGCACGGTCCAGCTCGGCGTCGGCCGGCAGCTCGGCCAGGCCCTGGTACCAGGTGTTGAGCATCACCGACTCGTTGCGCTCGCCCGGCAGGTACTGCCAGATCTCGTCGGCGGTGAACGCCAGGATCGGCGCAATCCAGCGCACCAGCGCCTCGCTGATGTGGTACAGCGCGGTCTGGCACGAGCGGCGGGCAACACTGTTGGCGCCGGTGGTGTACTGGCGGTCCTTGATGATGTCGAGGTAGAAGCCGCCCAGCTCCTGCACGCAGAAGTTGTGGATCTTGGAGTAGACGTTCCAGAAGCGGTACTCGCTGTAGTGCTCTTCCAGCTCGCGCTGCAGCAGCAGGGTGCGGTCGACCGCCCAACGGTCCAGGGCCAGCATGTCTTCGGCCGGCAGCAGGTCACGGGCCGGGTCGAAGCCGGACAGGTTGGAAAGCAGGAAGCGCGCGGTGTTGCGGATGCGGCGATAGGCATCGGCGCTGCGCTGCAGGATCTGCTCGGAAACCGCCATCTCGCCGGAGTAGTCGGTGGCCGAGACCCACAGGCGCAGGATGTCGGCACCCAGGGTGTCGTTGACCTTCTGCGGCTCGATGGTGTTGCCCAGCGACTTGGACATCTTGCGGCCGTTCTCGTCCACGGTGAAGCCGTGGGTCAGCAGCTCGCGGTACGGCGCGTGGCCGTCGATGGCGCAACCGGTCAGCAACGAGGAGTGGAACCAGCCGCGGTGCTGGTCGGAGCCTTCCAGGTACAGGTCGGCGCGCGGGCCGGTGGCGTGGCCGATGTCGTGGGAGCCGCGCAGCACGTGCCAGTGGGTGGTGCCAGAGTCGAACCACACATCGAGGGTGTCGGTGATCTTGTCGTACTGGCCGGCCTCGTCACCGAGCAGCTCGGCAGCGTCCAGCTTGAACCAGGCCTCGATGCCTTCCTGCTCGACGCGCTTGGCGACTTCTTCCATCAGCTCGACGGTGCGCGGGTGCAGCTCGCCGGTCTGCTTGTCGAGGAAGAACGGGATCGGCACGCCCCAGTTGCGCTGACGCGAGATGCACCAGTCCGGGCGGTTGGCGATCATCGAGTGCAGGCGCGCCTGGCCCCAGGCCGGAACGAACTTGGTCTCTTCGATGGCCTTGAGCGCGCGCTCACGCAGCGGTTCGCCAGTGCTCGGTTGCTTGTCCATGCCGACGAACCACTGCGCGGTGGCGCGGTAGATCAGCGGGGTCTTGTGGCGCCAGCAGTGCATGTAGCTGTGGCTGATGGTCTCGGTGTGCATCAGCGCACCGACTTCACTGAGCTTTTCAACAATGGCCGGGTTGGCCTTCCAGATGAACTGGCCGCCGAAGAACGGCAGCGACTCGACATACACGCCGTTGCTTTGCACCGGGGTGAGGATGTCGTCGTTGACCATGCCATAGCGCTTGCAGGTGACGAAGTCGTCTTCACCGTAGGCTGGCGAGGAGTGCACCACGCCGGTACCGGCGCCCAGCTCGACGTAGTCGGCCAGGTAGATCGGCGACAGGCGGTCGTAGAACGGGTGGCGGAAGTTGATCAGCTCCAGGGCCGAGCCTGGGGCGGTGGCGATGATCGAGCCTTCCAGGTTGTAGCGCTTGAGGCACGACTCGACCAGCTCTTCGGCCAGCACCAGCAGGCGCTCGCCGGTATCGACCAGGGCGTACTTGAAGTCCGGGTGGATGTTCAGCGCCTGGTTGGCCGGGATGGTCCACGGGGTGGTGGTCCAGATCACGATGGCGGCTGGCTTGGCCAGCGCGCCCAGGCCGAAGGCGGCGGCCAGCTTGTCGGCATCGGCCACCGGGAAGGCGACGTCGATGGTCTGGGATTTCTTGTCGGCGTACTCGACCTCGGCTTCAGCCAGGGCGGAGCCGCAATCGAAGCACCAGTTCACAGGCTTGAGGCCCTTGAACACGAAGCCCTGCTTGACCATCTCGGCCAGGGCGCGGATTTCACCGGCCTCGTTGGCGAAGTTCATGGTCTTGTACGGGTTGTCCCAGTCGCCCAGCACGCCCAGGCGGATGAACTCGGTCTTCTGCCCTTCGATCTGCTCGGCGGCGTACTCGCGGCACAGCTCGCGGGTACGGTCGGCAGTCAGGTGCTTGCCGTGGGTGACTTCGACCTTGTGCTCGATCGGCAGGCCGTGGCAGTCCCAGCCCGGCACATACGGCGCGTCGAAACCGGACAGGGTCTTGGAGCGGACAATCATGTCCTTGAGAATTTTGTTCAGCGCATGACCGATGTGGATCTTGCCGTTGGCATAGGGCGGGCCGTCGTGCAGGACGAACTTCGGACGATCCTTGCCAATCTCGCGCAGCTTACCGTACAGGCCAATACTGTCCCAGCGCTGCAGGATCTGCGGTTCGCGCTGAGGCAGGCCGGCCTTCATGGGGAAGGCGGTGTCCGGAAGGTTAAGCGTGGCTTTGTAGTCGGTCATTTCAGGCTCTTCGTTAGCGGTTGAGCGTGCCAGTGGGCACGTGCGGCGGCGATGTCCGCGTCGATCGCCGACTTCAGCGCCTCCAGGGAGGCGAAACGCTGCTCTTCACGCAGCTTGTGGTGGAATTCCACCGTCAGGCGCCGGCCATACAGGTCGCCGGCGTAGTCCAGGAGATGAATCTCCAGGTGAGGACGCCCGTCACCGGCGACGGTGGGGCGCACTCCGATATTGCCGACACCCGGCCAGGCCTTGCCGTCGATTTCGATGCTGGCCAGGTAGACCCCGGACAACGGCACGCGACGGCGCTTGAGCTGGATGTTGGCGGTGGGGGTGCCGAGCTGGCGGGCCAGCTTCTGGCCATGCAGCACGCGCCCGGTGATGCGGTACGGACGGCCCAGCAGGTGCTCGGCCAGCTCGAAGTCGCCTTCGGCCAGGGCCTTGCGCACTTCGGTGCTGCTGACCCGCAGGCCGTCCTGGATCACGGTGTTGGCCGCCTCGACGGTGAAGCCGTGGCGTTTGCCGGCCTCGGTGAGGAAGGCGAAGTCGCCGGCGCGGTCGCAGCCGAAGCGGAAGTCGTCACCCACTTCGAGATGGCGCACGCCCAGGCCATCGACCAGCACCGCCTTGACGAACTGCTCGGCGCTGAGCTGGCTCAGGCGCTGGTTGAACGACAGGCACAGGACCCGGTCGATGCCCTCGCCGGCCAGCAGCTCGACCTTGTCGCGCAGGCGGGCCAGGCGCGCCGGAGCGCTCTGCGGGGCGAAGTACTCGCGCGGCTGCGGCTCGAAGATCACCACGCAGGTGGGCAGGCCCAGCGCCTGGCCGCGTTCGCGCAGGCGTGCGAGGATCGCCTGGTGGCCGCGGTGGACCCCGTCGAAGTTGCCAATGGTGGCGACACAGCCCCGGTGCTCGGGGCGCAGGTTGTGAAGACCTCGAACCAGCTGCATAACGCGCTTCTTGCTCATAAAGTGGCCGATTATAACCACACCCGGGCGCTGGTGACAGGCAGCAGCGCCCCCAGGGGGCATGGAATGCGAAAAACCGACGCCTGACCCCTCATGCGCCTCAATGCAACGCCTTGCGGGCGAAATGCCGTGGGCGGAACCCGCACAGGAACAGGCAGCCGAAGTAGGTCACCACGCCCGCGGCAATCAGCGCCCCGAGACGCAGGAAGCGCGCAAGCATGTTGCCCTGTTCCCAGGCCGGCAGGTAATGCATGCCCAGCAGCAGCACGCCCGACATCAGGGTCACGGCCAGCACCAGCTTGAGCAGGAACGGCATCCAGCCCGGCTGCGGCTGGAACAGCTGCTGGCTGCGCAGTTTCCAGAACAGCAGGCCGGCGTTCAGGCACGCGCCCAGGCTGATGGCCAGGGCCAGCCCGGCATGGGCCAGCGGGCCGACCAGGGCCAGGTTGAACAGTTGGGTGCAGACCAGGGTGAAGACCGCGATCTTCACCGGCGTGCGGATATTCTGCTGCGCATAGAAGCCAGGTGCCAGCACCTTGACCAGGATGATCGCCAGCAAGCCCACCGAATAGGCGATGAGCGCGCGCTGGGTCATGGCAGCGTCGAAGGCGGTGAACTTGCCGTACTGGAACAACGCCACGGTCAGCGGCTCGGCAAGGATGGCCAGGGCCAGGGTGCAGGGCAGCACCAGCAGGAAACACAGGCGCAGGCCCCAGTCGAGGATCCGCGAGTACTCCTCGCGATCCTTGTTGGCATAGGTCTTGGCCAGGGTAGGCAGCAGGATGGTGCCCAGGGCCACGCCGAGCACACCGGACGGCAGCTCCATCAGACGGTCAGCGTAGTACATCCATGACACCGAGCCTGCCACCAGGAACGAGGCGAAGATGGTGTTGATGATCAGCGAAATCTGGCTCACCGACACCCCGAGGATGGCCGGCAGCATCTGCTTGAGCACGCGCCACACGCCGCTGTCGCGCAGGTTCAGGCGTGGCAGCACGAGCATGCCGATCTTCCTCAGCGCTGGCAGCTGGTACAAAAGCTGCGCCAGGCCACCGGCCAGCACGCCCCAGCCCAAGGCCATGATCGGCGGGTCGAAGTACGGCGTCAGCAGCACGGCAAAGGCGATCATCGCCACATTGAGCAGCGTGGGCGTGAACGCCGGCACACTGAAGCGGTTCCAGGTATTGAGAATCGCGCCGACCAGCGACGACAACGAGATCAGCAATATATAAGGAAACGTCACCCGCAACAGCGCGGTGGTCAGCTCGTACTTTTGCGCGCTGTCGACGAAGCCCGGCGCGGTGGCCCAGACCACCCACGGCGCAGCAAGGATGCCGATCACCGTGACCAGGGCCAGGACCAGGGTCAGCAGGCCGCTCACGTAGGCGATGAAGGTACGGGTGGCCTCCTCGCCCTGCTGGGTCTTGTATTCGGCCAGGATCGGCACGAAGGCCTGGGAGAAGGCCCCCTCGGCGAAGATCCGCCGCAACAGGTTGGGCAGTTTGAAGGCGATGAAGAAGGCGTCGGTGGCGATGCCGGCGCCGAACACCCGTGCCAAGATGGTATCGCGCACGAAGCCGAGCACCCGGGAAATCATGGTGATGGAGCTGACTGCAGCCAGGGATTTGAGCAGGTTCATCGAAAAATTTCACGCCAGGGACAGAGGGCGCTGCCAGACAGCGTCCGAATGTGCGATACTCCCGCGCCTTCGCAGGGGAGCCAAAAATTCCCGAGTTTACAGGTCGTGCGGCAGAAAGGAATATTTCCCTCCTGCTGGCTCACCACTCGGCGGAACCCTGCAGGTGGCCTTGACATCCGCTCGACTCATCGGCATGATTCGCGGCCTATTTTGTTTGCTATTTACCTAAAGTCTTTCGAGGAGCTCGACGGTGGCCAACTCACCTTCCGCCAAGAAACGTGCAAAACAGGCTGAGAAGCGTCGCAGCCACAACGCCAGCCTGCGTTCCATGGTCCGCACCTACATCAAGAATGTAGTCAAAGCCATCGACGCAAAAGACGCCGAAAAAGCGCAAGCCGCTTACGTTCTGGCTGTACCTGTAATCGACCGTATGGCCGACAAAGGTATCATCCACAAGAACAAAGCTGCTCGCCACAAAGGCCGTCTGAATGGCCACATCAAGGCGCTGAAAGAAGCTGCAGCTGCCTAAGCGACGTTCTTGTCGAAAAAACCGACCCTAGGGTCGGTTTTTTTATACCTGTGATTTCTCTCCACACTCCTCTATCTGTAAGAGCGGCGTTGCGTCGCGAAAGGGCCGCAAAGCGGCCCCGGCGATTGTGCGTCTGCACTGAAATCCTGGGGCTGCCGTGCAGCCCTTTCGCGACACATGGCCGCTCCAGGTACCAGGCCAACCGTTCGATCACTTACCAATCTGAATCTTCGGCGCCCACTCCAGCCAAGCATCCTCGGCCTTGTCGAACAAGGCGAAGGTCTGCTGCGGCCGCGCCGGGTTACCCATCTGTTCGCCGTCCGGCGTGGCGAAGGCAATTCCGCCCTCGATCAGGGTCTCCACCGACTCGGTGCGCACCGTGGCGCCCTTGAACAGCCCCCAGTCGAAGCCGAACCCGCTGCTGTTCCAGAAACGGCTGCCGCCACGAACCAGCCCGGCGTAACGCGGTTCGATCAGGATGTGGATAAGCACACGGTCGGCGGTCTGCCCCAACTCGAAGCCGGTGACCTTGCCCACCGTGACCTCTCGATAGGTCACCGGCACACCCGGCTTGATCGAGCCGCGGCGCGCCGCGCTCAGGGTCAGCGGCAGGCCGACCTCCTCGCCTTTCACCTCCGGCGCATCACTCAGGGCGATGAAGTCACGCTGCGGCCCCTTGTCCTTGAGCGCCGGCAACACCTCCAAATATTGGCCGCCGATCAAGGTGTCGAGGTTCTGGGTACGCACCAGGCCCAAGGCCGGCTTGACCACCCAGAACTGGGTGCCGGCACGGGCGATACGCTCGGCCGCTTGGGTGATCCGTGCACGCAGCACCACGGCCTGCAGATCAGCGGTCAGGTCGACGCTCTCGACACTGCCCACATCCAGGCCCCGAAAACGGATCGGCGTGCCCGGCTTCAAGCCTTCGGCACGGTCGACACGGATAGTGATCAAGGTACCGGCACGGTTGGCCGCATCCTGGCTCTCGTGCAGGCGGAAACGCGGAATACGGCGCTTGAGCGGCACATCCGGTTTCGGCGTATCGAAGGCGATACCACCCGCCATCAGCGTCTGCAGCGACTCGCTCTTGACCTGGATGCCCGACAGCCCGCCGGTCAGGGTGATGCCGCTGGCATTCCAGAAGCGCGTGGAGCCGTTTACCAGGTTGGCGTACTCCTTCTCAATATGGACGCCGATCAGGATGCGTTTGCTGTTGCGAGCGAACTGGTAACTCTGCACGCTTCCCACCCGCACCTGGCGATACATCACCGGGCTGCCTACCTCCAGCGAACCCAGGGTGTCGGCGAACAGCACCATGTGCAGGCCCGGCGCCTTCAGGTCCAGCGGCGGCGCCTTGGGACGCGCCTCGAATTCGCGCAGCGGCTTGGCACCTGGCTCACCCGGGCGCACGGCAATGTAGTTGCCCTTCACCAAGGCCTCGAGACCGGTGATGCCGGCCAGGGAGATGGACGGCTTGACCACCCAGAACTGAGTGCCTTCAACCAGGTAGTCCTCGGCCAGGGGATCCATGGTCAGTTCGGCCATGGCCGTGGAGAGGTCGCCTTCGACTTTCAGTTCCTTCAGCGATCCCACCTGGATACCTTTGTACAGCACCGGTGTACGGCCCTTCTGCAACCCCTCGAAATCGCTCAGCTTGACCTTGACCCGAATACCGGCCTGGGCGGCATCGAAGTCTTCGTAAAGACGGAACGGCAGGCTTGGGTCGGTGGGCGGGCTGTCCTTGCGGTTCTCTGGCGTGGCAAAGGCGATGCCGCCGGCAACGATGCTCGACAGCGATTCGGTGCGCACCTTCACGCCGGACAGGTCGGCGTCGATGCTGACCCCGCTGGCGTTCCAGAACCGCGTGTGTTTACGTACCAGGCTGGCGTAAGCGGGCGCAATGAACACCTTGATCTCCACCGTGCCCTGGTCCTCGGACAGGCGATAGCTCTTCACCCGACCCACCTGGATCTGTTTGTAGAACACCGGACTGTCACGATTGAGCGAACCCAGGCGCTCGGCCTTGAGGGTAAGGTGCAGGCCCGGCTCGGAATCGGACAACGGCGGAGCTTCCTTGAGCGCGGTGAAACGCTTGGTCGGCTCCCCCTCCCCGGGATCAACGGCGATGTAGTTACCCGAGACCAACGTCTCCAGGCCCGAGATCCCCGCCAAGCTGACACTTGGCTTGACCAGCCAGAAACGCGTGCCCTTGGTCAGGTGCGGGCCCGCTTCCTTGCGCATCTCGATGGTGGCGACAACGCCACGGTTGTCACCCTTGTCATCCAGCACCAGGGCGGTGACCTTGCCCACCGACATGCCCTTGTAGATGACCTCGGTCTTGTTGGCGACGATGCCCTCGCCACTCTCGAAGCGCACCTGGATCTCGATACCAGCATCGCGATAGGCCTGCCAGGCCAGCCAGCCGCCGATCGCCAGGGCAATCAGCGGCAGGATCCAGATGGCCGACCAATTCGAAGCAGGCCGGGTTTTAGCCGTAGGCAAATCACTCATGGTCGTCATCCGACTCCGTGTTATCCCAGATCAGTCGGGGATCGAAAGTTAAAGCGGCGAGCATCGTCAGGATCACCACGGTGGCGAAGGCGACGGCGCCCAGGTTGGCTTCGACACTGGCGATGCGGCCGAAATTCACCACCGCGACCAGGATGGCGATGACGAAGATGTCCAGCATCGACCAGCGACCGATGAATTCGATGAAGCGGTACATCAGGATGCGCTGACGTGCCGAGAGCGGCTGGTGGCGCTGCACCGAGTACAGCAGCAGGGCGATGCCGACCAGCTTGAAGGTCGGCACCAGGATGCTGGCGATGAACACCACAGCGGCGATCGGCAGCATGCCGTGCTTCATCAAGGTGATGACGCCGGACATGATGGTGTCCGGGCTGCCCTGGCCGAGCGCGCTGACGGTCATGATCGGCAGCACATTGGCCGGGATATAGAGCACCATGGCCGTTATCAGCAGCGCCCAGGTGCGCACGATGCTGTTGGGCCGCCGGGCATGCACCACCGCGCCGCAGCGGGTGCAAGCCTGCGAGGTGCTGTCCGGCTCCTGGCGGTTCAGCTGGTGACATTCATTGCAGACCAGGATGCCTGCATCAATCGCCCGCATGGACATCCTCCCCCGACAAGGCCACCCAGATCTGGTGTGGCGACATGACCACCTCGAGCCATACCTGCACCAGCAACAGGCTGATGAAGCAGAACAGGCCCAGGCCGATGCTCAGCTCGGCCAGGTCGACCAGCTTGACGATGGCCACCAGCACGCCCATGAAGTAGACCTCGAGCATGCCCCATTCACGCAGATGGTGATAGATACGATAGATCAGCAGGCCATAGCTGCGGCCAACATCCAGGCGGATGCTCAACAGCACCATCAGCTGGCAGAGCAGCTTGAGCAAAGGGATGGCCATGCTGCACAGGAACACCACCACGGCGATGCCGCGCATCTCTGAGTTGTATAGGCCTAATACACCGCTCCAGACGGTGTCGTCGGAGGTCTGGCCTAGCAGGTGCAATTGCATGATCGGCAGGAAATTGGCCGGCACGTACAGCAGCAGGGCGGTCAGGACCAGGGCCAGGCTACGGTTGATCAGGTTGTGGCGATGAGCGTACAGCTCGTAGCCGCAGCGCGGGCACAAGGCCTTCTCGTCATGTTGCAGCGTGGTCTTGCGCATCAGCAGGTCGCACTCGTGGCAGGCCACGAGTTCGTCCAGCGGCAGCTGTGCGAGCGCTTCGGGATCGACAGGGTTGGGCATAAGGGGGTTCTGAATGGATGCGTCGGCTCTATTCTAGTGTTCCGACTCGAATTGTGGGAGACGGCCATTATGAGGAACTGTATCGATGTTCGGGTCACATTTTCCGCAGGCGACACGATCCCCCGCCCCCACGCTTCGTGTTGCACAACAGAGCCGGCGTTGGCTTAGAAACGCGGAAAAGACAAAACCCCTACCTGCTCGCGCAGATAGGGGTTTTGCGAAATGAATCTTGACGATGACCTACTCTCACATGGGGAAGCCCCACACT
>NZ_JBLIYU010000023.1:0-58058 GCF_057480815.1 Pseudomonas sp. P106(2024) | reverse complement strand
CGCCTCGCAGGGTGCCGGGGTGACCATCTCATTAAGTAACCCGCCGTAAGGGCGGAAAGGTGAATAAGCGTCAACATCGCAAATGAATGCGCATACAACGATCAAAACCACCCAACAACAACAACAACAACAACAACAACAACGCCAGGTCAGGCCTCAGGCCCCCGAGGCAACCCGTCGACCTGAGCCGTACTGGCCTCGACCGGCGGCGTCAACCGCAAAACCCGATCCCGTCCTCCTTCAGCCAGCAAATACCCCCCCTTGCCATCCGGAACAATAGCCTGAGGCGCCTTCAGATAGCTGAGAATCGTATGCCGAGCACCATCACCATCAATCCGCACCAACCGCGCCCGATGAGTGGAATCCTCACTGATCCACAATCCACGCTGATCGCAAAGCAGGAACGTTGGGTTACGCAGCCCCTCAACCACCACCGGATCAGCGCCTTCGGCATTGAACGCACGAATCTTGCCGGTAGCCTTCTCGGTATACAGCAGCCGTCCATCGGTACAACGGGTCAGCCCTTCGGTCTCGGTCAACCCCGCACGCAGCACATCGACCTCACCGCTGCGCCAGTCGTATCGCATCAACCGGCCATCACCCTTGCGGTCCTCGATGGCATAAAGATGCTGGCCATCGTTATACAACCCCTGCACATTGTTGCCCGAGAATAGCTGGCTGACCCTCCCATCGCGCGACATGCTGACCGGAGCCCCGCCTACCTCCTGGCTGAACGCCCATCCACCCTCGACAGCAACCATACCGTCGGGCTTGGACAAGCCATCGAGCACCACCATCCGGTCGCCCTCGGCGGTGATGCGCATGATGCTGCCCTTGCCACCGTTGAGCTCGCGACTGACCAGCAAGCTGCCGTCGGCCTGGGGCAGCAACGAGGCGGCCCGGGTCACCGAATTGTGCAGCACCTGAACGTCCCAGCCCTCGGCGGCCTGCACCGGGTAGAAGGACTGCCAGCCGAAAAAACCCAGGGTACAGGCCAACAGCCCCCCGGTACCGGCCAGGGCGAGGCGAACAGCACGTTTGCGCAGGACAGGTATCATCGATTCAGCTCCGTGGAAGTGCTGGCGATGCTAGCAAGGCGATGTGAAAAAAATGTCATGGCCCTAAACCCTGGGAAACTTCCTACATCAGCGCCATGAGAATGCCTTCATGACATTCAGCAACTGGATACCGGGTATTCCAACATTTAATTTGTAGATGGCGCCGGCCCGCCCCTATGCTGTCGGTGCATCCCCTGCACGCACCGGCCGGTGTGGTCCAAGGCATGGGGAGAGAACAACAAGTCGAGACCGTTCATGTCGAAACCTTCCTACTTCGCCCCCCACGGTGGGCACCCGGCTCAGACCGAGCTGCTGACTGACCGTGCCATGTTCACCGAAGCCTATGCCGTCATCCCCAAGGGCGTGATGCGTGACATCGTCACCAGCCACCTGCCGTTCTGGGACAAGATGCGCATGTGGGTCATCGCCCGCCCGCTGACCGGTTTCGCTGAAACCTTCTCCCAGTACATCGTCGAAGTGGCCCCCGAAGGCGGCAGCGAGCGTCCTGAGCTGGACCCGAACGCCGAAGCGGTGCTGTTCGTGGTCGAGGGTGAAATCGACATCACCGTCGAAGGCAAGCACCACACCCTGGTGCCTGGCGGCTACGCGTTCCTGGCCCCGGGCGCCGACTGGAGCCTGCGCAACAACAGCAAGGCCAATGTCACCTTCCACTGGCTGCGCAAGCACTACCAGAAGGTCGAGGGCCTACCGGTTCCCGAGTCGTTCGTCACCCACCGCGACAACGCCACCGTCATCGAGATGCCTGGCACCGAAGGCCGCTGGGTCACCACCCGCTTCGTCGACATGGCCGACATGCGCCACGACATGCACGTGAACATCGTGACCTTCCAGCCGGGCGGGGTGATTCCGTTCGCCGAGACCCATGTCATGGAACACGGCCTGTACGTGCTGGAAGGCAAGGCGGTGTACCGCCTGAACCAGGACTGGGTCGAGGTCGAGGCCGGCGACTTCATGTGGCTGCGCGCCTTCTGCCCGCAGGCCTGCTATTCCGGCGGCCCAGGCCCGTTCAGCTACCTGTTGTACAAGGACGTCAACCGTCACGTGCACCTGACGCTCAATCCGCAGCGTTGATGCAATGCAGGAGCGGGCACGCCCGCTCCTGCCGGTCTTGATCCATACTGATCGGACCTTCCTCCTTCGGCGTCCCCGCCATGCCCCTCCTGCGCCCTCTGTTTGTCCTGCTGCTCCTGCTGCCGGGCACCTTGCCGTGGGCAGACGACTGGCAACTCGCCCACCAGGAAGACGGCATCGATGTCTACCTGAGCAGCGTTGAGGGTTCGGCCTACCAGCAGTTCCGCGGCATCACCCGGATCAAGGCCAGCCTGCGCACCCTCACCGACCTGCAGGAGAACCTGCGGGTGGCCTGTAAATGGCTGTACGCCTGCGCCGACATGCGCCTGCTGGAGGTGGACGGCGACACCACCTGGGTCTACCTCACCACCGCCCTGCCCTGGCCGGCCATGCCCCGCGACATGGTGCTCAAGGTGCGCACCGAGCGCCTCGACAGCGACACCTTGGTCCGTCACCTGAGCGCCGAGCCCGGACGGGTGCCGGCTGCGCCCGGGCTGATCCGGGTGCGCCGGCTCAGCGGCGAATGGGTCATGCGTCCGCTGGGCGAGCGCGAGACCGAGGTCACCTACCAACTACGCGCCGACCCGGCCGGCGATGTGCCGGGCTGGCTGGCCAATCGCTTCGTGGTGGATGCGCCGATGGTTACCCTGAAGACCCTGCGCGCCGTGGCCGAACGCCAGCCGTGATGGCTAGCGACTGCGCAGCAGCAGGGACGCCAGCGCGCAACCGAGCAACGCCACGCACGACAGATAGAACGCATCCGAATAGGCCATCAGGTAGGCCTGCTCGCGCACGCTCTGGTCGATCAGCGCCAGGGTCTGCATCACCTGTGGCGACTGCGGATCGACCATGCCATCGGGCAGGCGCTGCTGCAGCGCGCCGTCGAACAGCGTCAGCCCTTCGCCCACCCGCACCGAATGAAAACGCTCGCGCTGCGACACCAGTTGCGTCAGCAACGCCGTGCCCAAAGCGCCACCCAGGTTGCGCAGCATCGAGATCAGCGCCGAGGCCGAGCCGGCCTGGGCCTTGTCCAGGCCCTTCACTGCCAGCACCGACAGCGCCACCATGATTAACGGCTGGCCGATGCCGCGCACCACAGTCGAAGGGATGATCACGTTGCTGCCCGAGTCCACCGTCAGCGTCGAGCCCAGCCAACAACCCAGGGCCATAATGGCGAAGCCGCTGGCCACCAGCAGCTTGGCATTGAGCCAGCGCATCAGCCGGGGCAGCAACGGCGCCAGCAGCAGTTGGACCATGCCGTAGGCGATCAGGCTCTTGCCGATCTCGCTGGCGCTGTAGCCCTGCACCAGCGACAGGTAGTTGGGCACCAGGAACACCAGGCCGAAAGTGGCTGCGCCGAACACCGCCATGGCCAGGCTCGATACACCGAAATTGTAGCTGCCCAGCAGGCGCAGGTTGATGAACGGCCGTGTGCCCCACAGTTGGCGCTGGATGAACAACGCCAGGGCGATCATCGCGACGAGGCTGAAACCGACGATGAAGCGCGACTCGAACCAGTCCTTGCGCCCTCCCTCCTCCAGCACCACTTGCAACGCACCCAGCCCCAGCGCCATGGCGGCGATGCCCAGCCAGTCGGCCTGGCGCAAGGCACTGCGATCCCCGGCCTGACCCTTGATCGACCAGGCCACCGCCGCCAGCAGGGCCACGCCCGGCGGCAACTGCAGCAGGAAGATCCAGCGCCAGGAGTACATGTCGGTGAGCCAGCCGCCGATCGACGGCCCGGCAGCCTGGGCCACGCTGTTGGACAGGCTGAACAGCGCCATGCCCAGCGCCAGGCGGCTGGCCGGCAGCTCGGTGATGATCAATTGCATCGACAGCGGTATCAGCACCGCACCGGAGGCGCCCTGGATCACCCGCAGGCTGATCATCGCCTCCAGGCTGCCGGCCATGGCGCAGCTCACCGAGCTGACCAGGAACACAGCCGAGCCCACCAGCATCACCCGGCGCAGGGAAAACACCTGCACCAGCCAGGCGGTCAGCGGGATCATGCTGATCTCGGCCACCAGGTAGGCGGTGGAGATCCACGAGCCCTCCTCGAAGCTGGCCCCCAGCGCGCCCTCGATCTCGGGCAGGGCGGCACTGGTGACATGGACGTTCATGCCAGCCATGAAGCAGCCGAACAGGCCGCCGATCACCGCCACCCAGGCGCGCAGGGAGACCTTTTCTTCAGCGCTCATGGCGGGCCTGCCGGGTGTCGACGGTGGCGATCACCGACATGCCGGGCAGCAGCCGTGGGCTGTCGTCACCCGCCGGGTCGAGGTGGATACGGACTGGAAAGCGCTGGACGATCTTGGTGAAGTTGCCGGTGGCGTTGTCCGGCGGCAGCAGCGCGAACACCGCGCCGGAACCCGGGGAGACGCTGTCCACCGTGCCGCGCCAGTGCTGGCCGAAGGTGTCCACCTCAAGGGTCACCGGCTGGCCGGGACGCATCTGCGCCAACTGGGTTTCCTTGAAGTTGGCCACCACGTACGCCTGTGCCACCGGCACCACCGCCAGCAGCGGCAGGCCGGGGGTGACGTACTGCTGCTGGCGTACCTTGCGCTGGCCGACCACGCCGTCGAACGGCGCACGGATCTCGGTGTCGGCCAGGGCGCTGCGGGCCAGGTCAGCCTCGGCGCGGGCCTGGTCGAGGTCGGCCTGGCGTTGCAGCAACTCAGCCTCCAGTTGCTTGCCCTGCTGCTCCAGCATCGCCTTGCGTGCATGCTGGCGCGCCAGTTCGGCGTCGGCCGCGCGCTGCATGGCCTGGGCCTGGATACGAGTAGCGCGGGCCTGCTCCATGCGCTGCACGCTGGCCGCCTGCCATTGCGCCAGGTGCTGGTAGCGCTGCCAGTCGGCCTCGGCCCGCTGCGCCTCGCCGCGACTGCCACCACGCTCGGCGTCGGCACGGGCGATGGCATGGGCCTGCTCGTCCTGCTCGGCAGCGAAGGCGCGCAGGCGCATGCGCTGCACCTGCAACGCCGCCTCGCTCACCGCCAGGTGCGCCTCGGCCTTGCGCAGGCGATCGCGAAAGTCCCGTTCGTCCAGGCGCACCAGCAGGTCGCCGGTCTTGACCGCGGCGTTTTCCGCCACCGCCACCTCAGCCACATAACCACTGACCCGAGCGCTGATCGGTGCCCAGTCGGCGCGCACGTAGGCGTCGTCGGTCTGCTCCAGGAAACGACCATCGAGCCACCAGTAGCCGCCATAGGCCGCCAACAGCAGACCTACGCCCCCGGCCAGGCCGAAGCGCAGCAGGCGCTGGCGGCGCCGGATCTGGGTTTGCTCGAGGGTGTGCTGGGGATCTGGGCTGACCGCCTGGTTCATGCTGGGCTCCATCCGATGGGGGGAGCGCCAGGGTACGGAAACTGTGATTGTCGTTCGCTCGTGAATCGGCAAGCAATCGTCGTGAAATGGACAGCAGATCAATCAACGCTAATCCTGCGTGCGGAACCTGTGAGCGGCCTTGCCGAGGCGTCGGACCGTTCGGATGGGCTGCGCAGCAGCCCCAGCGATTGATGCGTCAACGCTGAAGCCCTGGGGCCGCTTCGCGGCCCTTTCCGACCGGTCCGACGCCTCGGTAAGGCCGCTCAGGGGATTGCGTTGGCTGTGGAATGCCTTCAATCCTGCAGGAACGCCAGCACCTGCTCCGCGGCTATCGACGGATCTTCCTGCATGAAGCAGTGCCCGCCCGCCACCTGCTGCCCGCTCACCTGGGCATTGAGCCCCGCCAGGCGCTGTACCGAGTGCGGCACGAACGGATAGGTCTGCTCGCCGTACAGGATCCGCGTCGGCGTCTGGATACGGCCCAGGTGCTGCCACATGCGTTCGGGGAACGAACTGAAGATCTCCACCTCGCGGCTGGGCCGGCACTTGAGCACCACGCCTTCGCCACAATCCCCGATGGCGTGCTCCACGTAGGCCTGCAAGGCGGCATCGGTCCAGCCCTTGAAGATCCCGCGCCCTTGCAGCGAGGCCTGCGCCGACTCACGATCGGGCCAGTGGCTACGGCGGGTGGCGGCCTTGCGCGCCAGAGCGTGGCGCCGGTGCAGACCGACCATGGCGGCGGCGCCCATCACTCCGATCATGCGTCGGCTGAACAGCACCGGGTCGAGCAACACGGCGCGTTGGAACAACTGCGGCTCGCTGGCCAGGATCAGGCCAGTGAGCACGCCGCCGAAACTGTGGCCCAGGGCGTAACGTGGAACATCTCCATACTCGCCGCGCCCGGTCTCGAACGCCTCTACCGCCAGCGCCGCGCTGCGATTCCAACCGCAAAAGGCGCCGCCGTGATCACTGTCGCCATGGCCTTGCACATCGCTCAACCACAGGTCGAAGTGTTCACCCAGGCGCATGAGCATAGGTTGGTAAACCAGGCTGCAGAAACCGTTGCCATGCAAAAAGTGCAGCAGCGGCTTGCCGCTGGCGGGGGTTCGCCATCCACGCAGGGTAAAGCCTTCGGCGCATTCATGGGACCAGGGAATCAACTCCATCGACGGCACTCATCGGCTCTAGGAAAACGCCGATTCTACAAACAGCAGCGGATACAGTGAAATCACCAGCAGCACGGCCATCAGGACATTGAACAGCACCACCGCGCGCGGATTGCGCAGCAGGTTGCGCAAGGCGCTGCCGAACATCACCCAGATACCGACGCTCGGCAGGTTCACCAGGGCGAACACGGCGGCAATGACAATCACGTTGAACACGTAGCCCTGGGCCGGCGTATAGGTGGTGATCGCCCCGACCGCCATCACCCAGGCCTTCGGGTTGACCCATTGGAACGCAGCGGCGCCCCAGAACCCGAGCGGCTTGCGGCTGCCGCCACTGTCGCCGGACATCGGACCGGACGTGGCGATCTTCCAGGCCAGGTACAACAGGTACGCCGCACCTGCGTAGCGCAGGATGCTGTACAGCGCCGGCCAGGCCTTGAACACCTCGCCCAGCCCAAGGCCGACCGCCAGCACCATCACCATGAAACCGACACTGATGCCCAACGCGTGGGGAATGGTGCGGCGCACGCCGAAGTTGACCCCCGAGGCCAGCAGCATGGTGTTGTTCGGGCCGGGGGTGATGGAAGAGACGAAGGCGAACAGGACGAACGCACTGAGCAGATCGAGCGAGGCAAGCATGACGGCGGTTTCCGGCTTTTCTGATTATCGAAAGGCCACAGTAGCGGAGGGTTGGGGGAAATGACCGGTACAGTTACGCTAAATTGAGCAGATACAAATTTCTGTTCCATTCATATGCATGTTTGCTGACCGCTTCTACATCATCGGCGCGGCAAATCATCCGCCAGGCACCTGGCGGCCTCACTTCGTTTTCCCTGACACTACCGATCACCTTTGTACCCAACCGATCACAA
Source organism: Pseudomonas sp. P106(2024) (assembly GCF_057480815.1). Taxonomy (NCBI): domain Bacteria; kingdom Pseudomonadati; phylum Pseudomonadota; class Gammaproteobacteria; order Pseudomonadales; family Pseudomonadaceae; genus Pseudomonas; species Pseudomonas sp. P106(2024). Next base: position 50,546 of record NZ_JBLIYU010000023.1, on the reverse strand, counting down.
GGAAGCCCACCATGCCCGTGACCATCCGCCCCGCAGTTCGCGGCGACGCCGCCCAGATCCTGGCCTTCATCACCGAACTGGCCGACTACGAGCGCGCCCGCCACGAAGTCGTGGCGACCCTCGCCGACATCGAGCACAGCCTGTTCGACGCGAGCAGCACGGTGCGCAGCCTGGTCTGCGAGCGCGACGGCCAGGCCATCGGTTTCGCCGTCTACTTCTACAGCTACTCCACCTGGCTGGGGCGCAACGGCATCTACCTCGAGGATCTCTACGTCACGCCTCAGCAGCGCGGCGACGGTGCCGGGCGCAAGCTGCTGCGGCATATCGCCCGCGAGGCGGTGGAGAATGGCTGCGGTCGCCTGGAATGGAGCGTGCTGGATTGGAACGAGCCAGCCATCGGTTTCTACCGCTCGCTGGGCGCCGAGCCGCAGGACGAGTGGATCCGCTACCGCCTCGACGGCGAGCGCCTGCGTCAGTTCGCCGAAGGCTGAGGCGCCTGCCCCCAGAACGACGCCTGCGCCAATACCGGCACCTCGACGCGGCTGCGCTGGCCGCCGCGCTCGATCACCAGGCCGCGGCCTTCGATGGCCACCAGGCGCACGCCGCGGGCCAGTTCCTCGCCACTGCGCACGGCACGCGCCGGGCCGCCGTCGATGCTGACGATGGCCACCGCGCCCTGGCTGCCGGCCATCACACCACTGACCTGGATCTGCGCCTGCAACGGCAGGTCGGCGAACCAACGCCCGGCCGGTGTTTCACTGGGTGTCAGGGCCTCGGCAGGCTGCAGCGAGGCTACGCCCGGCGAGGGCTGCAGCAACAGGCTGGTCCAGGTCACAAGGCCGGCGATCAGGGCCAGCAACCCCAGCCCCTGCAACAATGGGCCGAGGGAAAGGTTGGGATGGACAATACGCATGGTCACGCGCTCCTTGTGTGCCTGTGCCCGAGCATACCGGGCGATTCTCACGGTTTTGTTTCACACGGCGATCATCTTGCACGGGCAAGCTACCTGGCAGGACAAGGAGCGCCCCGTGAACGGACAACGTGGTTTCACCCTGATCGAACTGATGGTGGTGCTGGTGATCGTCGGTATCGCCAGCGCCGCCATCAGCCTGAACATCCGCCCCGACCCGGGCAAGCACCTGCGCGCCGACGCCGAGCGCCTTGCGCGCCTGCTGGAATTGGCGCAGAGCGAAGCCCAGGCCGATGGCCAGCCGCTGCGCTGGCACAGCGACCGCGACGGCTACCGCTTCATCCGCGCCGACGGCCAGATACTTGCTGACGGCCCACTCAAGCCGCGCAGCTGGCAGGCCGAGGCGGTCAAGGTGCAAAGCGAGCCCCGCGGCGCGGTATGGCTCGATGGCGAGTGGATCGGCACGCCACTGACCCTGCGCCTGCGCAGCGGCGCGCTGCGGGTGGAGCTGGCGCGCAACGCCGCCGGCCAGGTGCGGGTCAGCCAGCCATGAACCGGCAGGCGGGCTTCACCCTGATCGAAGTGATGATCGCCATCCTGCTGATGGCGGTGGTCAGCCTGATCGCCTGGCGCGGGCTGGACAGCGTCAGCCGCGCCGACCGGCATGTGCGTGAGGCCAGCGAAGACCAACAGGCGATCCTGAGGGTGTTCCAGCAACTGGAACGCGACCTGGCCCTGCGCGCCACCGTCGAGCTGGTCGAGCCGACCCTGCCCGGCCGCGAACCGCCTGGCAAGCCGTTGCTGCCCGCGGTGCGCGCCCGTGCCGACCGGCTTGAGCTGGTGCGCTCCGGCGCCGTCTCTGGCAGCGGTCTGCAACGGGTGCGCTGGTATGTGCGTGGCGGCACCTTGTATCGCGCCGCCGCGCCGCTGCGCGAGCGCTTTGCGCTGCCCGCGCCCAAGGTCGCGGTGGCGGTGCTGGATAACGTAAGCGCCTTCGACCTGCGCAGCTGGCAAGCCAAGGGCGGCTGGCGCGCACCGGCCAGCGAGGCCGACGACAACCCCATTGGTCTCGAGGTGCGACTTACCCGCCGCGGCCCTCAGGGCGAGGAGCGTTATCGCCAGGTATTGGGGCCGTTCAACTGACCAGCACCACGCCGCCCGGCAGCTCCAGACAGCGGGCACCATAGGCGACACGGATCAGTTCGGCGGCCTGGCGCAACTGGTCGAAACTGAACCGCGCCTGCACCCGTCGGCGCCCTAGCGTGGGGTTGAGCAACACCAGGCGACCAGGACGGTAGCGGTTGATCTCATCGATCACCCGGGCCAATGGCGCATCGCGAAATACCAGCATGCGCTCGCGCCAGGCCATCACCTGGCCCGGATCGAACGGCTCGGGCACACCGATGCCTTGGGCGCCATAGCGCAACTGACGGCCCGCCGGCAGCGCCTCGACGCGCCCCTGGACGGCCACGCGCAACTCACCCCCCAGGCAAGTCACGCAGACACCTTCATCGTCCTCACGCACGTTGAACCGGGCCTGCTCGGTGCTGATCACCCCATCCTGCGCCCGCACCTGCAAGGGCTGGCCGGCCTGCACCTCGATTTCGCCGGCCAGCAGTGCGATACCCTCAAGTTCGCGGCTGACCCGGGTACGCACGTTCAGCTCAAGCTTGATCCCCGGCGCCAGCTCCACCCGTTGTTGCTCGCCGACCTCGGTGGCAAACGCCGGTGCTGGCGCCATAGCCGCCTCGAGCAGGCCGCCGCGCCAGACCACCAGCGCCACCGACGCCGCCAGCGCGCCACCCAGCAACGCCCGGCGACCGAGCAACGGCGCACCCTGCCCCGCCTGCCGTGCCGCAGGGCCGAGCAAATGCCAGAGTTGGCGTGCTTGGGCAAAGGCCTGGGCATGCGCCGGGCTGCGCGCGCACCACTGGCGCAGGGCCCGGGCATCGGCCTGGGTGGCCTGGCCGGACGTCAGCCGCAACAGCCAGTCCTGGGCCTGGCGCTGCAAGTCGGGATCGGGCGGAATCTGGGACATGGGGCTCACATGAAGAGGTCGACTATCGTTCAAGACGGTTTTCCCGCGCCGGGACCGAACCGCTGAAACACTTTTCTATCCAGGCGCATCGCGCAATGCCCCAGCGCCGCCTTGAGTTCCTTTTCCACCGTGCGCGTGGAGATGCCGAAGCGCTGGGAGATTTCCAGGTGCGACGCCTCCTCCAGGCGAGCGGCGATGAAGATCCGCCGGCGCCGGGCCGGCAGTTCGTAGAGGGCGCCCAGCAGGTTCTGGATCTCGCGCTGGCCGCCGACGATGCGCGCCGGGTCCTGGTCCTCGGCCACCTGCAGCAACGCCTCGATCTCGGCGCCGGTGAGCAGCCGGGCGTCGGCCTCGCGGCGGTCGGCGGCGACGTTCAGTGCCATGCGGTACAGGTAGGCGCCAGGGCGTTGCAGGTCGTGCGTCGCGTCCATGCGGTCAACCCGCAGGTAGGTTTCCTGCAGCACGTCGTTGGCCAGGTCATCAGAACCGAGTCGACGCCTCAGGCGTACCCTGAAGGCGTCGTAGGAGGTCAGAAACAGCTTGACCAGCGCACTGTCCCGAGGTTTGTTCATGCCGCCGCAGCTCCTTGCGAAAGTGGGCAATCCATAGGTTCCGGACGCAGCAGCAGGGTCAGCGGCTGCGCCAGGGATGTCGGCGGCGCCTGTTCCAGGCGCACCGTGCGCAGGCGCTCGACGAGCGCTGCGTCGCGGGCGAAATCGCCGGTCGAGGCCAGCAGGCGGCTCTGCACCAGCTGGCCGTTGACATCGATCCACACCTGCAAGGCCGCCCGGTAAGCACCCGGCCGGGTCAGTGGCGAGGCGCACAGGGCGCGTTCGACCGCGTGTTGCAGCGCCAGCGCATAACTGCCCGGTGAAAAGCCACCGGCGCGACCGCGCGCGGGTGTGCCGCGCAGGCGCAACGGTTGCAGGGTGAAGCCGCCGCCGCTGTAGCTCGCCTGTAGACCGGTGCCCTGCAGCAGTCGCTGCAGGCCTTCGCGCGCCGGATAACGGCCCACGACCGGGCTGGAGCGCTGACCGGCGAGCAAGGCCTGGTCGACCAGCACGGCCAGGCCACTCTGTTGGCCGAAGCTGTCCAGCGCCCGGTCCAGCGCCTGCGCCGGGATATCCAGGGTCAGCAACGGCTGGCCGCGCAGACCGGGAGCCGCCAGCAATCCGGCCAGCATCAGCACGCCGGCCACGAGCAATGCACGCACAGCTGTCCGGGCCTCCTTGCTGGCCGCCGTCGCCGGGGAAACGTCATCCTGGGGCCTGTGTATGACGCTGTGGTGACAGCCAGCGGCAACCAAAGCTTCACCCCGACGGCGGCCTGCAGGGGCTAGACTGCGCCGAAGAACGATTGCCCGGAGACCCGCCATGGCCCGCCTGCCCCTGACCACCCTGCCCCTGCTGCTGGCCTGTGCCCTGCCGGCGTACGCCGAACCGCCCAAGGACGGCCAGGGCTGTATCGACGTGCAGGTCGGCCAATCACGGGCACTGGCTTATGACTGCCTGACCCAGCAGCTGCAAGGCACTGACCCGCGCGCCGCCAAGGGGCTGCGCGAGCAACTGGATCCGGCGCGGCAGATGCAGCGCAGGGCGCCGAACCAGATGGGGCTGGCGACGCCGGCGGCGACCTCGACGCGCATGGGTAACAGTTTTGGCAGTTCCGTGGTGCCACAGCGGCCTTGAGGGGGTTGGCGGAGTCTGCTGGGTTTCTGGCGATAGAGTTGTAGCGCCTACAAGATCGAGCGCCGCCCGCGCGACGCAAGGCCGCTCCTGCATCTGTTTCGGGCCAATCAATCCTGTACCAATGCCTGGTCCGGCTTGTTGGCCCGACGAAATTACAGCATGGACACCACTACCCCTCCCTGCGCAACAGATAGGTATCCATGATCCACCCCTTGCGCCGCCGCGCCTCCTCGCGCAACTGGATGATGCGTGCCTTCACCGCCAGCAACGGCCCGCTGACCAGCAACTCGTCCGGCGTGCCCAGGTAGGCGCCCCAATAGATCACCAATTGCGGGTCGTCCAGGTCGGCAAAGGCGCACTGGCCGTCGAGCATCACCAGCACGTTGTCGATCCGCGCCTGTTCGCCCAGGCGTCGCCCCGGCAACACGGTCAGCGGCTCGCCGATGCGGTTGAGGGGGATCTGGTGGCGGGCGGCCAGGGCCTGGATGCTGCTGATGCCGGGAATCACCTGCAAGGCCAGCACCACGCCTTGCTCGCGCACCAGGTCGAGGATGCGCAGGGTGCTGTCGTACAACCCGGGCTCGCCCCACAGCAGGAAGGCACCGGTGTCGGCGGCGCCCAGTTCATCCTCGATCAGGCGGGCGTACAACGCGGCGCGCTGGACGTGCCAGTCCTGCACGGCACCGACATAGTCCGGCGCCTGACCGTCCCGACGGGGGTCCTCGACCTGCACCAGGCGGTAGCCGCCCTCGGGCCGGTAGCGCTCGATAATGGCCCGGCGCAGGCGCACCAGTTCGTCCTTGTCGGCCCCCTTGTCGAGGACGAAGAACACCGTGGCGCTGCGCAGGGCCTCCACCGCCTCATAGGTGACCTGGCGCGGATCGCCCGGCCCGATGCCGATCAGTAGAAGCTGTTTCATCGCCTGCCCTGCCTGGTTGCCAGTGGTCATTGTCGACCGACCACCGGCCCTTTGGCAAAGCGGCTCAGAAGATCGAGAAGTTGTAGCTGACGATGACCCGGGTCTCGTCCATGTCGCGCGCCCATTTCTCGTAGTTGCTGCGGTAGGTGGAGTTGCGCAGGCGCACGCTGACGTCCTTGAAAGTGCCGGACTGCACCTGGTACTTCAGCTCGCTGTCGCGTTCCCATTCCTTGCCTTCGGCATTGCTGCCGGGAACCTTGACGTTGTCGCCGTTGATATAGCGGGTGAAGAAGGTCAGGCCGGGCACGCCCAGGGCCTTGAAGTCGTAGTCGTAGCGCACCTGCCAGGAGCGTTCCTGGGCGGCGGCGAAGTCGTTGACCTGGGCATAGTTGACCAGGTACGGGTTGCTGCCGTCGAGGTACGGCATGGCGCTGTCGCCGTACATGCGCTGCCAGCCGGCGCTGAGTTTGTGGCCACCGAGGCTGTAGCCGAGCATGCCGCTGAAGGCGCGGTGGTCGATATGCCCGGCGCGGGCGTTGCCGATGTCGTCGCTCTTGATCAGGCGCAGGTCGGCCGACAGCGTGCCGACCTCCAGTGGCTGGCTGGCGACCAGGCCGAGGAAGTGCTGGCGGTAGATGTCCTCAAGCTTGGAAACCTGGTACTGGGCGCTGACACGCTCGTTGACGCGGTAGTCGACACCGGCCAGGTCGAAGTGGTCGGCCTCGATGTCGCAGGCATAGCGCTTGTTCTTGCAGTGCACGCGGATATCCTGGCGGTCGGTGGAGTCCCGCGCGGTGTACTGGTTCAGGCGCGCCAGGGTGAACTTGAGGTCGCGCACCTCCTCGGAGGTCAGCCAGGCACCGTGGAACATGGTCGGCAGCAGGCGGCCGTCGTTGTACTTGAGCAACGGCACGTCCGGCATCATCGATCCGTACTTGAGCACGCTATTGGACACTTTCACCTTGCCGGCGACCCCCATCTTGGCGTACTGGTCGGCAGAGTGGCGCGGGTCGTGACCGGAAGACGGCAACAGGCCGCTGTTGCTGTCGGCGGGGCTGGAGTCGAGTTTGAAACCGACCATGCCCAAGGCATCCACCCCGAAGCCGACCGGCCCCTGGGTATAACCGGACTGGACATTCAGAATAAACCCCTGCGCCCATTCTTCGCGTTTCGACGCACCCTGTTTGGAACTGCTGTGGCCATCACGGAAGTCCCGGTTGAAATAGACATTGCGTGCTTCGACCTTGGCACTGCTGTCTTCAAGAAAACCGGCGGCCTGGGCGTTGACACCGGCACACAGGAAGAACAGGCCGGCAACTCGGCGCCCGGGGGCGAGGGGGAAAGGGGCAAACATGCGAGGGAACATCCAAAAGAAGGGCGAAAAACCATCCGGGCAGTCATCTGCACCGGCACTACGCGATGAACGAATACATGTCGACCATCATCCATAATTTTCCGCCAAAGGCTCTAGCCTGCGCCATGGGACCATGGTCTAACGCCGCTGCCAGGGTGATTTCGAATAGCGCGTAAAAAACCGGCAAAGTTCCCGGCTAATTGATTGAAAGTTTGCAGTTTACCCACTCGCAAGCGACTACTACACTCTCGCTTAGCGAACAGCTTTACCCATCCACGTGGCCGGCGTTCAGTCAGTTTTCATGTTCGTCACGTCCCGCCACGGCAGACTTACAGGAGTGATGACAGTGTCCAGACTTGCAGAGTTTCGTGCTGCCGAAAAAGCGCTCAAGGAACAGATGGCACAACTGGAAGCGCTGAAAAAGGATGCCGGCCTTAAACGCGAAATCGAATTCGAGCAGAAACTAGTCGGCCTGATGAAAAGCTATGACAAGAACCTGCGCGACATCATCGCCATCCTCGATCCGAAGGCCGCGAGCCGCGCCCCGGCGCCGATCAAGCAGCAGCGTCGGCCACGGGTGGTGAAGGTCTACCAGAACCCGCATACCGGCGAGCGGATCGAGACCAAGGGCGGCAACCATCGGGGGCTGAAAGCCTGGAAGGAACAGTACGGGGCGCAGACGGTGGAAAGTTGGGTGCGGTGATGAAACCTCGACACCTGCTTCACACTTTTTTCACATGCGCAGGCCCAGTATCGAACCAGCTAAAGGACTAGCGACCCCATCACGCGCCCGCACATGCGGGCCTCTAATTCCAGCGCCCCGCACACGTGCGGGGCGCTTTCATTTGCGCTGGCGATGGACTTCCGTATCATGGTCCGCCTGTTTTAGGCCCTGATCCAGGAGTACCCATGAGCCTGCACGATCTGCAAACCCTGCCCGGCGTCACCGCCCAGCCGGACACCGCCACCGCCCACTTCGTGTTCAACCACACCATGCTGCGGGTCAAGGACATCGAGAAGTCCCTGGACTTCTACACCCGCGTGCTGGGTTTCAGCCTGGTGGACAAGCGCGACTTCCCGGAAGCGGCTTTCAGCCTGTACTTCCTGGCCCTGGTTGACCAGAAAGCCATCCCGGCCGATGACGCCGAACGCCACCAGTGGATGAAGTCGATCCCCGGCGTGCTCGAGCTGACCCACAACCACGGCACCGAAAACGACCCAGAGTTCGCCTACCACGATGGCAACACCGACCCACGCGGCTTCGGGCACATCTGCATCTCGGTACCCGACGTGGTCGCCGCCTGCGCCCGCTTCGAAGCCCTGGACGTGCCGTTCCAGAAGCGCCTGAGCGATGGCCGCATGAAGCACCTGGCTTTCGTCAAGGACCCGGACGGCTACTGGGTCGAGATCATCCAGCCGACCGAACTCAAGGCCTGATCGTCGGTCGCGCTCGTCGGGCCGGGAACTCCCGGCCCCTCGCTGTGGTATCTAGAAGGAGCGCCTGTTCCCAGCCACAGCGAGGTAAGGACGATGCAAACCCTTCACTGTGAATACCGCGACCACACCATCACCGCCAGCGTGATGCCTCACCCCGACTCGCCCCTGCCCTATGCGGCCGGTTGCGTGATCACCGATCCTGCGGGCCACTGCAGCCGGCGAATCTCGATGCCGATGAAGTTCTTCGCCGACCTGGAAAATGCCCAGCATGTGTCCCTGGCCCATGGCAGGGCGCTGGTTGACCAGCAGTTGGACGAGACTGGCCGGAAAGTGTTCTGAATCCTGTGACCTGCCCCGGCCGTATCGCCGGCACGCCGGCGATACGGCGCGTTAACGGCGCCCTGTAACAGGGACGTCTGGCGTCAACTTTCCCGGGCAAACGCCACGGCGGCTTGCATTTGCTCCGGTGTCGGCCGCACCCCGGTATACAGCACGAACTGCTCCAGCGCCTGCAAGGCGATGACATCGAGCCCGGTGATCACTGGCGTGCCAAGCGCCTCGGCGGCGCGGATCAGCGGGGTACGCGCAGGCATGGCCACTACGTCGAACACCCGCTGCGCCGCCTCGATGGCGGCTTCGGCAAACGCCAGTCGCTCGGCATCCGGCCCTCCGGCCATGCCGATCGGTGTGACATTGACCAGCATCGGCGGACACCGGTCGCCCAGCTCCGGCAGCCATCGATACCCGCAGACATCCGCCAACTGCCGCCCGGCCTGCTCGTTGCGGGCAACGATAGTGCCGTCACGGAATCCTGCATCCCGCAACGCACTGGCCACTGCCTTGGCCATGCCGCCACTGCCACGCAGGGCGAACGCGGTGGATGGATCGACCTGGTGTCGGGCCAGCAGTTGGCGCACCGCCAGGTAGTCGGTGTTGTAGGCCTTTAGATGGCCGTCGGTGTTGACCAGCGTGTTCGCCGAGGCGATGGCCGCGGCGGACGGATCGACCTCGTCCACCAGCGCCAGGCAAGCCTCCTTGTACGGCATCGACACGCCGCAGCCACGAATGCCCAGTGCACGGATGCCGGCAACGGCAGCAGGCAGGTCTTGGGTGGTCATGGCCTTGTAGTAGTAATCCAGCCCGAGCTGGCGGTAGAGATGGTTGTGAAAGCGCACGCCGAACGTTCCGGGGCGCCCGGCCAGGGAGATGCACAGCACCGTGTCCCGGCTCGGTGAATGGCTCATCGCGGATCCTCTGTCATGGCTGAAACGATTGCGCCAGCGTAGCAGACCCTGCCGCCGGTCGCCCCTTACACAACCTTTACCCTTGCCCTGGCAGCAGTTGCGCAAAGATGGGGTCATTGTAATCGAGCCCCGAACGTGGGGTTGTCTTGTGAGGATCGACCATGAACCGTTTCATCCCCGGAATCGCCCTGCTGGTCGGCGCGCTGGCCGTCAGCGGGCAGGCATCCGCCCACGGTGGCGGCTGGTACGGCCCAGGGCCGGTCGTCGGTGCTGCCGTGGCCGGTGCGATTTTCGGGGCGGCCGTCTCCAGTGCTCCGCGTACCGTCTATGTCCAGCAACCACCGGCCTACTATCCACCGCCCCCGGTCTACGTGCAGGCGCCACCACCACCGGTCTACTACCAGCCTTACGTGGTCGAACGCTACGTACCGGCACCGCCACCGGTGTACCGTCGCTACTACGGCCCACCGCCGGTGTACTACGGTCCACCGCGCTGGTAGGCGCCATCGTTGATAAAAGCAATGACCACTATCGAGGACATTGATTTCTAACCCTGAGGGCATCTGCGTAAGGTGGAGCCATGTTCGAGAGGAGATCCATCATGGCCCCGATCCAGATCATGTCCGTTGTCGGCAGCGCGGTACCCGGCAGTCTGCGCCAACAAGGCCTGCTGGTACCTGCTGCGCAACGGCGAAACCATCAGCGGCCCGTTGACCAGTCGCCGCGCCGCTGAAACCCTGGCCGACCGTTTGCTTGGCCAGACGCTCACCGCCTGACCCGAAGTTTGTTGTGCGTTGCTCCCTACGCCTCTTGTTGCCCGCCGCCATGGCGGGCTTTTTTTGGGTATCACAAATGCCCTGAACCCGGCGCCGCCCAGGCCGCCAGGGGCAGCGGTGGTTGCTGGTCGAGGATCCGCCGCCAGATCAAGGCCAGCCTGCCGCCATCGAACAGGGCTGCGGCGCCGCCCCCGATCCACCCTCTGGGCTGGGTAACCACCCACCGCCCGGAGGGGTCGCGCCGGGCCATTTCGAAGCGGAAACTGTAGCTGCCCGGCATGCCCATGCGCAGATCGGTGACCACCAGCGAATCACCAATGATGTCGTAGCGCAGCCAGTCGTCGGTGAACCAGCGCAGCCGCTCGTGCAACGCCGAACCGCGAAGCACCCTGGCCACCTCCAGGTTGCGCGACTGGCGCAGCATCTCTGGAGACTCGCGATCAAACCAGCTGCTCACACCTTCGTAGTAGTCACCCTCCGGTGTTTTCGCCAGTGTCCGCCAGATCAGGCTGTTGAAGGCTATAGGCACCGCACGGACCTCGCCGGGGGTGACGCCTTGTGCCCGCAAGGCCAGCTCGAAGCGCTGCTCGGCGGCCATGCGCCCAGCCAGGCCGAACCCCAGGTACGCGGTACTGCACGCCAACGCCAGCGCCAGCAGCGAGGTCGCCCTGCCCTGCAGCCCCTTGATCGCCGTATAGCCGACCGCCAGCAGCAACGGCACGGTGTACACCGGGTCGATGATGAACACGGCGGCCCAGCTCTGCGGCGTCAGGTGCAGTGGCCAGAACAACTGGGTGCCGTAGACGGTGAAAGCGTCGAGAATGGGATGGGTGACCAGTGCCAGCCAGAAAGCCAGGAACAGCCGGGGCCGGGTGTAACCCTTGTCCGGCCAGCGCCAGGCAACCAGCCAGGCCAGCACCAGGGCCAGTCCAGTCAGGACAAAGATCGAGTGGGAAAAGCCGCGATGAAAAGTCATCTGCGACACCGGATCGGCGTAGCGGATCACCACATCCAGATCGGGTACGGTGCCCAGAGCGGCGCCGTAGAGCAATGCGCGGCGGCCTTGCAGGCGACCCAACACGGTGCCTTGCAAGGCTGCGCCGAGCACGGCTTGGGTAAGTGAGTCCAAGGTGGCGATTCTCCCGCACGATCGACCAAGGTAACCAGAAACGCGCGCAAACCGTCCGAAGGCCTGCGCGCTGGCGAGGGTCACATGGCGTGACGCAGCATTTCCACCACCTGCGCATGCAGTGCTGGATCGCCGCAAGCCACCACGCAACCGCCGTTCTGGGCCGAACCGCCATCCCAGGCGGAGATCACCCCGCCCGCGCCTTCGATGATCGGCATCAAGGCCTGCACGTCATACGGCTGCAGGCTCGCCTCGACAATCACATCGACAAAGCCCGACGCCAACATGCAATAGGCGTAGCAATCACCGCCGTAGCGCATGAGGCGAGCCTTGCCGGCCACGGCCTCGAAAGCCGCCTTGCGCGCCGGGGTATCGAACATGTCGGGGGTGGTGCACATCAGCGTGGCCGAGTTCAAGTCAGCACAGCCACGGGTCTTGAGCGGCGTCTGCCCACGCCAGGCACCTTGGGGGGTGCCGACGAAGCGCTCGCCCGTGAACGGCTGGTTCATCACGCCGACCACAGGGCGCGCGCCATCATTGAGGGCGATCAGGGTGCCCCACAACGGCAGGCCGGTAATGAAGGCGCGGGTACCATCGATCGGGTCAAGCACCCAGGTCAACGGGCTGCTGCCCATTGCCGTGCCCTGCTCCTCACCCAGGATGCCATGGTCCGGATAACGAGACTGGATCAATCGGCGCATCGCTTCTTCGGCGGCCTTGTCGGCGACGGTCACCGGATCGTAAAGGCGCCCACCCTTGTCCTCGACGTCCAGGCTGGCGCGAAAGTAAGGCTTGATCGCCTCCGCGGCGGCATCGGCCAGCTGCTCGGCGAAAGAGCGGAATTCGTCGGTCTGTTCGGGGCTCAGGAACATGGAGCGGGCCTCGTGATTGAAAGGACCCGCATGATACCCGACTGCGCGGTGCGGCGGATGACTGGCACCGACAATGATATTGTTATGCCATTATTGCCACTTCATTTAATCGTCACTCAATCGTTGTACTAGCATAGCAAGCAGCTCCAATGGCCCCGCCGGCAGTCAAGGATGCTGGTCACTGGCGCGCGCGGGCCCCCGTTCCACCGCATATCATGGATGACACGATGAATTCGCACCTGCTGTTTCCGCAGATCGGCAAAGCCATATCCAGTACCGGTAGCCGCCACTTTCCCAGGCACCTGCACGACCTGATCCAGACCCACCTGACCATTGACGCGACGCATATCCGTCAACTGCGAATCGACCCGGCGTGCGCCAGCCAGCCTGACACGACACTGATCAACGAGACGGTGTTCAGTGCCGGCGATCCCGGTGAGGGCTTCGACGATTCGTCGCGCTTGCACCTGACCCGACGCAAGGATGGCTACCGCTACGAAATCACCGTGCTGCGGGCGGGCACGCGCAATGGTTTTTCTGCCATCGAACGCAGCCGGTTGGAAGATATTTCGCCCTTGTTGCTGCCTATGCTCGAGAAGCACATCAATGCGTTGCAGCCCGCTACCGTCGGGCTGGCGGATCTGGACAGCCTGGGTCAACGGTTCCTTGAACGACTGCGTCAAACCGGAATCAGCCTCTCGGAACGCGAGATGCAGGTATGCAAAGGGCTGCTGGCCGGGCGTACGGCGCCACAGCAGGCGCAGCACTTGCTGCTGAAGGTCAATACAGTGGAGAGTTACCTGCGCCGCGCCGCAATCAAGTTGGGAATCAGTGGCCGGCATTCGCTGATGCGGTGGATGTATGCCGAGGCCTGAGGGTTGTCACCGGCTTGGTCCCGGTGACGCACGCGGACTATGCGGGGGTTGGAGAAATGGGGCAGCAGGCACAGCAGCCATGACGTTGTTCAGGGTTACCGCAGGACTTGAGAGTCAGCGCTGGCGCGCCACCTGCCACAACCGCGCCACATCCCCGGCCCGCGCCTTCAATAACGTCTTTGCCTCGGCGCAGGCCTGTTCCAGGCTCATCGGCCCACTGGCCAAGGCAAAGGCGGCATCGATGCCCTGTGCGTACAACTGCTCGTAGCCGGCCCCCAGGGTCCCCGCCAGCACCACCACCGGCACGCCGTGGCGCTTGGCCACCCGCGCCACGCCGAGCGGCGTCTTGCCGCGCAGGGTCTGGGCATCGAAACGGCCTTCGCCGGTGATCACCAGGTCCGCGCCCTGCACCAGCTCATCCAGGCCGGCCAGCTCGGCAACGACCTCGACGCCCGGGCGGAACCGCGCGCCCATGAACGCCTTGGCGGCGAACCCCATGCCCCCGGCCGCGCCGCTGCCCGGCTGGTCACGCACATCCTTACCCAGCAGCGCCGCGCAATGATCGGCGAAATGCGCCAGGGCCAGGTCCAGGGCCTGCACCTGCTCGGGACTGGCACCCTTCTGCGGGCCGAAGATCGACGAAGCGCCGTTGGCGCCGCACAGCGGGTTGTCGACATCGGCGGCGACGTCCACCCGCACCTGCGCCAGGCGCGGATCCAGATCGCTGGCATCGATTCGCGCCAGTTGCGCCAGGGCCAGTCCGCCCTCGGCCAAGGGCGCGCCCTGTGCATCCAGCAGTCGCAGGCCCAGCGCGCGCAGCATGCCGCTGCCGCCATCGTTGGTGGCGCTGCCGCCGATGGCCAGGACGATGCGCGAGGCACCGGCCGCCAGCGCCGCGGCCACCAGCTCACCGGTGCCCCAGGTGCTGCTGCGGCAGGCGTCGCGCTGGCCGTTGGGCACCAGCTGGATGCCACTGGCCTGGGCCATCTCGATCACCGCCGTGCGGCTCGCGGCCAGCCAGCCCCAGCCCGCCTCGACCGGCTCGCCCAACGGGCCGCGCACCACCTGGCGGCGCAACTCGCCCTGGCTGGCGGCGACAATCGCCTCCATGGTGCCTTCGCCGCCATCGGCCATCGGGCATTCGATGCGCTCGGACGCCGGCCAGACCTCTGCCAGGCCAGCAGCGATGGCGTGGGCGACGCCGGCGGCGTCGAGGCTGTCCTTGAACGAGTCGGGGGCGATGACGATCTTCATGGGGATTCTCCTGTCCTGTTGCCGTGCATGCTGACAGGTGTGCGCCAGAGCGGCCTCGGTCGGATGCACAAAACACAAGGGCGTTGTTTGGGCGGATGCCTGTTCGCGACGCTACAACCCCTTTGCCGGCAACAGCTGCAGTCCCAGATACAGACTCAACATCCCCTCCATCCGCAACGGATCCACTTCCCCCAACTCGGCAATCCGCTCCAGTCGATAACGCAGGCTGTTGCGATGGATCCCCAGCGCCTCGGCACAGGCTTGGCTCTGACCATCATGGGCGCACCAGGCGCGCAAGGTGAGCAGCAACTGGCCGCTGGCATCCTTGGCGCGGATGCGTTGCAACGGTTCGAGCAGTTCATCCAGCGCATCGTCGTTGCGATGCCGCCAGAGCAACGCCGGCAGGCGATAGCGGGCCAGGCTCAGCAGGCGTTCGTCAGGCAGCACTTCTCGGCCATAGGCCAGCAGGTCGCGCACCCGTCGATAGCCACGGCGCAACTGCTCAAGGCTCTGCGCCGGACTGCCCAGCGCCAGACGTTCCACGTCCCAGCCATGGCGCTGCAGGCGCTCGAACAGGCGCGGCTCGTCCAGCACCACGCCCGCCGGACGGCACCACAGCAACGACTGGCGCGCAGGACTGACACACCAGCTGTCCGGGTAACGGTTCATCAGCCAGGCCGACAGCGCTTCGGCCGGCGGCCCGGCGCGCAGTTCGAACAGACAGGGAATCCGTGGCAGGTTGGGCTTGAGCCCCAGTTGCTGGGCCTCGTCGACCAGGCGAGGTGAATCACCGCTGCCACCCAGCAACAGCGCCAGCAGGTCGTCGCAGCGCTGGCGACGCCATTGCTGCTCCACCTGCAGGTGACGCTGGGCCAGCAACATCTCGGCGGTCATGCGCACCAGCTCGCCGTAGGTGCGCAGTTGCTGCGGATCACCGGTCAGCCCCAGCACGCCGATCAGCCGGCCATCGAGCATCAGCGGCAGGTTGACACCGGGCTGCACGCCTTTGAGGCACTTGGCCGCGTCCGTATCCAGTTCAACGATACGACCGTTGGCCAGCACCAGCTGCGCGCCTTCGTGGCGGGTATTGATGCGCTCGGGCTCGCCACTGCCGAGAATCAGGCCCTGGCTGTCCATCACGTTGACGTTGCACGGCAGGATGGCCATCGCCCGATTGACGATGTCCTGGGCCAGGTCGTGGTCCAGCTCGAACATTCCAAGTGTCCTTCGACTTTGGTCGGCGGCACAGCAGCCTGCACCTGAGGCTGTGCAAAAGCACAAAGACAGCCGCGCTACACTCCCCGAGACTGCTCAAGGCGAGCGCCGGCACAGGCGACGCGGTGACAACCATAACAACAGAGAACCCGATCATGGCACACAGCCCCGCCCCTGACCAAGGCATCGAGAGCACCCGCAACGCGCTGTACCGGCGCATTACCCTGCGGCTGATCCCGTTCATTTTCATCTGCTACCTGTTCAACTACCTGGACCGCGTCAACGTCGGCTTCGCCAAGTTGCAGATGCTCGACGCGCTGAAGTTCAGCGAAACCGTGTACGGCCTCGGCGCCGGCATCTTCTTCATCGGCTACGTGCTCTGCGGCCTGCCCAGCAACCTGGCGCTCAACCGCTTCGGCCCCAGGCGCTGGATCGCGCTGATGATGATCGCCTGGGGCAGCCTGTCCACCTGCCTGCTGTTCGTCACCACCCCCACCGAGTTCTATGCCCTGCGTCTGCTCACCGGCGCCGCCGAGGCGGGCTTCTTCCCCGGCGTGGTGCTGTATCTCTCGCGCTGGTTCCCGGCCGACCGCCGCGGCCGCATCATGGCGCTGTTCATGTCGGCGATCCCGGTGTCCGGCCTGCTCGGCGGACCGTTCTCCGGCTGGATCCTCGACCACTTCGCCGCCGGCCAGCATGGCCTGGCCGGCTGGCAGTGGATGTTCCTGATTCAGGGGCTGCCCACCGTGGTACTCGGCGCGCTGGCGATCGTACTGCTCAGTGACGGTTACCAGAGCGCCCGCTGGCTGAGCCCGGCCGAGCGCCAGCTGATCGAGGCGGACCTGAAGGCTGACGCCGCCAGCAAGCCGGCCACCCGCGGCGACAGCGTGCTGTCGGTGCTGAGCAACCCGCTGATCTGGACCTTCGGCTTCGTCTACTTCTGCATCCAGAGCGGTGTCTACGCCATCAACTTCTGGCTGCCGTCGATCATCAAGAACATGGGCTTTGACAGCCCGCTGCTGATTGGCTGGCTGAGCGCCATTCCCTACCTGCTGGCCGGGGTGTTCATGATCCTGGTCGGACGATCGGCGGACCTGCGCAACGAACGCCGCTGGCACCTTGTGGTGCCGATGCTGATGGGCGCCCTGGGCCTGCTGATCGCGGTGAACTTCGCCGGCAGCCCGACTATCGCCATCCTCGGCCTGTCCATCGCCACCATGGGCGCGCTGACCGGTCTGCCGATGTTCTGGCCGATGCCGACTGCACTGCTGACTGCAGGCACCGCGGTGGCGGGCCTGGCGATCATCAACTCGGTGGGGCAAATGGCGGGTTTCCTCAGCCCTTACCTGGTGGGCTTCATCAAGGACCAGACCGGTTCGACCGACGCGGCGCTGTATGCGCTGGCGGGGTTGATCGTGGTCGGCAGCCTGGTGGCGTTGCGGGTTTCGCGAGGTGGTAGTGCCGTGTTGGCTGGAGCCCGCTAGACAGCAGACAACCTCATCGCGGGGCAAGCCCGCTCCCACGTCTGTAGCCAGCCGGCACAGGATCTGTGGAAGCGGGCTTGCCCCGCGATGGTCATAACGCTAGTTGCGAGGCTTCCACCCCGCCTCGTGCAACGCCGTCAACAGCGTGTCTCCCTCCAGCGCCGGCACCACCAGCCCGCCCTTGCCCTGCATCGTCCGCCCCGCCAGCAAGGCGTTGACGATCGCCTCCTCCACCGCCTCCGCCGCCGCCATGAACAGCGCCGAGATATGGTCGTTGTTGAGCATGCGCACCGCCGTGCACTGCGCCAGCCCTTTGCGCGCATAGTCCGCTGCGGGCAGGTCCTGGTTGCCGGTGGAAAACGCCAGGAAGATATCGCCGCTGGAGTCCTCGGTACCGCCGCCGGTACGGGCGATACCGATCGACGCCCGCTGCGCCAGGCGCTGGCACTGGTGCGGCAGCAAGGGCGCGTCGGTGGCGATCACCACCACGATCGAACCCATACCCGGGGTGCCCGCCTCGGCCTCGGCGAAGGGCGACGGCAGGTGACCCAGCTGACGCCCGACCGGATAGCCGTCGACCCGCAGCTCGCGCCGCTGGCCATGGTTGGCCTGGACCAGGACGCCGACGGTCCAGCCCCCCTGGTCATCTGCCAGGCGCCGCGAGGCCGTGCCGATACCGCCCTTGAACTCATGACAGATCATTCCCGTACCACCACCCACCGGGCCTTCCTGCACCGGGCCGGACTCCGCGGCCTGCTGCGCCTCGCGCACCTGCGCCGGCGTCACGTGCTGCCCCCAGATGTCATTGAGCAGGCCATCATAGGTTTCCATCACCACTGGCATGCACCAGTACACCGCGTCGTCCGGCAGGCGCTCGCGCTCGGCGGCGATCAGCGCGTCGCGCACGACGCCGACGCTGTGGGTGTTGGTGATGGCAATCGGCGTGGTCAGCAGCCCGGCCTCGCGGATCCACTCCAGCCCCGTGGCGTCGCCGTTGCCGTTGAGCACATGGCAACCGGCAAAGCACGGTTGCTGGCGGGCCGCACCCGCGCGTGGCTCGATCAGGGTCACCCCGGTGCGGATCGGCACCGGGCGTTGTTCGTCGACCAGGGTGCTGTGGCCGACCCGTACTCCCGGTACGTCGGTGATGGCATTGAACGGGCCCGGGGTGCCGTGGCCGAGGGTGATGCCCAGTTGACGCGCACGCATGTGTACTCCTTGGATGCTCACAATTTCTGGAAAGTCGGGCTGAGGCGGCCGTGGGTGCTGTACAGCACCATCGACACGGCCAGCAGCCCGAGAATGATCGACAGGTCGCGCAGCGACGCCTCGCGCAGCAAGGTCACCAGCAGCCAGCCGGCGCCGCTGACCGCCAGCAGGGCCGGCAACGGCCACAGCGGCATGCGATACGGGTGCTCACGGTCGCGCCGCAGTACCCGGCTGCACAGCGCGCAGGCCGCCACCACCAGGTAAATCAACAGCAACAGCAGCACGGTGAACGAAGTCAGTTGCTCCAGGCTGCCGGACAGGCTCAGCAATGCCGAAGGGACGGCCAGGAACAGGGTCGCCAGCCACGGCGACTCCCAGCGCGGATGGATCAGCGTGAAGGCGCGATTGAGGGTTGGCGTCCAGATCGCATCGCGGCCGCTGCTGTAGACCACCCGGCCGACCTGGATGACGATGGCGACGATGGCGTTGAACACCGAGAGGAAGATACCGGCGCTGACCAGTCGCGCCAGGGTCTCGTTGCCATGGGCGGTCAGCAGGTAGCCGATCGGATCACCGCTGGCCAGCATCGCCTGCAGCGACGGCGCGCCGATCAGCAGCGCCGCCAGTGGAATCACCTCGATCGCCACAACCACCGCCAGCGACCACAGCACTGCGCGGTGCACGGTACGGCCACGGTCCTTCATGTCCTCGGCGAGCAACACCGCGCCACCGTAGCCGTTGAAGGCGAACAGGGCCATGCCCACCGCCCCCAGCACCAGCGCCCAGGGTGCGACGACCAGGCTGCCCTGCTCGAGCATCTGCGGTTGCAGCAAGCTCGCCACTGGCTGGCTGGCGTTGCCGAAACCCAGTGTCACGATAACCAGCAACGCGGCGACCTCGCAGAACAGGAAAAGCCCGGTGATCCAGGCGTTCAGGCGAATATTGAGGATGCCCAGCGCATAGCTCGACACCACGATCACCAGGGCCACTGCCTGGGTGTCGAACGTGGTACCCAAGGCGTTGTTCAGGTAGGTGGCGGCACCGGCGGCGAGCACCGGCGGGATGAACAGCATCGAGGCCAGCACGGTGAGGAAGGTGGCGTAGCCGGCCAGCCCACCGAACACCCGCTTGGCGTACACGTACTCACCGCCGGCGGAGCTGTGGGCACGCCCCAGTTCGGCGTAGCACCAGGCGAACATCAGCGCCAGGGCCGCAGCCATGATGAAGGAAAGAAAGGCGCCGCTGCCGGCTTGCTGGATGGCGAACGGGGCGATGACGAACACGGAACTGGCCGGGGTCACCGCCGACACGGTGATGGCGACCACGTCGAACACCCCCAGCCGTTGCTGGAGCGCGCCCGTGGGCGCTGCGCTGGAGCTCATGGCGTTTTTCCTCTGGTTGTTATTGGTTGTGAGGGGAAAACCGGTCACGCGGCCGCTGGACCTGGGCTGGACTGTAGGCCGAGCGAACGCCCGGGCCAATTACCCTTAGGGGGTACGCCCCTTGACGCCGAGGTGAAAAGCTCTGAACACTGCGGGAGCCTTGTCGCGGGCGAGCCCGCTTCCTTCACTCTCATGGCGCCGCCGCATGCATAACCTGTTCACCGAAGCCAGTACCCACGCAGGCCTGGCCCGCACCGTCGAGCAGATCGGCCAGCCGCGCTTCTGGCGCCAGCTGATCCTGTTGCTGCAGCAATGGCTGGCGTTCGACAACGCGCTGGCGATGGTCTACCCGCGCGCCGGCCTGCCCCGCGCGCTGGAGATCTTCGATGCCCGGGGCGAAGGCAATCCCGAGGCCATGGCCTTGTACCTGAGCGGGCTGTACCAGCTCGACCCGTTCTACCAGGCCTGCCAGGAGCGCATCGGCGATGGTCTGCATCGCCTGGAGGAAGTGGCGCCGGACCAGTTCCGCCAGAGCGAGTACTACCTCAAGTACTTCCACGACCATGTGCTGGAAGACGAAGTGCAGTTCATTGTGCAGTTGGGTGAAAGTGGCGCCCTGTCGTTGTCGCTGGGCCGCCGCGAGCGGTTTGACAGCGCCAGTCATGGATTGCTGGCGATGGTGTGCCCGTGGGTGGTCGCGCTGATGGCCCAGCACTGGCTGCAGCTGAGCCTGCGCCCGGCGCCAGCGACGGGCATGGCCCACCAAGTACGCGACGCCATGAGCCTGTTTGGAGCGAAAGTGTTGTCGGAGCGCGAGCTGGAAATCGCCCGACTGATCCTGCGCGGGTATTCATCCAAGGCCATGGCCGAGCGGCTGGCCATTTCGCCGGAGACCATCAAGGTCCATCGCCGGCACCTGTACGCCAAGCTGGACATCTCGTCGCAGCCAGAGCTGTTTTCGCTGTTCCTGCAGTCACTGGGACATGATCCGCAGGACCCGTGACGACCCCGGGGGCGCATTGCGCCCCCGGGTCCCAAGCCAGACTCAGCGTCTGGCGACCATCCCCGCCACGCGATCCACCGCGATCCGGGTCTTGTCCACCAGCTCATCCAGCTCGCTTCGGCTGGCCACCAGCGCCGGCGCCATGATCATCCGCCCCAGGGTCGAACGGATGATCACTCCTTCCTCGAAACCGAAGGTGCGGCACTGCCAGGCCAGGTCGTTCTCGTTGGCGAAGCGCTTGCGCGTGGCCTTGTCCTCGACGAACTGCAGCGCCGCCACCAGTCCGGCGCCCTGCACCTCGCCGATCAGCGGGTGATCGGCGAACACCTCACGCAGGATGCGCTGCAGGTACGGACCGGTGTCGTCCTTGACCTGACGCACGATGCCTTCATCGCGCAAGGCCTTGAGGTTGGCCACCGCCACCGCCGCCGCCACCGGGTGGCCGGAATAGGTCAGGCCGTGGGCGAACACCCCGCCCCGCTCCACCAACGCCTCGGCGATGCGCTTGCTCAGCACCAGGCCGCCCATGGGCACGTAGCCGCTGGTCAGGCCCTTGGCGATGGACAGGGTGTCGGGCTCGAAACCGAAGTGCTGGTGGGCGAACCACTCGCCGATACGACCGAAACCGCCGATCACCTCGTCGGCGCACAGCAGCACATCGTACTGGCGGCAGATGCGCTGGATCTCCGGCCAATAGCTCTCGGGCGGGAAGATCATGCCGCCGGCGCCCTGGAACGGCTCGGCGATGAAACCGGCGACGTTCTCGGCGCCCAGTTCGAGGATCTTCTCCTCCAACTGCAGGGCGCAGCGGCGGCCGAACTCGGCCGGGGTCAGCTCGCCACCCGCGGCGAACCAGTAAGGCTCGTCGATATGCGCAACGTCCGGGATCAGCCCGCCCATTTCATGCATGAACTTCATCCCGCCCAACGCCGTGGCCGCCAGGGTCGAGCCGTGGTAGCCGTTCCAGCGGCCGATCATGATCTTCTTGCTCGGCTGGCCGACCACCTGCCAGTAGCGGCGCACGGTGCGGATCAGCACCTCGTTGGCCTCGGAGCCGGAGTTGGTATAGATGGCGTGGCTGTAGTGACCCGGCAACAGGCTGAACAACAGCTCGGACAGTTCGATCACCGCCGGGTGGGTGGTGTGGAAGAACATGTTGTAGTACGCCAGCTGGTCCATCTGCGCGGCGGCGGCAGCGGTCAGGTCCTTGCGGCCATAGCCGAGCTGGGTGCACCACAGGCCGGACATGCCGTCCAGATAGCGGCGGCCGTCGTTGTCCCACAGGTACAGGCCTTCACCGCGGGTGATGACCCGTGGGCCCTCGGCGTTGAGCGCCTTCTGGTCGAGGAAGGCGTGGATGTGGTGGGCGGCGTCGCTGGCCTGGTAGTCGCGGGTGTCGCGTTTGGGCGAGAAAGGTGCGTTCATTGTTGTGCTCCTCGGGTGAATGTCAGCGCAGCTGGATCCAGGTGGTCTTGAGCTGGGTGTACTTGTCGAACGAATGCAGCGAGAGGTCGCGGCCAAAGCCGGACTGGCGCCCGCCGCCGAAGGGAACGGTCACATCCAGGGCATCGACGGTGTTGACCGACACCGTGCCGGCCTTCAGCCGCCGGGCCACGCGGTGGGCGCGGTTGAGGTCGTCGCTCCAGACCGATGCGGCCAGGCCGTAGACGCTGTCGTTGGCCAGGGCGATGGCCTGCTCCTCGTCGTCGAAAGCACTGACCGCCAGCACCGGGCCAAAGATCTCCTCGCGGGCCAGGGCCATGTCCTGGCGCACGTCGGTGAAGATCGTCGGCGTGATGAAGTTCTGCGAGCCGTTGACGCTCAGCCGCTCGCCGCCGCACAGCAGGCGCGCGCCCTCGGCCCGGCCCTGGGCGATGGCCGCCTCGATGCGCGCGGTCTGCCCGGCATCGACGATGGAGCCGGCGCGGCTGGCCGGGTCCAGCGGGTCGCCCGGCAACCATTCACGGGCCTGGCGAAGCAGGCGCTCGACGAACTCGTCATGGATCGAGCGCTGCACATACAGCCGCGAGTTGGCCGAACACACCTCGCCCTGGTTGAAGAAGATGCCGAACGCCGCCTTCTGCGCCGCCAGATCGAGGTCGCGGCAGTCGTCGAACACCAGATTCGGGCTCTTGCCGCCGCATTCGAGCCACACCTGCTTGAGGTTGGACTGCGCCGAGTACTGCATGAAGTACTTGCCCACCTGGGTCGAGCCGGTGAACACCAGGCAGTCCACGTCCGGGTGCAGGCCCAGGGCGCGGCCCGCGGTCTCGCCCAGGCCTGGTACCACGTTGAGCACACCCTCTGGCAGCCCGGCCTGCAATGCAAGCTCGGCAAGGCGCAGGGCCGAGAACGGCGACTGCTCGGCGGGCTTGAGCACCACGCTGTTGCCTGCGGCCAACGCTGGGGCAACCTTCCAGGCGGCCATGTCCAGCGGGAAGTTCCACGGCACCACCGCGCCGATGACGCCCAGCGCCTCGCGGCTGATCATTGCCACGGCGCTGGCCGCGGTCGGCGCGACCTGGTCGTAGAGCTTGTCCAGCGCCTCGCCGTACCAGGCGAAGACGTGGGCTGCGCCGGGGACGTCGATGTTGTAGGCGTCCATCACCGGCTTGCCCATGTTCAGCGAATCGAGCAGCGCCAGCTCCTCACGGTGGGCCAGCATCAGCTCGGCCAGGCGCAACAGCACGCGCTTGCGCTCGGCCGGTGCCATGCGTGCCCAGGGGCCGTGCTCGAAGGCTCGGCGGGCGGCACGCACCGCTTGGTCGATCTCGTCGTCGGCGCAGGCGGCGACCTGGGCCAGGCAACGCCCGGTCGCCGGATTGACGGCGGCGAAGGTGACGCCGTCGCGGGCCGCCACCGGGCGGCCGTCGATCAACGCGGTGGTGATGAAGCTTTGCCGTGCAGCGCGCTGCTGCCAATCGCTTTTCGTATGCACGCAGGTCTCCCCTCCGGCCACACGCGGGGCCGGTGATTGTCGTTGTCTGGATGAGGTAAAACGGTGGTTCAGCGCCGTCGCAGGTAGCTTTCCAGCGGGTCCTTGCTCAAGCCTTCCTGGGCCTGGGCCAGCGAGGCAATGAACAGCGAGAACAGCTCGGCCTGGGTGGCGATGTCGAGCTTGGCGTAGAGGTTCTTGCGATGGGTCTTGACGGTGTCCTCGCTGATCCCCAGGCGCTCGGCCAGCGAGCGCGTGGAATGGCCGCGCAGCAGGTACTGGGCGACATGACATTCGCGCTCGGTGAGCAGGGAGGAGCCGAAATTGTTCAGCGCGGCGTTGATCTGCCGCCCCAGCGCGCTCTCGAAGCGTCCGCCCAGGGCCTCGGCATCCAGCTGCCCCCAGTGTCGGCGCACCACCGCCACCACCCAGGCGGCGACGCACTTGAGCTCGGCCACCTGGCGGCTGCCCAGGCGCCGGGTGCTGCCCAGGGCCACGGCGATGGACAGCTGGGCGTCCAGCGGCACCAGGTAGTTGAGTTCGTCCTCCAGGTGGGCATGCTGGTAGAACGAGGTGTAGTACTCGCTGCGCTTGAAATGATCGGGGGCGACATCGCTCAGGCGATAGCAGCCGGCGGCCACCCCGTCCATGCAGGCGCGGTAGAACGGGCACAACAGGTAGTAGCCTTCGAGGTACTTCTGCACGTTGCCTTCGGGCAGCCAGGGCCCCTCGTCGTCCTTGGCGAACAGTGCCGAGGGTAGACCTTTGCGTGGGTACAGGAACACCGTGATGGCCTGGCACGGCGCCAGTTGGTTGAGGGCGGCGAACAATGCCTCGACGAAAACGGGTGTGCCGATGGCGTCGACCACGCGGGCCATCTGCGCATACCAGTCGGGCGAATTCAGCTGGGCGTTGCTCATTGTTATTGTCCCCGCCAGGGTGAGTGCTGGGCGGGATTGTTTCATGGGGGGGACGGGGCGGCTATCACCCTTCGGGGTGAGGAACTCGGTGGATTACCAGCATGAATTGATGAGGCTAAAGCTCTGCGAGGGAGCAAGAGATACACGACGACAATAGGTTGAGCTAACCCGATGCTCCCCGAAAGACGCTAAGTACCCGGCTGAGGTCAACCGCCATATCGTCCATCAGTAGTGCGTTATCCGCAGCTGCGAGGTGTTCGGGCAGCATACCTTGCAGCAGGTTAGGTTCAAAATCATCAGGATTTGCATGAACGGTTCGCAGGTACAACTCTGCCTGTCCCTTGGAGTAGATAGAAATCCGTTCACGAGCGCCAGGGACAGTTTTGACATACTGCCCAAGTTCGGCAGGGTACAAGCGCGTCATGTTCCTTACATCAAGAGGATCGGATACGCCCCGTCTCAACACTGGCTGATAACTATATGCAGAAAAACTCGGAGGACGACTACCGATATGGCTATAGACAGTGCCAGCACCCGAGATGTCCCCCGCGACCATCTGCGCACTTTCAGCTGGCAAGATTCTGCCTTGCTTTTCAAGTACTCGCACAGCTCGCGATGCCAATGTGTCAGGACGCTGTTGAAGGTGCCAGGCCCCCAGGGAGAACTTGAGCGACTGGCGCAAGCGCCCCCAACCTGTGCTGTGCTTGATATGCCCCGATGGATCACTGGCGTTCATCGGATCATTCAAACAATACGCGTATGCATTGACTCCGGCTTTGCCGAAAGGACTCCAGCTATCAGGCGAATTGAAACGCATCAGCAAAGGGTTGAATCCTCGGTAGCCATTACCCAACAGATAATGCTCAGTAAACGCCTCACTGAGAGTTCCGGTGTACCCCAGGCGGTGAGCTGTGGCTTGCTGTCCTCGGCTGCCAAAGGGCGCATAGCTGTACGAGGCCGAAGACGTGAACAAAATGGATCGCTGCCGATCGGATGGTGATAGACAGATGAAACGCCTGATTTTAAGCAACGTATCAACCCTCCCGGCAAGACAAGAAATCCAATATGGCATACCTTTCACTGCCTCACAGCTGGTAGAAATATCAGGTGCTTCGGCGCCATAGCGCTAAAGTGAGCTCACGTCCGCAAGCGTGCCAGGGCAAAAATGCAGGCTAGCCCTGCAGATTTGCCAATTGTGCGAGGTAATTTTGCATGACAGGATCGTTCGATCCGCCCGCGCATTCCAGGACTTCACTTGGAAAATCAATAACAAAGCAGGGAGACCGCGATGACCGCGCATGCTCAACCCTCGGCAACGGATCAGGTACTGGCCGAGGTCCGCAACCACATTGGCCACCTCACCCTCAACCGCCCCGCCGGCCTCAACGCCCTGACCCTGGACATGGTGCGCAGCCTGCAGCGCCACCTCGACCAGTGGGCCCAGGATCCGCAGGTGCACGCCGTGATGCTGCGTGGCGAGGGGCCCAAGGGCTTCTGCGCCGGTGGCGATATCCGCTCGCTGCACGACAGCTACAAGGCCGGCGAGAAACTCCACGAGGACTTCTTCGTCGAGGAATACGCCCTGGATCTGTGCATCCACCGCTACCGCAAGCCGGTGCTGGTGCTGATGGACGGTTTCACCCTCGGCGGCGGGATGGGCCTGGCACAGGGTTGCGACCTGCGCATCGTTACCGAACGCAGCCGCCTGGGCATGCCCGAGGTGGGCATCGGCTACTTCCCTGATGTCGGCGGCAGCTACTTCCTGCCCCGGGTACCGGGCGAGCTGGGTATCTACCTGGGCGTCAGCGGCAGCCAGATCAAGGCGGCCGATGCCTTGTACTGCGGCCTGGCCGACTGGTATGTCGACAGTGAGAAGCTCGCGGTCCTCGATGACAGGCTCGACCGCCTGGCGTTCGGCGCCAACCCGCTCAAGGACCTGCAAGGCTTGCTCGCCGGGTTGGGCACCCAGACCTTGGCGGACGCGCCACTGGCGCAACTGCGCCCGGTGATCGACCACTTCTTCGCCCTGCCCGACCTGCCGAGCATCATCGAGCAGTTGCGCGCCGTGACCATCGGCGACAGTCGCCAGTGGGCGCTGGACACCGCCGACCTGCTGGAAACGCGCTCGCCGTTGGCCATGGCCGTGACTCTGGAACTGCTGCGTCGCGGCCGCCACCTGGCCCTGGAAGACTGCTTCGCCATGGAACTGCACATCGACCGCCAGTGGTTCGCCCATGGCGACATCATCGAAGGCGTGCGCGCCCTGATCGTCGACAAGGACAAGCAACCCCGCTGGAATCCGCCGACCCTGGCAGGCCTCACCACCCAGCGGGTCGACCAATTCTTCGAAGGCCTGTGAGCCCGGGAGTACACAGATGCAAGACCTGGAACTGAGCGAAGAGCAGATCATGATCCGCGACATGGCCCGCGATTTCGCCCGCGGCGAGATCGCGCCCCATGCCCAGGCCTGGGAAAAGGCCGGCTGGATCGACGATGACGTGGTGCGCAAGATGGGCGAACTGGGCCTGCTCGGCATGGTCGCCCCGGAGCAGTTCGGCGGCAGCTACACCGACTACGTGGCCTACGCCCTGGCGGTGGAGGAAATCTCCGCCGCCGATGGCGCCACCGGGGCGATGATGAGCATCCACAACTCGGTGGGCTGCGGCCCGCTGCTGGCCTACGGCACGCCCGAGCAGCAGCAGGCCTGGCTGCCGCAACTGGCCAGCGGCGAGGCGATCGGCTGCTTCTGCCTGACCGAGCCGCAGGCCGGCTCCGAGGCCCACAACCTGCGCACCCGCGCCGAACTGGTCGATGGCCAGTGGGTGATCAACGGCGCCAAGCAGTTCGTCAGCAACGCCCGCCGCGCCAAACTGGCCATCGTCTTTGCCGTGACCGACCCGGAACTGGGCAAGAAAGGCCTTTCGGCCTTCCTGGTACCCACTGACAACCCAGGCTTCAAGGTCGACCGCAGCGAGCACAAGATGGGCATCCGCGCCTCCGACACCTGCGCGGTGACCCTGGACGACTGCCGCATCCCGGCCGCCAACCTGCTGGGCGAGCGCGGCAAGGGGCTGGCCATCGCCCTGTCCAACCTCGAAGGCGGGCGCATCGGCATCGCCGCCCAGGCCCTGGGCATTGCCCGCGCGGCGTTCGAGGCGGCGCTGACCTACTCCCGCGAGCGCATCCAGTTCGGCAAGCCGATCAACGAGCACCAGAGCATCGCCAACCTGCTGGCCGACATGCAGGTGCAGGTCAACGCAGCTCGCCTGCTGATCCTGCATGCCGCGCGCCTGCGCAGCGCCGGCAAGCCTTGCCTGTCGGAGGCCTCCCAGGCCAAGCTGTTCGCCTCGGAGATGGCCGAGCGGGTCTGCTCGATGGCGATCCAGGTGCATGGCGGGTACGGCTACCTGGAAGACTACCCGGTGGAGAAGTACTATCGCGATGCGCGCATTACCCAGATCTACGAGGGTTCCAGCGAGATCCAACGCATGCTGATTGCGCGTGAGTTGAAGCATTACACGGTTTGAGCCCGGCCATTGCCTCAGGCCATACGCGATCCCTGTGGGATCGCGTAATCTCGGTCATCATGCGCTCAATGAGATTTATTCGTCTCATATGATACAATTGTGGATATTTCGTCGCCGAATCCGGACTCGAGGTCCCACATGCGTAGAACCCTCCAGGAAGAGCGCCTGCTCAAAGCCCTGGCCCAGGCCATTGTCGTCCACCCCCGCGCCACCCTCAAGGAGCTGGCGGAAACCGCCGGGGTCAGCAAGGCGACCCTGCACCGTTTCTGCGGCACCCGCGACAACCTGGTGAAGCTGCTCGAGGACCATGGCGAGCAGGTGCTCAACCAGGTCATCCTCGAAGCCGACCTGGAACGCATCGAACCGCTGGCCGGTATTCGTCACCTGATCGCCGAACACCTCAAGCACCGCGAGTTGCTGATGTTCCTGATGTTCCAGTACCGCCCCGACACCTTGCTCAACGACGCCGAGGACCTGCGCTGGCAGGCCTATATCCAGGCCATGGACGCGTTCTTCCTGCGCGCCCAGCAGTTGGGCGTGCTGCGCATCGATATCAGCGCGGCGGTGTTCACCGAAACGTTCATGACCCTGGTCTACGGCATGGTCGATGCCGAGCACCGTGGCCGCGCCGCGAGCGCCGACAGCGCGCGGACGGTCGAGCAGCTGTTCCTGAACGGCGCCCGGCCACAGGGCTGACGGCTATTGATCGGTGCCGCCAGCCAATTCCTCGATGCTGATCTCACGCATCCTGAACTTCTGTACCTTGCCGGTCACGGTCATCGGGAACGCGTCGACGAAGCGAAAATGCCGCGGCACCTTGAAATGCGCGATGCGCGCTCGTGCCCAGTCTCGCAGCGCGTCCTCGCCCAGCGCCTGACCCGGGTGAAGACGGACCCAGGCGACGATCTCCTCGCCATAGCGGCTGCAGGGAATGCCGATGACCTGCACGTCGGCCACCGCCGGGTGGGTGAAGAAAAACTCCTCAAGCTCCCGCGGGTAGATGTTCTCGCCACCGCGGATGATCATGTCCTTGCTGCGGCCAACGATACGCACATAGCCTTCATCGTCCATCACCGCCAGGTCGCCGGTGCGCATCCAGCCATCGGCATCGATGCTCTCGGCGGTGGCCTTGGGGTTGTTCCAGTAGCCGAGCATTACGCTGTAGCCGCGGGTGCACAGCTCGCCGATTTCGCCGCGTGCCAGGGTGCCACCTGTGCTGTCGATCACCTTGCTCTCCAGCCACGGCTGGGTGCGGCCGACGCTGGTCACCCGGCGCTCCAGATCGTCGGCGGCGCCGGTCTGCAACGAAACCGGGCTGGTCTCGGTCATGCCGTAGGCGATCTGCACCTCGCCCATATGCATCTCGTCGATCACCCGGCGCATCACCTCGATCGGGCAGGTGGCGCCGGCCATGATGCCGGTGCGCAGGCTGCTCAGGTCGAACTCGTGGCGGCGTGGGTGGTCGAGCTCGGCGATGAACATGGTCGGCACACCGTATAGCGCGGTGGCGCGCTCCTCGGCCACAGCCTGCAAAGTCAGCAGCGGATCGAAGGCGTCGTTGGGGTAGATCAGGGTGCTGCCGTGGGTCATGCAGCCGAGGTTGGCCATGACCATGCCGAAGCAGTGGTACAGCGGCACCGGCACCACCAGCCGGTCGTGCTCGGTCAGCCCGAGGCTTTCGCCGACCATGTAGCCGTTGTTGAGGATGTTGTGGTGGCTGAGGGTCGCGCCCTTGGGGAAACCGGTGGTGCCGGAGGTGTACTGGATGTTGATCGGCTCATGCCAGTGCAGGCTGGCCTGGCGTGCGGCCAACTGCTCGGCGTCGGTTTCGCCGGCGCGGGCCTGCAATGCCGACCAGGCCAGGAAGCCATTGGGGGGCGTGGCGGCCAGGCTGATGACCCCGCGCAGTTCGGGCAGGCGCGCGCTGTGCAACTCGCCCGGCCGGCAGGCGCCGAGCTCGGGCGCCAGGTCCAGCAGCATGGCGTGGTAGTCGGAGGTCTTGAAGGCGTCGGCGCAGATCACCCATTGGCAGGCCGACTGGCCCAGGGCGTACTCCAGCTCGCTGGTGCGGTAGGCCGGGTTGATGTTGACCAGGATCGCGCCGATCTTGGCGCTGGCGAACTGGGTGATGCACCACTCGGCGCAGTTGGGTGCCCAGATGCCCAGGCGATCGCCGGCCTGCAGGCCCAGGGCCATCAGGGCGCGGGCGTGCTGGTCGACGGCCTCTGCCAGTTGTCGCCAGGTGTAGCGCAGGTGCTGGTGGCGAACCACCAGGGCTTCGCGGTCGGCGAAGCGGGCGACCGTGGCGTCGAAGACGTCGCCGATGCAGTGGGTAAGCAATGGAGTGGCTTTTGAGCCTTGGGTATGGCTGGGCTGGGGCATGGGCTGTCTCTTGTCTTTGTTTTTCCTGACATGGCCCTATCGCGGGGCAAGCCCGCTCCCACCGGTCCAGTGTGGCCGGCGTGGGAGCGGGCTTGCCCCGCGATGGCGCTAGCGAACGAACACCTGCGGCGTGGTGGTCGACATGTCGCCACCAGGCAGCTTGATGTTGCGCACCTTCTCCAGCGTATTCGGATCGAACACCGCCAGGTCGTTGAAGGTGCCGCCCAAGTAGAGCTTGTCACCGGCCTTGTCGAAGGTCACGCAGTAGTAGGTATGGTCGAGGTTGGCGGCCTTGACCAGTTTCTTCTGCTGGATGTCGTAACGGGCCAGGCGGTTGAGCACGCCGTACATCTGGTTCGGATCCTTCGGCGAACGCAGGCCGGTGAAGTACAGCTCGGTCAGCTCGGCGAACTCCTGGGTGTGGGCCTTGCCGGTCTTCAGGTCGATGCTCAGGTAGCCGTACAGCGGCTCGGCGGTGGCCGGGTCCTGCTTGGCATCCTTGAACTTCGCAATGGTGTAGAGCATCGAGAACTCATGCCGCGAACTCTGGTGCGGCCAGAAGTACAGCACGTCGGGGGCGCTGTAGCCCGGGCGGTTCCAGCTGCGCAGTGGCAGCGCGACGCTGTACTTGCCGGTCTTGACGTCGAGCTTGTAGATGTCCGGCCCGGCCACGTACAGGCTGCCGTCATCGGCGGCGCGCATCAGGTACACCTGGCGCGGCATCGGGAACGTGCGCACGGGCTTGGCGTCAAGGCCATCGCGGGTGCGGAACACCTCCAGGCGCGGCGGCTTGACCACATAGTGGTCATTCAGGCGCTGGCTGGGGTTGACCGTGGCGTAGACCTCCTTGCCGTCGGGGCTGATGGCGAAGGAGTACATGGCCTTGCCGACCTCGCCCGGCACGCTGGAGAGGTTGGCGTGGAAGGTGGTCTTGCAGCTGTCCAGGTCGATGCCGTAGATGTCGGCGAAATGGTTGTTCAGCACATAGGCGGTGCGGTTGTCCGGCGCCATCATCGCCGTGCCGGGGCCGAACGAATCGGGCATGCGGCAGGTCTTGTACAGCGTGTCGCTGGCCACCTCGACCACGTGCAGGTAGTTCGGGTAGTTGGTGGCGATCAGGTATTCATGGCCAGCCTTCAAGGCCTTTGCCTCGTCGGCCTGGGCCGCCCAAGCGCAGGCCGTGGCGGCGACGGTGAGCGCGAGCTGCGCGCAGAATCCAGCTTTCATGCGGTTTCCCCTTGTCGTTCTATTTATCTTTCGGGAATACGGTGCCGAGGTTGCGCCAGTCTTCGGCGGAGTTGCTCGCCTGGGCGTTCCAGTCCTGGTAGGTGCTCATCATGTCCGGCACCTGGGCCGGCCACCAGCAAGGGTCGGAGCAACCGTACAGGTCGGCCTCCATCGGCTGGCACAGCGAGCTGACGCCGCCGAAGGCATCCACCTCCCAGCCCGGGTCGGTGGTGGCTGTGCAGCCGGCCACCGCGCTCATGGCCAGCACTTCGTCGACGCGGTCTTCGGCGGCGGCCTGTTCAAGAATGCGCGCCTTGTTGTTCAGCGGTTTGAGGTGCTTCATGTCAGTGCGCCTTCCTGGGAGTGATGTAGCGATCGATGAAGGCCGGGTTGGCGGCCATGATGCGGCTGTAGACCTCGATGCCGAAGTCGACCCAGTCGCGCATCAGCTCGCAGTAGTGGTAGGTCGGGTGCTGCGGATCGCCGTAGCGGGCGTAGCTCTCGTGGTAGCAGCCGCCGGAGCACAGGTTGCGGATGCGGCAGCTGTCGCAGCCGGTGCCGCTGCGGTCCAGACGCTGCGAGAGAAAATCATTGAGCTGCGCCTGCTTCACGCCTTGATGCACGTTGCCGAAGGTCGGCAAGCTGGAGCCGGTGAAACGGTGGCACAGGTTCAGCTCGCCCTCGTGGTCGACCGCCAGCATCTTCAACCCGGCCCCGCACGGCAGGGCCTTCTTGTGGCCCTCGTGGATATCGGTGATCAGCTGATGCAGGTTGGAGAAACCGATGTTGCGGTGCTCCAGCGCCGCCTCCAGGTAGCGCCGGCCCAGGGCCTTCATGTTGGCGAACACCTGCACCAGCTCCTCGCCTGTGAGGTTGAAGTCGGCCATGTCGCCGGAGGTCACCGGGGCGAAACCGACCTCGGCGAAGCCCAGTTCGTTGAACAGGTGGTTCCAGATGGTCTCGATGTCGGTGATGCCACGGGTCAGGGTGACCCGCGCCCCCACCGGCCGGCTGCGGTAGCGCGACAGCAGCATGTCGGCCTTGCGCCGTACCACGTCGTAGGTGCCCTGCCCGCCCACGGTGATGCGGTTGCGGTCGTGTACGGTCTTGGGCCCGTCGATGCTGACCGACAAACCGAAACGGTGGGCGTCGAGCCAGTCGACGATTTCCTCGGTCAGCAAGGTGGCATTGGTGGTCATGATGAACTCGACCTGCTTGCCCGCCTCGGCGAAACGCCGCTCGCAGTAGGTCACCATGTGCTCGATCAGCGCCCGGTTGGACAGCGGTTCGCCGCCGAAGAACACCACGCTGTAGCGCTGCTCGTCGGGCGACTCCTTGAGCAGCATCTCCACCGAGGCCTCGGCGGTGGCCGTGTTCATCTTGCGCCCGGCCGACGGCTTGTCGAGGTCTTCCTTGTAGCAGTAGGTGCAGCTCAGGTTGCAGCCGGTGTTGACGTTGAGCACCACAGTGTTCAGCGCCGTGCGCTCGACCTGCTTCAGGGCGATCTCCGGGGTCAGCGGCGAGCCGTCGCTGACCACTTCAAGGGCGATCAGCTCGCGCAGGGTTTCCTCGATGTCCTGCCCGGAAAACTGCTGGCCGAGACGTTGCATCAGCTCCTCGGCGGAGCAGCCCTGGCGGCGCAAGGTGTCGATGATGCCGCCGGTCACCGCGTCGGCGGCGAACAGCGAACTGCTGGGGATATGAAACAGCATGCGGTCGGCATCCACCTGCACTTCGTGCAGGTTGCGTTCGACCAGGTTAAGTAGTGCGCCCATGGCGACCTCCCGGGATTCGATGCGTCAGTTGATGCCTATGGCAGCGGCGGATTGTTCCAGCGTTGGACGGTGACGATCAGGTGACCCTCGCCCTGCTGGCCGCCGTCGGCGAGGGTGGCGATCACCTTCAGGTTGCCGGCGTTGTTGGTCATCATCTTGCGCGCGGGGTTGGGCCCTGCCCCGCCCGGCACGAACACGCCATCGGCCTGCATCTGCCCGGCAAACCTGACGTCCTCGTCCTCGACCGCGCGCTCGTTGAACGGCTCGACCTTCCAGCTGGCCGGCAGGTAGCCGATGCGCAGCGGCTGGCCGCCGGCGTCCCTGCCCCAGGCCTCGGCCTCGAAACGGCCCTGGACCTTGGGCACCGAGGCGCCGTTCTCACCGATACGGGCAATGGAGAACGCCGGCACCACCTTGACCTCCTCGACCTTGTCGTACACCGCCAGTTGCACGCCCTTGAGCGCGCCCACTGCCACTTCGCGCTGGCCGCTCGCGGCGTCCTTGGCGGCACGCGCCTTGACCCGGATCAGCGTCGGCGTCGACTCCAGCACCTCGGTCACCTCGACACCCGCGCCCAGGTCCGGGTTGCCGGCCAGGTCGCTGCCCACCAGGGTGATCTCGCTCTCGGCACCGGCCTTGATGAAGGCCGGCTGCACTGCCAGCAGGCGACCCTGACCGGCTTTCGAGGCACTGAAGTCCAGGCCGCGCTCGTCGTGCTCGGCCTCGAACATGCGGCCCTTCATCTGGCCGTCGATGGCGGCGAACACCTGGCGCAGGTTGGCTTCGCCGGCCTTGACGTTGCCGCGCCATTCATAGCCGTTGTAGAGGATCGCCGAGCCGCTGCCGTTGAACGGCGTGCCATCGGCATAGGCGCCTTTGAGCTCGACCTTGAACGTATCGCCCTGCTCGGCGCTGACCGTCATCACCCCGCGCACGTCGCCCTTGGCCAGCATGTGGCCGCTGAACGCCCATTGCCCGGCCAGGACCTTGGACTCGGGCCGTGCCTTGAGCCACTCGGCCCAGGCCGGGTTGTCGAGGGGGAAGCGCTTGGCCAGGTCCGGCACCATCTGCTTGAGGGCGATGTCCAGCCAGTCGCGGTCGCGGGCCTGGGCCTGGTACTCGAGGGACGGCCACTGGCCGAGGTGGAAGTTGACCAGGTGCTCCCATTCCTTGGCCGGTCGCCGCTGCAGGGCGACCCGGGCACCGGAGTGGCAGCGGCCGCACATCTGGCTGAGCTGATCGTCGAAGTGTTCGACGGTGTTAAGCCTGCGCTCCATGGCGTAGCGCACGCCCTCGGTCTCGCTGGGCGCCAGGCCCTGCTTGTCGGCCAGGTACTTGACCAGGGTGCGGCGCTCGTCGTCGCTGATCGAAAGGCCATGCATCACCTGCATGCGGGCGATGCTCATCAGCCAGCCTTCCGGGGTCTTGCGCTGGTGACTGATGCGACTGTAGCTGTCGTTGCCTTCGGGGATATGGCAACCCATGCACTTGTTCTGCAACAGGCTCGGGCCCTGCTCGGCCGCCATGGCCTGGGCGGACAGCAGTGCGGTGGCGACCAGCGCCAGTGTGCCCGCCTGCCGCCGGAGTCGAGTCGTCTTCAAGGTCAGACCTCCACGGTGTTGTTCTTATCGTTATTCGCACGCTTGGATACAGCGGTGTGCATGTGACAGTTGCGATACAGGAAGCATGCCAGTTGTAGCAAAAATGTTTTGGATCAGTGAGTTGCCTATGTTTTGCGGGAATGGGCCTGCGTCTGGGATTGTAGGTGAACGTCCCATTTCGCGACTGGGTGTTTCACCTTGAGACATCCGCCGTGGCTGGCAATCCTGGGGCTGCTTTGCGCCCCCAGCACCCTCGAGCCGAACGCATAACCATGTGTATCGCATGACGTCTCACCCGATCTCAATATGCAACAGATCAACCCTGATTCTATTCACTCCCAATCCGGCAAAAACCACCGCTAGCCGGGCCTTGCCCGCCACCCGAGTCCTTTGGCACGCCCATTGCCCCGACCCTGGTCACAACCCTGACAAGAGGCACCGCCCATGCTTTCCGAACTGCCGATCCTACCCGCCACCCGCGACTTCCTCGCACGCAAGCTCAGGATGCGCATCGGCGCCGACTGGCAGGACGCCGTCAGCGGCCGCACCATGACCTTGCGCAACCCGGCCACCGGCGAGATCCTCGGCGAGGTGCCCGCAGCCGAGGCCCAGGACGTAGACCGCGCCGTGCAGGCCGCGCGCCTGGCCTTCGACAATTCGGCCTGGAGCCGAACACGCCCGCGCGAGCGGCAGAACCTGCTGTGGCGCCTGGCCGACCTGATGCAGCGCGATGCCCGGGAACTGGCCGAGCTGGAATGCCTGAACAACGGCAAGAGCGCCGCGGTGGCCCAGGTAATGGATGTGCAGTTGGCCATCGATTTTTTGCGCTACATGGCCGGCTGGGCCACCAAGCTCGAAGGCAGCACGGTCGAGCCCTCACTGCCGCTGATGCCCGACGATCAGTTCCATGCTTTCATTCGCCGCGAAGCGGTCGGCGTGGTCGGTGCCATCGTCGCCTGGAACTTCCCGCTGCTGCTGGCCTGCTGGAAGCTCGGTCCGGCCCTGGCCACCGGCTGCACCGTGGTCCTCAAGCCTGCCGACGAAACCCCGCTGACCGCGCTGAAGCTCGCCGAGCTGGTGAGCGAGGCCGGTTACCCGGACGGCGTGTTCAACGTGATCACCGGCACCGGGCTGAACGCCGGCGCCGCCCTGAGCCGCCACCCGGGCGTGGACAAGCTGACCTTCACCGGCTCCACCGAGGTCGGCAAGCTGATCGGCAAGGCGGCCATGGACAACATGACCCGCGTCACCCTGGAGCTGGGCGGCAAGTCGCCGACCATCGTCCTGCCCGACGCCAACCTGCAGGAAGCCGCCGCCGGCGCCGCCACGGCGATTTTCTTCAACCAGGGCCAGGTGTGCTGCGCCGGTTCCCGCCTGTACGTGCACCGCAAGCACTTCGACAATGTGGTGGCGGATATCGCCGGCATCGCCAACGCCATGAAACTGGGCAACGGCCTGGACCCGACCGTGCAGATGGGGCCACTGATCTCGGCCAAGCAGCAGGACCGGGTCACCGGCTACATCGACCTGGGCCGCGAACTGGGCGCGACCATCGCCTGCGGCGGCGAAGGCTTCGGCCCGGGCTACTTCGTCAAACCAACGGTGATCGTCGATGTCGACCAACGCCACCGGCTGGTGCAGGAGGAAATCTTCGGCCCTGTACTGGTAGCCATGCCGTTCGACGACCTCGATGAGGTGGTGCGCATGGCCAACGACAACCCCTACGGGCTGGGCGCGAGCATCTGGTCCAACGACCTGGCCGCGGTGCACCGGATGATCCCGCGGATCAAGTCCGGGTCGGTATGGGTGAACTGCCACAGCGCGCTGGACCCGGCGCTGCCGTTCGGCGGCTACAAGCTCTCCGGCGTCGGCCGCGAGATGGGCGCGGCGGCGATCGAGCACTACACCGAGCTGAAGTCGGTATTGATCAAGCTCTGAGTCTTCCTGCACTGGCCTCTTCGCGGATTTACCCGCGAAGAGGCTGGTACAGACCTTACAGAACACACAATAAAAACATGGAGCACACCATGACGCACAAGCTCGCCTGCACATTGGCCCTGCTGCTGGCCTCCCCCTTCACCCAGGCCCATGAACTCTACAACAACGCCGGCACCACCCTGGACGCCAACCTCGAAGCCCTGTTCGGCGTCTTCCACAGCGACGAAAGCTTCGACCAGTTCGGCAACCGCCAGCCCGGCAGCAGCAACTGGCGCGAGGGCTACGTCAAATACGGCCTGAGCGCCAGCCACGCCCTGGCCGGCAGCGGCACGCTGTACGGTGCCTTCAGCCTGCTCAACTCAGCCACCTGGGGCGATGGCGATGCCGCCGGCTTCACCCTCGGCAACGAGCGTCGCACCGGCGTCGAGGACGCCTACCTCGGCTGGCGCTCGGGCAGCCTGTTCCCGGCCCTCGGTGAGGATGGCATCGATGTCTCCGGGGGGCGCCAGGTCATCACCCTCGGCGACGGTTTCCTGATCCAGGGCGACCCGGTCAATGCCGGCAATGTCGACCTGGGTGCCGATTTCGACCGGGGCGGCGCCTACTACCTGGCGGCGCGCAAGGCCTTCGACCGCACCGCCGTGCTGCGCCTGGGGGGCAAGCAAGGCTGGCGTGGCGACCTGATGTGGCTCAAATCAGACAACCCGTTCCAGGCCGACACCTCCATGGCGGTGGCCAACTTCGAACATGTCGCCGATGCAGGCACCGTGGGCCTGAGCTGGATCCACGGCCTGGATGTCGACCGCCGCTACGCCGAGATCCTCGGCCTGGAACACCGCGACGGCATGGACACGGTGAGCCTGCGTGGGCGCGGCAACCTGGGGGTCAAAGACCTCGAACTGGCCGCCGAATACGTCACCCAGGACCGCAGTGGCGGACGCGAGAACGCCTGGTACCTGGAGGGCAACTGGACCTTCTCCGCACTGCCCTGGTCGCCCACCGCCACCTACCGCTACAGCCGCTTCTCGGAGCATTTCGACCCGCTGTTCTATGGCCTGAGCCGTGGCTACGGCACCTGGTTCCAGGGCGAGGTGGCGGCCAACTACGCCGGTCCCTTCAACAGCAACACCCAGGTGCACCATGTGGCGCTCAAGGCCACGCCGCGGGAGGGCCTGACCGTGGGGGCGCTGTACTTCGACTTCGACACGCTCAAGACCGACCAGGGCAACCTGGGTGGGCGCGAGGTGGACCTGTATGTCGAATGGATGATCAACGAGCACTGGCTGATCAGCCCGCTGGTGGGGTTCTATACCCCACAGCGCAGTGCGCAGGATGGCGGCGTGCAGGTGGGGGGGCGGGAGAGCGGAACCTACCTGCAACTGGTGGTCGGGACGTTCTTCTGAGTCAATGGCCCTGTTCGCGTAACCAGCGCTCGACCATCGGCTGGTGCGCCTTTTTCACCAGGCGCTCCAGGCCGATGCCGGCCTGCAACCCCCGCACTACCGGCGCCAGCTCGACACCCTGCAGGTGCCACACGCCCAACGGCTGGTCCGCCGTCACCACCACCTCGGCCTCCTCCACCCAGCCTTCGCGCAACACTGGGCGTCGTTCCACCCGCACCGCCTGCCAGTCCGCCG
Source organism: Pseudomonas sp. P106(2024) (assembly GCF_057480815.1). Lineage (NCBI taxonomy): Bacteria > Pseudomonadati > Pseudomonadota > Gammaproteobacteria > Pseudomonadales > Pseudomonadaceae > Pseudomonas > Pseudomonas sp. P106(2024). The sequence goes on along the minus strand of NZ_JBLIYU010000023.1, from coordinate 11,815 downwards.
CCGCGTGCAGCGGCTGGGCATCCGGCCAACCCCGGCGGCGGGCCCAGAACGGCTGGGCCACGCGCTGCGTTTCCTGCGCGTAGAAATCCCGGCCGATCCGGGCGAAACGCAGGAACAGCTGCTCGACCCGTGTCTGATGGAAGCGCTGCGCCAAGTCCGCCTGCCCGGGTCGTTGCAACAGGGTATTGATCACCACGGGCGCCTGGAGCGCCGAGGACAACGACTGGAAGATACCATTGCCCGACAGCGGGTCGACCGCCATCGCGGCATCGCCAACCCGCAGCCAGTCCGGGCCCGCGCAGTTGCGGGCCAGGATCGCCGTGCTGCTGCGCGCATGCACCTGCGCAGGGGCGAAGGCCCGCTCACCGAACAGTTGCGCCACCAACGCCGAGCCACGCCGACGCTCGGCACAGTATTCAGGCAAGGCCGCCTTGCCCGGCAACTGCGCCGTCGTCGCGTCCAGCGTCACCTGCCAGTAACAGCGGCCATCGGCCAGCCGCGCCATCCAGGCCCAGCCGTCGTCCAGGCTCTCCACCGCCGACACCGGCGTGCCGGGCGCGGCCTGCCAGAGGTTGAGCAGGCTGACGGTCTCCGGCCCGCGCAGGCGACCTTCACTCAACGGGGCCTGACGACCACGGGCCTCGACCAGAAACTCGCCGTGCAGGGTGCGACCGTCGTCCAGATGTATCCGGTACCCCTGCCCCCGCTCCACCTCGCGCACACGCCCTTCGACCAGCTCGACACCGGCGCGGCGCAGGTCGTCGCGCAGGGCCTGGTCGAAACGCTGGCGATCGAGCAGGCACTCCTGGTTCGGTTGCAGCCGCTCGCCGTTCCAGTGCACCTGGCGCGTGGCCGGCGTGGTGGCCTCGGCCAGGGCGGCGCCCAGGCCTGCATGACGCAGGCCCTCCAGCACCCGCTGCGACACGCCTTCCACCGCGGCGAAGCGACGCCAGTCGGACACCACCGTGACGGGGTAGCCCATCCGCCGCAGCCCCAGGGCCGTGGCCGCGCCGGCAGGCCCGGCGCCGAGTACCAGGATGCTTGCTTCAGGCATCGATCGGCCCCTTGCGCTCAGGGCCGGCGAACGCCGCGTGATGCTTCAGCCACCGCAACAGCGCCTCCCGGGTCATGCCGGGCTCATCGCGCAGCAGGGCCGCCACCCGGCCACTGAACGCGGCGCAGGCCAGGCTGGCTCCTGCCCCGCCATCGCTGCCGACCGCCGCGCCGAAGTCGGCCTGGGCCGTGTCCAGCCACGACCACTGCCCGGGAGCGCAGCGGGCATCACCGGTCACGCGGATGACCCCAGGGTAGCTGGCCGGGTAAACCGGCTCGCCCCGCGCCGGGCTCGAGGCGCACAGCAGCACCCCGGCGGCCACGGCCTCGGCGCAGGCCTGGCGCAACACCGGGCGGTCCTGGCGCAGACCCAGGCTGAGGTTGACCACGCTCGCGCCGGCTTCCACCAGCCACAACAGGCCAGCCGCCACCTGCAAGGCACTGGTACTGCCCTGCCCGGCGAACACCTGGGCCAGCAGCACGGGCTGGGCACCGGACTCGGCGCGCAGCCGCGCCAGCACGGCGCTGCCATGGCCCAAGGCGTCCGGCAGCGAGTCACCCTCGCGCAACCTGCCCTCTTCGAGCCAGAAACGTCGCGCATCCAGCAGGCCGGCCGCCTGCTCCGGCGAGCAGCCGCTGTCGATCACGCCAATCCACGGTTCAGCGGCCATGGTCGACGGGCTCCTTGCTGCGCAACTGCCCGCCGTGCAGCTCAAGGTGCAGGTCGGCGTCGGCGAGGGTCGAGGCGCGGTGACTGATGAGGATCCGCGTGCGCCCGGCGAACAACTGGTCGATGGCGGCGATCACCTCGCGCTCGGTGGCTTCGTCCACCGCCGAAGTAGCTTCGTCCAGCACCAGGATTGTCGGTTGCTGCAGTAGCGCCCGGGCGATGGCGATGCGTTGCTTCTGCCCGCCGGACAGCTGCTGGCCGCGCTCGCCCAGCAGGCCGTCGAGCCCCAGCGGCAGGCTCTGCACCAGACTGTCCAGGCGGGTCAGGCGCACCACTCGCTCCAGGTCGTCACGGCTGGCCTGGGGCGTGCTGTAGGCCAGGTTCTGCGCCAGGGTGCCGCGAAACAGGACGATGTCCTGGCTGACCACGGCGATGCGTCGCCGCAGGGCCTGCAGGTCGAGCTCGCGCAGGTCGACGCCATCGAGCAGGATGCGCCCGTCATCGGGGTCGTAGAAGCGTTGCAGCAGGTCGATCAGCGTCGACTTGCCGACACCGGAGGCGCCGCTGATGGCGACCTTGGTCCCGGGCGGCAAGCAGGCATCGACCTTGTCCAGCACCCTGCCCTGGCGGCCGTCGTGAGCGAAACACACCCCGTCCAGGCGCAGCTCGCCGGCCCCCTGCGGCATGGGCTTGGGATCATCCGCCTCGCGCACCGCGACCGCCTCTTGTTTGAGTTCCATCACCCGCCCCAGGCTCACGGCCATCCGCTGCACCGCCACGTACAGGCCCAGCAGGCTCTGCACCGGGCCGACTGCCATGCCCATGTAGGTGGAAAACGCGATCAGCGCGCCCAGCTGCCAGGTCCCCTGGATCACCCACCAGCCGCCGACCAGGAACGCGCATGCCCGGCACCAGGAGGTCAGGGTGCCGGGTAGCGCCTGGGTGAAGAACTCGGTGACCTGTACCTTGAGCAACTGCCCCATGTAGCCCTGGCCCAGCCGGTCGAGACGTTCGGCCTCGCGCTGCTGCTGGCCGGCGGCCTGGATGAACTTCATCGCCGGCAGCGTCTCGACCAGGAACGACGACACGTCCGCCGAGCGCTCGCGCAGGCTGCGCACCTCGCGCTCGACCTTGCGCCGCATCCAGCGCAGCCACAGCACCTGGAGCGGGATCAACAGCGCCAGCAGCAGCGACAGCTGCCAGGACAGCATGAGCATCAAGGCCACGGCGCCGACCAGGCCGATCAGCGCCGACACCGCCGAGAACAGCGAATCCACGGCAAAGCGCTGGATCTCGGCGACATCGCCGTCCAACCGCGACAGGATGTCGCCGGTGCGCCGCTGCCCATAGAACGTCGGCGACAGCCGTTGCAAATGGCGGTACAGGTCATCGCGCAGGGCGAACAGGATGCGCCCGGACAGCCGTGTGTGCAGGTAGCGGTTGACCCCGGCCAGCACGGTACCGAACAGGCCGGCGACAATCATGATCGCCGCCATGTGCCAGAGGGTCTGGTAGTCCTTGGCCAGCAGCCCCTCATCGATCAGCGTCTTGACCAGCCAGGGTTGCGCCAGGGCCAGCAGCGAGGCGCCCAGGGACAGCGCCAGCAGCGCGCCAATGGCGCCACGGTGTGGACGCACGAAGCCATACAGCCAGGCCAGCGCCTGACGCATCAGCGCCGGGTCACTGGATTCGATCAATCGGGAAAACAGTCCGCCCATGGCTCAACCACGCAACTGCTTGAGCTTGCGATACAGCGTCGCGCGGCTGATGCCCAGGGCCTCGGCCGCCGCCGAGACGTTGCCCTGATGGCGGGCCAGGGCGGCGCGGATCAGCTCCAGCTCGTTGTCGCGCAGGCTGCCGGACGGCGCGGCGCCGCTGGCCAGTTCATCGAGCAGGCAGTCGGTGAGATGGTCGAGGGTCAGCACCTGCTCGCCCTCCTCGCGCATCGCCAGGGCAGTACGCACCACCATCTCCAGCTGGCGGATGTTGCCCGGCCAGTCAAAGTTCTCCAACAGCGCCACCAAGGGCGCATCGAGGCTTACGCCCCTGGCCCCGGACTTGTCCAGCAGGCCCTGGATGAGCGTCGCCAGGTCGTCGCGCTCGCGCAGTGCCGGCAGGCGCAGGGATACGCCGTTGACCCGGTAGTAGAGGTCTTCGCGAAACTGCTGGTCGGCGACCAGTCGCTTGAGATCGCGGTGGGTAGCGCAGATCAGCGCCACGTCGATGTCCTGCTCGTCGCCGGCGCCCAGCGGCGCTACCCGACGCTCCTGCAGGACACGCAGCAGACGGGCCTGCAAGGCCAGGGGCATGTCGCCGATCTCGTCGAGGAACAGCGTGCCGCCATGGGCCTGCATCAGCCGCCCGACCATGCCGCCGCGGCGCGAGCCGGTGAACGCGCCCTCACGGTAGCCGAACAGCTCGGACTCGATCAGGCCCTCGGGAATCGCCGCACAATTGACCGCCACGAACGGCTTGTCGGCCCGCGTTCCGGCCTGGTGCAGGGCGCGGGCGGCGACTTCCTTGCCGGTACCGGTTTCGCCCAGCAGCAGCACCGGCAAGCCATTGGCCAGGCCCTGGCGGGCCATGCGCAAGGCACGGGCCAGGCGTGCATCGCCACCGGCCAGGGCCTCCAGGGCCTGGATCTTGGCCGGCTCGGTCGACCTGGTGGTGGGCGCCGGACCACTGATGCGGCCATGCCGTGGCAGTTGCAAGGCGCGGAAGAAGAATTCACCCTTGGCGGTCTGCACGCTGCTGACACCGCCCTGCCACAGGCGGGCGATGAATGCCGGCGAGCGCTCGCCCAGCAGGTCGCTGCTGCGCCGACCAAGCAGCGCCTGGCGCGGCATCTGCAGCAATTGGCAGGCATTGTCGTTGGCCGCCAGCACCTCGCCTTCCAGGCTCAGCGCCAGCAGGCCCTGCCAGGCGCTGGCCAGGTACTGCGGGCGGCTGTGGAAGGCCAGCACCAGGTGCTCGGGGTGATACAGCCCGAACAACCGGCTTTCGATATTGCCGGCGGCGAGCAGCAACGTGGAGAGGCTATCCTGGGGCTGGGCCATGACGCCTTCGCGGGTCACGTCGAGCACGCCGATCACCTCGCCACGCGGATCGCGCAGCGGCACCGAGGTGCAGGAGAACGGGCTGAGCCGGTCGAGATAGTGTTCGCCGCAGTTGATCAGGGTCGGCTGGCCCTCGACCACCGCCGTGCCGATGGCGTTGGTGCCGCGCAGGGCCTCACTCCAGCAACTGCCCGGGTGCAGGTCACGCAGGCCTTCGCGGGCGAGCACGTGCTTCTGGCCCTCGATGGCCAGCACGTTGGCCTGGGCATCACCGAGGATGACGATGCCGCTCTTGCCTTGGCGCTTGACCAGGTAGTCCAGTTCGGGGGTGACCGCGTCGATCAGCAGGCGGTTGTGCTCCAGCAGCGCGCGCAGGTCCAGGCCATGGCGAATGCCCAGGCCCACCTGCTCGCCCTGCAGGCAGTCAAGGCCATGGCCGAGGCTGCGGCGCCAGGAGGCATCGATTTCGTCACGCAGCATGCCGGAGGGCAGTTCGCCTTCGCTGGCCAGTTTCAGGCGGACCATACGGGATTGCTGCAGTGGATCGTTGGCGGTTGTTGTTGGAAGTTGTCGCGCCATTGCGTGCTCCAGGGGTGCCCCGCTCAGGCGGGGCAATGGGCATCGGATTTTTCGGCAGTGTGCGTCAGAAATCGTTGGTAGTCATCAGGTACGCGCTGGGAGGTGTATGCCGGGGAATTTTCAGCGCTTATGAGATCGAGCGCCGCGCGGACGGCGCTCGATCTCATAAGCGCTGCAAGGCTATCGGCGAACCCCTGAAAGCCCTGCCCCATTCCCCAATCCTGGGTCCCCCCGCCCACCCGCCATACCTAGCCGAACACCTGCCAGAAACGCTGAAACCCCTACCCCAGAGCCCTTCAACCGCCCCCTGAAAAACCTGGCACAACAGTTGCCGATCCCTCCCCAGACGCCCCAACCCATGGGCCCGTTTGCAGGAGGAAGCAACTCATGCACCGACCGATTCCCCACCCGCTGGCCGTGGCGATCTTCGCCGGCCTGCTCCAGCTACCGGCCCAGGCTGCGCTGTACGCGGTCGACAGCGGCCCCTACACCCTGCCCACCGGCAAGTTCCCCGCCTGGTACCAGGACAGCCACGGCCGGGTGCTCGACCTGTGCCTGTCCAAGGCGGTGAGCTCGCGAGTCGCCGGTGCCCCCGGCGCGCCTTCGTACATGTGCACGCTGTTGCCCACCCCCGGCGTGTTCGACGACACCCAGCCGATCGTCTTCCCCAGCAACTTCCCCGACGAGGCCTTCTGGTTCACCGCCGACGCCGCCATCGTCGATGCCGCCCGCGGTATCGACCTGAGCTTTGGCTCGGCCATCGAGGCTGCCTTCGCCGCCGAAGAGCCAGTGGACGGTGACCAGGTCAGCTTCGCCCGGGTGCGCATTCGCGTCGATGTGCCGGTGGCCGGTACCTACACGATCACCCACCCCTACGGCGTCGAGGTCTTCGACGTGCCAGCGGGCGGGCGCCGGGCGATCAACATGACCCGCGACATCGGTATCGGCTCCCCCGGTGACTACAGCGGCGCGCTCAAGGGCGACGTCGGGCCGTTCCTGCGCAGCGTCAACGGGCCCTACACCGAAACCAACCCGGACACTGGCGCCAGCGAACGCTACATCGGCGACCCGAACCTGGAAGAGCCGGTCACCGGCAGCCCCTTCAACACCAACTTCGTGCGCATCGAAGGCCCCAACGGCATCGACCTGCGCACCGAGCTGTTCGCCGTCTCCGGCAAGCTGTCCACGGTCAACCGCCCGACACCGCTGATCCCGCAGCGCAGCACCTACTCACGGCACACCGTCAACGGCGACCTGCGGGCCCAGCAGGATGTGTTCGTCATGGCGCCGCCGGCGCCGGCCACGGTCACCCTGACCAGTCAGACACCGGCCCTGCCCCTGGGCGAGGCCAACGGCACCGGCGCCTGGTACACCCAATCTGCGCTCAACCCGACCCTGCCGCTGACCCTGCAGGTGACCGCCGACAACAGCCTGGCCATCGCCACCAGCACGCCGACCAGCGCCGCAATGCCGCTCACCGACCTGGTGATCATCAGCCGCGCCGAATACAGCCTGGCCAGCGGCCAGCTGACCCTGGTCGCCAGCAGCAGCGACGAGACCAGCCCGCCCGCCCTCACCGCCCGCACCGGCAACGGCACGCTGATCGGCAACCTGAGCGGCAACGGCGCGGTCAAGTCCCTGACCACCGGGCTGTCACCCATCCCGCCGGCGCAGGTGCAAGTCACCAGCAGCCACGGCGGCAGCGACAACGAAGACGTGGTGCTGGTGCCATGAACAGGCACCGCCTTCAAGGAGGCCGCATGAATACTTGGTCGCGTCGGGCGCTGTGCGCCGCTGGTTTCACCCTCACCGTCAGCAGCGCGGCCTGGGCAGCGCTGAGCGAGGTCGATCCCGGCCCCTACACCTTCGCCACCGGGGGCTACCCGATGTGGTACAAGGACGCCAACAACCTCGCCCTGGAGCTGTGCCAGTCACGCGCCACCAGCTCGCGGGCACCGGGCGCGCCAGGCGCCCCGGCCTACATGTGCACCCTGCTGCCCGAGCCCGGGGTCTACGACGATGCCCTGCCGCTGGTGTTCCCGGACAACTGGCCGCCGGAGATGTTCTGGTTCCTGGCCGAGACCCAGATCCCGCAGGTGGGCAACAGCGGCTACGAGCTGGAAGTCTATGTCGCAGGCCTCGAGGCGGCCTTCGCCGCCGAGAACCCGGTCAACGGCGACCAGCAGAGCTTCGCCCGCATCCGCATCCGCGCCTCGGTGCCGCGCACCGGCACCTACACCATCACCCACCCGTTCGGCGTCGAGACGGTCAACGTGACCACCGCCGGCCGGCGGGCGATCAACATAACCCGCGACATCGGCATCGGCGCGCCGGGCAACTTCAGCGGCGCCCTGAACGGTAATCTCGGCCCGTTCCTGCGCGGGGTCGGCGGCCCCTACACCGAGGTCAACCCGGACACCGGCGCCACCGAGACCTTCGTCGGCGACCCGAACATCACCGAGGCGGTGACCGGCAGCCCGAACAACACCAACTTCGTGCGCATCCAGGGCCCGGCGGGTACCATCCAGACCAACGTCTTCAGCGTCTCGGGCAAGGTTCTCGACCAGCGCCAGCAGACCCCGGTGACGCTGGAGCGCGCCACCTACCAGCGCAACGCCGCCGGCACCCGCGTCGAGGTCTTCGCCAAGGCGCCGAACAGCGCCAGCCTGTGCCTGCGCAACGGCCTGGCACTGATCGGCTCGCCGCCGTCACCGTGCCAGTTCAGCATGCTCGCCGACAACAACGGGCTGTTCTTCAGCCAGCAACTGAGCCAGGCCGTGCCGCCGTCAGTGGTGGTGGTCACTGCCAGCAGCCCGGCCGGCACCACGCGCCCGACAGCGCTGTCGAGCAAGCTCAGCGACGTGGTCAAGGTTGCCACCGCGCGCTACGACTGGAGCGCCAAGCGCCTGCTGGTCGAGGCCCACTCAAGTGATGAAGTGGTGGTGCCCGACCTGCTGGTACAGGGCTTCGGGCGCATGTCCAAGTCCGGCGTGCAGCAGAGCCTGACGGTCAACGACCTGGCCCAGCCACCCGCCAGCATCACCGTCAAGTCGGCCCATGGCGGTGTCGATGTGGAGCCGGTGGTGGTGGTCGGCAACGCCCCGGTACCAACCGAGAACCAGGCTCCCGTGGCCCAGGCCGACAGCGCCAGCACCAGTGTCGGGGTGCCGATCACCCTCAACCTGCTGGCCAACGACAGCGACCCGGACGGCAACGTGCCGCTGAGCATCACCGACCTCACCCAGCCTGGCACCGGCCTGGGCGGCGTGGTGCTCAACGGCAGCACTTCGGTGACCTACACCCCGCCGAGCGGTGCAACCTCGCCCGTGGTGGCGACCTTCAGCTACCGCGCCCAGGACGCCAAGGGACTGAACTCGACACCGGCCACGGTAACCGTCAATGTCGCGCCGAACCAACCTCCGACTGCAGTGGCCGACAGCGTTGCCACCCTCGGCGTGCCACTGACCATCAACGCGCTGGCCAACGACACCGACCCGGAAGGCAACCTGCCGCTGACCATCGCCAGCGTCACCCAGCCGACCCCGGCCGGGCGCGGCACGGTCAGTACCGACGGCAACGTGATCACCTATACGCCACCGGCCACGGTGAGCGCGACGTTCACCACCAGCTTCAGCTACATCGCCCGTGACGCGATCGGCGCCACCTCGACGCCCGGCACGGTCACCGTGCAGGTATCGCCACGGCCGGCCCAGGAGACCTTCGCGGTCACCGCGGCGACGGTCACGGCGCGCTCGAACAATCGCTTCAACTGGGACATCAGCGGAACGTCCTCGGTGACCACCGGCAACACCATCACCGTGCGCGTGACCACCACCACCGGCGTGCAGACCCTTGGCACTACCACCGTGCCGGCCACCGGCCGCTGGCGCCTGACAGTGAGCAACAGCACGACGCTGGTGCCCACCGCCGCGCCGACCGCCACGGTGACCAGCAGCCAGGGCACCACGCGCACGGTCAACGTGGTGGTGCAGTAACACTCGGGGGGATGCCATGAATGCCTTGTACCCACTGCTGCTGAGCCTGGCCCTCACCGGCCAGGCCCTGGCCGACGACCTGATGGACAACGCCGACCTCGCCGTCGGCAGCGACCTCGGCGAGCCGCTGGTGCTGCGCCTACTGCCGTCGGGCGCCGGCCAGGCCGCGGTGATCGAGCAACTGGGCACGGGCAACCGCGCCGCCCTCGACCAGAACGGCCAGGCCCTGCTGGGCCGGATCGTCCAGGCAGGGAGCGCGCAGGAAGCGTACATCCTGCAGGAGGGCAGCGACCTGACGGCCGCGATCAGCCAGCAGGGCCAAGGCAACAACGCCACGATCCGCCAGAACGGCAGCGACAACAGCGCCGCCATCGAACAGATCGGCAACCACAACAGCGCCACCATCGACCAGCGTGGCACGGGACTGAACAGCGCCGTGACCCAGGCCGGCAACGGCCAGCAGGTCCATGTCACCCAATACCGCTAGGCCCAACAAGACAGATCTGGAGGCAACACCATGCACAAGCTCGCCCCCCTGAGCGCTGCCATCGTCCTGGCCCTTGCCGGCCAAGCCATGGCTGACGACAGCGTTTCGACCCAGAACCAGCAAGGCGCCCAGAACATTGCCGAGGTCAAGCAGTCGCAGGCGCCTTTCGCCTCGGCCACGCAGAACCAGACCGGCCACGATCACAACCACATGGCGTTGCAGGACGCCAGCACCAGCCACATCCAGCAAAGCGCCACCGGCTCGTTCAACGCCGGCTACGCCGAGCAACTGTACGAGAACGGCAGCCAGATCACCCAGCATGCCGGCGGCGAGTTCAACGATGCATTCGCCAGCCAGTCGGTGGGTGAAAACAACGAGGCGCTGCAGATCCAGGCCGGCAGCGGTAACCAGTCGATCATCTGGCAGGACACGCAGACCGGCAGCAAGGCCACCACCTTGCAGTCGGGCTTCGGCAACAGTGCGACCGTCGAACAGCTGTTCGGTGGCAGCAACAACAAGAGTTCGATCATGCAAGGTGGCAGCGACAACCAAGCCGCCGCCGAGCATTTGACCCACCGGGATGGTGATATCGCCATCTACCAGGAGGGCAAGCAGAACTGGGCCTACGGCGACCAGCGCGACGGCCTGGGCGGTACCATCGGCATCGACCAGTACGGTACTGGCAACTCGGTTGAAGTGTGGCAGGACAACCAGGCCGCCAGCCAGGCCAGTGTCTACCAGAGTGGCCAGGCCAACGAAGGCTACATCGACCAGAGTTTCGGCCAGGTCAACACTGCCGGCCTCAGCCAGACAGGCCGTGGCAACGCCAGTTGGTCGGACCAATACGAAACCAGCCAGGCGGTGACCAGTATTTCGCAGGTGGGCAACAACAACCTGCACTTCACTTACCAGACCGGTGACAACCACAGCCTGACCATCAGCACGGTGGGCAACGCCAACAAGATCATGGCCAGCAACTGGAAGGGCGAGAAGTCCGGCGGGCAGTTCGGGGTCGGGCAGCAGGCGCAGATCAACCAGGTAGGTCATGGCAACGGGGTGAATATCACCCAGGAAGGCAACGCCCAGATCGCGCGGCTGAACCAGAATGGCAACCGCAACCAGATGGAGACCCGCCAGGCAGACAGCAACAACGAACTGTACTTCGAGCAGAACGGCAGCGACAACCTGCTCATCGCCGACCAGCGGGGGACTGGCAACTATGCCGAGGGGTTGGCTGCTGGTAGCGGCGGCAGCATTACCGTCGAGCAGTCGGGTAGTGGCAACCAGAGCTACACCTACCAGCTGCAGGGGTATGGGAACGAGGCGACCATCAAGCAGACCGATGGGGTCAACCTGGCCTACGTGACTCAGGCGGGGAATAACAACCAGGCGTTTGTCGACCAGAGCGGTGCGAGTCAGACGGCCAATATTACGCAGTATGGTAATGCCAACATGGCGACTGTTACCCAGCAGTGACGGGCTTTCCCCTTGGACCGCGGTGTTGGTGCTCCCCTGGCACTGCGGTTCTTTTTTCGGGTTCTGGTTCTGGTTCTGGTTCTTGGATGATTGTTTTGATATTTTTATGCGCATTCGTAGAAGATAACGACATTTAGTCACCTTTCCGCCCTTACGGCGGCCTACTTTTCTCGTGGGAAAAGTAGGCAAAACCGTCCCGCTCCGTTCATCCGGCCCCTGCGCTTCGCTCCGGGGTTCCCTCGCTCCGTTCTTGCTCCCGGGAGGACCGCGCTGAACGCCCCATCCTGGGGCGCAGCGCTTGACGGCCATCCATGGCCGTCACCTCCCTACGCAAGAACTCCGCTCAGCCTCCTGAAGTCGCAATTGGTGTTGCCTGAACTATCGCGCACTTAGAAGCAAGAGCAAGAGCAAGAGCAAGAGCAAGAAGCGCGAAGTTAGTTGTTTGACCATTAGTTATGTATTGGCTGTTCCGGTCCTTTCGCGGGGCAAGCCCGCTCCC
>NZ_JBLIYU010000022.1:0-66438 GCF_057480815.1 Pseudomonas sp. P106(2024) | reverse complement strand
TTTGTACGGAGATCGGTTCATCAGGCCGACCTGGTGAAAGTCAGGGCCTGCCTGACGGCAGGCCGTTACCGGCCCGCACACAAAAAATCTGACACTTCCAGTAATCCCATAACCAGAACAGAACAGAACAGAACCAGAACCAAACCTTTCAGGCAATAAACTCCGACTCCCCAACCTTCCGCCCCTCACCCTCACCCTCACCCTGCCGAACACTGAGCACCACAGCCCTCCCACACAACCCGACCAACCCCAAACTGGCCACCACGATATCCCCCATCCCCATACCAGCAAGCATCAAAAATAGACTGATCCGAAACAGTGCGGTCATGGCCATCTCCAAGGCAGGGTTAACGAACTCTAGAAAACCACCATAACCCTGAAGCCCCCCATCGACACCGGCAGGACAAGCCTTTGGCACTGAATCCCCCCGCTTTGGCAGAAAGCCCATCACTTGACGCCACCCCCCATCCCTGATTTGATTGAAACCGTTTTCATCAACCCTGCAAAAGCGCAAACAAGAAGGAAACAGGGTGAACAAAGAGCCAGCTCCCGTCCGCGGGCGGGTCACCATCAGCGAGGTCGCCAAGGCCGCCGGCGTTTCCAAGGCGACGGTCTCGCGCTACATGGGCGAAGACAGGCAACTGCTCGCCGAAGCCACCGCGCAACGCATCGAGGCCGTCGTCGAACGCCTCGGCTACCGCCCCAACCGCATGGCCAGCGCCCTCAAGCGCGGCCGCACCGGGCTGATCGGCATGCTCCTGGCGGATATCCGCAACCCCTACTCGGTGGCGGTGATGCACGGCGTTGAGACAGCCTGCCGCCAGCACGGCTACAGCCTGGTGGTGTGCAACACAGACTACGATGACGACCAGGAACGCAATCACCTGCAGGCCCTGCAGTCGTACAACGTCGACGGCCTGATCGTGAACACCCTCGGCCACCGCGCCGATGAATTGGCGAAGCTGGCCCGTGACTTGCCGATGGTGTTGGTCGACCGGCAACTGGCCGGCCTGGCGGTCGACCTGGTAGGGCTGGACAACAGCGACGCCGTCGAACAGGCCCTCGATCACCTGCAACGCTGCGGTTATCGCGACATCCTCGCCGTGACCGAGCCGCTCGACGGCACCAGCTCCCGCCAGGAGCGGGTCGATGCCTTCCAGGCTTCCATCGCCCGGCGCCCTGGCCTGCGTGGGCAGGTGCTGGAGGTGGGCGTGGACCTGCCGGAGCAACTGGGCAGCTTCATGGCCGGGGCAGGGCACGGCCCGCAGGCGCTGTTCACCTGCAACGGCGTTGCCACCCTGGAAGTGGTAAGCGTGCTGCACGCCCGCGGCGGGACGCTGTTCCAGGATGTGGGCCTGCTGGCGCTGGACGAACTGGACTGGTACCCGCTGGTAGGCAGCGGCATCACCGCCCTGGCCCAGCCCACCGGGCGGATCGGTGCCGCAGCGTTCCAGTGCCTGCTGGAGCGCCTGCAAGGCAGCGGTTCGCCGGCACGGCGCCTGGATTTGCAAGCCGAACTGATCCCGCGAGGCTCCACCCGATCACAAGCATGACGGCGTCCTTGACGCCGTTGCTGCTGACGAAAAATGAAACCGGTTTCATCTACAAGAACAAGGACCACACACATGCAAACGCCCATTGTCTCCATCAGCTTGTCGAGTTTCGGTGCCGATGTCGTGCGGCGCCTGGGCCAGGCCAGCTATCTGCCGCTGCTGGCCGCCGCCGGTGCGCGGCGGGTGGAATGGCGCGAGGAACTGTTCGATGCCGCGCCCGATGCCGCTACCCTGGCCAACCTGGCCGCCGAGCATGGCCTGCAGAGCCTTTACTCCACGCCACTGGAGCTATGGCGCGAGGATGGCAGTCTGGAGCCGGCCATTGCCCAACGTTTGCAACGGGCAAGCGAGATCGGCGCGGTGGCGCTTAAGGTATCGCTGGGGCATTACCAGACGGGTTGCGACCTGCAGGCCCTGACGCCATTACTGGGGCACAAGACGGCGCTGTACGTGGAAAACGACCAGACGCCCTACGGCGGACGGCTGCAAACCCTGGAGAGATTCTTCCGCGAAGCGCAGGGGCAGGGTGTGGCGCCGGGCATGACCTTCGATATCGGCAACTGGTACTGGCACGACGAATCGCCGCTGCTGGCGGCGCAACTGCTGGGCCGCTGGGTGCGCTACATACACTGCAAGGCTGTCGCCCGGCGAGCCGACGGGCGCCTGGTCGCGGTCGTGCCCCAGGCGCTCGACCTGGTGCAGTGGCGCGAACTGATGACGCATTTCGCCCCAGACCTGCCGCGGGCCATCGAGTACCCCCTGGCCGGCGACGACCTGTTGGCGCTGACCGCGCGGCAGGTCGCGCAACTGGCGCAGCTGGAAGGGCAGGTGTGCCATGGCTGAGCACGACGTCCTGTGTTTCGGTGAAACCATGGCCATGTTCGTGGCCGCGCAGCCTGGAGAGCTGGCCCAAGTCGAGGGGTTCGGCAAGCGCATCGCCGGTGCCGACAGCAACGTGGCCATCGGCCTGGCACGTCTGGGTCTGGGGGTGCGCTGGCTGAGCCGGGTCGGCAATGATTCGCTCGGTGCCTTCGTGCTCGACACCCTGCGCCAGGAAGGGCTGGACTGCTCGAGCGTCGAGATCGATGACGAGCACCCCACCGGGTTCCAGCTCAAGGAACGCTGCGACGATGGCGGCGATCCGAAAGTCGAGTATTTCCGCCGTGGCTCGGCGGCCAGCCGGCTGTCGCCGACCCAGCTGCAACCGGCGTTGCTGGAGGCCCGACACCTGCATGCCACCGGCATCCCGCCGGCCCTGTCCGGCAGCTGCCGCGCGCTCTGCCACCAGTTGTTGGACGACATGCGCGCCCATGGCCGCAGCATTTCCTTCGACCCCAACCTGCGCCCCTCGCTGTGGCCGGACCGCCAGACCATGGTGCGCGAGATCAATGCACTTGCGTTCAAGGCCGACTGGGTCCTGCCGGGGCTTGAGGAGGGGCGCCTGCTGAGCGGCCGCCAGTCGCCGCAGGGCATCGCCGAGTTCTACCTGGAGCAAGGCGTGCAATGCGTGGCCATCAAGCTCGGTGCCGAAGGTGCCTACTGGCGCGACGCCAAGGGTGAACATGGGGTGGTCCCGGGTTTTCCGGTGGCTCGGGTGGTCGACACCGTGGGCGCGGGCGACGCCTTCGCCGTTGGCGTGATCAGCGCCTTGCTCGAGGGCCTGCCGTTGCGCCGGGCAGTGGCCAGGGGCAATTGGTGCGGCAGCCGGGCGGTGCAGAGCCGAGGCGACATGGAAGGCCTGCCGCAACGCCACGAACTGGACCTGCACGAAAACGCTTCGATCCAACCACGCTGAATCGCCGGACCGTCCGGCACCTGATGTGACAAGAACAACAAGACCAGGAGAATTCCCCATGCAGCTTGATCGACTCGCTCCCAGACGCTGGTGGTACATCATGCCCATCGTCTTCATCACCTACAGCCTGGCCTACCTCGACCGGGCCAACTATGGCTTTGCCGCGGCCTCGGGCATGGCCGACGACCTGAAGATCACCCCGGCGCTGTCGTCGCTGCTCGGCGCGCTGTTCTTCCTTGGCTACTTCTTCTTCCAGGTGCCGGGCGCCCTTTACGCGCAAAAACGCAGCGTGAAGAAGCTGATCTTCGCCAGCCTGATCCTCTGGGGCGGCCTGGCGACCCTGACCGGCGTGGTCCACGACGTCTATTTGCTGATCGTCATCCGCTTCCTGCTGGGCGTGGTGGAGGCGGCGGTGATGCCGGCCATGCTCATTTACCTTTGCCACTGGTTCACCCGCGCCGAACGCTCGCGGGCCAACACTTTCCTGATCCTCGGCAACCCGGTGACCATCCTGTGGATGTCGGTGGTCTCGGGCTACCTGGTGCAGCAGTTCGACTGGCGTTGGATGTTCATCATCGAAGGCGCGCCGGCGATTCTCTGGGCCTTCATCTGGTGGCGCCTGGTGGATGACCGCCCGGAGCAGGCCAAGTGGCTGGACGCCCGCGAGAAGGCGGCGCTGCGCCAGGCGCTGGACGCCGAGCAGCAGGGCATCAAGCCGGTGAAGAACTACCGCGAGGCGTTTCGCTCGCCCACGGTGCTGATCCTGTCGCTGCAGTACTTCTGCTGGAGCATCGGCGTATACGGTTTCGTCCTCTGGCTGCCGTCGATCCTCAAGCAGGCGGCGACGCTGGACATCGTCACCGCCGGCTGGCTGTCGGCGGTGCCGTACCTGGGGGCGGTGGTTGCCATGCTCGGTGTGTCCTGGGCCTCGGACCGCCTGCAGAAGCGCAAGCGATTTGTCTGGCCGCCGCTGCTGATCGCCGCCCTGGCATTCTATGGCTCGTACAGCCTGGGCACTGAACATTTCTGGTGGTCCTACGCCTTGCTGGTGATCGCCGGGGCCTGCATGTATGCGCCGTACGGGCCGTTCTTCGCCATCGTGCCCGAGCTGCTGCCGGCCAACGTCGCCGGGGGCGCCATGGCGCTGATCAACAGCATGGGCGCGCTGGGCTCGTTTTCCGGTTCGTGGCTGGTGGGCTACCTCAATGGCGCCACCGGCGGCCCCGGCGCCTCCTACCTGTTCATGTGCGTGGCGCTGCTGCTGGCCGTGGCCCTGACCGCCGTTCTCAATCCCTTGCAACAGACACGCCGGCAAAGCCTGGCGCCCAGCCGATAGGTACCGTGCAATGAAGAAACGCATCGTCCTCTACAAACGCCTGTCCGACGCGCTCATGGCCCGTCTGCAGGCGCACGCCGAGGTCACCCTGGTCGAATCGCCCAGTGCTGACGGCCTCGCCCGGTTGCGTGCGGCGCTGCCGGGCGCCCACGGGCTGCTTGGCGCCAGTTTGCGCCTGGACGCCCCCTTGCTTGATCTGGCGCCGCAGCTGGAGGTTGTCTCCAGCGTCTCGGTCGGCGTCGACAACTACGACATCGACGCTTTCAATCAGCGCGGCGTGCTGCTGACCAACACCCCCGATGTGCTCACCGAAACTACCGCCGACACCGGCTTCGCCCTGATCCTGGCCTGTGCCCGGCGGGTCGTCGAACTCGACGGCTGGATCCGCGCCGGTCACTGGCAGGCGGGCATCGGGTCGGCGCAGTTCGGTTGCGATGTGCAGGGCAAGACCCTGGGCATCGTCGGCATGGGCCGCATCGGCGAAGCCCTGGCCCGCCGCGCGCATGCCGGTTTTGGCATGCGCGTGCTGTACCACACCCGCCAGCCGCGGCCCGAGGTGGAGGCGCGGTTCGCCGCCGCGCATCGCAGCCTGGAGGCATTGCTGGCCGAGTCCGATTTCGTCTGCCTGTGCCTGCCGTTGACCGCCGCGACCGAGAACCTGATTGGCGCGCCACAGCTGGCGCTGATGAAACCGTCGGCGATCCTGGTGAACATCTCCCGTGGCCGGGTGCTCGACGAGGCTGCGTTGCTCCAGGCCTTGGCCGAGCGACGCATTCGCGGCGCCGGCCTGGATGTGTTCGTGCGCGAACCGTTGCCGGCTGATTCACCGTTGCTGCAACTGGACAACCTGGTGGTGACGCCGCACATCGGCTCGGCCACCGAGGAGACCCGCGAGGCCATGGCCCGCTGCGCGGTGGACAACCTGCTGGCCGCCCTGGCCGGCGAGCGGCCGCAGAACCTGGTCAACCCGCTTGCCTGGTCGCGGCGAAACCCATGAGCGGGGCGAGCACTGCGCTCGCCCCGTTTTTGCCATAACAACAGCCCTTGCCCGATTCGATATCCCGGGGTCGCGCCGCGGCCCTTTTGGCAAAACAAGGCCGCTTAGCCGAGACAGCGCTGTCTCGATCTGCGGCCCTGGGAACTTCATCGGTGAAAAGGGCGACGATTTCCGTATGACCTGATCAACAGAGAGACATCCTCATGTCCAAGGACCAACCCGCCTCCGTGCAACCGGCGCGCCGGGCGTTCCTGCGCCAATCCCTGACCCTGATCCCGGTGGCGACCCTCGCCGGCACGGGACTGGGCGGCGCAGTGCTCGCCGACAGCGCCACCCCGGCACCCGTCGAACCGACCCGACCGGCCCCGGCGCGTGCCTACCGGCCGAGCTTCTTCACCCAGCAAGAGTGGGCCTTCGTCAGCGCCGCCGTGGCGGTGCTCATCCCCACCGACGCCCTTGGCCCCGGTGCGGCCGATGCCGGCGTGCCCGAGTTCATCGACCGTCAGCTCAACACCCGCTATGGCAGCGGCGGGCTGTGGTACATGCAGGGGCCATTCCGCCCCGACGCGCCCAGCGAATTGGGCTACCAGCTCAAGCTCAGCCCCCAGGAGATCTACCGGCTGGGCATCGCCGAAACCGACGCCTGGTGCCAGGCACAGTTCGGCAAGGCGTTCGCCCAGCTTGGCCCTGAACAACAGCAGCAGGTGCTCGAGGCCCTGGACGGCGGCAAGCCGGCCTTTGCCTCGGTGCCGGCGGCCACCTTCCTCGGCATGCTCTGGCTCAACACCCGCGAGGGCTTTTTCAGCGACCCCCTGCACGGCGGCAACCAGGGTCTGGCCGGCTGGAAGCTGGTCGGCTTCCCCGGCGCCCGCGCCGACTTCATGGACTGGGTGGAGCGCGACGAGCGCTATCCCTTCCCGTCAGTGTCCATCAGCGGCGAGCGAGGTTGAGCCATGAGCCAAGTGATGAAGAGCGTCGATGTTGTCATCGTCGGGTTCGGCTGGGCCGGGGCGATCATGGCCAAGGAACTGACCGAGGCCGGCCTGCAGGTGCTGGCGCTGGAGCGTGGTCCGGCCCGGGATACCTACCCGGACGGCGTCTATCCGCAGACCATGGACGAGTTGACCTACAATTCGCGCAAGAAGCTGTTCATGGACATCTCCCGTGAGACCGTGACCCTGCGCCACAGCGTCAACGACGTGGCCGTGCCGTACCGCCAGTTCGGCGCCTTCCTGCCCGGCACCGGCACCGGCGGAGCCGGGCTGCACTGGTCCGGCGTGCATTTTCGCGTCGACCCGGTGGAGCTGCGCCTGCGCAGCCACTATGAGGAGCGCTACGGCAAGCGGTTCATTCCCGAAGGAATGACCATCCAGGACTTCGGCGTGAGCTACGAAGAGCTGGAGCCGTACTTCGATTTTGCCGAGAAGGTGTTCGGGACCTCCGGCACCGCCTGGTCGATCAAAGGTCAGGTGGTGGGCCGCGACAAGGGTGGCAACCCGTTCGCCGCCGACCGCTCCAGCGATTTTCCGCTGGCAGCGCAGAAGAACACTGTGTCGGCGCAGTTGTTCGAGAAGGCCGCCCGCGAGATCGGCTACCACCCCTACAACCTGCCGTCGGCCAACACTTCCGGGCCGTACACCAACCCCTACGGCGCGCAGATGGGACCGTGCAACTTCTGCGGTTACTGCAGCGGCTATGCCTGCTACATGTACTCCAAGGCCTCGCCCAACGTGAACATCCTCCCGGCCCTGCGCCAGGTGCCGAACTTCGAGCTGCGCAACAACGCCCATGTGCTGCGGGTCAACCTGACCGCCGACAAGCGCCTGGCCACCGGTGTGACCTACGTCGACAGCCAGGGTCGCGAGGTGGAGCAACCCGCCGACCTGGTGATCCTCGGCGCGTTCCAGTACAACAACGTACGCCTGATGCTGCTCTCGGGCATCGGCAAACCCTATGATCCGGTGAGCAATGAGGGGGTGGTCGGGCGCAACTTCGCCTACCAGAACATCTCCACCGTGACCGCGTTCTTCGACCGCGACAGCCACCACACCAACCCCTTCATCGGCGCCGGCGGCAACGGCGTGGCGGTGGATGACTACAACGCCGACAACTTTGACCATGGCCCGCACGGCTTCGTCGGCGGTTCTCCGTTCTGGGTCAACCAGGCCGGCGCCAAGCCGATCTCTGGCACCAAGGTGCCGCCGGGCACGCCGAAGTGGGGCAGTGCCTGGAAGGCCGCGGTGGCCGACAGCTACCGGCACATGCTGTCGATGGACGCCCATGGCGCGCACCAGTCCTACCGCGACAACTACCTTGACCTGGACCCGGTGTACAAGGATGCCTACGGCTTGCCTCTGCTGCGCATGACCTTCGACTGGAAGGACAACGACGTGAAGATGAACCGCTTCATGGTCGAACGCATGGGCAAGATCGCCGAGGCGATGGGGCCCAAGGCAATCAGCGCGGGCAAGAAAGCGTTCGGCCAGCACTTCGACGCCTCCACCTACCAGACCACCCACCTCAACGGTGGCGCGATCATGGGCACCGATCCCAAGACCAGCGCGCTCAATCGCTACCTGCAGTGCTGGGACGTGCACAACGTGTTCGTGCCCGGCGCCTCGGCCTTCCCCCAGGGCCTGGGCTACAACCCCACCGGCCTGGTGGCGGCGCTGACCTACTGGTCGGCGCGGGCGATCCGCGAGCGCTACCTGAAGAACCCCGGTCCATTGGTGCAGGCGTGAGGAAGGCCAATATGAAGACATTGTTCATCGCCATGCTGGGCCTGGGCGCCAGTACCTTGCTGCAGGCCGCCGACGCGGTGGACCCGGCGCAGGTCAGGCAAGGCGAATACCTGGCCCGCGCTGGCGACTGCGTGGCTTGCCACACCGCCAAGGGCGGCAAGCCGTTCGCCGGCGGGCTGCCCATGGAAACGCCCATCGGTACCCTGTACTCGACCAATATCACACCCCACGCCAGCGGTATTGGCCAGTACAGCTACGAGGACTTCGAACGCGCCGTGCGCCAGGGCATCGGCAAGGACGGCAGCACGCTGTACCCGGCCATGCCGTATCCGTCCTACGCCCGGGTCAGCGACCCGGACATGCAGGCGCTCTACGCCTACTTCATGCATGGCGTGCAGCCAGTGGAGCAGCAAAACAAGGGCAGCGACATCCCCTGGCCGCTGAGCGTGCGCTGGCCGCTGGCGTTCTGGCGCGGGTTGTTCGCGCCGCCCGTCAAGCCGTTCGAAGCCGCTGGGCGCGATGCGGTGGTGGCGCGCGGCGCCTACCTGGTCGAAGGGCTGGGGCATTGTGGCGCGTGCCACACGCCGCGGGCGCTGACCATGCAGGAAAAAGCCCTGGATGCCGGTGACGGCGCGGCGTTCCTGGCCGGCAGCGCGCCCCTCGAGGGCTGGATCGCCAAGAGCCTGCGCGGTGACCACAAGGATGGCCTGGGCAGTTGGGACGAGGCGCAGATCGTCGCCTTCCTCAAGACCGGGCGCAACGAGCGCACCGCGGTGTTCGGCGGCATGAGCGATGTGGTCGAGCACAGCATGCAGTACATGAGCGACGCCGACCTGACCGCCATCGCCCGCTACCTCAAGACCTTGCCGCCGGTGAACCCAAACGACAAACCGTTTCGCGAGGACCGTGCCGTCGCCCAGGCGCTGTGGCAGGGCAATGACGGCAAGACCGGCGCGGCGCGCTACGTCGACAACTGCGCCGCTTGCCACCGCACCGACGGCAAGGGCTACGCCCGGGTGTTCCCGGCGCTGGCCGGCAACCCGGTGGTGCAGGGCGAGGACGCCACCTCGCTGATCCATATCGTGCTCGAGGGCGCGACCTTGCCGGCCACTGCAACGGCGCCTTCTACCTTCAGCATGCCAGGCTTCGGCTGGCGGCTGTCGGACCAGCAGGTGGCCGATGTGGTCAACTTCATCCGCAGCAGCTGGGGCAACCAGGCGGCGGGGGTGAGTGCAGGGCAGGTGGCGCAGTTGCGCAAGGCGCCACCTGTGCCGCTCAAGGCGGAGTCGTTAGTGGGTGACACGACGGGCACCGTGGAGCCCTGATGGTCCGATGGGGGACGCCTGGCGTCCCCTTTGGTCTTGACTCATCGAGTTAGCGAGACGCTGGCGCACGACAATATCATCTCGAAATGACATTAACTAAGTCTCGCAAACTGGTTTAGTTAAACGATGTAAGCAATTGATCTATAAGTATTTATCTTTTTGCTACAGCATGCTGCACGCACTGCTCGTAGTACGTCTGCTTGATTGCCGTGGGCTTGAGCCGCGACCGGCTGTTATAGGTCTGCTCGGTAATGCCGAACGCCGTCATGCGCATCCATGGCTTGGCAAATTTGCGCACCTGCAGCTTCTTGCGCGTGGCGTAAAGGGTGACCCCGGATAGCTTGGCCTGCTGCGCCTCGGCGGCGATCTGCGCACCCCAGCCGCACACCTGGCGATCGTTCGGGCTCAATGCCCGGGCCTGGGCGCCGAAGGCGGCGGTGGCCAGCAGGCAGCCGGCCACGGTTGCTAGAATCACTCGCATGTTGCTGTCCTAAGCATCTGAAGGAAAACAAAGTTTGCCTACGCTCGCGACGCCTGGGGGCCAGCAGTTTGCCGTCAGGCGATGGCCATTTGCAGGCCGTCGTGCTGGCGCGTGCGCAGCGACTGGAGGGCCAGGGCCGCGATCCACAGCACGCCGACGCCGTAGTTCAGGCGCTGGTAGAGACCGAACAATTCACCGCTGTGCACAGACTTGGCCATCAATACGACAGTGAGCACCGCCAGCAGCGCGCTCAGCAGCGACCCCCAGGCCAGCCCCGGGGATCGGGCCAGACGCGTGCCCAGGCCGATCCACAGCATGCTGGCGAGGGTCAGCGAGAAGAACATCAGCAGGCCGCCGAGGTTATGCATCTGTTGCGAGACCGATGGCTGCAGCGGCGCGCAGCCCTGGTCACAGGCAAATCCGCCGGTCACCAGGCTGCCCAGGCCATGCAACAGCGCCAGAAGGGCGCTCAGCCGCGCCAGCTTCGAGTGCCGCCAGCGCCGCGCCAGGCCCCAGGCAAACAGTGTGAACAACAGGGCCAGCGGGAAATTGTTGACCCACGGCGACAGCCCGTGGGTTGCGGCGCCGACCGCGCCGAGCTGGCTCATGGCTTGCTGCAGGTGGTCGTAGCCGGGGTAGGCCAGGGCCGTCAGGGTAACGCCCAGCAACAGCCAGAGGGGGATGAGCAAGCCGCTGGCGAGCAGCAGGCGATCGAACGTCTTCATACAGTGCCTTCCTTGGTGAATGCTGGGCGCAGCCTACCGCGTCGCCGTGGCCATTCGCCAGTCTTAGCGGCCGTTGACCAGCATCACCAGCAGCACGCAGGCCAGCAGCGCCAGGTAGGTGCGGGCGTGCACGCTGTCGGAGATGCGCCCGAGCAGGGGCGCGGCCAGGTGCATGCCGAGCCAGGCGCCGACGGTCATCACCAGGGCCGCGCGCAGGTCGATGAAACCCAGCAGGCCCGGGCCCAGGTCGGGCTGACCGGCCGGCAGCAGCGCATACACCAGCGTGGCCGCCAGGGACATGGGCAGTGACAGCGGGTTGGCCATGGCCGTGGCGGTGCGCATGCTGGCGCCGCGACGGCGCATCAACGGTACGGTCATCACGCTGCCGCCCACCCCGAGCAACGCCGCCAGTGCGCCTATGGGCACGCCGACCAGGGTGGCGCCGGCCCTGCCCAGTGGCGCCAGGTGATGTTCGCCAGCGTGTACGAAGCCTGGACGCAGCCAGGCGTCCAGCAAGCTCAGCGCCAGGTAGGTAATGAACAGCCAGCGCAACCAGGCGCTGGTCACGTACAGCGCCACCCAGGCCCCGAGCAGCGCGCCCAGGGCGATGGCCGGCGCCAGTGGCCGCACCAGGTCCCAGTGCAGGCTGCCCGCGCGGTGGTGGCGCCAGGTGGCCAGGGCACTGCTGAAGATCATCACCGTGGCCGAGGTGGCCACGGCGATCTGCATGGCGTGCTGGGCCACGGCCGTTCCCGCGCCATGGCTGGCCAGCAACAGGGCATAGAACAGTGGCACGGCGAAGAAGCCACCGCCGAAGCCGAACAGCAAGGTGGTGACGCCGGCGCACAGGCCGAACAGGCCAAGCAGGGGATAGAGCATGGGGTGGGCCTCGGAACAGGAGTGAGGCGGTCAGGGTAGGGATCAGCCACTTGGCTGGCTTGCGCAACCTGGCCAATAATCGTCGTGTTTCGGCCAGAGCCTCCTTTCATGCGCAATGTTCCCCTGTCCCAGGTCGATGCCATCCCCCGTGCAGTGCTGGCCATTGCCACCGACTATCCGCCCGACACCTTGCTGCCCAGGCATGTCCATCGCCGGGCGCAGTTCCTGTATGGCATGAGCGGACTGATGGAGGTGCTGACCGATGACGGCGCCTGGGTCATCCCGCCTGGCAGCGGGGTGTGGATTCCGCCCGGCAAGCCGCACCAGGTGCGCATGCGCGGGGTGAGTACCCGCAGCCTGTACATCGAGCCGACCGTGCTGCCCAGGCCGAGCAGCGTGTGTGAGGCACTGCGGGTCGGGCCGCTGCTGCACCAGCTGTTGCTGGCCAGCGCCGAGGTGCCGGCGCTGCATGACGAGGCGGGACGCGATGGCCTGCTGCTGCGTCTGGTTCTGCATGAGCTGGGCCAGGCCGAACCGCTGCCGCTATTCGCGCCGCTGCCAGCTGAGCCGCGCCTGGCGGCCCTGTGCCAGGCATTCCTGGCGCAGCCGTCGGTCCACACCCGTAGCGAAACCTGGGCAGCGCAGCTCAACTGGAGCCCGCGTACCTTCAGCCGGCGTTTTCGCGAGCAGACCGGGCTGTCGTTTGGCCGGTGGCGCCAGCAGGCCTGTCTGATGGCTGCGGTGACGCGGCTTGCCACCGGCGAGGCGGTGACCACCATCGCCTTGGATCTGGGCTATGAAAGCCCCAGCGCGTTTTCCAGCTTGTACCGGCGAGTCATGGGCCAGCCGCCGTCGACGGCACGCCAGGGCCTATGAAAACCTCGTATGACTAGCGGGAAGGAAAAAAAGATCGCGGAGACAGGCACAAGCCCGCCGCCCGCTTCCACGGGAGGTGTTCTGGGACCAGCAGAGGGTGACCGGGGAAACGGGGGCGGTATTGCACCGCCCCGCGATCAAAGCTAACGAAGCTTCGGTGGGTCAGGCAGCCTGGTGGTGCTTGACCTGGGACTTGCGGACCTGGGCGCGGCAGGCGTCGCCGAAGGCCTGGAACATCTTGATCGAGTCGGGGTTCTTCGCCGCCTGCCACTCCGGGTGCCACTGCACCGCGAACAGGAAGGGCGAGAGGCTCGGGGCGTGGATCGCCTCGACCAGGCCGTCTTCGGCATGGGCGATCGGCTCGATGCCGGCACCCAGGTTGCGCAGGCCCTGCCCGTGCAGCGAGTTGACGCGGATCTCGTCAGTGCCGAGGGTTTCGCGCAGCCAGCTGCCTGGCTTGATCTTCACGCTGTGCACCGGGGCGTACTGGACGTCGACCGGATCATCCGGGTTTTCCCGGTGGTCGTTGAAGCCGGGTTCGGCATAGACCTTCTGGTAGATGTCGCCGCCCAGGGCCACGTTGATTTCCTGCATGCCGCGGCAGATGCCGAAGATCGGCAGGCCGCGCTTGATCGCCGCCTTGACCAGCGGCATGTCGAACAGGTCTCGGTCCTTGTCCTGGCCCTTGCCGGGGGTCTGGTTTTCCTGGCCGTAGAGGGCCGGGTCGATGTTGCTGCCGGCACCGGTCAGGTAGACGCCGTCGGCCATGTCCAGGTAGGTCTCGAGGTCTTCGACGCCGCAGCAGGTGGGCACCAGGACCGGGACGCAACCGGCGAACTCGACCAGCGGGGTGATGTATTTGTGGGTCATGACCTGATAGTCATGGCCTTTGCGCTCTTGGCTGCCCATGGTCATCAGGACGACGGGTTTGCGCAGGGAGGGTTGCTTGTTGCCAATGTTGCTGTTGGACATATGTCACCTTGAGACAGGTCATGCCTGTCGTTGTTGTGCAGGCGCACGGCCGAGGCCTTGAGTGCTGCCTGGAGCCCCGAGCACTGCCGGCTCGCCTCGCAGGCGATGTCGGTCGGGGCCTGACTCATAGCTTGCCAGAGCCGTTCGATATGTCAAACGAGTGGCGAGTTGTCCAGGCGCCGTTTTACGGGGGGGTGGGGCCGCCGGGGCCTTTGGTGACAAGGGTTTGGTGGGGGTGTTGGTCAATAATATTTAACGACGCAGTTGGGTCTTTGCGTCGGTGCAATGATCGTCATTGGCAGGGGCGTCGGGGGGCTTGGCCTTGTGGCCGCATTTACCTCGAACTCTATGTATTTCCAGTGGGGTGAACTGTTTTTTGCGAAGGATGCAGGCTCACAGTGGTCTTCTTAGGTGCGGGTTGTGATGGTTAGTTTCCATAGCGTTTATTGTTGATCAATAAATTTCTTGATCTTGATCTTGATCTTGATCTTGCTTCTAAGTGCGCGATAGTTCAGGCGCCGCCAATTGCGACTTCAGGAGGCCGAGCGGAGTTCTTGCGGAGGGAGGTGACGGGCATGGATGCCCGTCAAGCGCTGCGCCCCAGGATGGGGCGTTCAGCGCGGTCCTCCCGGGAGCAAGAACGGAGCGAGGGGACCCCGGAGCGAAGCGTAGGGGCCGGATGAATGGAGCGAACGGTTTTTGGTTCCTTTTTGCCACGACAAAAAGGAACTCGCCGTAAGGGCGAAAAGGTGACTATGCGTCACCATAGCAAATGAATGCGCATATAGATTTCAAAACAGACTATTTAATAGTCAAAGTCAAATGCGATCGGCGTGGGTTTTAACAGGTGTAAGCGCATTCATTTTCTATAATGACGCATAGTCACCTTTTCGCCCTTACGGCGAGTCACTTTTTGTCAAACTCCCGGAGCGCCGGCCGGACAAAAGTAACCAAAAAACGCTGCGCTCCATTCATCCGGCCCTACGCTTCGCTCCGGGTCCCCTCACTCCGGCCTCCTGAAGTCGCGAAGGTACGGGCGGCGCCTGGGCTGGCGCAGCTGCCGCCAGCTGCCAGTGAGGTTGAACATGCGGATACCAAAATCAAGATCAAGATCAAGACCAAGATCAAGATCAAGATCAAGATCAAGATCAAGATCAAGATCAAGATCAAGATCAAGATCAAGATCAAGATCAAGATCAAGATCAAGATCAAGATCAAGATCTGCATCAGCATGAACGGCGACGCAGTCTTGCAAGAGGGTGCGGACAGGGTGGCGCTTATTGCGCCCAGAACCATGAACCGTTAATGCAGGATCTGCTTCAAGAACGCCTGTGCCCGCGCCGTTCTGGGCTGCCCGAAGAACACCTCCGGCGGGCTGTCCTCGATAATCTTCCCGCCCTCGAGGAACAGCACCCGTTCAGCCACTTGCCGGGCGAAACCCATTTCGTGGGTGACGCAGAGCATGGTCATGCCGGTGCCGGCCAATTGCACCAGCACATCCAGTACCTCGGCCACCATCTCCGGGTCGAGCGCCGAGGTCGGCTCGTCGAACAGCATGATCCTCGGCTTCATGCACAGCGCCCGGGCGATCGCCACCCGCTGCTGCTGGCCGCCGGACAGCTGGCTGGGGTACTTGTGCGCCTGACTCTCGATGCCGACCTTGCTCAAGTACAGCCGCGCCCGCTCCTCGGCCTCCCGGCGCGACAGGCCACGCACGCTCATCGGCGCCAGCAGGCAGTTGTCGAGCACGCTCATGTGCGGGAACAGGTTGAAGTGCTGGAACACCATGCCGATCTCGCTGCGCACCTGGTCGGCCTGGCGGCCTTTGCTCGCCAGATCGGTGCCGGCCACGCGGATGCTGCCCTGCTGGGCGATCTCCAGGCGATTGATGCAGCGGATCAGCGTCGACTTGCCCGAGCCCGACGGGCCGCAGAGCACGATGCGTTCGCCCTCGCGCACCGACAGGTCGATGTCATGCAGCACATGGAAGGCGCCGTAGTGCTTGTTCAGGCCCTCGATGCGGATCAGCTCCGGGCGCGGATCGGGGGCAGGGTGCAGGCTGGCAAGGCTCAGGGGGGCGGTCATCTTGTTGTTCTCCCGCTCAAGGTTCAGTCGAAACGTGCGGCGCTGTAGGGCGCAGGGTCGGTGAAGGGGCGTTCGCCGGTCATCAGTTCCGCCAGCAGGCGGCCGCTGACCGGCCCCAGGGTCAGGCCGTGGTGGGCATGGCCGAAGTTGAACCACAGGTGCTTGTGCAGGGGCGCCGGGCCGATCACCGGGCGCATGTCCGGCAGGCAGGGGCGGCGGCCCAGCCAGGGCTTGTCGTCCAGGCGCTCACCCAGGGCCGGGAACAGCTGGCGTGCCAGGGCCTCGCAGCGGCGTAGCTGGATCTCGTTGGCGGCGGCGTCGCTCGCCGCGAATTCGATGCCGGTGGTCAGGCGCACGCCACGGGCCATCGGCGCCAGGACGTAACCGCCCTGGGTGTCGCAGATCGAATGACCCAGCTCGGCGCCGTCGCGGGTGGCGTAATGCATGTGGTAGCCGCGCTTGATGCCAAGTGGAAAGCGGTAGCCCAGCCGCTGGTAGAGGTCGGCCGACTGCGGGCCGAGACAGGCCACCACGTCGTCGGCGGTCACGCTGCCGCGACGCGTGTCCAACTGCCAGCCGTTCTCGACCTGGCGCAGGCTGCGCGCGTCGCCATGGAGGAACTGCCCGCCGCGCTGGACGAACAGCGCGGCGTAGCCACGGGTCAGGCCTCCCGGGTTGCTCACCGTCTTCGGGTCGAGCCAGTGGATGCCGCCGATCACGCCACCGTCCAGCTGCTGCTCGCGGGCCTGCAGTTGTTCGCGTTCGAGGATCTCGTACTGCAGGCCGTAACGGGCCAGCCCCTTCAGATCGCCTTTGGCCTGTTCGAACAGCGCGGCATCACGGTACACCTCGATCCAGCCCTTGGCCTGTACCAGCCCTTGCAGGCCGGCGGCCTCGATCAGCGCATCGTGTTCCTCGACGCTGCGTTGCACCAGCGGCAGCATGTCGGCGGCGGCCTTGGCCAGTTGCCCAGGCGCGGACTGGCGCCAGTAGCTGAGCAGCCAGGGCGCGACCTTGGGCAGGTGGGTCAGGCTGTAGCGCACATCGGGCTGGCGGTTCAGGCCGTAGCGCAGCAAGGCACTCCACTGGCGCGGGAAGGCGTAGGGGATCACGCTGGAGCGCTCGATCAGCCCGGCGTTGCCATGGCTGGTGCCGCTGCCCGGTTCGTCACGGTCGACGAGGAGCACCTGGCGTCCGCGGGCCTGCAGGTGCAGGGCGGTGCTGACGCCGACGATGCCGGCGCCCAGGACGATGGTCTGGCAATGCATGGAAGGATTCCTTCAATCAGTTCAGGTGGCGGCCCAGGCGGGCCTCCAGGTGTTTCAGGGGGCGCCGGACCACCTCGACGATCAGCAGGTAGAGCACCGCCGCCCACAGGTAGATCTGGAAGTCGAAGCTGCGCGAGAAGGCCAGCTTGGTCACCCCCATCAGGTCGTAGATCGTCACCAGCGAGGCGATGGCGCTGGCCTTGATCATCATGATCAGCTCATTGCCCAATGGGCCGATGGCCACCAGCAGCGACTGCGGCAGCACCACCTTGAAGAAGGTGGTCGAGCGCTTGAGGTTCAGGGCCTTGGCGGCCTCGTACTGGCCTGGCGCGACGGCCATCAGGCTGGCGCGGAAGATTTCGGCCTGGTAGGCGGCGGTGTTGAGGGTGAAGGCGAGCAGTGCGCAGTACCAAGCCTCGCGGAAGAACCACCACAGCCCCAGGTCCTGCCAGAAGCCCTTGAGCGAGCCCAGGCCGTAGTACAGCAGGAACAGCTGGGCCAGCAGTGGCGAGCCGCGGAAGAAGTACACATAGCCGGCGGCCAAGCGTTGCAGCACGAGGTGCTGCGACATCCGCGCCAGGGCCAGGAGCATGCCCAGCAGCGCGCCGAGGGTGAACGAGATCGCCACCAGCTTGGCGGTGACCAGCAGGCCATCGACGAAGCGCGCGCCGTAGCGCTCCAGCAGGTCGGGATCGAGCACGTAGGCCAGCAGTTGCTCCGGGCTCATGGGCGGGCTCCTTGCAGATGGCGGTTGCTGCGCCGCTCCAGCAGGGCGAAGACCCTGCCCGACAGCGCCGAGAACAGCAGGTAGACCAGGCAGGCGACGCCGTAGAACAGCATCGGTTCCTTGGTCACGCTGACCGCCAGGTTGGTCTGGCGCATCAGGTCGATCAGCGAGATGGTCGAGACCAGCGAGGTGTCCTTGAGCAGGCTCAACCAGTTGTTCGACAGGCCCGGCAGGGCGATGCGGGTCAGTTGCGGCAGCACCACCTTGAAGAATCCGGTGCGCTTGCCTAGGCCCAGGGCCGCGCAGGCCTCCAGTTGGCCCTTGGGCAGGGTCTTGAAGGCCATCAGCCAGATTTCACTGGAGAACGCGGCGAACACCAGGCTGAAGGCAACCATGGCGGCGAGGAAGGTGTTGATCAGCACCTCGCCCTGGTAGCCCATCGCGGCGAGGATCTTCTGCGCGGCGATCTGGCAGCCGTAGTAGATGATCAGCAGGGTGAGCAGTTCCGGCAGGCCGCGGAACACAGTGGAAAAGGTGGTGGCCCAGGCCCGCGGCAGGCGTTTGCGCGAGCGCGCGGCCAGTGCTACCAGCAGGCCCAGCGGCAGGCCGATGGGCAGGCAGGCCAGGGCCAGCGATACGGTCACCAGCGCGCCGGCCAGCAGCGCCTGGCCCCAGCCACCGCTGGCGAAGGAGAGCAGGGAGAGTTGATCGAGCATGGATGCATCCTCGAGGTCGGCGGGTCGCATAGCGCCCTGATCGCGATGCAAGGCCGCTTCCAGGGGGATGGCGGCCTCGTGTCGCGAAAGGGCTGCGGGCAGCCCCAGGATTCGTATCAGTTATAGATATCGAAGGCGAAATACTTGCTCGCGATCTTCTGGTAGGTGCCATTGGCCACGATCGCTGCCAGCGCTTCGTTCAGCCGCACGCGCAGGGCCTCGTCATCCTTGCGCACGGCAATCGCCGCGTCGGCCTTGGTGCCGTCGACGTCGCCGAGGATCTTGCAGCAGTCCTTGCCATTCTTGTTCAGCCATTCGTGCAGCGGGAACTTGTCGGCGATCACCCCGTCCAGGCGTCCGGCGGCAAGGTCGGCGTTGGCCTCGTCCAGGGTCGGGTACAGTTTCACGTCCGCGCCGGCCTTGCCGTACACGTCCTCGGCGTAGATCGCCTGGGTCGAGGCGGACTGGGCGCCGACCGTGTAGCCCTTGAAGTCGGTCTGCGCGTCG
Source organism: Pseudomonas sp. P106(2024) (assembly GCF_057480815.1). Classification (NCBI taxonomy): domain Bacteria; kingdom Pseudomonadati; phylum Pseudomonadota; class Gammaproteobacteria; order Pseudomonadales; family Pseudomonadaceae; genus Pseudomonas; species Pseudomonas sp. P106(2024). The sequence continues at coordinate 47,455 of NZ_JBLIYU010000022.1, read as the reverse complement.
CTGATCTTGCTGTCCTTGGCGACCGCCACGGTCAGCGGGGTGCGGTAGTAGCGGTCGGTGAAGGCGATCTTGCGGCGCCGTTCCTCGGTGTCGATCATCGAGGCCACCACGGCGTCGTACTTGCGCGCCATCAGCGCCGGGATGATGCCTTCCCAGTCCTGGGCCACCAGGGTGCACTCGACTTTCATCTGCTCGCACAGGGCATGGGTGATGTCGATGTCGAAGCCGTGCAGCTGGTTGTCGGCATCGACGTAGTTGAACGGCGGGTAAGCGCCTTCAGTGGCAAAACGCAGGGTCTCGGCACTGGCGCCGGCCGCCAGCAGCAGGGCGCACGCACCCACCACAGCCATGGTTCCTTTCATCTCGCACCTCGGTAGTTGCACTCTTGCTATTGTTGTTTGCCCGCCGGCCACGAGGTGTAGCCGACGAACTCGTTATGTAGAGCGGCAGTTGCTTCCAAGCGTCTTTCAACATCCGGCCCGAGCTTCTTGCAGACCTCGTTGACCATCAGGTGCACCCACGACAGCATGGTCGCGGTGGATTCCCAGAACAGGTTGAATTCGGTGGGGATGCGGAACACCTCGTCGGCGTTGGCATCGGCCCATTCACAGAAGGTGTCGGTGACCAGGGTCACCGGGATGCCCAGCTCGCGGGCCTTGTGGCACAGCTGCAGGGCATGGCGGGAATAGCGCCGGGCCTCGAACACCACCAGCGCGCAGTCCTGGGGGCGCCCCAGCAGCACCTCGGCGAAGTGCCCGGCACTGCCGTCGACCAGTTGCACGCCGTCGCGCAGGTATTGCAGCAGATGGCTCATGCACATGGCCACGCCGCGCTCGGTCTGAAAGCCGGCGACGAACACCCGCGGTTTTTCCGCTAGGCGCCGGGCCACCTGCTGCCAGGCTTCGCCGCGGCTGTATTCGTGCACGCGTACCAGCGCGGCCATTTCCAGCTCCAGGCTGCCCGAGCGCTGGTCGTCCTCGGGTTGCTGGCGGAACGCCTGCAGGCGGTCGCCCACCAGCCAGGGGCCGTCGCCCAAGTCGTTCTGCAGGTCTTGTTTGAGTGCCTTGAGGTGCGCGTAGCCCAGCGAGCGGCAGAAGCGGCCAACGCTCGACTCGCTCACGCCCAGCTTGGCGGCGATGCTGGCCGAGGTCTGGAACGGCAGTTCGTGGAGGTTGGCGAGCATGTAGCTGGCGATCTGGCGGCCCGAGGCGGCAGCGGTGTGCAGGCTGCTTTCCAGGCGTTGCTTGATCGATTGGCTCATGGTCGGTTCCGGTTGATTTCTGGCGTGGAAGCCAAAATGGCTGTTTTCTGTCGTCAAGTCAATATTTGACAGATAGCTGTCATTGGCGGGAAAGTCTGTGCAGTTGCGCTGTAGCGAATCCAAATCCAAGAAAGGAGCTCCAGATGTCTTCACCTTCCACCGGCCCTGTCGTGCGCGTGCCTTTTAACGAACTGCGGGCGTTGCTGCAGTCGATCTTCGAGCGACATTGCTGCAGCGCGGCGGTGGCCGCCGTGCTTGCCCACAACTGCGCCAGTGCCCAGCGTGATGGTGCCCACAGCCATGGGGTGTTCCGTATTCCCGGTTATGTCTCGACCCTGGCCAGCGGTTGGGTCGATGGTCGCGCCGAGCCTCAGGTGACTGACCTTGCGCCGGCCTATTTGCGTGTCGATGCCAAGGGTGGCTTTGCCCAGCCGGCGTTGGCCGCGGCCCGCCCGCTGCTGGTGGAGAAGGCCCGCACGGCCGGCATCGCGGTGCTGGCGATCCACAACTCGCACCATTTCGCCGCGCTGTGGCCGGATGTCGAGCCGTTCGCCGACGAAGGCCTGGTGGCCCTGAGCGTGGTCAACAGCATGACCTGCGTGGTGCCACACGGTGCGCGCAAGCCGCTGTTCGGCACCAACCCCATTGCTTTTGCCGCGCCTTGCGCCGGGCATGATCCGATCGTCTTCGACATGGCCACCAGCGCCATGGCCCATGGCGATGTGCAGATCGCCGCGCGGGCGGGCGAGCGACTGCCGCCAGGCATGGGCGTGGATGCCGAGGGCCAGCCGACCACCGACCCCAAGGCGATTCTCGAGGGCGGCGCCTTGCTGCCGTTCGGCGGGCACAAGGGCTCGGCGCTGTCGATGATGGTCGAGTTGCTGGCGGCGGCGCTGACGGGCGGCAATTTCTCCTGGGAGTTCGATTGGTCGGGCCATCCCGGAGCCAAGACCCCCTGGACCGGGCAGTTGATCATCGTGATCGACCCGAGCAAGGCCGAGGGCGAGCGCTTTGCGCTGCGCAGCCGCGAACTGGTGGAGCAGATGCAGGCAGCCGGGTTGACGCGGATGCCGGGCGAGCGGCGTTATCGCGAGCGTGAAGTAGCCGGGCGGGAAGGGGTGGCGTTGAGTGAGCGGGAGTGGGGGGAGTTGCGGGGGTTGGCGGGCTGAATTGGCCCCATCCGGATCGGGACGGGGCGCAGCTCCTCAATCCCGATCACGATCAAGTGCGAGCGATCAAACAGCAGGGTCGTGCCGAGCACGACGAAGAATAGAGCCCATTGCCCACCATCGAGATTCATGAACTCGCGTTGCCCCAGCAGTGAACAAGTGCTGATGCCCGCCACCATGAAGACGATGCACAGGATTCTGCGAAGCAGTACTGACCTGCAAAGCCAGTCGAACAGAAGGATTGCGACCGGCAGATAGATCAGCAGGTAAAGCATGGTCATGAATGCCTCCTCTATCGGTTTCGCTCATACCAGCTCGAGCGTTCGAACAGCAGAGGAAATCCGGCGAGTGAAAAGAACAGGCCCCATGCCCCTCCATCCCAGTAAAGAACCTCCTGGGCACCGAGTTGGGTGCAAGCGGTGATGCCTGTGATCTGGAAAATCAGGTAGAGCCATCTGCGCACCAGAATCGGCTTGCAGATCCAGTCGAGTAACCAGCCTGTCAGTGCAGTAAACAGAGTCAGGTAGATATAGGACATTGTGTATACCCGTCCTCAGAGAATCAGCAGCAGCGCGCTACGTTGAGGGCCAATTCCCCGTTGACCTGGGCTTGAAGCGATACCAAAACATCGCCGGCATGAAATGTTGGTATTGCTCCCTTTGCCAGCCTCGAGGCTGCAAATCCTGCAGCGGAGGCCACTAATCCAGCGGCCATCGTACCCGCGATTCCGACAACGGTAGTTCCTGCCGCTTTACCCACTGCTGCTCCGACCAGGGTGAGCACATCGCTCCGTTGATCATTCAGCACGTCCCCCTGCTGACGTGTGAGTGGGCGTGATACTGCAACTTTCATCTGGCATGGCAGATTGCCTGCGAGCATGCGGTCATAGAGTTGGGCCACGGCCTCCACGATTTGGTAATGCCCTTTGTGCACGAAGGGTAAGGCCAACTTGCGCAATTGGCAGTGCTCACCTGGCTGGACGGTGAACTCGCTGATATCGAAGGTAATTCCATGATGGGCAATGACTTGGTACGTCCTGTCCGGCTGCATCAATCCCTCTTTTTTTATACATGTAATTCGTGTGAGCGGGACAATGGCAGGCCGATGCAGAGGGTGCCTATTCGTCCGTTTCCGTAATTGATGTGGGAAATGTCTTTGCGTCGTAACGCTCGCTCTTGCACCCCTGCATCGACTCCTTGCACATCGGTGATGTTCCTCACGCCCCACTGCGGGTATCCTCGCTGAAGCCTTCCCTGAACTGTCCTGATTTCCAAGGAGCTGCACGCTGTGTTCAAACATGTCGATGCCTATGCCGGCGACCCGATCCTCTCGTTGATGGAAACCTTCAAGGCCGACCCGCGCGCCGACAAGGTCAACCTGAGTATCGGCCTGTACTACGACGAAGCTGGCGTGGTGCCGCAGCTGGCGGCGGTGGGCGAGGTGGAGAAGCGCCTGGCCGGCCAGCCCCACGAAGCCTCGCTGTACCTGCCGATGGAAGGCCTGGCTGCCTACCGCCAGGCGATCCAGGCGCTGCTGTTCGGCGCAGATCACCCGGCTGTGGCCGATGGCCGCGTGGCCACCGTGCAGACCGTCGGCGGCTCGGGCGCGCTGAAAGTCGGCGCCGACTTCCTCAAGCGCTACTTCCCGAGCTCCGAGGTGTGGGTGAGCAACCCCACCTGGGACAACCACCGGGCGATCTTCGAAGGCGCGGGCTTCAAGGTGCACAGCTACCCGTACTTCGACAGCGCCAGCCGTGGCGTCGATTTCGCCGGTATGCTGGCGACCCTGCAGACCCTGCCGGCGAACAGCATCGTCCTGCTGCACCCGTGCTGCCACAACCCCACCGGCGTCGACCTAAACCAGCAGCAGTGGCAGCAGGTGGTCGAAGTGGTCAAGGCGCGCCAGCTGATTCCGTTCCTCGACATCGCCTACCAGGGCTTCGGTGAAGGCCTGGTGGAAGACGCCTACGCCATCCGTGAGATGGCCCGTGCCGGCGTGCCGTGCCTGGTCAGCAACTCGTTCTCGAAGATCTTCTCGCTGTACGGCGAGCGGGTAGGGGGGCTGTCGGTGGTCTGCGACGATGCCGCCACCGCCTCCAGTGTGCTCGGCCAGCTCAAGGCCACCGTGCGCCGCAACTACTCCAGCCCGCCCGCGTTCGGCGCCCAGCTGGTGGCCGGGGTGCTTGGCGATACCGCGCTGAACGCTCAGTGGGCAGCGGAAGTGGAGGTGATGCGCAAGCGTATCCTCGACATGCGTCAAGGTTTGGTCGACTTGCTCGGCGAGCTGCTGCCTGGCCAGGACTTCCAGTTCTTCCTGCGCCAGCGCGGCATGTTCAGCTACACCGGCTTCAGCGTGGAGCAAGTGCGTCGGCTGCGTGACGAGTTCGGTGTTTACCTGATCGACAGCGGCCGGGTATGCATGTCCGGCCTGCGTCCGGCCAACCTGCGCCAGGTGGCCGAGGCGTTTGCCGCCGTGCAGCGGTAATCTGCCAGGGGCTGCCAAGCAGCCCCCTCCAGCACAACCCGCTTGTAAAGACAAGTGCAACCGTCTCTCGGGCGGGGCTTCCCCAAGTGCAACCTTTGCATGCACAATCGCGCCCCTCTTCCCCGGTTGAGTTGGGCGAATCGTCTATTTCGCCATTCTCAGCCTGTTGCAGTCTTGCGAGTGGAGCTTCACCCGGAATGAATGAGCAGGCCCCAAGCGTTGAACAACGCTTTGTAGAATCGACCCCCGCCACCCTCGGCAGCTGGTCGCGTCAAGACACCACCTGGATGCTGGGCCTCTTCGGCACGGCCATCGGCGCCGGAACCCTGTTCCTGCCCATCAACGCCGGCCTTGGCGGTTTCTGGCCGCTGCTGGTGCTGGCCTTGCTGGCCTTCCCCATGACCTATTTCGCCCACCGCGGGTTGACCCGCTTCGTGCTTTCCGGCAGCAAGGGCGGCGACATCACCGAGGTGGTCGAGGAGCATTTCGGCATCACCGCCGGCGCGCTGATCACCGTCCTGTACTTCTTCGCCATCTTCCCGATCCTGCTGATCTACAGCGTGGCGCTGACCAACACCGTCAGCAGCTTCATGGAGCACCAACTGCACATCGCGCCGCCACCGCGGGCGATCCTGTCGTTTGTGCTGATCCTGGGCCTCTTGGCCATCGTGCGCTGCGGCGAGCAGGCCACGGTCAAGGTCATGAGCCTGCTGGTTTACCCATTCATCGTTGCCCTGGCGCTGCTGGCCCTGTACCTGGTGCCGCACTGGAACGGCGGCATCCTCGACACCGCCGCCCAGGTGCCGTCGGGCTCGGCCTTCCTGCACACCGTGTGGCTGGCGATCCCGGTGATGGTGTTCTCGTTCAACCATTCGCCGATCATCTCGGCCTTCGCCGTCGACCAGAAGCGCCGCTACGGCGAGAATGCCGATGAGCGCAGCGGCCAGATCCTGCGTCGCGCGCACCTGCTGATGGTGCTGATGGTGCTGTTCTTCGTGTTCAGCTGCGTGCTGACCCTGAGCAGCGCCCAGCTGGCCGAGGCCAAGGCGCAGAACCTGTCGATCCTGTCGTACCTGGCCAACCACTTCGAGCAGCCGGCCATCGCCTTCGCCGCGCCCTTGATCGCCTTCATTGCCATTGCCAAGTCGTTCCTGGGCCACTATATCGGTGCCAGCGAGGGCCTCAAGGGCATGATCGTCAAGGCCGGCATGCGCCCGGGCGCCAAGGCCCTGGACCGTATCGTCGCCGCGCTGATGCTGGTGGTGTGCTGGATCGTCGCCACCCTCAACCCGAGCATCCTCGGCATGATCGAATCCCTCGGCGGCCCGATCATCGCCGTGTTGCTGTTCCTGATGCCGATGTACGCCATCCGCCGCGTGCCATCGATGCGCAAGTACAGCGGCGCGCTGTCCAACCTGTTCGTGGTGGTCGTCGGCCTGGTGGCCCTGACCTCAGTGGTGTACGGCCTGCTGGCCTGAGCCCCTGTCCCGTAGGAAGAACGCCCGGGTCGACGTCAGTCACCCGGGCGTTTGTCTACAGGAATTGCCCGATCGTAGGGCAATTTCATCTTTACCCATAGGCACTTGCGCCCCTTCATGGTTAACTCTGAGTCCTTTTCAACCCCCCGTATAAGGATTTCCGTCATGGCTCAAGTGACTCTCAAAGGCAACCCGGTTCAGGTCAGCGGTGAACTGCCGAAGCAAGGCGCCGCGGCACCTGCCTTCTCCCTGGTCGCTGGCGATCTGTCGAACAAGTCGCTGGCCGACTTCGCCGGCAAGCGCAAGGTGCTGAACATCTTCCCGAGCGTCGACACCCCGACCTGCGCCACCTCGGTGCGCAAGTTCAACGCCCAGGCCAATGACGTGGCCAACACCGTGGTGCTGTGCATCTCTGCCGACCTGCCGTTCGCCCAGGCGCGCTTCTGCGGCGCCGAAGGCCTGGAGAACGTGAAGAACCTGTCGACCCTGCGTGGCCGCGAGTTCCTGGAAAACTACGGCGTCGCCATCGCTGATGGCCCGCTGGCCGGCCTGGCCGCCCGTGCCGTGGTGGTGCTGGATGAAAACGACAAGGTGCTGCACAGCGAGCTGGTGGGCGAAATCGCCGACGAGCCGAACTACGAGGCGGCGCTGGCTGTCTTGAAGTAAGTGTTCGCCGGCTTGCCGGCGAACCAGGTAACACCCGGTAACGGCCTGGACCCAGTTCCAGGCCGTTTTCATTTAAAGTTCACCCCTTTGCCAACGTCAGCCGAAGGTAAAGCACTGGTAAAGCCCCTTTGCTAAAACGATGCCAGTGCTTATCGTTCACGCTCTCCACGCCGTCTTTCTCTGAACAAGGTTCGTTCGACCCATGCAAGCCTCCAATTCCCGTTCCCCTCGTCGCTGGCTGTTCGGCCTGCTGATCCTGCTGCTGGTGGCCCTGCTGGCCTGGTGGCTGTGGCCCGCGGCGACCGTCCACAAGGAAGGCGGCGGGCACCGTCCGGGCAAGGGCCTGGGCATGGGCGGGCGGCCGGGCTTCGGCGCCTCCACCGAGGCGGTCCCGGTGCGGGTCGAGCCGGTGCGGGTCGGAGACTTCCCGCTTTATTACAAGGCCCTCGGCACCGTGACCGCGACCAACACGGTCAACGTGCGCAGCCGGGTGGCCGGCGAGCTGGTCAAGGTCCACTTCAAGGAGGGCCAGCAGGTCAAGGCCGGCGATCTGCTGGCCGAGATCGACCCACGTTCCTATCGCATCGCCTTGCAGCAGGCCGAGGGCACCCTGGCGCAGAATCAGGCGCAGTTGAAGAATGCCCAGGTCGACCTGGCCCGCTATAAAGGCCTGTACGCCGAGGACAGCATCGCCAAGCAGACCCTGGACACCGCCGAAGCTCAGGTCGGTCAGTTCCAGGGGCTGGTCAAGACCAACCAGGCCCAGGTCAACGAGGCACGCCTGAATCTCGAGTTCACCCAGATCCGCGCACCGATCAGCGGCCGCGTGGGCCTGCGCCAGCTGGACCTGGGCAACCTGGTGGCGGCCAACGACACCACGGCGCTGGTGATCATCACCCAGACCCAGCCGATCAGCGTTGCCTTCACCCTGCCGGAAACCCAGCTCGACACCGTGCTGGCTCGCTACCGCAGCGGCGCCAGCCTGCCGGTCGAGGCCTGGGACCGGGGCGATCAGAAGCTGCAGTCCACCGGTGTGCTGGGCAGCCTCGACAACCAGATCGACGTCGCCACCGGCACCCTGAAGTTCAAGGGCACCTTCCAGAACACCGACCACGCGCTGTTCCCCAACCAGTTTGTCAACGTGCGCTTGCTGGCCGACACCCTCAAGCAGGTGGTGCTGGCACCGGCAGCGGCGATCCAGTTTGGCAACGACGGCACCTTCGCCTATGTGGTCAACGCCGAGAACACCATCAACGTGCGCAAGCTCAAGGTCGGCGCCAGCGATGGCGAGAACACGGTGATCGTCGAGGGCCTGGCCGCCGGCGAGCGCCTGGTGCTGGAAGGCACTGACCGCCTGCGCGAAGGCACCAAGGTCGATGTGGTCGAGGACAGCTCCCAGGTTCCGACCACCCCCGGCCAGCACCTGCAGGGGCAGGGCGCCAAGGGCTCGGCCCAGACCGCTGAACCAGGCACCAAGGCGGGCGCATGAACCTCTCGCGCCTGTTCATCCTGCGGCCGGTCGCCACCACGCTGAGCATGCTGGCCATCGTCCTGGCCGGCCTGATCGCCTACAAGCTGCTGCCGGTGGCGGCCTTGCCTCAGGTCGACTACCCGACCATCCGCGTCATGACCCTGTACCCTGGCGCCAGCCCGCAGGTCATGACCAGCGCCGTCACCGCGCCGCTGGAACGCCAGTTCGGGCAGATGCCGGGCCTGGAACAGATGGCCTCCACCAGCTCCGGCGGCGCCTCGGTGCTGACCCTGCGCTTCAACCTCGACATGAACATGGATGTCGCCGAGCAGCAGGTGCAGGCCGCGATCAACGCCGCCAGCAACCTGCTGCCCAACGACCTGCCGGCGCCGCCGGTGTACAACAAGGTCAACCCGGCCGACACGCCAGTGCTGACCCTGGCCATTTCCTCGAAGACCATGCCGCTGCCCAAGCTCAATGACCTGGTCGACACCCGCGTGGCGCAGAAGATCGCCCAGATCAGCGGCGTCGGCATGGTCAGCATCGCCGGCGGGCAGCGCCAAGCTGTGCGGATCAAGGTCAACGTCGACGCCCTGGCCGCTAACGGTCTCAACCTGGACGACGTGCGCACCCTGATCGGCGCCTCCAACGTCAACCAGCCCAAGGGCAACTTCGACGGCCCGACCCGGGTGTCGATGCTCGACGCCAACGACCAGCTGCGCTCCCCCGAGGAATACGCCAACCTCATCCTCAAGTACAGCAATGGCGCGCCACTGCGCCTGAAGGACGTCGCCGAGATCGTCGACGGCGCCGAGAACGAACGCCTGGCCGCCTGGGCCAACCAGAACGAGGCGGTGCTGCTGAATATCCAGCGCCAGCCCGGTGCCAACGTCATCGAGGTCGTCGACCGGATCAAGGAACTGCTGCCGTCAATCACCGACAACCTGCCGGCGGGCCTGGATGTCAGCGTGCTAACCGACCGCACCCAGACCATCCGCGCCGCCGTGCGCGATGTGCAGCACGAGCTGCTGTTCGCCATCGCCCTGGTGGTGATGGTCACCTTCGTTTTCCTGCGCCGTTTCAGCGCCACCATCATTCCCTCCATCGCCGTTCCGCTGTCGCTTATCGGCACCTTCGGGGTGATGTACCTGGCCGGTTTCTCGGTCAACAACCTCACCTTGATGGCCCTGACCATCGCCACCGGCTTCGTGGTGGACGATGCCATCGTCATGCTGGAGAACATCTCCCGGCACATCGAGGAGGGCGAAACACCCATGCAGGCCGCGCTCAAGGGCGCGAAGCAGATCGGCTTCACCCTGATCTCGCTGACCTTCTCGTTGATCGCCGTGCTGATTCCGCTGTTGTTCATGGCCGATGTGGTCGGGCGCTTGTTCCGTGAGTTCGCCATCACCCTGGCGGTGGCCATCCTGATTTCCCTGGTGGTGTCGCTGACCCTGACGCCGATGATGTGCGCGCGCCTGCTCAAGCGCGAGCCCATGGAAGAGGAACAAAGCCGCTTTTACCGCGCCAGCGGTGCCTGGATCGACTGGCTGATCAAGCACTACGGCACCGCCCTGACCTGGGTGTTGCAGCGCCAGCCGCTAACCCTGCTGGTGGCCGTTGCCACCCTGGCGCTGACCGTGGTGCTGTACCTGATGGTGCCCAAGGGTTTCTTCCCGGCCCAGGACACCGGGGTCATCCAGGGTATTTCCGAAGCGCCGCAATCGACCTCGTTCGCCGCCATGAGCGAGCGCCAACAATCCCTGGCCAAGGTGATCCTGCAGGATCCGGCGGTGCAGAGCCTGTCTTCCTACATCGGCGTGGATGGCGACAATGCCACCCTCAACAGCGGCCGCCTGCTGATCAACCTCAAGCCCCACGGCGAGCGCGACGTCACCGCCTCCGAGGTGATCAACCGCCTGCAGCCACAGCTCGACAAGCTGGTCGGCATCCGCCTGTTCATGCAGCCGGTGCAGGACCTGAGCATCGAGGACCGGGTCAGCCGCACCCAGTACCAGTTCAGCCTGAGCTCGCCGGATGCCGACATGCTCGCCGAGTGGAGCGGCAAGCTGGTGCAGGCGCTCAAGGACCGCCCCGAGCTGCAGGATGTGGCCAGCGACCTGCAGGACCAGGGCCTGCAGGTATTCCTGGTGATCGACCGCGACATGGCCAGTCGTCTGGGCATCACTGTGGCGCAGATCACCAACGCGCTGTACGACGCCTTCGGCCAGCGGCAGATCTCGACCATCTACACCCAGGCCAGCCAGTACCGCGTGGTGCTGCAGTCGCAGACTGCCGCCAGCCTCGGCCCGCAGGCCCTGGAGTCGATCCACGTCAAGGCCACCGACGGCGGCCAGGTGCGCCTGTCGGCCCTGGCGCGCATCGAGCAGCGCCAGGCCCAGCTGGCCATCTCGCACATCGGCCAGTTCCCGGCGGTGATGATGTCGTTCAACCTGGCCCATGGCGCCTCCCTGGGCGAGGCGGTCAAGGTGATCGAGCAGGTGCAGCAGGACATCGGCATGCCGATCGGCGTGCAGACCCGCTTCCAGGGCGCCGCCGAGGCGTTCCAGGCCTCGCTGTCGAGCACCTTGCTGCTGATCCTGGCCGCGGTGGTGACCATGTACATCGTGCTGGGCGTGCTTTACGAGAGCTACATCCACCCGGTGACCATCCTTTCCACGCTGCCGTCGGCGGCGGTGGGGGCCTTGTTGGCGCTCCTGCTGAGCGGCAACGACCTGGGCATGATCGCGATCATCGGCATCATCCTGCTGATCGGCATCGTCAAGAAGAACGCGATCATGATGATCGACTTCGCCCTGGAGGCTGAGCGACACCAGGGCATGAGCCCGCGTGACGCGATCTACCAGGCGGCGCTGCTGCGCTTCCGGCCGATCCTGATGACCACCCTGGCCGCGCTGTTCGGCGCCGTACCGCTGATGCTCGCCACCGGTTCCGGCGCCGAGCTGCGCCAGCCGCTGGGCCTGGTGATGGTCGGCGGCCTGTTGGTCAGCCAAGTGCTGACCTTGTTCACCACGCCGGTCATCTACCTGTACTTCGACCGCCTGGCGCGTCGCTGGCGCCCGGCTGACGATGCGCGGCAGGCTGAAGCATGAACCTGTCCGGACCCTTCATTCGACGGCCGGTAGCCACCATGCTGCTGAGTCTGGCGATCATGTTGCTGGGTGGTGTGAGTTTCGGCCTGCTGCCGGTGTCGCCGCTGCCGCAGATGGACTTCCCGGTAATTGTGGTGCAGGCCAGCCTGCCCGGCGCCAGCCCTGAGGTCATGGCCTCCACCGTGGCCACGCCGCTGGAGCGTAAGCTCGGCGCCATTGCCGGCGTCACCACGCTGACCAGCAGCTCCAACCAGGGCTCGACCCGGGTGATCATCGGCTTCGAGCTGGGCCGCGACATAGACGGCGCGGCGCGTGAGGTGCAGGCGGCGATCAACGCCACCCGCAACCTGCTGCCCAGCGGCATGCGCAGCATGCCCACCTACAAGAAGATCAACCCGTCCCAGGCGCCGATCATGGTGCTGTCGCTGACCTCGGACGTGCTGTCCAAGGGCAAGCTCTATGACCTGGCCGACACCATCCTCTCCCAGAGCCTGGCGCAGGTCAGCGGAGTAGGGGAGGTACAGATCGGCGGCAGCTCGCTGCCGGCGGTGCGCATCGAGCTCGAACCGCAGCTGCTCAACCAGTACGGCCTGTCGCTGGACGACGTGCGCAATGCGGTGGCCAACGCCAACCAACGCCGGCCCATGGGCTTCGTCGAAGACCGCGAACGCAACTGGCAGGTGCGCGCCAATGATCAGTTGGAAACCGCCGAGGACTACAAGCCGCTGGTGATCCGCCAGCAGAACGGCGCGATCCTGCGCCTGTCCGATGTGGCCAAGGTCAGCGATGGCGTGGAGAACCGCTATAACAGCGGATTCTTCAACGACGAGAGCGCGGTGCTGCTGGTGGTCAACCGCCAGACCAACGCCAACATCATCCAGACCGTCGAGCAGATCAAGGCCGAGTTGCCGGCCTTGCAGTCGCTCCTGCCGGCCAGCGTCAAGCTCAATGTGGCCATGGACCGCTCGCCGGTGATCAAGGCCACCCTCAAGGAGGCCGAGCACACCTTGCTGATCGCCGTGGTGCTGGTGATCCTGGTGGTTTACCTGTTCCTCGGCAACCTGCGTGCCTCGCTGATCCCGAGCTTGGCGGTGCCGGTTTCGCTGGTGGGCACCTTCGCGGTCATGTACCTGTGCGGGTTCTCGCTGAACAACCTGTCGCTGATGGCGCTGATCCTCGCCACCGGCTTGGTGGTGGACGACGCCATCGTGGTACTGGAGAACATTTCGCGGCATATCGAGAACGGCGAAAACCCCATGCGCGCCGCCTACAAGGGCGCGCAGGAGGTGGGGTTCACCCTGCTGTCGATGAACGTCTCGCTGGTGGCGGTGTTCGTCTCCATCCTGTTCATGGGCGGCATCGTGCGCGGGCTGTTCAAGGAGTTCTCGATCACCCTGGCCGCGGCGATTGTCGTGTCGCTGGTGGTGTCGCTGACACTGACGCCGATGCTCTGCTCGCGCTGGCTCAAGGTCCATGGCCCGCAGCAGCAGACTCGCCTGCAGCGTTGGAGCGACCACATTCACCAGCGCATGGTCGCCGGCTACGACAAGAGCCTGGGCTGGGCGCTGCGGCACAAGCGCCTGACCCTGCTCAGCCTGCTGGCCACCATCGGCCTGAATATCGCCCTGTACGTGGTAGTGCCCAAGACCCTGATGCCGCAGCAGGACACCGGCCAGCTGCAAGGCTTCATCCGTGGCGATGACGGCCTGTCGTTCACCGTGATGCAGCCGAAGATGGAGATCTACCGCCGCGCCTTGCTCAAGGACCCGGCGGTGGAGAGCGTCGCCGGTTTCATCGGCGGCAACAGCGGCACCAACAACGCCTTCGTGCTGGTGCGCCTGAAGCCGATCGCCGAGCGCAAGGAGAACGCGCAGAAGGTGATCGACCGCCTGCGCAAGGACCTGCCGAAGATCCCTGGTGGGCGCCTGTACCTGATGGCCGACCAGGACCTGCAACTGGGCGGCGGCGGCCGCGACCAGAGCACCTCGCAGTACCTCTACACCCTGCAGAGCGGCGATCTGGCCGCCCTGCGAGAGTGGTTCCCGAAGGTGGCCGCTGAGCTGCGCAAGCTGCCCGAGCTGACCGCCATCGACGCCCGCGACGGCGCCGGCACCCAGCAGGTGACCCTGGTGGTCGACCGTGACCAGGCCAAGCGCCTGGGCATCGACATGGACATGGTCACCGCGGTGCTGAACAACGCCTACAGCCAGCGGCAGATCTCGACCATCTACGACAGCCTCAACCAGTACCAGGTGGTATTGGAGATCAACCCGAAATACGCCTGGGACCCAAGCACCCTGGAGCAGGTGCAGGTGATCACCGCCGACGGTGCCCGGGTGCCGCTGTCCACCTTCGCCCGCTACGAGAACAGCCTGGCCAACGACCGCGTCAGCCACGAAGGGCAGTTCGCCTCCGAGGACATCTCGTTCGATGTCGCCGAAGGCTACAGCCCCGACCAGGCCATGGCCGCGCTGGAGCGCGCGGTGGCCAAGCTCGGCCTGCCCGAGTCGGTGATCGCCAAGCTCGGCGGCGACGCCGACGCCTTTACCAAGACCACCGAAGGCCAGCCGCTGATGATCCTTGGCGCCCTGGTGCTGGTGTACCTGGTGCTCGGCATCCTCTACGAGAGCTACATCCACCCACTGACGATCCTTTCCACGCTGCCCTCGGCCGGGGTCGGCGCGTTGCTGGCGCTGTACCTGACCGGTGGCGAGTTCAGCCTGATCTCGTTGCTGGGGCTGTTCCTGCTGATCGGCGTGGTGAAGAAGAACGCCATCTTGATGATCGACCTGGCCCTGCAACTGGAGCGCCATGAAGGCCTGTCGCCGGAGGAGTCGATCCGCCGCGCTTGCCTGCTGCGCCTACGGCCGATCCTGATGACCACCCTGGCCGCGATCCTCGGCGCGCTGCCGCTGCTGCTCAGCCGCGCCGAGGGCGCCGAGATGCGCCAGCCCCTGGGCCTGACCATCATCGGCGGCCTGGTGTTCAGCCAGATCCTCACCCTTTACACCACACCTGTGGTTTACCTGTACCTTGATCGCCTGCGCCACCGGTTCAACCGCTGGCGCGGCGTGCGCACCGACGCTGCCCTGGATAACCCGCTATGAACTTTGCCCACACCCGAATCCACCGTGCCTTCAAGCTGCTGACCCAGGGACGCGGCTCGCGCCTGGTCAGCGCCGGGTTGTGCGTGGCCATGCTCAGCGCCTGTACCCTGAGCCCGGACTACCACCGCCCCGAGGTCAGTACCCCGGCACAGTTCAAGCAGGCCGAGGGCTGGACCCAGGCCAATCCGTCTGATTCCATCGCTCGGGGGGCGTGGTGGGAGATCTATGGCGACAAGCAGCTCGACGCCCTGGTTGAGGAGCTCAACCGCAGCAACCAGACGGTGGCACAGTACGAGGCGCAGTACCGTCAGGCCCAGGCGCTGGTGCGCAGTAGCCGTGCCTCGCTGTTCCCTTCGCTGAACCTGACCACCAGCAAGAACCGTTCGGCCCAGGGCACCGGTAGTTCCAGCTCCAGCCTGTCGAACAACAGCAGCGGCATCCGCGATACCTACAGCGCGCAGCTCGGGGTGAGCTGGGAGATCGACCTGTGGGGCAAGTTGCGTGAAACCGTGAACGCCAACGAGTCCAGCGCCGAGGCCAGCCTGGCCGACATGGCGGCCATTCGCCTGAGTCAGCAGTCGGAACTGGTTCAGAACTACCTGCAACTGCGGGTGATCGACGCGCAGAAGCGCCTGCTCGAGGCCACCGTGGCGGCCTATGAGCGGTCGCTGAAGATGAACGAGAACCAGTACCGCGCCGGGGTTGCCGGGCCGGATGCCGTGGCCCAGGCGCGTACCCAGCTCAAGAGCACCCAGGCCGACCTGATCGACCTGGCCTGGCAGCGGGCGCAGTACGAGAACGCCATCGCCGTGCTGATGGGCAAGGCGCCGGCCGACTTTGCCCTGGCGGCGAGCGATGATATTCCGGCGTTGCCGCAGGTGCCGCTGTCGCTGCCGTCGCAGCTGCTCGAGCGGCGTCCCGACATCGCCTCGGCCGAGCGCAAGGTCATGGCGGCCAACTCGAATATCGGTGTGTCGCGGGCGGCGTATTTCCCGGATCTGTCCTTGAGCATGAACGGGGGGTATTCCAGCAGTAGTTTCAACAACTGGATCGAGTTGCCCAACCGTTACTGGTCGGTCGGGCCGCAGCTGGCGCTGACGCTGTTCGACGCCGGCAAGCGCAGTGCCGAGGTTGACCGGACGGTGGCGGTGTACGACCAGACCGTGGCGCAGTATCGGCAGACGGTGCTCGACGGGTTCAAGGAGGTCGAGAACTATCTGGTGCAGCTCAAGGTGTACGGGGACGAGGCGGTGGTGCGGCAGGAGGCGCTGGACGCGGCGCGGGAGTCGTTGCGGTTGACCGAGAACCAGTACAAGGCGGGGTTGATCGGGTATCTGGATGTGGTCAATGTGCAGACGACGGCGCTTAGCAACGAGCGGAGTGTGTTGACGTTGTTGCAGGGGCGATTGGTGGCGAGTGTGCAGTTGATTGCGGCGCTTGGGGGAGGGTGGGATGTTGGGCGGGATTTGGTGGTTGAGTAAAGTTTTTGGAATGTTCTGTTAGTTGTTGGTTGTTAGTTGTTAGTTTTTGGTTTTATGTTGTTTGAAGGTTGTGCGCGCATTCATTGGCAGCGTCGACGCTTATATCGCTGTTTCGCCTTGCGGCGACTTACTTTTGTCTTGGCAAAAGTAAGCAAAGCCGCGCGCTCATTCATCCGGCCCCTACGCTTCGCTACGGGGTCCCCTCACTCCGGCCTTGCTCCCGGGAGGACCGCGCTGCAGGGCCCATCCTGGGCCCCAGCGCTTGACGGGCATCCATGCCCGTCACCTCCCTCCGCAAGTCCTGCGTTCGGCCTCCTGAAGTCGCGCAAGTTACGGGCGGCGCCTGAACTAACGCAGCTGTCGCTAGTTTAAACTTAATTAATCTCTCGATCGCATCGCGAGGCAAGCCCGCTCCCAAACGATAGTCGCCGTTATATATAACCCTGTGGGAGCGGGCTTGCCCCGCGAAAGGACCGGAACAGCCAATACATAACTAATGGTCAAACAACTAACTTCGCGCTTCTTGCTCTTGCTCTTGCTCTTGCTTCTAAGTGCGCGATAGTTCAGGCAACACCAATTGCGACTTCAGGAGGCCGAGCGCAGGACTTGCGGAGGGAGGTGACGGCCATGGATGGCCGTCAAGCGCTGCGCCCCAGGATGGGCCCTGCAGCGCGGTCCTCCCGGGAGCAAGAACGGAGCGAGGGGACCCCGGAGCGAAGCGCAGGGGCCGGATGAACGGAGCGGGGCGGCTTTGGTTACTTTGGCCGCGGACGGCGAGTTAAGACCAAAGTAACCCGCCGTAAGGGCGGAAAGGTGACTAAATGTCGATATCGTCTACGAATGCGCACAAAAAAATTCAAAACCCACACCCTGAAACCCGAACCCGAACCCGAACCCGAACCCGAACCCGAACCCGAACCCGAACCCGAACCCGAACCCGAACCCGAACCCGAACCCGAACCCGAACCCGAACCCGATTAAATTTTCTTTAGCCCCCTAATCAAAGCTTTGACATTCACTGCCTAAGCAGTAATATTTTCACACAATTACCCGAGCAGACCCCGATGTCCCATTTCACCCCGGAAAACTTCCAGACCTGCGCCATAGGCATGCTGCTCGGCCGAGCCGCGCTACTCAAGGACCGCATCCTCGACTGGCACCTTGAAGCCGACGGTGTCACCGCCGCCCAGTTCAAGGTGCTGATCATCGTCACCCAGTACCAGGTAGATACCCCGGCCGAACTGTGCCGCTACCTGGGCCTGGACAGCGGCTCGATGACCCGCATGCTCGACCGCCTCGAGCAAAAGGGCCTGATCCTGCGTAACCGCTGCCCCGACGACCGCCGCCAGGTTCGCCTGGCCCTGACCGCCGATGGCCAGCGCCTGGCCGACCGCCTGCCCCTGGTTGGCGCGGCGGCAATGAACGAACTGGTCGGCGTGCTGCAACCCGAAGAACTCAAGACCCTCGAGCAACTGCTCGCCAAGGTCCTGCTCAACGCCGGCGACCCCTTGACGATCCGCCGCTTCGGCGATCGTTGATCCCTGTCACGCATCTTCCAAGGTACTGTCATGGCCACTCCCGCTGACACCTCCACCCCGGCCCCCGCGCCTGACAACACGCGCAAGCGCAAGATCTGGCTGCTCGCCCTGCTGCTGATACTGGTCCTCGCCGGTGCCGGCACCTGGGCCTGGTACAGCCTGGTCGGGCGCTGGCACGAAAGCACCGACGACGCCTACGTCAACGGCAACGTCGTGGAAATCACCCCGCTGGTGTCCGGTACCGTCACCAGCATCGGCGCCGATGACGGTGACCTGGTGCATGCCGGCCAGGTGCTGCTGCAGTTCGACCCGGCCGACAGCGAAGTTGCCCTGCAGTCCGCCGAGGCCAAGCTGGCGCGCACCGTGCGCCAGGTACGCGGGCTGTACAGCAACGTCGACTCGCTCAAGGCGCAACTGCAGACCCGCCAGGCCGAGCTGCAGAAAGCCCAGCAGGACTACAACCGGCGCAAGGTACTGGCCGACAGCGGTGCCATCGCCGCCGAGGAAGTCGCCCACTCCCGCGACGACCTGACCGTGGCCCAGGCCGCCGTCAACAGCGCCCGCCAGCAACTCAACACCAGCACCGCGCTGGTCGACGACACCGTGGTGTCCTCGCATCCGGAAGTGATGGCCGCCGCCGCCGACCTGCGCCAAGCCTATCTGGATCATGCCCGCACCACGCTGGTGGCGCCGGTCACCGGTTATGTCGCCAAACGTACCGTGCAACTGGGCCAGCGCCTGCAGCCGGGGACCGCGACCATGGCGGTGATCCCGCTGGACGAGGTGTGGATCGACGCCAACTTCAAGGAAACCCAACTGCGCGACATGCGCATCGGCCAGTCGGTGGAGATCACCGCCGACTTGTACGGCAGCGAGGTCAGGTACACCGGCACCGTCGACAGCCTCGGCGCGGGGACCGGCAGCGCCTTCGCCCTGTTGCCGGCGCAGAACGCCACCGGCAACTGGATCAAGATCGTCCAGCGCGTACCGGTGCGAATTCACCTCGACTCCGAGCAGTTGAAGGCGCATCCGCTGCGCATCGGCCTGTCCACCGTCGCCGAGGTCGACCTGCACGACCAGAGCGGCCCGGCCCTGGCCCAGCAGCCGCCGC
Organism: Pseudomonas sp. P106(2024); assembly: GCF_057480815.1. Taxonomy (NCBI): domain Bacteria; kingdom Pseudomonadati; phylum Pseudomonadota; class Gammaproteobacteria; order Pseudomonadales; family Pseudomonadaceae; genus Pseudomonas; species Pseudomonas sp. P106(2024). The sequence goes on along the minus strand of NZ_JBLIYU010000022.1, from coordinate 28,576 downwards.
AGCAGGCCAGCTACACCACCCAGGTGTATGACCGTCAGCTGGTCGAGGCCGACCACCTGATCGCCCGGCTGATCCACGAGAACAGCGCCACCGGCAAGACGGCCCAGCGATGAGCCAGGCGGCCCCCGCGCAGTTCACCCCGCCGAGCCTGCTGCTGACCACCATCGGCCTGTCGCTGGCGACCTTCATGCAAGTGCTCGACACCACCATCGCCAACGTGGCGCTGCCGACCATTTCCGGCAATCTCGGGGTGAGCTCGGAGCAGGGCACCTGGGTGATCACCTCGTTCGCGGTGAGCAACGCCATCGCCTTGCCCCTGACTGGCTGGCTGAGCCGGCGTTTCGGCGAGGTGAAGCTGTTCCTCTGGGCCACGCTGCTGTTCGTGCTGGCCTCGTTCCTATGCGGCATCGCCCAGTCGATGTCCGAACTGGTGTTTTTCCGCGTGCTCCAGGGCGTGGTGGCTGGCCCGCTGTACCCGATGACCCAGACCCTGCTGATCGCCGTGTACCCGCCGGCGAAACGCGGAATGGCCCTGGCGTTGCTGGCGATGGTCACGGTGGTGGCGCCGATTGCCGGGCCGATCCTCGGCGGCTGGATCACCGACAGCTACAGCTGGCCATGGATCTTCTTCATCAACGTGCCGATCGGGCTGTTCGCCGCCGCCGTGGTACGCCAGCAGATGCGCACGCGGCCGGTGGTCACCAGCCGCCAGCCGATGGACTACATCGGCCTGCTGACGTTGATCGTCGGCGTCGGCGCGTTGCAGGTGGTGCTGGACAAGGGCAACGACCTGGACTGGTTCGAGTCGTCGTTCATCGTGATCGGCACGCTGGTCTCGGTGGTGTTCCTGGCAGTGTTCGTTATCTGGGAACTGACCGACCGCCACCCGGTGGTCAACCTGCGATTGTTCGTGCGCCGTAACTTCCGCATCGGCACGCTGGTGCTGGTAGGCGGCTACGCGGGATTCTTCGGCATCAACCTGATCCTGCCGCAATGGCTGCAGACCCAGATGGGCTACACCGCGACCTGGGCGGGCCTGGCGGTGGCACCGATCGGCCTGTTGCCGGTGCTCATGTCGCCCTTCGTCGGCAAGTATGCCCATCGCTTCGACCTGCGCGTACTGGCCGGCATCGCCTTCCTGGCGATCGGCACCAGTTGCTACATGCGCGCCGGCTTCACCAACGAGGTGGACTTCCTGCACATCGCCCTGGTGCAGTTGTTCATGGGCATTGGCGTGGCGCTGTTCTTCATGCCGACCCTGAGCATCCTGCTGTCGGACCTGCCGCCGCACCAAATTGCCGACGGATCGGGGCTGGCCACCTTCTTGCGAACGCTGGGCGGTAGCTTCGCTGCGTCGCTGACCACCTGGATCTGGATCCGTCGGGCTGACCAGCACCACGCCTACCTGAGCGAGCACATCAGCAACTTCGAGCCGGCCACCCGGCAAACCCTGGAGCAGTTGGGCGGGGCCAGTGCACAGAGCTACGCGAAGCTGGAGCAGATACTCAACAGCCAGGCGTACATGATGTCGACGGTGGACTACTTCACCTTGCTGACCTGGGTGTTCGCCGGCTTGATCCTGCTGGTGTGGCTGGCCAAGCCGCCTTTTACCGCCAAGGCCGCGCCCGCTTCGGCGGGCCATTGAAACCCATGATTCCCTGCCCGTGGTTTTCAAGTGATGGCATTTCCCCTAGTCTTGTAGGTCTTTTCCTGGCTACATGGCAGACTCATGGACAAGGTTATCGTCATCACCGGCGCCAGCCGAGGCATCGGCGCCGCCACCGCGTTGCTGGCGGCGCAACAGGGTTACCGAATCTGCATCAACTATCACGCTGACGACCAGGCCGCGCAGGCGATGCTGGCGCAGGTCCGTGCGCTGGGCGCCGAGGCGATCGCCGTGCGTGCCGACGCCAGCGTCGAGGATGAGGTGGTGCGATTGTTCCAGTGCGTCGATCAGGAGCTCGGGCCGGTTACCGCCCTGGTCAACAATGCCGGCACCATTGGCCAGCAGAGCCGTGTCGAGGACATGTCCGAGTTCCGCCTGCTCAAGGTGATGAAGACCAATGTGGTCGGCCCGATCCTGTGCGCCAAGCACGCCTTGCTGCGCATGACTCGCCGCCATGGTGGGCAGGGCGGGGCGATCGTCAACGTCTCGTCGATGGCCGCGCGACTGGGCTCGCCCAACGAGTACGTCGACTATGCCGCTTCCAAGGGAGCCCTGGATACCTTTACGGTGGGCCTGGCCAGGGAAGTGGCTGGCGAGGGCGTGCGGGTCAATGGTGTGCGGCCGGGTTACATCCACACCGGCTTCCATGCCCTTAGCGGCGATCCGGAGCGCGTAAGCAAGCTTGAGCCAGGCCTGCCGATGGGACGCGGCGGCCAACCTGAAGAGGTGGCGGAGGCGATCCTTTGGCTGTTGTCGGAAAAGGCGTCGTACGCGACCGGCACCTTCATTGATCTGAGTGGCGGGCGCTAGTGTCCTGTCTCGGAAATATGTTCTCTTTTGGCGGTGGCCTGGGTGTTCGGGCAAGGCGCCGCGACGAGTCATAGCAGGGCTGTGGCGAGGCGTGGCAACGCCGGCCGGGCGGCCAAGACGCCGTCAAAAGTGAACAGCCTATTTCCGAGACACGACACTAGTGGTATTCGCGCAGCAACAGATCAACCTGATCCACCAGCTTCTCGAGATCAAAAGGCTTGGTGAGTACGCGGGTTCTTTGCGGTAGGGGGCCATCCTCGAGCACCGCATTGGCATCGTAGCCGGTGATGAACAGCACCGGCAGCGAAGGGTGGCGCTGGCGCATGGCCTGGGCGACCTGGCGGCCATTCATGCCACCGGGCAGGCCAATGTCGGTGATCAGCAGGTCGAACGTCTGGTCTGCCTCGAGCGCAGCCGGGCCGGTGGCGTAGCCTTCGACCTCGTGCCCCAGTTCCTCGAGCACTTCGGCGATCACCAGGCGTAACGCGTCCTGGTCCTCGACCAGCAGTACCCGCCTTCCGGGGCTGCGAGTCGACAGCGGTGACCCAGCTTTTGCAGGCGCAAGCTGGGCAACGGTGTCATGCCTGGGCAGATACAGGTGGATGCAGGTACCTTCACCTGGCGGGGAGCTGATCTGCAGTTGTCCACCTGACTGACGGACAAAACCATAGACCATGGACAGGCCAAGCCCGGTGCTTTGTCCCATAGGTTTGGTGGTGAAGAAGGGTTCGAGCGCGCGATCGATCACCTCCGGTGGCATTCCCCGTCCCGTGTCGTTGACGCTCAAGCGCAGGTAGGGGCCGGGAAGAAGATCCAGTGACTGGGCGGTTTCCTGCGTCACCTCCAGCGCGACGCAGCGGATGCTGATGCGACCGCCAGCAGGCATGGCGTCCCGAGCATTGATGCACAGGTTGAGCAGGGCGCTTTCCAGTTGCGGTGGATCGATGAATACCGTGCCGCTTTCCTGCTCGAAATCACTGTGTACCGCGATGGCCGGGCCTACGCTGCGACTGATCAGGTCTTCCATGCCTTCCACCAGCGTGCTCAGGCGAGTCGCCTGGGGCAGCAAGGTCTGGCGGCGGGAAAATGCCAGCAGGCGCTGTACCAGCGTGGCAGCTCGTTGCGCGGACTCACAGGCGCTGTTCAACAATGGGGGGACTTCGGCGTAGCGGGCCTTCTGCAGCCGTTGACGCATCAACTCCTGGGCGCCGAGTATGCTGCCGAGCAAGTTGTTGAAGTCGTGGGCGATGCCGCCGGTGAGCTGGCCTACGGCTTCCATTTTCTGTACCTGGCGCAGTGCTTCCTCGGTCTCGAGCAGGCGCTTCTGCTCGCTGACCTGGCGGGTGATGTCGTAGCCGAACAGGTAGGCGCCGACGATCTCGCCGGTGCTGTCACGCAAGGGCGTGAAGCGCAGCTCGAAATGACGCCTGTCCCCGCGGCGTCCGTATTCGATCACCTCGGTATAGCTTTCCCCGGACAGTGCCCTGCGCCAGCGTGTCACCGATCGTTCGCGCTCCTCGGGGAGTCCGTCCAGGCGTTCCAGCAGACTGTCGCCAGCCTTGATCCTGCGGCCGAACAGATAGTCGAAATCCTCGACCGCGCGGGCGTTGACCGCGAGAAAACGCAGCGAGGTGTCGACCACCTGCACCTGGGCGACACTGTGCTCGACCAGCTCGGCGAGCAGGCTGCGCTCAGCCAGTGCGGTGGTGACTCGCTGTTCGAGGTGGTCGTTGAGTTGTTGCAGCGCGGTTTCGGCGCGACGTCGTTCGGTGACATCCTTGAACAGCACGGCTACCTGGCGCTTGTCGGCAGGTTCGATACGGAACGTGGTGACCGACAGCACCCGCCCGGTGGCTACCAGTTCCTGTTCGAACTGCAAGGGCTCACCGGTGCGTAGTACCTGGCCATAGCGGGCCACCCAGTCGTCGGCTTCGTCCGGCACCATCTCTCGCAGTTTCTGTCCGACAACATTGGGAATCCCGGCATGGCGGGCGTAGGCGGCGTTGGCGAGGACATGGACGTAGTCGCTCAGCGGACCGTGGGGACCGTCGAAGAATTCGATGACGCAGAAGCCTTCGTCCATCGTGTCGAAGAGAAAACGAAACAGGTCCGGATCATGCCAGGGTGGGGTGGCCAGTTCGGCCTCCAGCAAGCTGTTGCGCTGGCGTAGGCGTTCAACTTCCAGGCGCAGGGACTGTAGTTCGCGCGAGGGCATTCGGGCATCCGTCGAGGTGGAGTCCGCTACGCTAATCGCCTGCAGGTGTGCCTGTCCAGTCACACCGCTCAAGGATCTACGCGGGCTTGCTTCGCGCGGCGATCAGCAGCTCCTCCACTTTGGCGGTCAGTCGTGTCAGTTCGAAGGGTTTGTGCAGCAGGGCGATTGGCGGCGAGCCTGATATCCGACTGTTGTCGATGGCGCCGTCGTAACCGGTGATGAACAGGGCAGGTACATGCTCATCGATGGCCCAGCAGGCATTGGTGACCTGGTAGCCATCGAGATCTCCCGGCAGCCCGATATCCACCACCAGCATGTCTGGCCGAATACCTTCGGCCAGGGCGTGCAGGACCGTATGGCCGTCCTCGTAGTCCTGCACCTGGAAACCGTGTTCCTCCAGGACTTCCCGCATCACCAGGCGCAACGTCGTTTGATCCTCCACCAGCAGAATGAGCGACTGTCCAGTGCTCGAGGGTTTGATCATCTGCTCTGTGTCATCGGCCTGAGGCGTTGAGCCTGGCAGCCCGCGTGGCAGATACAGGTGAATACAGGTACCGTGTCCCGGTGCGCTGTCGATGCTCAGTTGGCCGGCCGACTGGCGTACGAAGCCGTAGGCCATGGACAGGCCCAACCCGGTGCCTTGCCCCAGGGGCTTGGTGGTGAAAAAAGGTTCGGCGGCACGCGCGCTGATTTCCTGGGTCATGCCGCAGCCGTTATCCTCGACCTGTACATGCAGATACTGCCCTGCGGGAAGTTGAAGACTTGCTGCTTGCGCTGCATCCATCTGGCAATTGGCACTGCTGATGCGCAAGGTGCCACCCTGTGTCATGGCGTCCCGCGCGTTGATGCACAAATTGAGCAGGGTGCTTTCCAGCTGTGATGGATCGACGCAGACCAGCCATTGGCCGGCGAGCGTGGCATCGACGTACTCGATATGTCTGTCGAGGGAGCTGTGGATCAGGTCGTGCATGTCGGCCACCAGGTGGTGTGCATCCACCGGCTGAGGCACCAGCGCCTGCTGGCGGGCGAAAGCCAGCAGGCGCTGGACCAGGGCAGTGGCGCGCGAGGTGTTCTGCCGGGCAATGCCGAGCATGTGCCTGCTGTCCTGCTGACGGCCCTGCGTCATACGCTTGTCTGCCAGCTCCAGCGCGCCGACGATGCCGCCGAGCAGGTTGTTGAAGTCATGGGCAATGCCACCGGTCAATTGGCCGATGGCTTCCATTTTCTGTGATTGGCGAAGGGCCTCCTCGGCCTGGCTCAGGCGCTCCTGCTCCAGCACGCGACTGGTGATGTCGTAGGCGAACAGATAACCCCCACATATCTGGCCTTCGGCATCGCGCAACGGGTTGTAGCGCATTTCGTAGTGGCGCGGGGCATCGGGCGGGCCGATGCTGACCATTTCGATGAATGACTCGCCGGCGATCACCCGCGGCCAGAGCGGTTGAAACTTTTCCATGATCTGCGGTTGGCCGGCCAGGATCTCCCGGACATTGTCGCCAACCTTGGGTGAAATGCCATGCAGCCGCTCGAAGGTTTCCCGGGCCGTGCGGTTAATCGCCACCAGGCGCAGACTACAGTCTGCGGCAAACACGTTGGCCAGGCTGTGGTCCACCAGTTCGCCGAGCAATCTGCTGTTGGTTTCGGCCCTGTCCATGCGCTTCTCCGCCTGCTCGTACAGAAGGTCTCGTGCCTGTTGGCTGGCAGGGACCCCGGTAAACAGCACGGCCACGCGCCTGTCACTGGCCCGGCCCAGGCGATGGGCCGAGATGGAGAGCAGACGGTCGCTGATCTTCAGGCGTTGCTCGAAATGTGTCGACTGCCCAGTGCGCAGTACCTCGGCGAAACGGGGCACCCAGGCGTCGGCTTCGTCGGGGATGAGCTCGCGCACCGTCTGCCCCATCTGCTTGTCGTGGCCGGTGTGGCGCAGGCAGGCGTCGTTGCTGAGGATATAGCGGTAATCGCTCAGCGGTCCGTGGGGGCCATCGAACAGTTCCAGCACACAGAACCCTTCGGCCATGTGTGTACTTAGCATCGCGAAACAGGCTCGTTCGAGATCGTGCCTGGCGAGCTGTGCCTCAAGCTCGCCGATACGGGCCAGCAGCTGCTCGGGTGATGCTGGATAGTCTGGCATGGGCGGGATCCAGGCAAAGTGCTGCGAAACTATAGCCGTTCAACCTGGCTACCGCCATTGCTGGACTAGAACGACCGCACGATCCGCCCCAAGGTCTCCATGGCCTGTTCCGCGCCATCGCCCCACGGGCTGCCGTAGTTCAGGCGGATGCAGTTGCCGAAGCGTCGGGTCGGCGAGAAGATCGGCCCCGGCGCGATGCTGATGCCCTGGGCCAGGGCCATATGGAACAGCTTCAGGGCGTCCATCTGCTCGGGCAGCTCCAGCCACAGGAAATAGCCCCCAGACGGCTGGCTGACCCGGGTCTGCGCCGGAAAATGGCGGGCGATGGCGGCCAGCATGTTGGCCTGCTGACCTTCCAGGGCGTAGCGCAGCTTGCGTAGGTGGCGATCGTAGCCGCCGTGCTGCAGGTAGTCGGCAATCGCCGCCTGGGCCGGCATCGAGGCGCACAGCGAGGTCATCAGCTTGAGCCGCTCGATCTTCTGCGCGAAGCGTCCGGCCGCCACCCAGCCGATCCGGTAGCCCGGCGCCAGGCTCTTGGCGAACGAGCCGCAGTGCATCACCAGGCCCTCGGTATCGAAGGCCTTGGCCGGCTTCGGCGCTTGCTGCGAGTAGTACAGCTCGGCGTAGACGTCGTCCTCGATCAGCGGCACCTGGTGGCGACGCAGCAGCTCGACCAGTTCCTGCTTCTTGGCCTCCGGCATGCTGGCGCCCACCGGGTTCTGGAAGTTGGTCATGCACCACACGGCTTTGACCGGGTGTTTCTCCAGGGTCTGGGCCAGCACGCCGAGGTCCATGCCCTCGCGCGGGTGCACCGGGATTTCCACCGCCTTGAGCTTGAGGCGTTCGAGTACCTGCAGGCAGGCATAGAAGGCCGGTGCCTCGATGGCCACCAGGTCGCCGGGTTGGGTGACGGCCTGCAGGCACAGGTTCAGCGCTTCCAGGGCGCCGTTGGTGATCAGCAGTTCCTCCATCGGCAGCATCAACCCGGCGACCATGTAGCGCAGGGCGATCTGCCGGCGCAGTTGCGGGTTGCCCGGCGACAGGTCGGTGACCACCATGCGCGGGTCCATGGCCCGGCTGGCGCTGGCCAGCGATCGCGACAGGCGTTGCAGGGGGAACAGGGTCGGGCTGGGAAAGGCCGAGCCGAATGGCACGGTGTGCGGATCCTTGATCGAGTCGAGGATCGAGAACACCAGGCCGCTGACATCGACATCGGTGGACTCGCTGGCCGGCGCCTGGGGCTGTGGCTCGCTGAACGGGCGCGGCGCATGGGCATTGACGAAGTAGCCCGAGCGCGGCCGGGCGCGGATCAGGCCGCGCCGCTCCAGCAGGTAGTAGGCCTGGAACACCGTGGACGGGCTGACCCCGTGGGTCTGGCTGGCGTAACGCACCGAAGGTACCCGCTGACCGGGGCCAAGCACCCCGGAGCGGATCAATTCGGCAATGTCATCGGCAAATCGTTCGTAGCGTTTCATTAGGGTCTGGGCAGGCAAGGTGGTGGTCAGTGTAGGGGATCAGCGATTCATCGGCGCGACGAAACGGCTGTGCGCGGTGCTGCGGATGCCGGGCTGGTCGCTGTCCTGGATCTCGAATGCCAGCTCCTGGGAGCTGCTGCTCGGGCGATCGGCTAGCATCGCCACCGACACCGGCAGCTCGCTCATCTCGCCGGCGGCGAGGGTGAACTCGGTACGCCCGTGCAGCTCGAAGCCGTCGGCGTCCACCAGGCGCAGGCGATAGTGCTGCGGTTCCTGGGTCTTGTTGATGATCTTGAGCAGGTAGATGTTCTCGATCTGGCCCAGAGCGTTCTCGCGGAACAGGCCGCGGTCCTTGATCACGTCCATCGATACCATCGGGCGCATCTGCAGGGCGACCACCAGTGCGCCGATCATCACTGTCAGCGCGGCGGCGTAGCCCAGCAGGCGAGGGCGCATCCAGTGGGTCTTGCCGCCTTGCAGGTTGTGCTCTGACTTGTAGCCAATCAGGCCACGGGCATAGTTCATCTTGTCCATCACCCCGTCGCAGGCGTCGATGCAGGCGGCGCAGCCGATGCAGGCCATCTGCAGGCCCTCGCGAATATCGATGCCGGTAGGGCAGACCTGCACGCACAGGGTGCAGTCGATGCAGTCGCCCAGGCCCTGGCTGCGCGGGTCGCTGCCTTTCTTGCGCGGGCCACGGGCTTCGCCGCGGCTGGGATCGTAGGCCACCGCCAGGGTGTCCTTGTCGAACATCACGCTCTGGAACCGCGCATAGGGGCACATGTGCATGCACACGGCCTCGCGCAGCCAGCCGGCATTGAGGTAGGTGGCGCCGGTGAAGAACAGGATCCAGAACAGCGCCACGCCGCCCAGCTCGAAGCTGAACAGCTCGGCGGCCAGCGGGCGGATCGGGGTGAAGTAGCCGACGAAAGTCAGCCCGGTGAGTAGGCCGATGGCCAGCCACAGGCCATGCTTGAGGCCGCGCCGGGCGATTTTCTCGACGCCCCAGGGCGCGGCGGCCAGCTTGATGCGCTGGTTGCGGTCGCCTTCGGCGATCTTCTCGCACCACATGAACAGCCAGGTCCAGGTGCTCTGCGGGCAGCTGTACCCGCACCAGACGCGGCCGGCAAACACGGTGATGGCGAACAGGCCGAAGGCACAGATGATCAGCAGCGCCGAGAGCAGGATGAAATCCTGCGGCCAGAAGGTTGCGCCGAAGATGTGGAATTTGCTTTCGGCCAGGTCCCATAGCACAGCCTGGCGGTCGCCCCACTGCAACCAGGCGGTGCCGAAGAACAGCGCGAACAGCAACCCGGCAAAGGCGATCCGCAGGTTGCGGTAGAAGCCGGTGAAGCTGCGGGTGTGGATGCCACCGGCCACCTGGCTTTTGCTCTTGTTGACGGCGGGGGCAATTTCGATGACTCGGAAGGGGATTCTATCGCTCATGGTTCATCGCTCATCAGGCCTCGATCAGGCCATGGCACTATGGCCCCCGATCTGTTTTCAGCACAGGCCCAGGTATTGAGATAAAAACCATATCAGATGAGTGCCCTATCTGCTTAGGCCCCGGCTTTCAAAGCCTTGAGCGCTTGGTTGCAGATGCCTGCGGCTATCCACCGCACCTCTGCCAGCGTATGAGGAGTTCCGTTAGGCCAAGCGCAACGCACGCGGCGCGTGTGCTGCGGTCTTCTGTAGAAGACACCGGGAGGCTACCGATGGACGCATTCTGGCATTCGATCCTTGAGGCTTTGCACAGCGAATTCGCCGATGTCACCGACGAGCGCGAGGTTGCCCGTATCTTGATTCGCCTGTTGATGGCGGCTTTGCTGGGGGCGGTGCTGGGCTTCGAGCGCGAGAGCAAGGGCAAGGCGGCGGGGGTGCGCACGCACATGCTGGTTTCGATGGGCGCGGCGTTGTTCGTGCTGGCGCCAAGCATGGCCGGCGCCGACGAGCAGGCGTTGAGCCGGGTGATCCAGGGCATCGTCGCCGGCATAGGCTTTCTCGGGGCGGGCACGATTCTCAAGGGCAACAGCCAGGATGCCAGCCACGTCAAGGGGCTGACCACCGCTGCCGGACTGTGGATGACCGCGGCTATCGGTACCGCCGCAGGCATGGGACGCGAGGCCACGGCACTGGTGAGCACCGTGATGGCGCTGCTGGTGCTGGCCAGCATGCCGCTGCTGGTGGACAAGGTCGAGGGCGAGGTACGGGAGAAGAAGGGCGGTGAGAACGAGGAGGGCAGGAAGCACTGAGGGGAGCCGAAGCTCCCCTCATAAGCGTTGTTGCCTGCTCTTTTCTTATTATTGGAGACGAGCCTATTGTTGTTTTTGTCGGCGGTTGTCTCTGCATTGCGGGGGTCCCAACCGGGGCTAAGAGCAAACGTATTTTTTTGAGCGCTGACTTGCGTTCATCCAACGTGATCCAACCTTGACTGCCGCTACCTTGGAGGTAGTTTTATTGTTCTGTGTCAGGCTGCGGGGGCGGCCCCCTGGAAAGCACGTCGACTCCAAAAAAATCTGCTTGCTACGCCTCTGCCGTGTTGTTCTTGTTATGTCAGAGCCGTTTACTGTTGTTTTTATTGGGTATCGCGTTTTTTTGTTCTTGTTATGCCAAAAGATATAGCAGATGGCGTGCCAACTTTTAAAAGTCCTTAAAATTCAATGGTTTAATGGATTTCCCTCAAAAGGTGGCACGTGAAATTCTGTCGAATTGTTTCCCTGTTACCCGATTTTTTTCTGGCAAGCGTGTAGGCGGTAACACTCCGCCCACATCTGTGTGACACGCGTATGACTCAGCGCACGCCACGTGCCCGCGCTACCCGCGAACCGGTGGCGCGCCCCAGCACTTCGCTGATGCGCAGGCCGGCGGCGATCAGCTTGTCCAGTTCGATGCCGGTCTCGATGCCCAGCCCCTGTAACAGGTACACCACGTCCTCGCTAGCGACGTTACCGGTGGCACCCTTGGCGTACGGGCAACCGCCCAGCCCGGCCACCGAGCTGTCGAACACGCTGATGCCCTCCAGCAGGCCGGCATAGACGTTGGCCAGGGCTTGGCCATAGGTGTCGTGGAAGTGCCCGGCCAGTTGCTCGCGGGGTACCTGGGCCGCGACCACTTCGAACAGGCGGCGGGTGTCACCGGCGGTGCCGGTGCCGATGGTGTCGCCCAGCGATACCTCGTAGCAGCCCATGTCGTAAAGGGCACGTGCCACCGGCGCGACCTGCTCGGCGCCGATACGCCCCTCGTAGGGGCAGCCGAGCACGCAGGACACATAACCGCGCACCCGCACACCTTGGCTGCGGGCGGCGTCCATGATCGGTTCAAAGCGTTTGAGGCTGTCGCTGATCGAGCAGTTGATGTTGCGCTGCGAGAAGGCTTCCGAGGCCGCCGCGAACACCGCCACTTCCTTCACCCCGGCGGCCAGGGCATCCTCGAAACCGCGCAGGTTGGGTGCCAGGGCCGCATAGGTGACGCCTTCGCGCTGGCGGATACCGGCGAACACCTCGGCGGAACCGGCCATCTGCGGCACCCACTTGGGCGAGACGAAACTGCCCACCTCGATGTAACCGAGACCGGCATCGGTGAGGTCGTCCACCAGTCGCACCTTGTCGGCGACGCTGATGGGCTGGGCTTCGTTCTGCAGGCCGTCGCGCGGGCCGACTTCGACCAGGCGGACATTCTTGGGCAATGACATGGCGGGCTTCCTGTGGCGGATCAACGGTGGGGGTGCGACGGGTTCAGGGTGGCGGCCAGGGCCTGCTCGCAGCGCTCCTGGGCGGTGTCCAGCTCCAGGTGCATCTGCTGGATATCGAGCATCTGCTGTTCGAGCTGGGCGCGGCGTTCGGCGATCTTGGCCAGCATGCTGGTGAGCTGCTTCTGGTTGCCGCTGGTGGGGTCGTAGAGCTCGATCAGTTCCCGGCACTCGGCCAGCGAGAAGCCGATGCGCTTGCCCCGCAGGATCAGCTTGAGGGTGACCTTGTCGCGCGCCGAGTAGATGCGCTCCAGGCCACGGCGCTCGGGGCTGAGCAGGCCCTGTTCCTCGTAGAAGCGGATGGCGCGGGTGGTGATGTCCAGCTCGCGGGACAGGTCGGAGATGCTGTAGGTCTGGCTGCTCATGCTTGGGCTCGGGGGAGGGAATGCAAGTAACCTAATGCCAGGTTGACGTATACGTCAAGCGGACCTCCATGGGAGTTTGGGCCCCTGTGGTAGCGGCCTTGTGTCGCGAAAGGGGCGCGTAGCGGCCCCAAACCATCAGTAGCGCTGCAAAAAGCTGGGGCCGCTTTGCAGCCCTTTCGCGCCGCTCCTACAGGGATCGCGCAAGGCTAGTGGGGCTTGTTTCAGGTATTGACCGACCTGCGGTATTCCTTGGGCGTCCGGCCATCGAGCCGCTTGAAGAACCGCGCAAAGTAGGTCGGATCGCTGAACCCCAGGCTGTCGGACAACTGGCTGATGCTCATGCGGGTATACGCCAGATTACGCCGTGCCTCGAGCAGCAGGCGCTGGTGGATCACCTGCAACGCCGATTGCCCGGCCAACGCTCGGCACAGCTGGTTCAACTGCAGGCTGGTGATGCCCAGCCGGCTGGCGAAGTCGTCCACGGCAAGGTGCTCGCGGTAATGCGCCTCGACCAGGCGCAGGTAACGCCCCAGCAACTGCTGGTCCCGTTCGTCCTGGTTACGCGCGGGCAAGGCCTGCTGCTGGCGGTGGATCCAGACCATCAGCGCGGTGACCAGCGCCTGCAGCAGGGGGCCTCGTGCCGGCGCGCTGCCTTGATACTCCTGCTGCAGCGTGTCGATCAGCCCGTGCAGGCGCAGACGATCCTGGCCCAGCGGGTAACAGCGGGCAGCGGTCAGTACGCTCAAGGGAGCGCCGAGGCGCTGTTCCAGATCGACCACCAGGGCCGTGCCGAAGGTCAGTACGTGCCCCTGGATATCGGCGCTGAAGCGAAAACCATGCACGGTGAGCGGCGGCACCACCTGGATCGCCGCCTCGCGAATCACCCGGCGCTCGCCCTCGATCTCCACCTGGGCCTCGCCCCGCTGCACATAGAGAAGCTGGAACAGCTCGGCATGCCGATGCGGTTTGATTTCCCAATGGTGCAGGCGGCTGCGCGCCGGGATCGACTCGCAGTGCAGCAGGTCGGTGTCCGGCCAGGCGTGATGTTCGCCGTACAGCTGGAACAGCGGGATGCCGGGGAGCGGGATGTGCATGAAGGATTGTCCGTTAATCGAACGAATTTTTGAAAAGTGCAGTTTTTGACACAGATATCACACGTTTCGCCCAAGGTTCGCCAGTAAAAATACAGGTGCAAACCCTAACAGCAGATGTGCGGCCACTGCCAGTACCGGCCGGCATCGTCATCGCGAGACAACAACAATGAAGACTCAGGTTGCAATCATCGGCGCCGGCCCCTCCGGCCTGCTGCTGGGCCAGCTGCTGCAGCGTGCGGGCATCGACACGCTGATCGTCGAGCGCCAGACCCCCGACTATGTGTTGGGACGCATCCGCGCCGGCGTGCTCGAGCAAGGCACGGTCGACCTGCTGCGCGAGGCCGGGGTGGCCGAGCGCATGGACCGTGAAGGGCTGGTACACGAAGGCGTTGAACTGTTGGTCAATGGCCGTCGCCAGCGCCTCGACCTGAAGGCGCTGACCGGCGGCAAGACGGTGATGGTGTACGGTCAGACCGAGGTCACCCGGGACCTGATGCAGGCACGCCAGGCCAGCGGGGCGCCGATCATCTATTGCGCGGACAATGTCCGCCCCCACGCCATCGACGGCGAGCGGCCCTACCTCACCTTCGACAAGGACGGTTGTCAGCACCGCGTCGATTGCGACTATATCGCCGGCTGCGACGGCTTCCACGGAGTGGCGCGCCAGAGCATTCCGGCCGACGTGCTGAAGATGTACGAGCGGGTCTATCCGTTTGGCTGGCTGGGGTTGCTGGCCGACACCCCACCGGTCAACCACGAGCTGATCTATGCCCACCACGAACGCGGCTTCGTCTTGTGCAGCCAGCGCTCGCAGACCCGCAGCCGCTATTACCTGCAAGTGCCTTTGCAGGAGCGGGTGGAGGACTGGCCAGACGCGCGCTTCTGGGATGAGCTCAAGGCGCGCCTGCCGGCGGAGGTGGCCGCGCAACTGGTCACGGGGCCGGCGCTGGAGAAGAGCATCGCGCCGCTGCGCAGCCATGTGCTCGAGCCCATGCAGCATGGCCGGTTGTTTCTGGTGGGCGACGCCGCCCATATCGTCCCGCCCACCGGCGCCAAGGGGCTGAACCTGGCGGCGTCGGACGTCAACTACCTGTATCGGATCCTGGTCAAGGTGTACCGCGAGGGCCGCACCGACCTGCTGGCGCAGTACTCGCCGCTGGCCTTGCGGCGGGTGTGGAAGGGCGAGCGTTTCAGCTGGTTCATGACCCGGCTGCTGCATGATTTCGGCGCGCATCAGGACGACTGGGACCGCAAGATGCAGGAGGCCGACCGCGAGTACTACCTTGGTTCGCCGGCCGGCCTTGCCAATATTGCCGAGAACTACGTTGGGCTGCCGTTCGAGGCTGTGGAATAGAACAGTGGGGGACCGCTTTGCGGTCCAATCGCCGGCAACGACGCCAGGTTCTACTGCTCCAAGAGCGTCACCATCTCCCGGTATCCGCGCTGGCGGGCGTGCTCCAGCGCGGTCACACCCTCCTTGTCGGTGATCCGCGGATCTGCTCCGGCCGCCAGCAACCGGCGCACGATCTCCACATACCGAGGGCCGCCATCGCCAAGGATCACCGCCTCAAGCAGCGCGGTCCAGTGCAGGCGGTTGAGGTGGTCGACGTCGACGCCGGCCTCGATCAGCAGTTGCACGGTCTCGACGTGACCGCGCTCGGCCGCCGGGATCAGTGCGGTGCCGCCGTAGCGGTTGGTGCTCTTGAGGTCGGCGCCATGGGCCAGGGTCAGGCGCAGGATGTCGTTGAGCCCGCGCGCGCCGGCATACAGGTAGGGGCTGTCGTTGATGTTGTCCTTGGCGTTGACGTCGGCACCGGCCTCGATCAGCACCTTGGCCACCTCCACCTGGTTGGCATGGGTGGCCACCAGCAGCGCAGTCTGGCCCTGGTCGTTGCGGGTATCAGGCAGGGCGCCACGGTCGAGCAACTGGCGCACGGCAGGGGCGTCACCGTGGCGGGCGGCATCGAGCAAGGGGGGATTCATGGCTGAGGTCTCGGCATGGGTGGCAAGGCTCAGGCTCAACAGCAAGGCGGCGAACGGCAGGCGCATGGTCATCGGTATCCTGATGCGACGAAGCTTGAATGTAGGGCCCTTGTGGTTGTAGGAGAAGTGAATTATCCGGATGGGATCCAGTGTATTTGCGCATGTTGCCGGCACTGGGCGCCCATGGTAGAAGTCAGCCTTGTCATTCAGAAGTCGAATACAGAGATGTCTTCCAGCGTAAAACCGAATAGGGCCTTGTTCGACCTCGACCTGCTGCGCGCCATCGTCGTGGTGGCCGATTGCGGCAGTTTCACCACCGCCGCCGCCCGCCTGCATTCCACCCAGTCGACCATCAGCCAGAAGGTCCGCCGCCTGGAGGACATGGTCGGCCATCGCCTGCTGGTGCGTGGCAACCGCGATGTGTTGCCCACCGATGCCGGGCAGACCTTGCTCGGTTACGCCCGGCACATGCTGGCCCTCAACGACCAGATGCTTGAAGCCCTGGCCGGGGCGATGGTCGGGGTCACCGTGCGCCTGGGCGTGCCGGAGGATTTCGTCGGCGGGCGCACCACCAACGCATTGTCCGCGTTCAGCCGACGCCACCCGCAGGTCAAGCTGGAGGTCACCAGCGGCCTGTGCCGCGATCTCAGCCAGGCCTACGACAACGGTGAACTCGACCTGGTGCTGCTCAAGCAGCGGCGCAACAGCCGCGAGGGCGTGGCCTGCTGGCCAGAGCGTTTGCAGTGGATCGACAGCGCGCGCACGCCGTCCTTCGAGCTCGATCCGATTCCGTTGGTGACCTTTCCGCCACGCGGGCTGTACCGCGACGACATGATTAGCGCGATCGAAGGCATGGGCCGACGCTGGCGCATCAGCTTTACCAGTTCCAGCCTCAGCGGGATCCAGGCGGCGGTGGCCGACGGCATGGGCATCAGCCTGCTGCCCCCGCGGGCGGCGCTCGGCGAGCACCGGGTGCTGGGTGCCGGGCAGGGGCTGCCGGAGGTGGACAGCTACGAGATCGTGATCGTGCACCGGCCAACGGCGGACGCGATGGTCAAGGCGCTGGCCGAGGTGCTGACCGAATTGCTGGCGGTGCAGGCGATCTGACACCGCCAGCGAAACGATCAGTCCCCGCAGCAGTGTGGCTTGCCTTGGGCCCCGTCATAGCGATCATGATGGCGCACCCAATCCATCGTCCCTTCCTCGTTGCGCCCCAGGGGGGCCACGTCGAGGAAGTTGTAGGCATTGACCAGGATGTCCAGCCCCCGGGCATAGGTGGAGTAGGTGTGGTACAGGCTGCCGTCGGCGTTCCGGTAGAACGCGCTCAATCCGGGCAACTCCGCCTCGTCGCCGCTGTAGGGCTCGTAGTTGTACTGGGCGCTGCCATCGGTGGCGACAGTGACCCCGAAGTCCTGGTTGAAGGCGCTGCCGTGCGAGGAATACCACGGGAACTGCCAGCCCATGCGCTGGCGGAACGCCTGGAATTCGCCATAGGGTGCCCGTGACACCGCCACCAGCGACACGTCATGGTGGGCCAGGTGCAGGTTGGCGCCGTCGAAATGATCGGCGAGGAAGGAGCAGCCCGGGCAGCCTTCGCTCCAGCCCCCGGCGAACATGAAGTGATAGACCAGCAGTTGGCTGCGCCCGGCGAACAGCTCGGCCAGACTCAGCTCACCGTGTGGGCCCTGGAAACGATAGTCCTGCTCCACCTGCACCCAGGGCAAGGCGCGGCGGGCAGCGGCAAGTTCATCGCGTTGATGGGTAAAGGCTTTCTCGTGCAACCAGAGTTGCCGGCGGGCGGCGAGCCATTGGCTGCGCGTGACCACGGCATGCTTGGGGGTGGAATGGCTCATGGGCGTGACTCCACGCTGGGGGTTCACCGAGTGGTCGAATGGCAGCGCGGACATTCGACGCTGGATTTTCCGTTGCCGACCAATGGTTGCTCCGCCCCCTCGATGCAGTCTCCCTGATGAACCTTTCATGACAAAACGTCGGTAGCAAAGCGTCACCCCCGTCAAAGCCATGGATACCGGCAAGGCATCTGGCCATCAGGCCGGTCGAGCCTTGGGGAACGGCCTGGGAGCGGGGCGATGGGGACTATGGAACGCTACACGAAAGTGGGAATGCAGGAGCTCGACCAGCGCCTGGCGAAGATCGTCGAGGCGGCGCGCAAGCAGCCGGTCTCGGTCTATCGCTACGGCGCGCCGTGGGTATGGATCGTCTCCCAGGAAGACTGGCAGGGCGCCCTGCGCGAGGTGGCCAGCTGCGTGCCGCCTGGGCATTCGCTGGCGCTGCTCAAGCCGCGTATCGAAGCCTTGCTGGATGAGCACCAGGCTGCGCTGGCGCTGCTGGCCGAGCAGCAGGGCATGATCATCGCCCCGCACACACTGATGCACGTGCTGCTGCTGCAGTTGCTGTATTCGGTGCCCAGCGAGAAGCAGCTCTACGAGCAGCTCAACTACAACCTGCTGTTCCGCTGGTTCGCCGGCCTGGAACTGAAATCGCGGGTGTGGAACTTCAGCCTGTTCAGTCATGACCTCGGCGTGCTGCTGGGCAGCGCCATGGCCGTGTCGCTGCTGCAGCGCATGGTCGACGAGGTGCTCGGCGCGAGCCTGCAGGCCATGCCCGAGTTCAGCCTCAACCTGGCCTTGCTGCACAGCTGGCTGGCACGTCACCAAGGTCAGGCCGCGCCTGACGCAAACCACTAGAAACCCAACGAATTCCTGGCGCTCAAGGGGGCGGTGTGGAGCATTTTTTCTTCAAGCGATGCGCCATGGGCGCAGGGCTGCTGTCGTGCCTGCTGGCGGGCAACGTGTCCGCGGACGAGGCGCAGCGCCGGGTCGAGATCAATGAATACGTGGTGCGCGGCAATACGGTGCTCGACGCCCAGGCCATCGAGGAGGCGGTCTATCCCTATCTGGGGCCGGACAAGTCCCTGGCCGACCTCGAAGGCGCCCGCGAGGCCCTGCAGAAAAGCTACCAGGCCCGTGGCTACCAGTCGGTGTTCGTCGAGCTGCCCGAGCAGAAGGTCGAGGGCGGCGTGGTCTACCTGCAGGTGAGCGAAACCAAGGTCGGGCGAGTGCGGGTGGTGGGCGCCAAGCATTACTCGCCGCTGGAGATTCGTGAACAGGTTCCGGCGCTGGAGGAGGGCAAGGTGCCCGACTTCGCCCAGGTGCAGGACGAACTGGCCACGCTCAACCGCACCCCGGGCCGGCAGGTCATGCCGTTGGTGCGCGAAGGCCAGCGGCCGGGCACCATGGATGTCGACCTGCAGGTCGAGGACAAGCAGCCCTGGCACCTGAGCCTGGGCCTGAACAACGATCACAGCGCCGACACCGAGAAGCTGCGCAGCGTCATCAGCCTGGGCTACAACAACCTCTGGCAGGCCGGCCACAGCGTCTCGCTGACCTGGTTCACCGCGCCCCAGGACCGTGACAACGCCGAGGTCTGGTCCGGTTCCTACGCCGCGCCCCTGAACGAGCGCTGGACCGTGCAGTTCTCCGGCTACCACTCCGACAGCAACGTCGCCACGGTGGGCGGCACCAACGTCCTGGGCAAGGGCCATTCCTATGGTGTTTCGGCAATCTACAACCTGCCGGGCGTCGGCGCCTGGGCCAACGCCCTGTCGATCGGCGTGGACTTCAAGGACTTCGACGAGCAGGTCGGCCTGGGCGCCAGCAGCGACAAGGTACCACTCAAGTACGCCCCCATCACCCTGGGCTACACCGGCTACCGCTTCACCGAGCAGGACCAGCTGAGCCTGGGCCTGAGCCTGGTGGCCGGCACCCGCAGCCTGCTGGGCTACGGCAGCGACGACGCCGAGTTCGACTACAAGCGCTACCGCGCCGATTCCAGCTTCGCCGCGCTCAAGGGCGACGGCAGCTACACCTTCGACTTCGCAGGCTCCTGGCAGAGCGCCTCGAAGCTGGCCTTCCAGCTGGCCTCGGGGCCGCTGGTGTCGAACGAGCAGTTCGCCGCCGGCGGTGCCACTTCGGTGCGCGGTTACCTGGCCGCCGAGCGTACCGGGGACGACGGCCTGCTGTTCTCCCAGGAGCTGCGTACCCCATCCATCGGCCGCTATGTCGGCAGCTACATCAGCGATTGGCGCTTCTATCTGTTCGCCGAAGGCGCCCAGCTGCGCCTGCAGGACGCGCTGCCCGAGCAGGACGACCGCTACAGCCTGGCCAGTGCCGGCATCGGCACCCGCGCCACGCTCAACGACTGGCTGTCCGGCAGCGTCGACTGGGCCGTGCCGCTCAAGGACGGCCCCAACACCGACAAGAACGCTTCCCGTGTGCACTTCAGTGTGCAGGCGACCTTCTGACTCATTGACCGGCATCGACCTGGAGACCTCTCATGCAACGCCTGATATTGACCTTGCTGCTGTGCCTGGGCTTCGCCCTGCCGGGCAGCGCCAGCGCCTGGTGGCAGGACGACTGGATGTACCGCAAGCAGATCGCCGTGGACACCACGCCCCAGGGCGCCGGACTGACCCAGGCGCTGGGCCGCACCGCGCTGCTGGTGCGCCTGCACACCGGCAACTTCAGCTTCGACGGCGTCAGCGAGACCGGCGCCGACATCCGCTTCGTCAGCGCCGATGACAAGACCGTGCTCAACCACCATGTCGAGCAGTTCGATCCGCTGATGGGCATGGCGCTGATCTGGGTGGACGTGCCACGCATCGAGGCGGGCCAGCGTCAGGAGCTGTGGATGTACTACGGCAACCCGAAAGCCCAGGCGCCTGCTGGCCAGCCCAGCTTCGACGCCGACTACATCGCGCTCTACCACTTCGACGGTGCCACCGCCCGCGACGCCAGCCCCTATGGCAATCAGCTGCAAGGGCCGACGGTGAGCGTCGACGGCGTGATCGGCCGGGCCATTCAGCTCGGTGGCCAGGGCCTGCAACTGCCGGCCAGCGCCTCGCTGCAACTGCCGGCGGGCGCGGCGTTCACTTTCAGCACCTGGCTGCGCCAGGATCAGGCGGTGGGCGAGCAACTGCTGCTGGCCCGTCGCGAGGCCGGCCACAGCCTGTTGCTGGGCCTGGCCCAGGGCGTGCCTTTCGTCGAGGTTGACGGCCAGCGCGCCAGCGCCAGCCAGGCCGTGAGCGCCGGTCAGTGGCAAAACCTGGCATTGGTGGGCGAGGGCGGCAACCTGAGCCTGTTGCTCGAAGGCCAGCCGGTGGCCCGCCTGGCCGCCAGTCTGGCGGCCTTCAACGGTGCCGTCGGCATTGGTGGTGACCTGCCGCCGCCCGAAGGCGAGGTGACCAGCCAGTTCGCGCCTTTTGTCGGCGCCCTGGACGAACTGCGCCTGTCGCGCGTGGCCCGCAGCCAGGCAGGCCTGCAGGCCGACGTGCTGGCCCAGGGCGCCGAGTCGCGCCTGGTGGTGTACGGCGTCGACGAGGAACAGTCGGGCTTCGGCTTCGGCGGCCTGGGCTTCCTGCTCAAGGCGGTGCCGGTGGACGCCTGGGTGATCATCGCCATCCTGGTGCTGATGATGGTGCAGTCGTGGGTGATCATGCTGCGCAAGCAGCGCACCCTCAGTCGCGTCACCGCCGCCAACACCCGCTTTCGCGAGCGGTTCGCCACGGTCGGCACGCGCCTGGAGCAGTTCGCCGACGATCAGGACCTGCATGGGCGGCTCACCGACTCCTCGCTGTGGCGCCTGTACCTGGTGGCCGTGCAGGAACTGCGCACCCGGCGCGCCCAGGGCGCCGACACCCGCGAAGTGTCCGCGGCCACCATCGAGGCCATCCGCTGCTCCATGGACGGCGTGCGCACCCGCGAGAACCAGGCGTTGTCATCGAAGCTGTCGACCCTGTCCAACGCCATTGCCGGCGGCCCCTACATCGGCCTGCTGGGCACGGTGCTGGGGATCATGGTGGTGTTCCTCGGCACCGCCATGGCCGGCGACGTCAACATCAATGCCATCGCCCCGGGCATGGCCGCGGCGCTGCTGGCCACCGCCATGGGCTTGTTCGTCGCCATCCCCGCGCTGTTCGGCTACAACCGC
Source organism: Pseudomonas sp. P106(2024) (assembly GCF_057480815.1). NCBI lineage: Bacteria > Pseudomonadati > Pseudomonadota > Gammaproteobacteria > Pseudomonadales > Pseudomonadaceae > Pseudomonas > Pseudomonas sp. P106(2024). The sequence goes on along the minus strand of NZ_JBLIYU010000022.1, from coordinate 7,080 downwards.
CTGACCACGCGCAACCGCGAGGTCAGCGCCGACATGCGGGTATTCGTCGACGAGTTCATCACCCGCCTGGCCGAGCTGCACGGCGAGGGCCAGGCCGGTGAAGCGGCGCAGCGCCCGACCGGGCGCAGCGTCAACCCGTCGGTTCCGGCGTGAGGGCACAGCCATGGCATCCGTGAACAACGCCCATGACGACGACACCGACGCCGCGGTCGACAGCATCAACATCACCCCGCTGGTGGACGTGCTGATGGTGGTACTGGTGATGTTCATCCTCACCGCCACTGCGCAGGTTTCCGGGATCCAGGTGCAGCTGCCCAAGGCCAGCGCCACGGTGTCGCTGGCCCAGCCCAAGACCAAGGCGATCTCGATCAACGACGCCGGCCAGGTGTTTCTCGATGCCTATCCGGTGACGCTGCAGGAGCTGGAGGACCGCCTGCGCAGCGAGAAGGCGCGCAACCCCGACTTCCCGCTGATCGTGCGCGGCGACGCGGGCGTGCAGTACCAGAAGGTGGTCGAGGTGCTCGACCTGCTGCGCCGTCTCGAACTGGCCCAGGTCGGGCTGGTTACCGGCAAGCCGAACCAGGGGTGAGGGCAGGCATGGAACGTACAGTCAACCCCCGCCGCCTGCTGACCTGGGCCGTGCTCGCCGTTGCTGGCGCTGGCCTGGCCTGGCTGCTGTGGCAGTGGGCCAACGACATGGCCGGGGTGCGCCGCGAAGCGCCCAAGGTGCCGGCAATCATCCCGCTGCCGCCACCGCCGCCACCACCGCCCGAGCCGCCCAAGGAGCCCGAGCCGCCGGTCGAGGAGAAGATCGTCGAGCCGCAGCCGGTGCCCGAGGCCGAAGAGGTCAAGCCCGCCGAGGAGGCGCCCGATCCGGCCCAGGACCTGGCCGAGCCGATGCAGATGGACGGCGACGCGCAAGCGGGCGGCGACAGCTTCAACGTCGGCGCCGGCAAGGGCGGCGGCATGGCCGGTGGCGGCGGAGGGGGGCTGGGCAGCGGCACCTACAGCCAGTACCTGGCCTACGCCTTCCAGCGCCTGCTGCGCGACAACCCCGAGCTGCGCAACCTGGTGTTCAACCTGCAGGCCGAGATCTGGCTCAGCGCCGCGGGCGAGATCACCCGTGTCGAGCTGCTGCGCGGCAGCGGCGAGCCGGAGCTGGACGCCCAGGTGCTCGCCGCCCTGCGCGGCGCCCGCGCCCTCGACCAGCGCCCGCCCGCCAACCTGACCTTGCCGGTGAAGATCGCCTTGCAGGGGCGCCGGCCATGAACAACGAAGCACGACTGACCCACAGGAGCTGCAAACCCATGAAGTGCCCAGTCAACCGATTGACCCTGGCGCTCGGCCTGCTGGCCGCCGCCACCGCGGTCGGTCCGACCGTCGCCCACGCCGCGCCGTCGGAGAACGCGACCGTCAACCTGATCCGCCTGCTGGTGGAGCAGGGCGTGCTCAAGCAGGACAAGGCCGACGCGCTGATCGCCCAGGCCGAACGCGAAGCTCAGCAGGCGCGGGTCGCCGCCAGCGGCGCGCCGATTGTCGCCCAGGCCCCGGCCGCCAACGGTGAGGTGCGCGTGCAATACGTGCCGGCCATCGTCCGCCAGCAGATCCGCGACGAGATCAAGGCGGAGGTGATGAGCACCGCCAAGCAGGAAAACTGGGCCGCGCCCAACACCTTCCCTGACTGGGCCTCACGCATCAGCTTCGACGGCGATCTGCGTCTGCGCTACGAGTCGCGTTCCTATGCCGATGGCAACAGCAACGAGATCGTCGATTTCGCCAAGCTCAATGAAAAGGGCCCCTACGACGTCAACCCCAACAGCAGCTCAAGCCTGCCTCCGTTGCTCAACACCCGCGAGGATCGCGACAGCCTCCTGCGCCTGCGGGCGCGCTTCGGCCTCAAGGCGCAGCTGGCGGAGAACTGGGTGGCTGGCATCCGCGTCGCCACCGGCTCCAACAACAACCCGGTCTCGACCACACAGAACCTTGGTGGCGGCTTCGGCAAGAAGGACATCTGGCTCGACCAGGGCTACGTCACCTGGACGCCGAGCGAGCGCCTGACGCTGACCGGCGGGCGGATCGCCAACCCGTTCATGTCCACCGACATCCTGTATTCCCACGACCTCAACTTCGATGGCGTGGCGGCGCTGTTCGACCAGCCGCTGGGCCGCGACCTCAGCCTGTTCGGCACCGTCGGCGCATTCCCTGTGCAATACAGCGACGACAACGCCACCAGCAACGGCCTGGATAAGGAAGACAGCGACAACAAGTGGCTGTACGGCGCGCAGTTGGGCGCGAAATGGGCGCTCAACGACAGCAATCGACTCAAGGGCGCGATGGCCTATTACCGCTTCGACGATATCGCCGGCGAGCGCTCCAGCCCTTGCGCTCCGTGGGATGGCCAGCCGGGCTGCGACAGCGACGAATCCCGGCCGACCTTCATGCAGAAGGGCAACACCGTGTTCCTGCTCCGCGACATCACGCCGAATCCGGCCAACCCGGCGGCCACGCCGCAGCCGCAATTCGTCGGCATCGCCTCGGAGTTCGAGCTGCTCGATTTGAACCTGGTGTGGGACGCCGACCTGCCCCATGACTTCAAGCTGCGCAGCCAGGCCAACTACGTCCACAACCTGGCCTACGACGAGGGCGACATGCGCAAGCGTTCGGCGGGACAACTGGCCAACAACGTCGACGAGAACGGCAACCTCAAGAGCGGCGGCGATGCCTGGATGCTCCAGTTCACCCTGGGCAACGCCCTGGACATGCGCAAGGCCGGCGACTGGAACCTGTTCGCCGGCTACAAGCGCATCGAGCCCGACGCGCTGCCTGACGGCTTCAACGACTCGAGCTTCCACCTCGGCGGCACCAACGCCAAGGGTTATTTCCTCGGTGGCAACTACGGCCTGGCCGACAACGTCTACGCTACAGCCCGTTGGTTGAGCAGCGAGGCAGTCTACGGCGCGCCGTTTGACATCGATGTGCTACAACTTGAAGTCAACACTCGGTTCTAGGGAAGGAGCACGGGCATGAACAAGGGAGCTTATCGCCACCGCTGCGCCTGGTTGATGCTGGCCCTGGGCGCAAGCCTGGCGGCCTCGGCGTCGGCCGAAACCCTCGAGGAACGTCTGCGCACCCAACTGCGCAGCACCACGCAACAGCTGCAGGCCCTGCAGAGCGAGCAAGCCCAGGCCAGCGCCGCCCGCCAGGCGGCCGAGCAGCAGCGCGACGCGGCTCAAGGCCAGGTACGCGAACTGACCGCGCAACTGGCCAAGGCCCGCGGCCAGAGCGAGCAACTGGCTGGCCAGCAACAGGCCGTGCACAGCCAGGCCCAGGCGCTGGTGGCCAGCAGCAACGAACAACTGCACAAGTACAAGCAGGCCTATGACGAGCTGCTGGCGATGGCGCGCGCCAAGGAAAGCGAGCGCGCCACCCTGCAGGCGCAACTGGGCGAGCGTGACAGCCAGGTGCAGCAATGCCAGGCCCGCAACCAGCAGATGTACGGGGTGGCCAAGGAGATGCTGGCCGCCTACGAGAAGGTCGATATCGCCGATGTCATGAAGATGCGCCAGCCCTTCGCCGGTGGTGCCCGGGTCAAGTTCGAGGAGCTGGCCCAGGCCTATGGCGACAAGCTTTACGAAAGCCAGTTCGACGCCCCCAAGGGCGTGCCCCATTGACGTTTTCTCAACGCAAGGAAGTAAGCACATGACCGAAGTGACCCTGATCGAAACCGTTAGCGCCGACTCCCTGACCCAGTTGCTGCAGGATGCCGGCTGCCGGGTCAACCGCACCGAGCAGAACGCCGTGGTGCAGTTGCTCAGCGCCAGCCAGGGCGTGGGTTATGCCGTACGTTTCGGCAACCGGGCCGCGGGTAAGGAAGGCGAGTTCCTCGACTTCACCTTCAGCTGCGCCCTGCGTATCCAGGGCGAGCTGCCGGCGGGCCTGGCCGAGCACTGGAACGCCAGCCGCCGCTTCGCCCGGCTGTCGGTGCAGGGCGAGTTCCTGGTGATGGAGCAGGATGTGGTGGTCGCCGATGGCGTCAGTCAGCAGCATTTGCTGGGCAGCCTGGTGCTGTGGGATCGATTGCTGCAGGAACTGATCGTCTATCTGCGTGACTACAGCCGTAACGTGGCCGGCCAGCAACAAACCCAGGTCGCCCATGACGAAGAGCGCGCCTCGTGACGGCGCGCACTTTCTGGGCCGGCGCCGGCGCGCTGGCCATTGTCGCGGTGGCGGTTGCCCTGGCCTTGCGCCCGGGCGACGAGCCGGTGGCGGCGGCGCGTCCAGCGTCGCCAGCCGCCCTGGTGGCGGCCGACAAGGGCCCGGTATTGGCGCGCCTGGGCGAGCAGCAGGTTGGCAGTGGCGAACTCAAGGCGCTGTTCGCCCAGTTGCCCGAGGAAGCCCGGGCCAGCCTGCGCGGCGACCGACCGGCATTGGAGGCCTGGATCCGCGCCCGCCTGGCGGAAAAGGCTCTCTACCAGCAGGCCGAGGCCCAGGGCTGGTTGCAGCGCCCGGAAATCCAGGTGCAGACCCGCGCGGCCACCGAGCAGATCGTCCTGCGCGACTACCTGAACTCGGTGAGCAAGGTGCCTGACGATTACCCCAGCGAGGTTGAGCTCAAGCAGGCCTACGAGGCGGGCAAGGCCGGGTTGCAACTGCCGGTGCGCTACCGCCTGAGCCAGATCTTCCTGCGGGTGGAAAATCCCAGGGACGACGAGGCCGTGCGCAAACAGGCCCAGACGCTGGCCAAGCAGGCCCAGGCTGCGGATGCGGACTTTGCCGCGCTCGCCCGTGAACACTCCCAGGATGCCGGCACGGCCTCCGCCGGCGGCGACACCGGACTGCAGGCCCTGGCGCAATTGCTGCCCGAGGTTCGCGGGGTGGTGCCCAAGCTGAAGGTGGGCACGGTCAGCGACCCGGTGCAGAGTGTAGCGGGCTACCACATCATCAAGCTGGTCGAGCAGCAGCCCGCCAGGGCAGCGACCTTCGAGGAGGTGGCGCCACGTTTGCGCGAATTGCTGCGCGCCCAGCGCCAGGAGCAGGTGGCCAAGGCCTATGTCGAGGGGATGTTCGACACGGCCACCCTGAGCATCGATGGCGCGGCGCTGAACCAGGTCCTGGAAAGCAGCCGCTAGTCGCCAACAACCATGGAAGAGCCGGGCCTGCCCAGGCGGGCCCGTGGGAGGCGAGGGATGCCGATCGATCTGTCCCCGGGGCGAGCCCCGGATACCGCCATGCCTGTCGTTCGTCCCCAGGTGCCGTTGGCCCTGGACGAACAGACCCTGAACTGTTTCCTGGTCACCGCGCGCTGCGGCTGTTTCATGCAGGCGGCGCGGCGGCTTAATCTCAAACCGGTGGCCCTGCGCAAACGCCTGGCGGCGCTGGAGGCGCGCCTGGGCTACAGCCTGTTCGTCAACCGCAACAATAACCCGGTGCTCAGCCAGCAGGGTGAACGCCTGCTGCTGATACTCCAGGCGCGCGAGCCGGTCGTGCCGCTGCCGCGAGAGCAAAGCGCGAGCGTGCGCTTGGCCGTGGCCGAGCCGCTGCTGCAGGACCTGCTGGGTCGCAACCTGATCAACTTCGTGCGCCAGCATGCCGGCATGCGTCTGGAGGTGGCCACCCTTGACGGTCGCCAGGCGCCCGAGCAGGTTGCCGATGTCGCCCTGTGGCTGGGTGATGCCAGCCACGGCGCCCATGCTGGCAGTTTTGCCGGTGCCGCCCCCGAGGCTCTGGCCACCCTCGAGTACCTGCCGCATATCGCCAAGCGCTATGCCCGTGAGGCCAACCGGCCGACCTGCCTGGCGGACCTGCAGGACTACATGCTGGTGCAATGGCAGGGCGAAGCTGGCGTGCAGGCGCTGATGCCCTGGCAGGCGCTGCTGCGCACCCGTACGGCCGGGGTGACGCAGATCCAGGACTACGAGATGTACTGCCAGCTGATCAAGTGCAGCGCCAGCGTCGGCTTGTTGCCGCACTATGCGACGCACCTGGACCGTGGATTGCTGGCCTTGCCGGGCCTGTTCCGCGAACCGATGCGGCGGCGGGTGTGGCTGGCGGTCAACGGCCAGACCGAGGCCGACCCGCTGGTGCAGGTGATGGTGGGGGCGATCCGGGCTGCTTTCGACGAACGGCGCGAGTGGTTCTGTAGTCCGTAGCTGCCGAACTCATCCTGCCTTGCGCAGGGTGAGGTTGATTCGTCGCTCGCCCATGCGTGGGTGAACGCCAGGTTTGATCGGCATCACGCCATGAAAGCGCAGACGGTCTTCGCCGCCCCACACCAGCACGTCACCGTGATTCAGCGGGATGCGCTGGGGACGGTCCGAGCGCTGCAGGCCGCCGAACAGGAATACCGCTGGCAGACCCAGTGAGATCGAGACGATCGGTTGTCCGTAGTCTTGTTCGTCGCGGTCCTGGTGCAGGCTCAGACGGGTGCCGGGCAGGTAATGGTTGACCAGGCAGGCGTCCGGTATGAAGCCTTCGAAGCCTGCCAGTGCGGCGGCTCGGGTGGCCAGGTCGATGAGTACCTGGGGCAGGGCGGGCCAGGGTTTTGCGCTGACAGGGTCAATGGGGGTATAGCGGTAGCCGTTTTCGTCGCTGATCCAGCCCAGTGAGCCGCAGTTGGTCAGGGCCACGGCCATGCGCAGGCCGCCGGGGGTTTGCATATGGCGAAATGGTGCTGCGCGGAGCACGGGGCGCAGGGCGTCCAGCAGGGGTTCGAGGTCGGGCAGGGCGAAGCCGGGCAGCAGCGTTGTCTGGAGGGCCAGGCGCTGGGGGTGGGGGGCGAAGAGGTCGAGGTTGGACTGGATCATGGTTGGCTTGGGGGAGGCCTGGGGAGGGGGTATTGTAGCTCGCGCTGGCGGGTGTGGGGATCTCGTATGGTTTTGAGTGTTTTAACTCTGGTGGCGTATTGTGTTTAAAGGTTTGTGGGTTGTTGTTGTTGTTGTTGTTGTTGTTAGGTGGTTTTGGAAGTTGTATGCGCATTTATTTGCGAGGAAGTGTCAGATTTTTTGTGTGCGGGCCGGTAACGGCCTGCCGTCAGGCAGGCCCTGACTTTCACCAGGTCGGCCTGATGAACCGATCTCCGTA
>NZ_JBLIYU010000021.1:0-70311 GCF_057480815.1 Pseudomonas sp. P106(2024) | reverse complement strand
AGACAGTGAATAATCACGCTGTGTGCGCTTTACACCTTGCTCCATCTGACTCTCCGGAAATTCGGGATGGGAGGTGTAAACCTTATTCAGGACGGGACAGCCTAACGAAAAAAGGGGCGATCCTTGCGGATCGCCCCTTTTTTGATTTGGTAGGCACAATTGGACTCGAACCAACGACCCCCACCATGTCAAGGTGGTGCTCTAACCAACTGAGCTATGTGCCTGTCGTGTGGGGCGCATTCTACGCGATCCAAATGCCCTGTCAACCATTTTTTTCACGCTAAGCTACTGAATCTTAAAATATTTATAGAAGGCCAGGGTTCAGCGTCAGGTAAAGGATTTTCACCGGACGACTAGCGGGTGTTTATTATTATTGATAGCATCGGTACATTCGTTAAAAATATAAAACACGAGGTTCCTCGAGCATGGCCAACACCCCCTACCCCCAGTCCTACTACGCCGCCTCGGCCAACCCGGTGCCGCCACGTCCGGCGCTGCAGGGTGAGGTGGAAACCGATGTGTGCATCATCGGTGCCGGCTACACCGGCCTGTCCAGCGCCCTGTTCCTGCTGGAGAACGGCTTCAAGGTGAGCATCGTCGAGGCCGCCAAGGTCGGCTTCGGCGCTTCGGGCCGCAACGGCGGCCAGATCGTCAACAGCTACAGCCGCGACATTGACGTCATCGAACGTACCGTCGGCCCCAAGCAGGCACAACTGCTGGGCCAGATGGCCTTCGAGGGCGGGCGCATCATCCGTGAACGCGTGGCCAAGTACAACATCCAGTGCGACCTGAAGGACGGCGGCGTATTCGCCGCGCTGACCAGCAAGCAGATGGGCCACCTGGAATCGCAGAAGCGCCTGTGGGAACGCTTTGGCCACACCCAGCTGGAGCTGATGGACCAGAAGCGCATCCGTGAAGTGGTGGCCTGCGACAACTATGTGGGCGGCATGCTCGACATGAGCGGCGGCCATATCCATCCGCTGAACCTGGCCCTGGGCGAAGCTGCCGCGGTCGAGTCCCTGGGCGGCATCATCTACGAGCAGACCCCGGCCGTGCGCATCGAGCGTGGCGCCAACCCCGTCGTGCACACCCCGCAGGGCAAGGTCCGCGCCAAGTTCATCATCGTCGCCGGCAACGCCTACCTGGGCAACCTGGTGCCGGAACTCGCGGCCAAGTCGATGCCGTGCGGCACCCAGGTCATCACCACCGAGCCGCTGGGCGACGAACTGGCGCGCACCCTGCTGCCGCAGGACTACTGCGTCGAGGACTGCAACTACCTGCTCGACTACTACCGTTTGACCAGCGACAAGCGCCTGATCTTCGGTGGCGGCGTGGTGTACGGCGCGCGCGACCCGGCGAACATCGAGGCGATCATCCGTCCGAAGATGCTCAAGGCCTTCCCGCAGCTCAAAAACGTCAAGATCGACTACGCCTGGACCGGCAACTTCCTGCTGACCCTGTCGCGCCTGCCGCAGGTCGGCCGTATCGGCGACAACATCTACTACTCCCAGGGCTGCTCGGGCCACGGCGTGACCTACACCCACCTGGCGGGCAAGGTGCTGGCCGAGGCCCTGCGCGGCCAGGCCGAGCGCTTCGACGCCTTCGCCGGCCTGCCGCACTACCCGTTCCCGGGTGGCCAGATGCTGCGTGTGCCGTTCAGCGCCATCGGCGCCTGGTACTACAGCCTGCGCGACCGCCTGGGCTTCTGATCCAGCGCCATCCGGAAAGCCCGCTCCCCTGAGCGGGCTTTTTCGTTTCCACACGGCATGCTCTCAACCCGCTTCACGGTAGGGATTGCGCGGATCCTGGGTCCAGTTCATGTACGGCTTGCCGGTCTCCTGCGCCTGCATGTCGATGCAGCCCTCCACCGGGCAGGTGATCTGGCACAGGTTGCAGCCGACGCACTCGGCCTCGATCACGCTGTAGGCGTGGGTGCCGTCGGCCTTCGGGGTGCTGGCGATGGCCTGGTGCGAGGTGTCCTCGCAGGCGATGTGGCAGCGCCCACAGCCGATGCAGGCGTCCTGGTCGATGCGAGCCACCGTCTTGTAGTTGATGTCCAGGTACTTCCAGTCGGTGGTGTGCCCCACGGCCTGGCCGCGAAACGCCTCGAGGCTGCGGTGGCCGTGCTGGTCCATCCAGCGCGCCAGGCCGTCCTTCATGTCGTCGACGATGCGAAAACCGTGCAGCATCGCCGCCGTGCACACCTGCACCGCGCCACTGCCCAGGGCGATGAACTCGGCGGCATCGCGCCAGGTGCCGATACCGCCGATACCGCAGATCGGCAGGCCGTGGGTCTCGGGGTCGCGGGCAATTTCGGCGACCATGTTCAGGGCGATCGGCTTGACCGCCGAACCGCAATAGCCGCCATGGGTGCTCTGGTCGCCGACGATGGGGTGGGCGACCATGCGGTCGAGGTCGACGCTGGTGATCGAGTTGATCGTGTTGATCAGCGACACCGCGTCCGCCCCGCCCCGGTGCGCGGCGCGTGCCGACTGACGAATATCAGTGATGTTGGGGGTGAGCTTGACGATCACCGGCAGCGCGCAGTGGGTCTTGCACCAGCGGGTGACCATTTCCACGTACTCCGGCACCTGGCCGACGGCCGCGCCCATGCCGCGCTCGGGCATGCCGTGGGGGCAGCCGAAGTTGAGCTCGATGCCATCGGCACCGGTGGCTTCCACCAAGGGCAGGATGAACTTCCAGGACTCTTCCACGCACGGCACCATCAGCGACACGATCAGCGCGCGGTCGGGCCAGTCCTTCTTCACCTGGGTGATCTCGCGCAGGTTGATCTCCAGCGAGCGGTCGGTGATCAGCTCGATGTTGTTGATGCCCTGCACCTGCCGGTTGGGGCCGAAGTGCGCCGAGTAGCGCGACGACACGTTGACCGCCGCCGGGTCCTCGCCCAGGGTCTTCCACACCACCCCGCCCCACCCGGCCTCGAAGGCGCGGACCACGTTGTAGGCCTTGTCGGTGGGTGGCGCGGAGGCCAGCCAGAACGGATTGGGCGCCTTGATGCCGGCAAATTCGATGGACAGATCGGCCATTTACGCAGCCTCCACGTTGAGCATGAGTTGGGCATGGATGGCTTCGGCGGCCAGCTTGCCATGTTGCACGGCCTGGACGGTGAGGTCCTGGCCCAGCGCGGTGCAGTCGCCGCCGGCATAGATACCGGGGATGGAGGTCTGCATGTGCGCGTCCACCTGGATGCGCTCACCGTCGCGGGCCAGTTGCGCCGCCAGCGGGTCGGCCAGGCTTGCGTCATCGAAGCCTTGGCCGATGGCCTTGAAGATCGCGTCGGCGGCCAGCTCGAAGGTTTCGCCGGTATCGCCCAGGCGCCCATCGACCAGTTGCGTGCGCGCGAAGCGCATGCCGCGCACGCGCCCGGCATCATCCAGCAGCACGGCCTCGGGCCTGGCCCAGGTGTGCAGACGCACCTGGTTGTGCTTGGCGATTTCCTGTTCGTGACCGGTAGCGCCCATGTCGGACACGCCACGGCGGTAAACCAGGTTGACGTCGCGGGCCCCCAGGCAACTCATCTGCACGGCCATGTCGATGGCGGTATTGCCGGCGCCTAGCACCAGGCAGCGGTCGGCCAGCGGCAGCTGGGTGAGGTCGTCGGCCTGGCGCAGCTCGCGGATGTACGTGGTGGCGGCGAGCAGGCCCGGGGCGTCCTCGTCCGCCAGGCCCAGCTGGCGCGCGGCATCCAGGCCCAGGCCGAGGAACACCGCGTCGTGCTGGGCATGCAGCTCTCCCAGCGACAGGTTGGCGCCCAGGCGCTGGCCATGGCGGATCTCGATACCGCCGATGCCCAGCAGGAACTCCACCTCGCGCTGGGCGTAGTCGTCCACCAGCTTGTAGCGGGCGATGCCGTACTCATTGAGGCCACCGGCTTTCTCCCGCGCCTCGAAGATCACCACGTCATGGCCGTGCATGGCCAGGCGGTGCGCGCAGGACAGCCCGGCGGGGCCGGCGCCGACCACGGCGATGCGCTTGCCGCTGGCCGGCGAGCGCTGGAACGGATGTTCGGTGAAGCCGGCGTGGTCCAGGGCGTAGCGCTGCAGCTGGCCGATCAGCACCGGCGCGCATTCCTGGGCGTTGTTGCGCACGCAGGCCTGCTGGCAGAGGATCTCGGTGGGGCACACCCGGGCGCAGCTGCCGCCGAGGATGTTGGCCGAAAGAATGCGTTCGGCGGCGCCCTGCAGGTTCTCGTCGCTGATGCGGTGGATGAACGAGGGGATGTCGATCTCGCTGGGGCACGCATTGACGCAGGGCGCGTCGTAGCAGTACAGGCAGCGCGCGCTCTCGACGGCGGCCTGGCGGGCGGTGAGTGGGGGCGCGAGGTCGCTGAAGGCCTCGGCCAGCTGGTCGGCGCCGGCCCGGGGGCGCGGCAAGTGGTTCAGGGCGTCGATCACGGTTGTAGCCTCTCGCGTTTTTATGGGCTCAGGCGGCGGTCACTCGCCTGTCCGTTCTGGGGGATGGCAGTCAACAGGAGCATGGGTGTTGTTATCAGGGGGCGCTTGCGCCCCTTTCGCGACACAAGGCCGCTCCCACAGCCAAAGCACCGATCCCTGTGGGAGCGGCCTTGCGTCGCGATGGGCTACGAAGCGGCCCCAATGGCCTCAGCGCTGAACCGGTGTCGGCCGCTGATGCTCGGCACGCCGCTCCAGCACCTCGTACACCGACGGGTACGCCGGCCGCTCCACATAGCGCCCCGCGCCCGGCTCGGCGCGCAGGTCGCCATCGGCCCAGAGCACCTTGCCCTGGCTGATGGTATGGCTGGGGATACCGCGCACGGTGCGGCCTTCGAAGATGTTGAAGTCGACCCGCTGGTGATGGGTCTGGGCGCTGATCGTGCGCGTGCCCTGCGGATCCCACAGCACCAGGTCGGCGTCGGCGCCGACGCGGATGGCGCCTTTGCGCGGGAACAGGTTGAAGATCTTCGCGGTGTTGGTGGAGGTGAGCGCGACGAACTCGTGGATCGACAGGCGCCCGCTGTTCACCCCGGCATCCCACAGCACCGCCATGCGGTCCTCGATGCCGGCGGTGCCGTTGGGGATGCGGCTGAAGTCGTCGCGGCCCATGGCCTTCTGCTCGGCGCAGAAGCAGCAGTGGTCGGTGGCGGTGGTGTGCAGGTTGCCCGACTGCAGGCCGCGCCACAGCGCCTCCTGATGCTCGCGCGGCCGGAACGGCGGGCTCATCACGTAGCCGGCGGCTGTGGCCCAGTCCGGGTCGCGGTAGACGCTGTCGTCCAGCAACAGGTGGCCCGGCAGCACCTCGCCGTACACCGGCTGGCCCTTGGCCCGGGCATAGGTGATCTCATCCAGCGCCTCGCGGCTGGAGACATGCACCAGGTACAGCGGCGTGCCAAGGGTCTCGGCGATGCGGATGGCGCGGCTGGCGGCCTCGCCCTCGACCTGCGACGGGCGCGACAGCGGATGCGCCTCGGGCCCGGTCAGGCCCTGGGCCAGCAGCTTCTTCTGCAGGTGATAGACCAACTCGCCGTTCTCGGCGTGCACTGTCGGCACCGCGCCCAGTTGCAGGCAGCGTTCGAAGCTGGCCACCAGGGTGTCGTCGGCGGCCATGATCGCGTTCTTGTAGGCCATGAAGTGCTTGAAGCTGTTCACCCCATGCTTGGCCACCAGCTCGCCCATCTCCTCGGCGACCTGCTCGCTCCACCAGGTGATGGCGACATGGAAGCCGTAGTCGCTCGCGCTCTTCTGCGCCCAGCCACGCCAGGTATGGAAGGCCTCGAGCAGCGATTGCTGCGGATTGGGGATAACGAAGTCGATGATCGAGGTAGTGCCCCCGGCCAGGCCTGCGGCGGTGCCACTGAAAAAGTCCTCGCTGGCCACCGTGCCCATGAACGGCAGTTGCATGTGGGTGTGCGGGTCGATGCCGCCGGGCATCAGGTACTGGCCTGAGCCGTCGAGGACTTCGCAATCGGTGGGGGTTTCGAGGTGGCTGCCGATGGCGCGGATCAGACCATCGACACACAGGACATCTGCACGGTAGCTCTCTTCATGGGTAACCACGGTGGCGCCACGGATCAACAGGGACATGCCGTTTTCCTCGCAGGCTGACCGGTCTTCTGGCCGGTTCTTGGAATAGTTTCGGGCCGGGCGCTGGAGGTGACGCGTTCAATCCTGTCAGGCCTGACAAGAATCGAGGCTAGTATCTGATCGGATATTCATCAAGAAAAAATATATGCAAATATTATATTTTGTAACTGTTTGATTTTTAATAAAAAATTTAACAATTAACCAAAATGTGACACCCCTTCACCATTTTGACGCACTTGACAGGAAGCCAAATTGGTCAAGATTTTCTACGCAAAATCAGCAGTTTGTTTCCTGGCTGGAAGGCGCAGGCCGCGCCAGTGGTTTTCCAGGTTGCACCCGTTTGAACCACGCGGGTGACGGACCGGCCAGACAGACGGCGCACCAGGGTGCCCACCCCACCCTCGTCGTCGCGCTGAAGAATGCCCTTGCAAGACAGTGAGTTACCTCCGGTTGGCGGCGGCCGCCGGGAAGGCGCGGGCTTTCCCGGCACGTTTGTTGAAAACGCAGGCCACAACCGCCTGGCCGGACCGGAGGAGCAGTACTGCTGGTGTGTGTACTCCGGCCATCGCGGCAGCCCGATGAGCGACAACTACAAGAAAAAAGACCTGGAGAACCCCATGCAACAGAGCAGATCGCAAGTGGTCGAGCAGCATGGCCTGTTCGAGCTCGACGCCGGCAGCGACGTCCTCGACAGCCCCCGCTACAACCACGACATCGCCCCGACCAAGGTGCACCAGCGCACCTGGAACAAGTGGCACATCACCGCGCTGTGGGTGGGCATGTCCATCTGCGTGCCCACCTATACCCTCGGCGGCGTGCTCACCGCCTACTTCGGCCTGAGCGTGAGCGAGGCGCTGCTGGCGATCCTGCTGGCCAACCTCATTGTGCTGATTCCGCTGACCCTCAACGCCTTCCCCGGCACCAAGTACGGCATCCCCTTCCCGGTGCTGCTGCGCGCCTCGTTCGGCATCTTCGGCTCCAACGTGCCGTGCCTGATCCGCGCCGTGGTGGCCTGTGGTTGGTTCGGCATCCAGACGATGTTCGGCGGGCTGGCCATCCACCTGTTCCTCGGCTCGCTGTTCCCCGAGTGGAAGGCACTGGGCGGCACCGGCGAGGTGATTGGCTTCATGCTGTTCTGGTCGCTGAACCTGTGGGTGGTGCTGCGCGGCGCCGAGTCGATCAAGTGGCTGGAGACGCTATCGGCGCCGCTGCTGGTGGCGGTGGGTGTCGGCCTGCTGTTCTGGGCGCTGCCGCACATGTCGATGAGCGAACTGCTGGCGCAGCCGCCCAAGCGCCCCGAGGGCGCCAGCGTGGTCGGCTACTTCTGCGCCGGGCTTACCGCGATGGTCGGCTTCTGGGCCACGCTATCGCTGAACATCCCCGATTTCAGCCGTTACGCGAAGAGCCAGAAGGACCAGATCCTCGGGCAGATCTTCGGCCTGCCGCTGACCATGTTCCTGTTCGCTTCGCTGGGCGTGATCATGACCGCCGCTTCCGCCTCGCTGGTGGGCCAGACAGTGTCCGACCCGGTGAGCCTGATCGGCCATATCCAGAGCCCCGGCTGGGTGGCCCTGGCCATGGCGCTGATCATCATCGCCACGCTGTCGACCAACACCGCGGCCAACATCGTCTCGCCCACCAACGACTTCCAGAACATTGCCCCGCGGCTGATCGGGCGCAGCCGCGCGGTCTGGCTGACCGGCTTCATCGGCCTGGCGCTGATGGGTCACGAGCTGCTCAAGAAGCTCGGCTGGATCGTCTCCGACCTGAGCCTGGAGAGCGTGTACTCCAACTGGCTGCTGGGCTACTCCAGCCTGCTCGGGCCAATTGCCGGGATCATGGTGGTGGACTATTTCCTGGTCCGCCGCCAGCACCTGGACCTGGCCGGGCTGTACCGCGACGACGTGTACCCGGCCTGGAACTGGGCCGGGTTCGTCGCCTTCGGCGTGCCGGTGGCGCTGACCGTGATGGCCATCGGCAACAGCAGTTTCAGCTGGTTCTACGACTATGGCTGGTTCACCGGCTCGCTGCTCGGCGGCGGGCTCTACTACGCCCTCGGTGGCCTCGCGGTGCGCGGACCGGCGCGGCTGGCCAAGCCGTTGCCTTGATGCACTGCAGCTCCCACGTGATGCCAAAAACAACAGCCTGAGGAGATACCCATGACCACCCTCGCCAAGGAAGTCCTGCAATCGAGCAAGCAGCACATCGACAGCGCCCGCCTGTGGCAGTCACTGATGGACCTCGCCCACCTCGGCGCCACGGCCAAGGGCGGCGTCTGCCGCCTGGCGCTGACCGACCTCGACCGCCAGGCCCGCGACCTGTTCGTGCAGTGGTGCGAGGCGGCCGGCTGCACGGTGAGCATCGATGCGGTCGGCAACATCTTCGCCCGCCGCCCCGGGCGCAACGCCAAGCTGCCGCCGGTGATGACCGGCAGCCATATCGATACCCAGCCCACCGGCGGCAAGTTCGACGGCTGCTTTGGCGTGATGGCCGGGCTGGAGGTGATCCGCACCCTCAACGACCTGGGCGTGGAGACCGAGGCGCCGCTGGAGGTGGTGGTGTGGACCAACGAGGAAGGCTCGCGCTTCGCCCCGTGCATGATGGGTTCGGGGGTGTTCGCCAACAAGTTCACCCTCGAAGAGACCTTGGCCAAGCGCGACGCCCAGGGCGTGAGCGTCGGCGAGGCACTGAACGCCATCGGCTACGCCGGCAGCCGCGTCGTGACCGGCCACCCGGTGGGCGCCTATTTCGAGGCGCACATCGAACAGGGCCCGATCCTCGAGGACCAGCACAAGACCATCGGCGTGGTGCTCGGCGCCCTTGGCCAGAAATGGTTCGACCTGACCCTGCGCGGCGTCGAGGCCCACGCCGGTCCCACGCCGATGCACCTGCGCAAGGACGCCCTGGTCGGCGGCGCCGCCGTGGTCGAGGCGGTCAACCGCACCGCCCTCGCCCACCAGCCCCATGCCTGCGGCACGGTCGGCTGCCTGCAGGCCTATCCAGGCTCACGCAATGTGATCCCCGGCGAAGTGCGCATGACCCTGGACTTCCGTCATCTCGAAGGCGAGCAACTGGACGCGATGATCGCCGAAGTGCGCCAGGTGATCGAGGCCACAACTGCGAAACACGGGCTGAGCTACGAGCTGGTACCCACCGCCGACTTCCCGGCCCTGTACTTCGACAAGGGCTGTGTCGAGGCGGTGCGCGACTCGGCGCGCAACCTGGGCCTGGCGCACATGGACATCGTCAGCGGCGCAGGCCACGACGCGATCTTCCTCGCCGAGCTGGGCCCGGCCGGGATGATCTTCGTGCCCTGCGAAGGCGGCATCAGCCACAACGAAATCGAGAACGCCGCCCCTGGGGATCTCGCGGCCGGTTGCGCGGTGCTGTTGCGGGCGATGCTGGCGGCGTCGGAGGCGATTGCCGGCGGGCGATTGGCGGCCTAGCAGGCGATAAAAGGACCGTGCGGGCTTGGCCCGCGACGCAGGCAACGAGGTGCATGGCACAGGCGGTGCCGGTGTTGGCGGGGCAAGCGCGTGTTACACATGCACCTTCCAAGAACCTTGGCTGAGCCCGGAGCAGGCCACTGGCCGCAAAATTCCCGCGTGCGGCGGTATACTCGCCAGCTTTCGAACCGCGCCCGGGAATCCGCCATGCAGCAAGTCCTGCTCATCGTCGATGTGCAATCCACCTTCAGCCCCTCCGAGAAACTGGTGGATGGCATCCGCGTGCTGTCGGCGCACATTCCCACCATCGCCTCGATCGAGCTGCACGACGAGCAGGCCACCCCGTTCCAGCGCCAGCTCGGCTGGCACCCGGCCGCTGAGGATGTGGCCCTGGTCGAGGCGGACAAGGTGTTCATCAAGCATGGCTATGGCCAGACCGCCGAGACACTGGACTACATCAAGCAGCTGGGCGTCGAACGCGTGCTCGTGTGCGGGCTGCAGACCGAAACCTGCGTGCTGGCTGCCGGCTTCGCCCTGTTCGATGCAGGCCTGACGCCGACACTGGTCACCGACCTGACCATGGGCTCCTCGCTGGACCGTTCCGGTCAGCTGGGCATCGACCTGTGGAAACACCACTTCGGCCACGTCACTACCGCCGCCGAAGTGCTGGCAGGGCTGCGCGCCCCGCGAGACAACCCATGACCCCCAAGCGCGTATTGATCGTCGAGGACGACGCCGATGGTGCAAGCATCCTGGAGGCCTACCTGAAGCGCGACGGTTTCGAGGTGGACATCGCCGAGGACGGCGCCCGCGGACTTGCCCTGTTCCGTCAGCGCACGCCGGCGATCGTGCTGCTGGACATGATGCTGCCAAAAATGTCCGGCCCGGAGCTGCTGACCGAGATCCGCCGCAGCGCCGACACCCCGGTGATCATGGTCACCGCCATCGGCGACGAGCCGGACAAGATCGGCGCCCTGCGCTACGGCGCCGACGACTACGTGGTCAAGCCTTGCAACCCCAAGGAGGTGGTGGCCCGGGTACACGCGGTGCTGCGCCGCTACGGCACGCCGGCAGACAATCGCCAGCGCCTCGAGTGCCAGGGCGTCTGGGTCGACGCCGAGCGCTTCGTGGCCGGAGTACGGACCCGCGATGGCGAGGAGCAGGTGCTCGACCTGACCCGTTCGGAACTGCTTCTGCTCGCCGCGCTGCTGCGCACACCGACCAAGGCCTTCAGCCGCGAGGAACTGCTTGAGCTGTGCATGCCCGAGAGCGATGCGCTGGTGCGCATCATCGACACCCACGTGCACAACCTGCGGCGCAAGCTCGAAGCCCTGGGCATCAGCGGCGTGCTGGTGACCGTGCGCTCCGTTGGCTACCGGTTCCGCTGACCGCTTATGCGCAAACGTCCGCTGTGGCTGTGGGTCGGCCTGAGAATGACCCTGCTCGCCGTCGGCGCGGTGATCACCATTACCGTGTGCATGTACCTGTACTTCTGGATCAGCGACTACCTGGTGCTGCAATCGATGCGACCCGAGGACCGCGCCGCGCTGGTGGCCGGCCTGGCCGATGTGCCGCGCAACGAGTCCAGGCTGTGGCACTTGCTGCAGACCTACTACGACATCCACGACTTTCTTCCCGGCCCCGGTAACAGCATCGACTGGCTGGTGCTCTACGGCTTCGTCATCGTGATCATTCCGTTCACCTTGATGGTCGGCCTGTACCTGTCCAGGCCGCTGTCCCGGCAGTTCCGCCAGATCGCCGTAGGGGCACGGCGGGTGGCCGAGGGCGACCTCAGCGTGCGGGTCAGCCAGCACCCGCGCCAGCCCAAGGAAATGCAGCGCCTGTGCACCGACTTCAACAAGCTGGTCGAACGCCTGGCGCTGTATGAAAGCGAAGTGGCCGAGTCGAGCTCCAACCTGGCCCATGAACTGCGCACCCCGCTCAATGCCGCGCTGGGTCGGGTGCAGGGCATGCTCGACGAGGTGTTCCCGCTGTGCCCTGAGCAATTGCGCCTGGTGCAGAACCAGCTGTACAACCTCAACACCCTGGTGGGCGACCTGCACCTGCTGTCCCTGGCCCATGCCGGGCAGCTGCCCCTGCACATCAGCCTGTTCTCCCCGGCCAGGCTGGTCGAGGAGCGTCTGGCCTGGTTCGCGCCGCAATTCGAGGCCGCCAGGATGCAGTTGCACACGGCGCTTGCCGATGACGTGGTGATCGAGGCCGACCCGGCGCGGATCGGCCAGTTGATCAACATCCTGATCGAGAATGCCCTCAAGTACGCCTCCGACGGCCGCGAGCTCAGTGTCGCCGTGCGCCAGGCCAAAGACTGCGTGCAGCTGGAATTCCTCGATCGTGGGCAAGCGGTCGAGCAGAAGGACCTGGGCAACATGTTCGTGCGCTTCTGGCGCGCCGAACAGTCGCGGGCGCGGGTCAGCGGCGGCGGCGGCCTGGGCCTGTCGATCGCCCAGGCGATCTGCGAGGCCCATGGCGGCCGCATCACCGCACATCGCCGGAGCGAGGGCGGGCTGGCACTGCAGGTGACATTACCTCTGGTCACGACAGCCTGAAGGCTTGACACGTTGTCGTGTAGAAGCGGCCTTGCACCGCGAAAGGGCTGCGCAGCACCGCAAAAACGCACCCGATCACCAACGCAGCAGTCGAGGCCCTGCCACCGCCCCGACGACGGTCGGCAACAACATCCCCAACAGGTACCACAGCCCCCAGAACGGTACACCCATTTCCGGGCAGTGCAGGCAGTACACGAGGGTCGCGGTGGATCCAGCGAGCAGCCCGCCAGCTGCGCCGGCCTGGCGCAGCCGGGTCGGTGCCAGGCCGCGCAGGGCCCAGAACACGGCGGCGAATACGGGTGCCGAGAGCAGGGCTATGTTCAACGCGCAGGTGCGCCAGGTGCGGCCGAAGATAAGGTCGGCGCGGGCCTCCACCGGCGCGCCGGCCAGGCTGACGGCTGCCCCCAGCCACACCAGCAGCAGCGGCAGGCCGAGCAATCCCCACAGCGCGCCACCGCGCACACCCGGCCTGGCCAGGCGCTGGGTCAGCCACAGGGCCAGCAGGCCCAGGCTGGTGGGCAAGGCCAGCTTGGCCCAGAACAGCGGCGTGCGCGCCACCTCGGCCAGATCGCTGCGCACGCCGTAGATGGCAGCGGTCATCAGCAATGCGCCCAGCATGCCGGCCAGCAGCGCCAGCAGCAGCCGTCGCGCCAGCACGTGACGATCCACCGGCTCTGCGGCGGTCGCCAAAAGGCTGATCAGCTCATCGGTCTTCATGGTCGTCTTTACCTCGAATCAACCTTCCCAGGGCCTTGAGCCCCCGGTGTATGCCCACCTTCACCGCCGAACTGGACAGCCCGGTGAGACGCGCGGTTTCCTCCACCGACAGCCCTTCCAGCTTGACGTGGACGATGGGCAGGCGCTGGCGGTCGGGCAACAGCCCAAGCAGCTTGTTCAAGTCCCGGCGGGCCTCGGCCGGCGCTTCATCAGCACAGGCGAACAGCTCGCTGTCGTCCTCCAGCGGCTCATGGCGTGCCTCGCGCCGGGCCTGGCCGCGCCAGTGGTCGGCCAGCTTGTAGCGGGCGATCGCCTGCACCCAGGCGGTAAGCGGTTGCTGCGCCTGGTAGGTGTGACGGGCATTGTGCACCGCCAGCAGCACCTCCTGCAGCAGATCCTCGACCTCGGCCGGTCGCTGCGCCAGGCGCCGACGCAAGAAACCACGCAGGTGCACCGCCAGCGCCGCGAGAAATTCGCGATAGGCCCCGGCGTCACCGGCCAGCCCAAGCAACAGCAGGGCCTGCAAGTGTGACTCGCGTGCACTGAGCACATCCTGTGGGTTAGTTCGTTGCATCGGCCGCCAGGGTTACACCGTCTGTGGGTTTCTTTTTTATCCAACCATCGCCGCAACGCCCTACGCAAGCACCGACGCCACCTCCTTACCTTAGGAGGCCGGCGCAGGTGGCGAAAAATATTTTCGCAGGCGCTGTAACCGCCTCGCCCATCACCGCGAACTACTCCATGAGCCGCCGGTACATCACCACGGCCCCACCTTCTGGAGACGACACCATGAAAACCCTCGCCCTCGCCACCGCCGCCCTCGCCCTCGCCTCCCTGGCAGGGGCAGCCGTGGCCGACGACACCACCAAGGCAGCCACCATGGAGAAATGCTACGGCGTGGCCATGGCCGGCAAGAACGACTGCAAGGCCGGCGCCGGCACCACCTGCGCCGGCAGCGCGAAAAAGGACTACGACGGCATGCACTGGAAAAACGTACCGACCGGTACCTGCACCTCGATCAAGACCCCCAACGGCATGGGTTCGCTGACCCCGGTCAAATCCTGAGCAGAGGCCATCGACCATGAACGGGAATCAGCCGATGGGCGCAGGGCTCGGCTTGAAGGCCGAGCACTATGACCAGGCCTGGGCCTGCCACGCCGAAGGGTTGTGGTTCGAAGTCCATCCGGAGAACTACATGGTCGGTGGCCCTCGTCTGGCCTGGCTGGCGCGGATGGCCGAGCGCCATCCGCTGTCGCTGCACGGCGTGGCGCTGTCACTGGCGGCGGATGCCGAACCTGACACCACGCACCTGCGGCGCCTGCGTACCCTGATCGACCAGGTACGCCCGGCCCTGGTGTCGGAGCACTTGGCCTGGTCGACCTGGCGCGGCCAGTATCATCCAGACCTGCTGCCCTTTCCACGCAGCGACGAGGCCCTGGCCCGTATTGCCGACAACATCCAGCGCACCCAGGACGGTTTGGGCTGCCACATCTCCATCGAGAACCCCAGCCATTACCTGCACTTGCAGGGCCATGACCTGGATGAGATCGACTTCCTTGCCGAGCTGGTGCGACGCACCGGCTGCGGCCTGTTGCTGGACGTCAACAATGTGTACGTCAGCGCCCACAATCTCGGCTTCGATGCCGCCGACTACCTCGCCCGCTTCCCTGCCCAGGCCATCACCGAGATTCACCTGGCCGGGCACAGTCACGACGACCAGGGCGCACTGCTGGTCGATTCCCACGATGCCGCCATCGCTGCGCCGGTGTGGTCGCTGTACCAGCAGTTGATCGCCCGCATCGGTCCGCGCCCGACCTTGATAGAACGCGACGGCAACATCCCGGCGTTCGACGAACTGCTCGCCGAACGCGCCTTCGCCCAGGCCACCCTGGACCTGGCAGGAGCCTTGCCATGAACCTCAGCCTCGGACAGTTCCAGAACGCCTTCATCGACGCCCTCTATCAGCGCCCCGCGCCTGAGCTGGCGACACTGACGGCGCAGCCCGCGTTCGCGGTGTATCGCAACACGGTGCTGTCCGGTTGCGTCGAGGCCCTGCGCGCCAACTTTCCCAGCGTCGAGACCCTGGTCGGGCAGCAATGGATGCACGACGCCGCCGCGGAATATGCCCGGCAATCGCCGCCCTGTGATGTGCGGCTGATCCGCTATGGCGCGGCGTTTCCGGCATTTCTCGAGGCGTTGCAGCCCGTCCATGGACTTTGCTACCTGGCGGATGTCGCACGGCTGGACTTCGCCTGGTGCGAAGCATTCAGCGCCGACGACGATCCCTGGCTGAGATTGGCCGACCTGGCCGGCATGACCGCCTCGGACCTCGAACACAGCCAGTTGAGCCCGCGCTCCGGCGTGCGCTGGCACTGGTTCGACCAGCATCCTGCCTACAGCCTCTGGCAGCACGGCCGCGATGGCAGGCCCTGGCCCGAGGACCAGCCCTGGGTGGCCGAAGGCGCCCTGCTCAGCGGCGACCGCGAAGGCGTCGTCCACCAGCCGTTGAGCCTGGGGGGATGCATCTTCCTCGATGCCTGTGCCGCCGGCTACCCATTGGACAAGGCCTCGCAGTTGGCCCTGCACGCCCAACCCAACCTGGACTTCAGTGACCTGCTGGGCAGGCTGCTGAATGCCCGGGCCTTGCGCCCGCTCGCCTTCACCTGAGGAAAACGCCATGGACATCAGCCACGCCAGTTCATCGCCCCACGGCCTGCGTTTTTACTGGAACCGCCTCGCCGAACAGCTGCAACGCCTGCTTGGCGACAGCGTCCTGTGCCTGGTCGCCCGCCTGGGCATCGCCTCGATCTTCTTTCTGTCCGGTCGGACCAAGGTCGAAGGCCTGCTGAGCATCACCCCCGGCACCTACGAGCTGTTCCAGAGCGAGTACGCCTTGCCGCTGGTGTCACCCTGGCTGGCGGCGCACCTGGCGACCTACGCCGAGCACCTGTTCCCACTGTTGCTGGTACTCGGCCTGTTCACCCGGCTGTCAGCCCTGGCCCTGCTGGGCATGACCCTGGTGATCGAGATCTTCGTCTATCCGGACGCCTGGCCCACCCACCTTTCCTGGGCCGGCCTGCTCCTGCTGCTGATCGCCCGGGGCGGCGGTGCACTGTCCCTGGACCGGGTATTGCGCTTGCGTTAAGAAAAAGGGTCGCCAAGCGACCCTTTTCATTCATTCGAGCGACTCGGCTCAGAGCCCTGCCGCCCGCGCCCGCGCCGCGTGCAGCTTCTTGTAGCTCTCCACCAGGCGCAGGTGGCGATCCAGTCCCTCGAGCTGCAGGTTGGTCGGCGTCAACCCATGGAACCGGACGCTGCCGTCCACCGAGCCCAGCACCGCGTCCATCCGCTCATTGCCGAACATGCGACGGAAGTTGTGCTCGTAGTCGGCCATCTCCAGCTCATCGTCCAGCACCACCTCCAGCACCACGTTCAACGCCTGGTAGAACAGCCCGCGCTCGACGGTGTTGTCGTTGAACTGCAGGAACATCTCGACCAGCTCCTTGGCCTCCTCGAAACGCTGCAGCACCAGGTGGATCAACAGCTTCAGCTCGAGGATGGTCAGCTGACCCCACACCGTGTTGTCGTCGAACTCGACGCCGATCAGCGTGGTGATGGTGGTGTAGTCATCCACCTCGGCGTTGTCCAGGCGCTTGAGCAGCAGCTTCAGCGAACGATTGTCCAGCTTGTGCAGGTTGAGGATATCGGCACGGAACCCCAGCGCGCGGTTGGTGTTGTCCCAGATCAGGTCCTCGACCGGGTAGATCTCGGAATAACCCGGCACCAGGATGCGGCAGGCAGTGGCGCCAAGGTCGTCGTACACGGCCATGTACACCTCCTTGCCCAGGTCCTTGAGGATGCCGAACAGGGTCTGCGCCTCCTGCTGGTTGGAGTCCTCGCCGTGCCCCGAGAAGTCCCACTCGACGAACTCGAAGTCGGCCTTGGCGCCGAAGAAGCGCCACGACACCACGCCGCTGGAATCGATGAAGTGCTCGACGAAGTTGTTCGGCTCGGTCAGCGCGAGGCTGTCGAAGGTCGGCTGCGGCAGGTCGTTCAGGCCCTCGAAGCTGCGGCCCTGGAGCAGTTCGGTGAGGCTGCGTTCCAGCGCCACCTCGAAGCTCGGGTGGG
The DNA here is from genome assembly GCF_057480815.1 of Pseudomonas sp. P106(2024). Taxonomy (NCBI): domain Bacteria; kingdom Pseudomonadati; phylum Pseudomonadota; class Gammaproteobacteria; order Pseudomonadales; family Pseudomonadaceae; genus Pseudomonas; species Pseudomonas sp. P106(2024). The sequence continues at coordinate 53,391 of NZ_JBLIYU010000021.1, read as the reverse complement.
CGCCGAACGAGGCGAACACGCCGCCGGTGCGCGGGTTCATCAGGGTCACGCACATCACCGGGAACTCACCGCCCAGCGACGCGTCCTTGACCAGCACCGGGAAGCCCTGCTCCTCCAGCCCCTGGATGCCGGCGACGATGCCCGGGTACTTGGCCAGCACCTCCTGCGGCACGTCCGGCAGGCACAGCTCGCCTTCGAGGATCTCGCGTTTGACCGCTCGCTCGAAAATTTCCGAAAGGCACTGGACCTGTGCCTCGGCCAGGGTGTTGCCGGCGCTCATGCCGTTGCTCAGGTACAGGTTCTCGATCAGGTTGGACGGGAAGTACACCGTCTCGCCGTCCGACTGGCGCACGAACGGCAGCGAGCAGATGCCACGCTCCTTGTTGCCCGAGTTGGTGTCGTACAGGTGCGAGCCGCGCAGCTCGCCGTCGGGGTTGAAGATCTGCAGGCAGTGCTCGTCGAGGATCTCGGCCGGCAGCGCGTCCTTGGGTCCTGGCTTGAACCACTGCTCGTTGGGGTAGTGCACGAACGCCGCATTGGCGATGTCCTCGCCCCAGAACTGGTCGTTGTAGAAGAAGTTGCAGTTCAGCCGCTCGATGAACTCGCCCAGCGCCGAGGCCAGCGCCGCTTCCTTGGTCGCGCCCTTGCCATTGGTGAAGCACATCGGCGACTGCGCGTCGCGCACGTGCAGCGACCAGACATTGGGCACGATGTTGCGCCAGGAGGCGATCTCGATCTTCATCCCCAGGCCCGCGAGGATCGCCGACATGTTGGCGATGGTCTGCTCCAGCGGCAGGTCCTTGCCCGGAATGTAGGTGCTGGTATCCGACACCGGCATCAGCAGCGCCTGGGCGTCGGCGTCGAGGTTGTCGACCTGCTCGATGATGAACTCGGGGCCGGTCTGCACCACCTTCTTCACGGTGCAGCGGTCGATGGAGCGCAGGATGCCCTGGCGGTCCTTCTCGGAGATGTCCTCGGGCAGCTCGACCTGGATCTTGAAGATCTGGTTGTAGCGATTCTCGGGGTCGACGATGTTGTTCTGCGACAGGCGGATGTTCTCGGTCGGAATATCGCGGGTCTGGCAGTACAGCTTGACGAAGTACGCCGCGCACAGCGCCGACGACGCCAGGAAGTAGTCGAACGGCCCCGGGGCCGAGCCGTCGCCCTTGTAGCGGATCGGCTGGTCGGCGATCACCGTGAAGTCGTCGAACTTGGCTTCGAGACGAAGGTTGTCGAGAAAATTGACCTTGATTTCCATGCGCAGGGGTACCAAAAGCGGGCGGGAACGGATAAATGGCGGGCATTATCCGGGATTTTTGCCGGAAAGTGTTGGCCTGCGACGAGCTGGGGATTGCTGCCCCTCGCAAAAGCCAGCCGTGCTTACTACGCTGGGTCATCGACAGGGAGAGCGAGACGACAATGCCCCATCACGCGACACTTCAGCAGGCCGGTTACGTCCTGCTTCGCCAGGCCGTCCCCCAGGGATGGCTGGAAGAACTGCGCCATGTGTTCGAGGCCGGGGTGAAACCTGCGCGGCAGTGGCCAGTGCCGCGCGCCAGCGACTGGCGTCACTCGCAACTGGACTGCGCCAAGCGGGTCCAGGCGGTCTGCCGCCTGCCGCAGTTGCTGGCAGCGGTGGGCGCGCTGATCGGCGAACGGTTCTTTCTCTACCAGGTGGAGGGCCGTGCCCCCGTGGCGGGTGGCGGCCACCAGGCGCTGCATCGCGATCTGTCGATGCAGCGGCCGGGCGACCTGGTGGGTGTCATGGTCTATCTGGACGACTACGGCCCGCAGAACGGCGCCACCCGCATTGTCCCTGGCAGCCACCGGCCTGAACCTGGCGAGACGCCCTTCGACTACAGCGACGAATCCCGGAGCCTTCACCTGTCGGGGCGCGCGGGGGATGCCCTGGTGTTCGATGTAGACCTGGTGCATGCCGCCAGCCTGAATGCCAGCGGCGCGCCGCGCCGCGCCTTGCTCATCGGCTATGCCGCCGAACCGCTCCAGGTGGCACTTCAGCAAACCGAGCATTTGCGCAATGTGCACATGAACACGCAGGAATGCTTCGAACCCTCAGACTACGTGTTCACAGCACCATGACCGGGAGCCTGCCATTCACCCGACCGATCCTCGCGATGTAGGGGCTGTAGGCCGCTGCAACCAGGACGGCAACTTCATCGGCGTCGTCGAGCATGGCCCGGCGCAGGCGGATTGCAGCATCCATGTCCGTCTCAGTCCCTGACTACCGGCCACAGCACCGCTTGAGCAGCCACTACATGTCCCTTGCTGCTATCGAAGGTCACACTGGGCGACCCATGAAGCTGATAGCCCAAGGCCAGGCTCTCGGAAATACGCTGGCAGAAACTGGCGTCGTCCTTGCCGGTGATCAGGCGATAGACCGGCAGGCCGTTGGGTGGGGTCGAGGGCATCTGAGTATTCCTTTCATGGCAGGCGTCTATCGCGTGCGAGGCCGGGCATCATGCCATAGCTATCGTGTTGATTCGCCTCGGTGTGGGCTGAGCGGGCATGCTCCATAAGGATGGCACCGGCTGCGCCGGTTCGGCCATGAGTGGTGTTTCTTAACCAACCCCTGCTGAAAAGAGTGTTACCGAAACGCAGAGTGAGCCCTCGAATAATGCAGAAGATCGCATTCAAACCACAATGGATGAGTTGAAGGCTCACACGCCACCCCATTAACTCATTAGACGACATCTACGAATTCGCTGACCAATTAAGGGACACCGTGGGCTACTACGAGTAAAGAAAAGACGCCCTCGCCACTGGAGTGCCGCCGGAGCAAGGATAACCCTACCGTCTCACCATCAACTGCCCCCCGCCCGATCCCGCACCGGACACTGCGCCCGGTGCAGGTTCAACGCCGTATTGATGATCCCGATATGGCTGAACGCCTGCGGGAAATTCCCCAGCATGCGCTTCCCCGCCGGGTCGTACTGTTCGGCCAGCAGCCCCACGTCATTGCACAAGCCCGTCAGTCGCTCATACAGCACCTGCGCCTCGTCCTGCCGCCCCAGCAGCACATACACATCCGCCAGCCAGAACGAACACACCAGGAACGTCCCCTCCCCCGGCGTCAGGCCGTCGCTGCAACTGTCGCTGTCGTAGCGCAGCAGCAGGCCGTTGCGCAGCAGGCGCCTTTCGATCTGTTCCAGGGTGCGCAGAAAGCGTGGATCGTCGGCCGGCAGAAAGCCGGTCAGGGCGATCTGCAGCAGACTCGCGTCCAGCTCCGTCGAGCCGTAGGCCTGGACGAAGTGCCGGCCGCCGGCGTCCAGCCCGCGCCGGCAGACCTCGTCACGGATCTCGTCCGCCACCTGGCGGTAATGCCGGCTGCGCTCACGCCCCTCCTCGGTGGTGTCGGCCAGGCCCGCCGCCCGGTCGAAGGCAACCCAGGCCATGACCTTGGAGTGCACGAAGTGCTGGCGGCCGCCCCGCACCTCCCACAGCCCCTCGTCCGGCTCTCGCCAGATGCCTTCCAGGTACGGCAGGATCGCACGGGCGATGGCTGCGCCGCGCGAGTGGCGCGGCAGCCCGCCCTTGATGGCCTGGGTCATGGCGTCGGCCAGTTCGCCGTAGATGTCCAGCTGCAACTGCCCGGCGGCGGCATTGCCGACCCGAACCGGTTGCGAGCCCTCGTAACCCGGCAGCCAGGGCAAGGTGAACTCGGGAAGATCCCGCTCCCCCGCCAGGCCGTACATGATCTGCATCTGCTCGGGGTTGCCGGCCACCGAGCGCAGCAGCCATTCGCGCCAGGCCTGGGCCTCGTCGAAGTAGCCCAGGTTCATCAACGCCAGCAGGGTCATGGTGGCGTCGCGCAGCCAGCAGTAGCGGTAGTCCCAGTTGCGCTCGCCGCCGACGCGCTCGGGCAGCGAGGTGGTGACGGCGGCGACCATGCCGCCAGTGGGCGCGTAGGTCATGGCCTTGAGGGTCAGTAGCGAACGACGTACCCGGTCGGTGTAAGGCCCGACATCAGGGCAGCGGGCGGCGAAGGCGCGCCACTGCTCCAGGGTCTGTTCGAAGTCGTGGTCAATGTCGCATTCGGGCTGCACGGGCAGGTGCGAGGCCTGGTGGCAGAGGCTGAATACCTGGCGCTGCCCCGCGCCCACGCGAAAACGGGCGACGCTGTGGTGGTCGCGGCCATGGATTTCGGTGCTGCTGCGCAGGATCAGCCGATCGGGACCGGCGACGGCGCTCAGGGTCAGCGGGTCGATCTTTTCCACCCAGGGCACGCTGCGGCCGTAGTCGAAGCGCAGCACCAGGTCCATCTCGAAGGCCGTTTCGCCGGCCAGGCCCTCGACGATGCGCAGCACGGCGTTGCGCTCGCCTAGGGGCATGCAGTCGAGCACCCGGGCGCGGCCACTGGCGGTGGTCCAGGTGGTTTCCAGTACCAGGGTGTCGTCGAGGTAGCGGCGCGCGCTGTGCTCGACCGGGTCGCTGGGGGCGATGCGCCAACGTCCGTTTTCCTCGTTGCCCAGCAGCGCGGCGAACACCGCGGGAGCATCAAAGCGTGGCAGGCACAGCCAGTCGAGGGCGCCGTCGCGGTTGATCAGGGCGGCGCTACGGCAGTTGCCGATGAGGGCGTAGTCTTCGATGTGGGCGGGCATCTCGGAGCCTCGGGAGGGAGGTTGAGGTTGGATGCCGGAGAGGGATTCAGGGTTCCGCTGAAGTGCTCTCGGGGTGGAGTAGAAGTTGTCGATATCGATGCCCAGGAACATTGATCCACGACATTGAGCCACTCTTTTCCTGTGCTAGAAATAGCGGGCCAGAGGCTGCTTACAGGAATGAGCATGCCTCTGCCCATGCGTAGCCATTACGCAGGATCAATCCCCTCAACAAGGACGTTATATGAAGATCGTCGGACTTTCCGCAATACTGCCGTCACGCCAAGTCACCAACCAGGACGTCATCAACCTGGTCGAACAACACTCCAGGGACACCTTCCAGGAGGACTTGCCGAAAACCTTGAAGACCATCGGCAAGTTGCTGGACAAAAGCGGCAGCGATACCCGCCATTGGCTGGCGGCTGACGAGACGCCGATGGCCCTGATGGAAGCAGCATTCGACGCGGCGCTGGCCCAGGCCAATATCAGCAAGGCCGACCTGGACCTGCTGATCTATCCCAACGTCACCCGTGGTTTCATCGAACCGGCCAACAGTACCTTCATCGCCAAGGCGCTGGGCCTGAACTGCCGCAACTTCGATGTGGTCGACGCCTGCAACGGCTGGGTGACGGCCATGGACGTCATCAACAGCAAGATGCAAGCCGGTGAAATCCGCTACGCCGCCATCGTCAACATGGAGTTCGGCATGTCGGAAGGCGGGCCGGTGATGCCCAAGAACTTCTCGTTGCAGTCGTCGGCCGAACTGGCCTACAAGTTCCCGAGCTTTACCATTGGCGAGGCCGCCGTCGTCACCATCCTGAGTAACGAGGCACCGGGGAACTTCAAGTTCTCCTATATCAACCGACCTGATCTGAGTGACTTGTCGACGATCTCCTTGCCGGACTGGAAGCTGTTCTGCAACGAGGCCGATATCGCCAAGATCGAACCGACCGGTGGCCAGTACCAGTTCAACTCCTATGCCGCCGCCTTGCATGAAGACGGGCGCAACGAAGCGATGAAAGTCTTCAACATGCAGAACCTCACCGCGGACGACGTGCACAAAGTGTTCATCCATACCGGCTCGCCAAAGATGTGGGAACACATTGGCCAGATGATTGGCGTCGATCACAAGTTGCATCACGTCGGGCACAAGACCGGCAACATCATTACCGCGTCGATTCCCTTCGGCATCTTTGATGCCATGAGCCGGGGCGAAGCCGAGCCAGGCCAGTTCTGCATGGGCTGGGCGGGCAGTGGCGGGATGGTGTTCTCGGCGCTGTCGTTTACCTTGTAGGGCTGCTTTGAAGGCCTGCCGCCGCGCTGTAACGGCGGCAGGATGCTATCCCGGCCAGCGTCACCCCAGCGTGTGCCACTCGCGCTTATCCCGCGCCAGCAGTTCGTCGCCGGCCTCGGGGCCATCCTCCCCCGCCGCATACCCATGCACTTCGCCGCCCTCGGCCGCCCAGGCATCGAGGAACGGTTGCACCGCGCGCCAGCCGTTTTCGATGTTGTCGGCTCGCTGGAACAGGGTCTGGTCGCCGGTGAGGCAGTCGTAGATCAGCGTCTCGTAACCGGTCGCTGGGGTCATCTTGAAGAAGTCCTTGTAGGCGAAGCCCATCTCGACATTTTCCATCACCAGCTCCGGCCCTGGGCGCTTGGCCTGCAGGTCGAACCACATGCCTTCGTTGGGCTGGATCTGGATCTTCAGGTAGTTCGGCTTGGGCCGCTCCAGCTCGCTTTCGCGAAACTGCGCGTAGGGCGCCGGCTTGAAGCAGATGGCGATCTCGGTGTCGCGCACGCTCATGCGCTTGCCGGTACGCAGGTAGAACGGCACCCCGGCCCAGCGCCAGTTGTCGATCATCACCTTGAGGGCGACGTAGGTCTCGGTCTGGCTGTGCGGGGCGACGTTGGCCTCCTCGCGATAACCGGGCAGTTGCTTGCGGCCCTGCTTGCCGGCGCTGTACTGGCCACGCACGGAATTGCGCAGGGCCATCTTGTGCGACCAGGGGCGGATGGCGCCGATCACCTTGGCCTTTTCACCGCGCACGGCGTCGGCGCCGAAGGCCGCCGGTGGCTCCATGGCGACCATGGCCAGCAACTGGAACAGGTGGTTGGGCACCATGTCGCGCAGGGCGCCGGTGTTGTCGTAGAACGCCCCGCGCGTCTCGACGCCGACAGTTTCGGCGGCGGTAATCTGCACGTGGTCGATGTAATGATTGTTCCAGAACGATTCGAACAGGCCGTTGGAGAAACGGCTGACCAGGATGTTCTGGACGGTCTCCTTGCCCAGGTAATGGTCGATACGGTAGATCTGCCGCTCGTTCATCACCTTGAGCAGGCGGGCGTTGAGCGCCTCGGCGCTGGCCAGGTCAGTGCCGAAGGGCTTTTCCACCACCACCCGGCGAAAGCCACCGCCCGACTCGTCGAGCAGGCCGGCATCGCCCAGGCGCTGGGCCACCTCGGGGAAAAAGCGTGGCGAGGTGGCCAGGTAGAAGATGGCGTTGCCGTGGCGCGTCTTGTCGATGCGCCGGGCCAGGGCCTGGTAAGTCTGCGGATCGAGGAAATCGCCGGTCTGGTAGTCCAGGCGCTTGGCCAGGCGTGCCCAGAGCTTCTCGTCCAGGCACTTGCCGGCATCGCGCTCGGCCATGAAGGCATGCAGGCGCTCGGCGAACGCCTCGGCCGTGGCGGCATTGTGGTCGACTCCGACGATGCGCATGTTGCGATCGAGCAGGCCGTCACGGCTGAGGTTGTACAGCGCCGGCATCAGCAGGCGCTTGACCAGGTCGCCGCTGGCGCCGAACAGGAACAGGGTGCAGGGCGGCGCAGCGGGGATGGTCGATTTGCTCATTCAGTCCTTCTTCTTCTCGACGTGGCCGCCAAAGCCCAGGCGCATGGCGGAAAGGATCTTGTCACCGTAGGTGCCCTGCTGCTGGCGCGAGCGGAAGCGGGCGAACAGCGCGCTGGACAGCACCGGCACCGGCACGGCCTGCTCGACGGCGGCGTCGATGGTCCAGCGGCCTTCGCCGCTGTCGGAGACCGAACCGCTGAATTCGGTCAGTTGCGGGTCGGCGACCAGCGCGTCGGCGGTCAGGTCCAGCAACCAGGAGGTGACCACGCTGCCGCGGCGCCACACTTCGGCGATCTCGGCCACATTCAGGTCAAAGCGCTGGTCCTTCGGCAGTTCCGGGCCGCCCTTGCTGCGCAGCAGGTCGAAGCCTTCGGCGTAGGCCTGCATCAGGCCGTACTCGATGCCGTTGTGCACCATCTTCACGTAATGGCCGGCACCGGGCGGGCCGGCGTGGATGTAGCCGTGCTCGGCGCGCTCGTGCTCGCCGCTGCGGCCCTGGGTGCGCGGAATGTCGCCGACGCCCGGGGCGAGGGCCTTGAACAGCGGCTCCAGGCGCTCGAACACCGCCTTCTCGCCGCCGATCATCATGCAGTAGCCACGGTCCAGGCCCCACACGCCGCCCGAGGTGCCGACGTCGAGGTAGTGCAGGCCACGCTTGCCCAGTTCGGCGGCGCGGCGCACATCATCCTTGTAGAAGGTGTTGCCGCCATCGATGATGGCGTCGCCCGGCTCGAGCAGGTCGGCGAGCTGGGCGATGGTCTGCTCGGTGATTTCGCCCGCCGGCAGCATGACCCATACTGCCCGCGGCGCCTTGAGTTTCTGCACCAGCGCACCCAGGTCGTGGGCGCCCACGGCACCTTCGCCTTCCAGGGTGGTGATGGCTTCGCGGTTGCGATCGTGGACCACAGTGCTGTGACCTGCGCGCATCAGGCGCCTTGCGATATTGCCGCCCATGCGGCCAAGCCCGATGATTCCCAGTTGCATGTGACGACGCTCCCGTTGGTTTTGCTTTACAACAATTGACGATTTCAGATTAGTCCAGCGTTCTGGCGGAGGGTTCACCGACGAACGGGGCGACAACGATAAACAAAAAAGTTCCCAAGGGCCTGCGAAGAATTCAGAATGCGCGCCGCGCGAAGCGACTACGCTTCAAATTGTCACCAGCCATGCGAGGTGTGCCATGGGTACCCTGATGCCAGCCACTCCCACCCAGACCCTCTATGTCACCGTGCGCCGCGACGAGCTGCGCCAGTTGAAGGACGAACGTGACCAGTTGCGTCAGCAGGTCGCCCAGCTGAACCTGCTGCTCGAGCAGGCCCGCGTGCACGGCAAGGCCGCCGGTCTCTGATTCACCCTTCCTGTGTGGGAGCACCTTGGCTCCCACCCGCTCACTGACGCCCTTCCTTGTTGCCGTATCGCGCCCGTAGCGGGTCGAACCCTAACGTAGCGCTGCGACCCTCATATTTTGCAACAACTCGCCAACGTTTGCGCGGGCAAACGTCCGCGAGAAACATGACCAACGGGTCACTTTTCTTGCATTTGGTCTCCTACACTGCAGTTTCGGCCCGCGTTTTGCTCATAAAAAAAGTGACGTAAAAAAGTCGAACTTTGCAAAGCACGGGCAGGTCAGGACTTAAGTGGGCCGGTGCAAAAGGACTTCCTCACGCCAGGCCCGCCCACCCCAACCAGTCAATACGTCTTTCGGCCGGAATGCCGAACGTGCCGTGCCTGCGCGCACGAATCTGGGGCAAGGACCGCACTACGAAGATGCAACAACGATCAGAGAGCACACCCACGAGCCAACGTTAAGCACACACCAGAACAAGGGACGGAGAGAAGTATGATCAGTGCCGCTGTCGAACCTCACGTAGAATCATTCAACCCGGATAGCCGCGAGCCGCTGCCAGCGGCGCTCGCTCCGACAGTCAAGGCACCCGGCGCCCAGCGCCAGCACAATCCGAACAAGCGCAAGATCCTGTTCGTCACCTCGGAGATCGCCGACCTGGTCAAGACCGGCGGCCTGGGCGACGTGTCCTCCGCCCTGCCCCGCGCCCTGGCGCATTTGCACGATGTGCGGGTACTGATCCCCGGTTACCGGCAGGTAATGGAAAGCGACAACCCCATCCATATCGTCGGCGAACTGGGTGGCCACGCAGCCCTGCCACCGTGCAGGATCGGCCGCATGGACCTGGCCGACGGCCTGGTGATCTACGTGCTGATCTGCCCCGAGCTGTACCAGCGCGACGGCACGCCCTACGGTGCCAACAACGGCCGCGACTGGCCCGACAACCATATCCGCTTCGCCCGCCTGGGCTTGGCGGCGGCGGAAATCGCGGCTGGCGAAGGCATGGCCCACTGGCGCCCCGACCTGGTGCACGCCCACGACTGGCCGGCCGGGCTGGCCCCGGCCTACATGCACTGGCGCGGCTTGAGCACCCCGACCCTGTTCACCATCCACAACCTGGCCTATCAGGGCGTGTACAGCCGCGGCTGCAGCCCGGAGCTGGCGATCCCCGACCACGCCATGCAACAGGAAGGCATGGAGTTCTACGGCAAGCTGTCGTTCCTCAAGGCCGGCCTGGCGTACTCCAGCCACATCACCACGGTCAGCGCCACCTATGCCCGGGAGATCACCACCCCCGAGTTCGGCTGCGGCCTGGACGGTTTCCTGGCCAGCAAAGCGCAACAAGGGCTGCTCGGCGGCATCCCCAACGGCATCGATGAAAGCTGGGACTCGGCCACCGACCAGCACCTGCACCACAATTTCAGCCTCAACGACTGGGCCGGCAAGGCGCGCAACGCCCAGCAGGTACGTGAGCTGTTCGAACTGGAGCCGTCGGACGGTCCGCTGTTCGCCGTTGTGTCGCGGCTGGTCTACCAGAAAGGCCTGGACCTGACCCTGGGGGTGGCCGACTACATCGTCCAGCAGGGCGGCCAGATCGCCATCATCGGCCGCGGCGAACCCGAGGAGGAACAGGCCATGCGCGAGCTGGCCCTGCGTCATCCGGGCCGTATCGGCGTGCGCATCGGCTTCAACGAGACCGACGCCCGGCGCATGTTCGCAGGCAGTGACTTCCTGCTGATGCCGTCGCGCTACGAGCCTTGCGGCCTGAGCCAGATGTACGCCCAGCGCTTCGGCTCGCTGCCAGTGGCGCGCAACACCGGTGGGCTGGCCGACACCATCGAGAACGGTGTCACCGGCTTTTTGTTCGACGATTCGACCGTCGACAGCTACCGCGAGGCCCTGGCCCGCGCCTTCTACGTGTACGGCAAGAAGAGCCTGTTGAACGCCATGCGCTGCCTGTCGATGACCCAGCCGTTCAACTGGTGCCAGGCGGTGGAGCCCTATGCACGCCTGTACGAGGACTTGGTCAAGCAGGCGCAGCACAGCCACTACTGAGCGGGGAATTGAAGATGCACAGGCATGGCGCACACCTGCTGGACGCCACGTCGGCGCGCTTCGCCCTCTGGGCGCCGGATGCGCGCAGCGTGAGCGTGGAACTGGAGCAGCAGCCGGCGATCGAGCTGTTGCCCGACGGTGACGGCTGGTACACCGGCGTGGCCCCGTGCCGGGCCGGTGACCGTTACCACTACCGTATCGACAATGCACTGAAGGTGGCCGACCCGGCCTCGCGCTATCAGCCCGATGGCGTACAGGGGCCGAGCCAGGTGGTGGATGTGGCCAGCTACGCCTGGCGACACCCCTGGCAGGGCCTCCCCTGGCACGAAGCGGTCATCCAGGAGCTGCATGTCGGCTTGCTCGACGGCTACGTCGGGGTGGCCCGGCACCTGCCGCGTCTGGCCGAACTGGGCATCAGCGCCGTCGAACTGATGCCGCTGGGACAGTTCCCTGGCGAGCGGAACTGGGGTTACGACGGCGTGCTGCCCTATGCGCCGCAAAACACCTATGGCAGTCCCGAGCAATTGTGTGAGCTGGTCGACCAGGCACATGGCCAGGGGCTGATGGTGCTGGTCGATGTGGTGTACAACCATTTTGGCCCCGACGGCAATTACCTGCAGCAGTACGCCAGCCCATTCTTTCGCGAGGACCGGCAGACTCCCTGGGGTGCAGCCATCGACTTCCGTCGCCCGCAGGTGCGCGAGTACTTCATCCAGAACGCCCTGATGTGGTTGTGCGACTACCGCATTGATGGCCTGCGCCTGGATGCCGTGCACGCCATCGATCAGCCCGACTTCCTGGTCGAGTTGGCGCAACGGGTACGCGCGGCCGTGGAGCCGGGCCGTCACGTATGGCTGGTGCTGGAAAACGAGCACAACCAGGCCGCACTGCTGCAGCAAGGCTTCGACGCGCAGTGGAACGACGATGGCCACAACGCCCTGCATGTGTTGCTGACCGGCGAGACCGAAGGCTACTACGCCGACTACAAGGACCGACCGATCAACCAACTGGCCCGCTGCCTGGCCGAAGGCTTCGTGTTCCAGGGCCAACCCGACCGCCACGGCACGCCCCGCGGCGAGCCCAGCGGCCACCTGCCACCGAGCGCCTTCGTGCTGTTTTTGCAGAACCACGACCAGATCGGCAACCGCGCCCTGGGTGAACGCCTCACCCGCCTCTGCCCACCGCCGGCCCTGCGCGCCGCCACCGCGCTGCTGCTGCTGGCGCCGATGATCCCGCTGCTGTTCATGGGCGACGACGACGGCAGCCGTGAGCCGTTCCTGTTCTTCACCGATTTTCACGATGAGCTGGCCGACGCCGTGCGTGAGGGCCGCCGCGGCGAGTTCGCCCATTTCGACGCCTTCGCCGACCCGCACAAGCGCGAGCAGATACCCGACCCGAATGCCGAGGCGACCTTCGCCTCATCCAGGCCCCGGCAACGGAATGTACTGGCCGGCTGGCACGGTCTGTACCAGCAATTGCTCGACCTGCGCCGGCGCCATGTCGTACCGCACCTGCCCGGCGCACGCGCCCTCGGCAGCGAGGTGCTCGGCGACCAGGCGCTGACCGCCCGCTGGCGCCTGGGCAATGGCGACGAGCTGCGCATCGACCTCAACCTCGCCGCCCAACCCCAGCCGGTCGCGCTGCCCGCCCTTCAGCGGCGCCTGTACGACAGCAGCGACAACGCCCACCCCGACTCGGCCCTCGCCGCGCACAGCTGCGTGGTCAGCCTACTGCCCCCCGACCAGGAGACGCAATGAGCGAACAGCCCCTCCACCGCCTGGCCGCGCGGGTCGGCCTGGCCCGCGACTGGATCGATGCCAACAACCGCCCGCAGCAGGTCAGCGACGAGGTATTGCGCCGAGTGCTCGCAGGCCTCGGCCACCCGGCCGGCGATGCCGCCGCCATCGCTGCCAGCCTGCGCGCCGTCGAGCAAGCCGAGGACAGCGAGCACCTGCCGCCACTGCTGACCGTCGATATCGGCCAGCCCCTGGACCTGCGGCGCTATTTCACCGCCGACCGCCAGGCGCACTGCACACTGGAGGACGGCAGCCTCCGCCACCTGGCCCTGGACACCCAGGCGCGGTTGCCGGGCGAGCTGCCGCTGGGCTACCACCGGGTTGACATCGATGGCCGCAGCTTCAGCGTGGCCGTGGCGCCGCCGCGCTGCCATGCCCTGGAGGACCGCGTCGAGCAGCAACCGCCGCGCTGCTGGGGCATCGCGGCGCAGCTGTACAGCCTGCGCCGCCCCGGCGATGGCGGCTACGGCGACTGCCTGGCCCTGGAGCAACTGGCGCGCAACGCCGCAGAGCGCGGCGCCGATGCCTTGGCGATCAGCCCGATCCACACCCTGTCGGCGTTCGATCAGCGCCACTTCAGCCCCTACTCGCCCTCCAGCCGGCTGCTGCGCAACGTGCTGTACGCCAGCCCCGGTGTGGTCTTTGGCGAGCGCGAGGTGCGCATGGCCATCGAGGCCTGCGACCTGCAGGCGACCCTCGACACGCTGGAGCAGCAGGCGCTGGTGGACTGGCCACGGGCCGCCGATGCCCGCCTGCGCCTGCTCGAGGCGCTCTACCGGCAGTTCAGCCAGGGCGAGCATCCATTGCGCGAGGACTTCGAGAGTTTCCGCGCCAGCGCCGGCGAGCGACTGGAGCACCATTGCCGCTTCGAAGTGCTGCAGGCGGAAGCTGTCAGTACGGGCCTGGGCGCCGACTGGCGCCGCTGGCCCAAGGCCTGGCACGACCCCTACCACCCCGAGGTCGAAGCCTTCGCCAACGCCTATCCGGCGCGGGTCGAGTTCCACGCGTTCTGCCAGTGGCTGACCGAGCGCAGCCTGCAGCGGGCCCAGGACGCGGCGCGCGGCAACGGCATGGCGGTAGGCCTGATCGCCGACCTGGCGGTGGGGGCCGACGGCGCCGGCAGCCAGGCCTGGAGCCGCCAGGACGAACTGCTGGCCGAGCTCAAGGTCGGCGCGCCACCGGACATCCTCAACCGCTCCGGCCAGGATTGGGGCATCTGCGCCTTCTCCCCCGAAGGCCTCAGGCGCAACGGCTACCGCGCGTTCATCGAGATGCTGCGGGCCAACCTGGCCCATGCCGGTGGCCTGCGCATCGACCATGTGATGGGCCTGCGCCGGCTGTGGCTGATCCCCCGCGGCGCCAAGCCGAGCGAAGGCGCCTACCTGGACTATCCGCTGGACGACCTGCTGCGCCTGCTGGCGCTGGAATCGGCGCGACACCAGGCGATCATCCTCGGTGAAGACCTGGGCACCGTGCCCGAGGGCCTGCGCGAACGCCTGGCCGACAAGGCCGTGCTGGGCATGCGCGTGCTGCCGTTCGAGCAGGCCGCGCCCGGACAGCTCAAGCCGATCCTCGACTGGCCGGACAATGCCCTGGCCACCACCGGCACCCACGACCTGGCGCCCCTGGCCGGTTGGCTGGCGGGCCGCGACATCGACTGGAGCCATCGCCTGCAACTGATCGACGCCGCCACCGAGCTGCACTGGCGCCACACCCGGGCCCTGGAACGCGACGGCCTGCGCCGCACCCTGGAGCAGAACTACGGGCCACTGCGCGGCGACGACGCGCTGATCGACGCGGCGATCCGCTATGTTGGCCACACCCGCGCCCCCCTGGTACTGGTGCCGCTGGAAGACCTGCTGGGCAGTGACGAGCAGGCCAACCTGCCCGGCACCACCGAAGGCCACCCCAACTGGCGCCGGCGCTTCAAGGCGCCAGCATGCGATCTGCTCGACGACGAGGACGCCGCCCGCCGCCTGGAGCTGCTGGCCCAGGCTCGCGAACAGGCCTGGGAGCGTGACCGATGAAACCGTTGACCGCGACCCTGCGACTGCAACTGCACAGCGACTTCACCCTGGATGACGCGGTGCCGCTGGTGCCCTACTTCGCCCGCCTTGGCATCAGCCACCTGTACGCTTCGCCGATCCTCACCGCCCGCGCCGGTTCCCGGCATGGCTACGACGTGGTCGACCCGACCCGGGTCAACCCGGAGCTTGGCGGCGAGGCGGCGCTCGAACGCCTGGTGGCCGCGTTGCGCCAGCACGGCATGGGGCTGATCCTCGACACCGTGTCCAACCACATGGCCGTCGGCGGCGCCGACAATCCCTGGTGGCAGAGCCTGCTGGCCTGGGGCCGGCGCAGCCCCTATGCGGAATTCTTCGATATCCAGTGGCATTCCAGCGACCCGTTGCTGGCCGGGCAACTGTTGCTGCCGTTCCTGGGCAGCGATTACGGCGCGGCCCTGCAAAACGGCGAGATCCCGCTGACCTTCGAGGCGCCACAGGGGCGTTTTGAGGTGGCCCACCATGAACATCGCTTCCCGATCTGTCCGCTGGACTACGGGCGCATCCTCGATCAGGCCGAGGATCCGCGCCTGCAGGCACTGGCCGCGCACTTCAGCGCCCTCGGCGAGGCCGACGACCCACTGGCCGCGGCCCTGTCCCTGCAGCACGAGCTGGCGCGCCTGGCCGCCGCCGGCGCGGACCTGCAAGCGGCCCTCGGCGCCTTCGACAGCCGCACCGAGGCCGGTTTCAAGCGCTTGCACCTGCTGCTGGAACGCCAGACCTACCGCCTGGCCAGCTGGCGCACCGCCGCCGACGACATCAACTGGCGGCGCTTCTTCGACATCAACGAACTCGGTGGCCTGCGCGTCGAGCGCGCGGTGGTGTTCGAGGCCACCCATGCCAAGCTGTTCGAGCTGATCGAACGCGGCCTGGTGGACGGCCTGCGCATCGACCATATCGATGGCCTGGCCGATCCGCGACGCTACTGCCGCAACCTGCGCCGCCGGGTCGACCGCTTGCTGGCGCGACGGCCACTGGATGCCGCACTGGCGCACTTCCCGATCTATGTGGAGAAAATCCTCGGCGCCGACGAACACCTGCACCGCGACTGGCTCACCGACGGTACCACCGGCTACGAGTTCATGAACCAGGTGTCGCTGCTGCAGCACGATCCCGCCGGCGAGGGGCCGCTGGGCGAGTTGTGGAACAGCGTCAGCGAGCGCCCCGAGTTCGCCGAGGAGGTGCGCACTGCCCGCCACCTGGTACTCAACGCCAGCCTGGCCGGCGACTGCGAGTCGGTGGCCCAGGCCCTGCTGCAGGTGGCCCGCGACGACCTGATGACCCGCGACCTCACCCTTGGCGCCATTCGCCGGGCGCTGCAGGCGCTGGTCGAGCACTACCCGGTATACCGCACCTACATCAACGCCTGTGGCCGCCCCGCCGAGGACGAGGCGTTTTTCCAGCAGGCGTTGGCCGGGGCGCGGCAGTCACTGGGCGAAGCCGACTGGCCGCTGCTCGAGCAGCTAGAGCGCTGGCTCGGTGGCCAGCCGTGGCGCCGCTTGCCGCCGGGCCGGCCGCGCAAGCACCTGCACCATGCCTGCGTGCGCTTCCAGCAACTGACCGCGCCCAGCGCCGCCAAGGCCGTCGAGGACACCGCGTTCTATCGCTCGGCCCGCCTGCTGTCGCGCAACGACGTGGGCTTCGACGCCGAGCGCTTCAGCGCCGCGCCGGCCTGGTTCCACAACGAGGCCCAGCGCCGCCTGCGCGACTTCCCCGACAACCTGTTGGCCACCGCCACCCACGATCACAAGCGCGGCGAGGATTGCCGGGCGCGCCTGGCCGTGCTCAGCGAGCACGGCCCCTGGCTGGCCAGCCGCGTCGAGCACTGGCGCGAGCTGGCCGCGCCGCTGCGCGAAGCACTGGACGATGGCGAGGCCCCCAGCCCCGCCGACGAACTGCTGCTGTTGCAGACGTTGCTCGGCAGCTGGCCGCTGACCCTCGACCTGCATGACCCAACGGCCCTGCGCGCCTATGCCGAACGCATCCGCCAATGGCAGCGCAAGGCCCTGCGCGAAGCCAAGCTGCGCAGCAGCTGGGCCGCGCCGAACGAGCGCTACGAGCAGGCCTGCGCGACCTATGTCGACGGCCTGCTGCTGAACGACGAAAACCAGCAGTTGCGCCAGTCCCTGCACGAAGCGGCGCGCCGCCTGGCCTGCCCCGGCGCCTTGAACGGCCTGGTGCAGTGCCTGTTGCGCATGACCACGCCCGGCGTGCCGGATCTTTACCAGGGCAACGAGTACTGGGACCTGTCGCTGGTCGACCCGGACAACCGCCGCCCGGTGGACTACCCTGCAAGACGGGCCAGCCTGGACGACGCAACGCCCCTGGCCGATCTGCTCGCCCACTGGCGCGACGGCCGCCTCAAGCAGGCCCTGGTGGCCCGGGTGCTGGACGCCCGCCAGGCCCACCCCGAACTGTTCCAGCGTGGCGCCTACCTGCCGCTTGCCGTGCGCGGGCGCCATGCCGACAAGGTGCTGGCCTTCGCCCGGCTGGGCGAGGACGCCCGCGCCATCATCGTCGTACCGCGGTTGGCCAGCGCCCTGCTGGGCCCGGCCACCACCCCGTTGATCCCGGCACAGAACTGGGACGACACCCGGCTTGTCCTGCCGTTTGCCTTGTCGCCTGCCAACTGCTCGGGACTTTTCGGCGGCGGTGCTGTCACCCCTTCAAGGGAACTGATGTTGAGCACCGTGCTGATGGAGTTTCCAGTCAATGTGTTGATTGAACATGCCTAACTGCATTCAGGAGTGTCGAGATGAGCGTCGAAGAAAAACGAATTCGCGAGTTCGCCTATCAGATCTGGGAGTCGGAGGGTAAGCCCGAGGGGCGCGAAGAGGAACATTGGGACAAGGCCCGCAAGCTGGCCGAAGCCGAGGCGCTGGCGCCCAAGACGCCACCGCGCAAGAAGGCGGCGGCAAAACCCAAGCCCACCACTGCCGTGGAAAAACCGCTGGCGGTGAAGAAGCCCAGGGCAGTGAAGAAGCCGGCAAGCTGATTGCCTTGTAGCGCCTGTACCGGCCTCATCGCTGGCAAGCCAGCTCCCACAGGGTCCGTGCAGGCTTCTCGAGTACCGCTGTACCTGTGGGAGCTGGCTTGTCGTAGCGACGATCCGCAGCAATGGGCCGCACAGCGGCCCCGCTTCCGCCCCAAGGACCATGAGGACCGCCATGAGCCCCCGCACCCCGAAGAAGACCCGCTCCGTCGCCCCGTCGCGCATTCGCGAAGGCCTGCCCTTTCCGCTCGGCGCCACCTGGGACGGCCTGGGGGTCAACTTCGCGCTTTTCTCGGCCAACGCCACCAAGGTCGAGCTGTGCCTGTTCGACGCCAGCGGCGAGCAGGAAATAGAGCGCATAGAACTGCCCGAGTACACCGACGAGATCTATCACGGCTACTTGCCGGACGCCCACCCTGGCCTGGTCTACGGCTACCGTGTGCACGGCCCGTACGACCCCGAGAACGGCCACCGTTTCAACCCCAACAAACTGCTGATCGACCCCTACGCCAAGCAGCTGGTCGGCTCGCTGAAATGGTCCGAGGCGCTGTTCGGCTACACCATCGGCCACCCGGACGCCGACTTGTCGTTCGACGAGCGTGACAGCGCGCCGTTCGTGCCCAAGTGCAAGGTCATCGACCCGGCCTTTACCTGGGGCCGCGACCAGCGCGTGTCGATCCCGTGGGAGCGCACCATCATCTATGAAGCCCACACCCGCGGCATCAGCATGCGCCACCCGGCGGTGCCCGAGCACCTGCGCGGCACCTTCGCCGGGCTGGCCAACGACGAGCTGCTGGCGCATATCAAGGAACTTGGCGTATCGAGCATCGAGCTGCTGCCGATCCACGCCTTCGTCAACGACCAGCACCTGCTGGACAAGGGCCTGAACAACTACTGGGGCTACAACAGCATCGCCTTCTTCGCCCCCCACCCTCGCTACCTGGCCAGCGGCAAGATCGCCGAGTTCAAGGAGATGGTTGCGCACCTGCACGACGCCGGGCTCGAGGTGATTCTCGACGTGGTCTACAACCACACCGCCGAAGGCAACGAGCGCGGACCGACCCTGTCGATGCGCGGCATCGACAACGCCTCGTACTATCGTTTGATGCCCGACGACCGGCGCTTCTACATTAACGATTCGGGCACCGGCAATACCCTCGACATGAGCCATCCACGGGTGCTGCAACTGGTCACCGACTCGCTGCGCTACTGGGCCGGCGAGATGCACGTGGATGGCTTTCGCTTCGACCTGGCAACCATCCTCGGCCGCTATCACGACGGCTACAGCGAGCGACACGGCTTTCTTGTCGCCTGCCGCCAGGACCCGATGCTCAGCCAGACCAAGCTGATCGCCGAACCCTGGGACTGCGGCCCGGGCGGCTACCAGGTGGGCAACTTCGCCCCTGGCTGGGCCGAGTGGAATGATCGCTTCCGCGACACCGTGCGCAGCTTCTGGAAGGGCGACGAAAGCATGCTTGCCGACTTCGCCTCGCGCATGACCGCCTCGGGCGACCTGTTCAACAACCGTGGTCGACGCCCCTACGCCTCGGTCAACTTCATCACCGCCCATGACGGTTTCACGTTGCGCGACCTGGTGTCGTACAACGACAAGCACAACGAGGACAACGACGAGAACAACCAGGACGGCACCGACAACAACCTATCGTGGAACTGCGGCGTCGAAGGCCCCACCGACGACCCGGCGATCAACGCCCTGCGCATGCGCCAGATGCGCAACTTCTTCGCCACCCTGCTGCTGGCCCAGGGCACGCCGATGATCGTCGCCGGCGACGAATTCAGCCGCACCCAGCACGGCAACAATAACGCCTACTGCCAGGACAGCGAGATCGGCTGGGTGAACTGGGACCTGGACGAGGACGGCCAGGCGCTGATGGCCTTCGTCAAGCGCCTGACCCGGCTGCGCCTGGCCTATCCGATCCTGAGGCGCTCGCGCTTCCTGGTCGGCGACTACAACGAGGCGATTGGCGTCAAGGACGTCACCTGGCTGGCCCCGGACGCCAGCGAGATGACCGTCGAACAGTGGGAAGACCCGCACGGGCGCTGCCTGGGCATGCTGATGGACGGTCGCGCCCAGGTCAGCGGCATTGCCCGGCCGGGCGCCGAGGCGACCATGCTGCTGATCGTCAATGCCTACCACGACGTGGTGCCGTTCACCCTGCCGGCCGTGCCGGAGGGCGACTACTGGAGCTGCCTGGTGGACACCGACCGGCCCGAGTTGCGCAAGCCGCAGCACCTGGCGTTCGACACGGTGTTCGAGGTCACTGGACGGTCATTGCTGTTGCTGGTGCTGCAGCGCGAGGAGGACTGAACCCCAAAGGGGAAGGCCTGTCCTAGACTGTGTTGTGTCAGTAAAAATCTGGGGTTGCTGCGCAGCCCATCGCGACACAAGGCCGCTCCCACAGAGGCCGCGATCTCCTTTGGGAGCGGCCTTGTGTCGCGATGGGCCGCAAAGCGGCCCCGTCAGCCAGGAGCACCCGTGAACCTCGAAGCCGGCAGTCCAGGTTTCGCCAACGTCAACCAGGCGCCGGCCGTGCACCGGGTCAAGGTACTGACGGTCAACACCCACAAGGGCTTCACCGCCTTCAACCGACGCTTCATCCTGCCAGAGCTGCGCGAGGCGGTGCGCAGCACCGGGGCCGACATCGTGTTCCTCCAGGAGGTGCTCGGCAGCCATGACCGCCACGCCGCGCGCTACCCCGGATGGCCACGGACCTCGCAGTACGAATTCCTCGCCGACAGCATGTGGAGCGACTTCGCCTATGGCCGCAACGCGGTCTACCCCGACGGCCACCACGGCAATGCGCTGCTGTCCAAGTACCCGATCATCGAGCACCGCAACCTCGACGTGTCGATCACCGGCCCCGAGCGCCGCGGCCTGCTGCATTGCGTGCTGGACGTACCCGGGCGGCGCCAGGTGCATGCCATCTGCGTGCACCTGTCGTTGCTCGAGCGCCACCGCCAGCAACAGCTGCACCTGCTGCGCCGGCTGCTCGACGCCCTGCCCGCCGACGCCCCGGTGATCATCGCCGGCGATTTCAACGACTGGCGGCTGCGCGGCAACCACACCTTGGGGCTGCAGCATGGTCTGCACGAGGCCTTCGAGCGCCACCATGGCCTGCTGGCCCGCACCTACCCCGCGCGCCTGCCGCTGCTGCGCCTGGACCGTATCTACCTGCGCAACGCCGAAAGCCACGCACCGAGAATCCTTGGCAACAAACCCTGGACCCACCTCTCCGACCATCTGCCGCTGGCAGTGGAAGTGCGGTTGTAGCAACGATTCGGCATAGCCGCCGCACGGCAAATCACCATTTTCGATATGCACGCTTAAAAATCACATAAATTCAATAGGTTGAGCTGTCAAACAGTAATTTTGCAATCCATTCACGCTTTCTTGACGCAAGCGCTGTCCTCTCCTTAGCTGAACAGTAATCACCAGACGTAAAAACTCGTGCCGGGCCTCTAGCGCGCACCTTCGTGCGCTCTCCAGAAGGTTGGTGCGCTGGTTCGTGTCGCCCCTGTTCTTGTCGTACAGCACGTGACATCAGGCCAGGTCTTGGGCTGTTCACTTCACACACCAACAGGAGATCCGCCATGAAAAGCACCTCGAATTCTTCGCGCTTCGACGCTTTTTTCTGTGCGGTTTCCACGTCGCTGCTCTTGGCAACCCCGGTGGAAACCTTCGCCTTCGAAACCCAGGAGGGCGAACCCTTCGCCCCCGTCCTGGCGCAGCCCGAGGTGCCGCGATTGTCGCTCGATCCGGTCAGCGTCAGCGGCCTCAACCAGGGCCTGCTCAGCGCCTTCTCCGAGCGCATGGATGAACGTCATGGCCAGCCCGACACCAACCCTATCGCCAGCCAGTGGGCGCAGTTCTTCCCCGGCACGCCGCGCCCGGGCGCCCAGCCGCCAGCGCAGGTGGAGGCACCCAGCCAGCAGATGCTGATCGGCCCGGACCTGTTCGTGCGTGAAACCAGCGGCGGCAACGTGCACCGCGCGGGGATCTTCGTCGGTCACAACAACCTGCAGAGCAGCTTCAACGGCATGCGCCCGCTGCTGGGCGACAAGCAGCGTGACGCGGTAAACCTCAGTGGCGAGAGCCTCGGGGTGTACTGGAGCATGACCCATGAACAGGGCTGGCACGTGGATGCACTGGCCATGGGCACACGCATCGATGTCAACGGCCGCTCCCAGGCGGGGCAGCGCGTCGACGACAGTGGTCATGCCATGACGCTCTCGGTGCAAGGCGGCTATCCCATCGGCCTGGGCGCCGGCTGGGTGATCGAGCCCCAGGCGCAGTTGATCAACCAGCAGTTCTTCCCGGGTAGCCAGGTACAGGAGGAAACCCTGCAGGCCTTCGACAGCCAGCCCAGCTGGAGTGGCCGGGTCGGTGCCAAGCTGTCGGCGCGCTACGAAGTGCGCGGCATGCCCATCGAACCCTATGTGCGCACCAACGTCTGGTACGACTTCAGCAATGCCGATTCGGTGAAGCTCGACCAGGTCGACAAGATCTCCAGTTCGCGCAGCGCCACCACGGTGGAACTGGGCTTGGGCCTGGTGGCCCGGGTGACGCCGAACGTGGCGCTGTTCGTCAGCGCCGACTACAGCTCCGACGTGGATGACAACGACCTCAACGGCTTGATCGGCAGCCTTGGCGTGAGAATGCGCTGGTAGACGGGTTCGGCCTCATCGCCGGTTTGCGATGAGGCCGTGCGTCGCGTTGTCGATCAGGCCTGGTCCACCTTGTGCCGCGCCGCATACAGGCACAGCATCTCCATCGCCAGCGTTGCCCCGGCCAGCGCGGTGATATCGGCATGGTCATAGGCCGGCGCCACCTCCACCAGGTCCATCCCCACCAGGTTGATCCCGCGCAAGCCGCCGAGAATTTCCAGTGCCTGCACCGTGCTCAGCCCGCCGCATACCGGCGTGCCGGTGCCAGGCGCGAAGGCCGGATCCAGGCAGTCGATATCGAAGGTCAGGTAGACCGGCCTGTCCCCCACCCGCTGACGGATCGCGGCGATGATCGCCTCGGTGCCCTGGCGATGCACCTGACGGGCATCGAGGATGGCGAAGCCCTGGCTGTCGTCATTGGTGGTGCGCAGGCCGATCTGCACCGAATGCGCCGGGTCCACCAGGCCTTCGCGCGCCGCGTGCCAGAACATGGTGCCGTGATCGATGCGCTTGCCCTCCTCGTCCGGCCAGGTGTCGCTGTGGGCGTCGAAGTGGACCAGCGCCAGCGGGCCGTGCCGGCGGGCATGGGCCTTGAGCAATGGGTAGCTGATGAAGTGGTCGCCACCCAGGGTGAGCATGGCGCAGCCGGCCCCGAGGATGTGCTCGGCGTGTGCCTCGATGCTGTCCGGCACCGAGGCTGGCGTGCCGCTGTCGAACGCGCAGTCACCGTAGTCGATCACCGCCAGGTGATCGAACGGGTCGAACGTCCAGGGCCAGTGGCGGGCCCACGCCTGCTGCACCGAGGCGGCGCGGATCGCCCGCGGGCCGAAGCGCGCGCCGGGGCGGTTGCTGGTGGCGGTGTCGAACGGCACCCCGCTGACCACCACGTCAACACCGCGCAGGTCGCGGCTGTAGCGGCGCCGGGAAAAACTGGTAATACCGGCGTAGGTGCTCTCGGCGGCGGTGCCGTAGAGGCTGTCACGGGTCATGGCCTGGTCGTTGTCCTGGGCGAGGTCCACGGTCTGTCTCCTGTCGTTGTTGTTCACTGGCGGCTGCGGAAGGTGGTCCACAGGCGGTTGCGCTGGCGCAGGTCGGACAACGCCATGCTGCGGTCGGCAAACAGGCGCTGGCGCACCTCGGCCGATGGGTAAATGTCCGGGTCATTGCGGATTGCCGCGTCCACCAGCGGCGTGGCGGCCTGGTTGGCGTTGGCGAAGAACAGCGTGTTGGTCAGTGCCGCCACCGACTCGGGGCGCAGCATGAAGGCGATGAAGGCGCGGGCCGCCTCGGGGTGCGGCGCGTCCTTGGGGATCACCAGGTTGTCCTGCCAGACCAGCGTGCCCTCGCGGGGAATGCGGTAGATCAGCTCGAATGGCTTGCCGGCGCGTCGGGCCTGGTCGGCGGCCATGGCCGCATCGCCGTTGTAGGTCAGCGCCAGGCACACGCTGCCGTTGGCCAGGTCGTTGATCTGGCGACCGTTGGCCACGTAGCTGATCGATGGCTGCAACTGCTGCAACAACGCCTGGGCGGCGTCCAGGTCGGCCTTGCTCTGGCTGTACGGGTCCTTGCCCAGGTAGTTGAGGGTCAGCCCGATCACCTCCTGGGGCGAGTCCGGCATGGCGATCCCGCAGTCCTTCAGGCGACTGGCGTATTCGGGCTTGAACAGCAAGTCGAGGCTGTCCAGCGGCACGTCACCGAGGCGCTGGCGCACGGCCTCGACATTCACCCCCAGACCCAGCGTGCCCCAGGTGTACGGCACGGCATGGCGGTTGCCGGGATCTGCCTCGGCCAGCTTGGTCAGCAGGTCCGGGTCAAGGTTGGCATAGCCGGGCAGCGCCTGGGCATCGAGCGGCTGCAGGGCACCGGCCTTGAGTGCCCGGGCCAGCACCGTGGCCGACGGCACCACCACGTCGTAGCCACTGCCGCCGGTGAGCAGCTTGGTTTCCAGCACCTCGGTGGTGTCGAAGGTGTCGTAGCGGACCTTGTAGCCGGTCTCCTGCTCGAACCGCGCCAGGGTTTGCGGGGCGACATAATCGGCCCAGCTGTACAGGTTGACGACCTTCTCCTCGGCCTGCAGTGGCAGGGCGATCAGCAATGAAAGCAGGCACAACGTTCGACGCATGGCGGGCACCTCGGCTTGGGGGTGGATGCCGCCAGCATGCCTGCCGGGTTACATTGTAAAAATGACAACTATTCAAAGCTGACATTCACCAGGATCAATGTAATGCTCGGACAATTGCACGACCCCGACCTGCACCTGCTGCGGCTGTTCGTCACTGTAGTCGAGGCCGGCGGCTTCAGCGCCGCCCAGGGCGTGCTGGGGCTCAGCCAGCCCAGCATCAGCCAGCAAATGGCCAGGCTCGAGACCCGCCTGGGTTATCGCCTGTGCAGCCGTGGCAAGGGCGGCTTCCGGCTGACCGAGAAAGGCGAGCTGCTGCTCCAGGCGACCCGCGGCCTGCTGCTGCAGATCGAACAGTTTCGCCAACAGGCCAACGGCGTGGCCGGGCGTTTGCTCGGCACGCTGCGCATCGGCCTGGCCGAGAACCAGGACAGCGAGGTCACCTTGCGCCTGGCCCGGGCCATCGCCCGGTTCCGTCAACGCGACGAGCAGGTGCGCCTTGAATTGACCAGTGCGCCACCCGCCGAGCTTGAGCGGCTGTTGCTGGAGCAGCGCCTGGACTGCGCCATCAGCTACTTTTCCGGCAACCAGGCGGCGTTCGATTACCTGCCGTTGTTCGAGGAACGCCAGCGACTCTACTGTGGCCTGGGGCATGAACTGTTCGACCGGTCCCTGGTCAGTCGCGAGCACTTGCTGGAGGCCGACCAGGTCTGTCATCCCTATCGTTTTCTCAAGCAAGGTGAACCCTTCCAGAGCCGCCACAGCCTGGCGGTGGCGGAGCAGATCGACAGCGCGCTGACCCTGATCCTGTCAGGCCAGCATATCGGCTACCTGCCCTGCCACTGCGCCGCGCCCTGGGAAGCCCAGGGACTGTTGCGGGCACTGGACCCGACACTGGATTTCGTGGTGCCGTTTACCTTGGCGCGGCACCGTGGGCAGGAGCCCGGTGAGGCGCAGCAGGCGTTCATGGAGGATCTGCACCGTGTCTTTGTCGAACAGGGAACGCACTGAGCCCCGCTTTCCTCGCCGCCGCGCATTTGCCACACTGCGGACTCGCCCGTGCCCCGAGGTCCCGATCACCATGCATGCCCGCGTCTGTCTGATCCTGCTGCTGACCCTTGGCCTGAGTGCCTGCGCCCTGTTCCAGGCGCGTGATCCGCTGAACATCAGCGTGATCGGTATCGATCCTCTGCCCGGCCAGGATCTGGAGCTGCGCATGGCGGTGAAGATCCGCGTGCAGAACCCCAACGAAACCCCCGTGGACTTCAACGGCATCGCCCTCAACCTGGAAGTCAACGACCAGCCCCTGGCCGCCGGGGTGAGCGACCAGCGCGGGCATATTGGCCGCTACGACGAAGCGGTGATCGTGGTGCCGGTGAGCATCACCGCCTTTGCCTTTCTGCGCCAGGCCTATGGCCTGAGCCGGGTGGAGTCCCTGCAGGGCCTGCCCTATGTATTGCGCGGCAAACTGGCAAGCGGCCCGCTGGGCACCGTACGCTTCACCGACAAAGGCAAACTGGACCTGCCCGCAGCCACAAGCGCCGGATGGTGAACCTGTTGTCGAGCAAACGAACGATCACTTGCCAGCAGTGGCTTGACCGACAAAGCGCACGCCGGGACGCGGACGCTCGTCCACGCTGAGCTCGAACACGTCCGGCCGCGCATAGTGGCCGACCACATCGAAGTCGTAGCGCGCACGCACCAGCTCGTCGGTATCGATTTCGGCGCAGAGCAGGCCGCGCTCGCCCACCAGCGGCCCGGCCAGCACCTCGCCGAGGGGGCCGACGATCACGCTGCCACCGTTGATCAACGGCCGCTCGGCCGGCCAGTTGGCCACCTCAAGACCCAGCGCCGCCGGAGAATCCTGCACCTGGCAGGCGCTGATGACGAAACAACGCCCTTCGGCGGCGATGTGGCGCATGCTGATCTGCCACAGTTCGCGCTCATCCACCGTCGGCGCGCACCACAGTTGCACGCCCTTGGCGTACATCGCGGTGCGCAGCAGCGGCATGTAGTTCTCCCAGCACACCACCGCGCCGATGCGCCCGGCGCGGCCCTCCACCACCGGTAGCGTGGAGCCGTCGCCCTTGCCCCAGATCAGCCGCTCGGTGCCGGTGGGCATCAGCTTGCGGTGCTTGGCCACCAGACCGCCCCCGGGCTCGAAGAACAGCACGGTGCAGTACAGGGTGTTGCCGCTGCGCTCGATCACCCCGAGCACCAGGCTCGCGCCGGTCCGTGCCGCCAACCCGGCCAGCGCTTCGGTCTCGACGCCCGGTACATCGATGGCGTTGGCGAAATAGCGGGCGAAGGCTTCGCGCCCTTCAGGCAGGCGATAACCGAGCTGGGTGCCAAACCCCTCGCCTTTCGGATAACCGCCGAGCAACGCCTCGGGCATCACCACCAGGCTGGCGCCGGCCTCGCGGATGGCCTGCTCGTAGTGGAGGATCTGCGCCAGGGTAGCGGCCTTGCCCGCCGGCAGCGAACCGATCTGCAAGGCGGCAACGATGGATCTTGGCATCTTGGAGACTCCTGTCAGAAGAAAGCCGAAAGGTGCGCGCCGCCTCAGCGCAAGTGTTCGCCTGACTCAGCGGTTGGCGCTGGCGGCGGCCATCATCTTGTTCACTTCACTGCGTACCAGCTGGTTGAACTCCACTGGCGACATGCCGTCGAGTTCGGCGCGCACCCATTCGGCCCACTTGCCCTTGCGCCGCGGTTTCTCCGCGATCAGCCGCGCGGCCTCGCCCTTGGCCTTGGCCAGGTTGTTCTGCCAGTACTCGAACAAACGCGCCTTCTCTGCCTCGATCTGCGCCCGTTCCTGGAAGCTCATGTTGGCCAGATTGAAACTCATGGGGGTATTACCTGCCGCTGGAAAATGGACGCTATCTTACACTTAGCGACGGGCCATCGGTACGCCGCTGCAACTTTCCCGGCGCCGTGGCATCCACTGTTCAACGCCCAACCCTTCATGAGGATGTGTACATGCCCAGGAAAACCGCCGCGCAAGCCGACAACGACCAGATCAAGGATCAGGTATTCAGCGAACTGCAGGCATTGATCGAGGAGTCGGAGAAACTGCTCAGCGACAGCGCGTCGCTGGTCGGGGAAGAAGCAGAGGGCCTGAGGGCGCAACTGGGGCTGAAACTGCGCCAGGCACGCGAAGCCACTGGCCGGCTGGGGGAGAAGGCGCAGCCGGTGGTCGAGGCGACCCAGGAATACATTGGCGGCCATCCCTGGCAGACGGTGGCGATCTCCGCGGGCTTCGGCCTGGTGGTCGGCCTCTTGCTCGGACGCCGGCAATAGCTCAGGCGGCTTGCGCCATCGGGATCCCACTGTGGAAGCGCAGTTCTTGGTCGGGTGAGGTAATCAGCCCGGCCTCGGCCTCGCGCACCTGCTCCACTACTTTGGCGATATCCGCCTCGTCACCGTACTGGTTAGCCAGTTTCAGATAGCCCTGGTAGTGCCGTGCCTCGCTCTTGAGCAAGCCGTGGTAGAACGTGCCGAGCTCTTCATCCAGGTGCGGCACCAGGGCGGCGAAGCGCTCGCAGCTGCGCGCCTCGATGAAGGCGCCCACCACCAAGGTATCGACCAGCTTGACCGGCTCATGGGCACGCACCAGCCGCCGCAGGCCCGAGGCATAGCGCCCGGCCGAGACCGGACGCAGCGGCACGCCACGGCGCTTCATCAGGCGCAGCACCTGCTCGTGGTGCACCAGCTCCTCGCGGGCCAGGCGCGACATCATGTTGATCAGGTCCAGGTGGGTGTTGTACTTGGCGATCAGGCTTAGCGCAGTGCTGGCGGCCTTGAATTCACAGTTCTTGTGATCGATCAGCAGCGTCTCCTGGTCGGCCAGCGCCGCCTCGATCCAGGCATCAGGGGTACGGCAACCGAGGAAGGCGTCGATTTCGGGAATCAGGGACATGGCACTCACAATCACACAGGACATCGGCAGGACCTGCGATTATACCGGCGACCGCGTCGAGCACCAGTGACTATGCTTGATACATATCAAGCGGCGGCGGCAGTGGCGCCGTCTATAGTCAGGCATTGGCCGCCATTCTGAACGGAGTTCACGCCCATGCAAGCCGTACGCAGCATTCTTGTCGTCCTCGACCCCGAGCACGCCCACAGCCGTGCCCTGACCCGGGCCAAGCTGATCGCGGGGGTGACCGGCGCGCGCCTGCACCTGCTGATGTGCGACAAGAAACAGGATCATGACGCGCTGCTCAGCCTGCTCAGCAGCCAATTGCATGACGACGGTTACGACAGTGTCACCCACGAGCAGCACTGGAAGGACAACCTGCACAAGTCGATCATCCATGTGCAGCAAGCCGAAGGCTGCGAACTGGTGATCAAGGAGCACCGGCCGGACAATCCGCTGCGCAAGGCCTTGCTCACCCCCAGCGACTGGAAACTGCTGCGCGAGTGCCCGTGCGCGGTGCTGATGGTCAAAAGCGAGCGGCCATGGACGGGGGGCAAGATCCTGGCGGCCGTGGATGTCGGCAACCAGGATGAAGCCCATCGCCTGCTGCATGCCAGCATCATCGACCATGGCTATGACATTGCCAGCCTGGCCAAGGGCGAACTGCACGTGATCAGTGCCCACCCCTCGCCCATGCTGTCGGCGTCCGACCCGGTCTACCAGCTGACGGAGACCATCGAGAAACGCTATCGTGAGGCATGCCTGGCGTTCCAGGCGGAGTTCGATATTACCGATGACCGACTGCATATCGCCGAGGGGCCGGCGGATGTGTTGATTCCCCATACCGAGAAGAAGCTCGATGCCGTGGTGACCATTATCGGCACCGTGGCACGAACAGGTATCTCGGGGGCCTTGATCGGTAACACCGCGGAGGTCGTGCTGGACTCGCTGGAAAGCGATGTACTGGTGCTCAAGAGCGAGGAGGCCAAGTCGCACCTGGCCGAGCTGGCGCGGGGCTAGACCCGCTTCGGGCAGAAGCCTCCAGGGTAGTGGCGAAATGCCTGGCATGCGCAGTCATCCAGGCATCGGTCGCCCCATCTCGGTGCAAAGTCACTAGAATGGGCGGTCTCTCCAGCCACAGAACCTTCCCATGGACATCGATCAGGCCCGTACCTTCCTGGAAATTGTCCGCTGCGGCAGCCTGGTCGCCGCCGCCGAACGCCTGTTCGTGTCGCAGACCGCGATCACCGCCCGGGTCCAGCGCCTGGAGCAGCAACTGGGCTGCCAGCTGTTCGTGCGCAGCCGCAATGGCGCCAGCCTCACCAGCGACGGCGAGGCGTTCGTCCCTTATGCCAACCAGCTGGTGCAAACCTGGGAAGCAGCACGCCGTGACCTGCCGCTGCCCCAGGGCTGCCAACAGGTGCTGCACGTGGGCGCCGAAGTGAGCCTGGGCAATCCGATGCTGCTCGACTGGGTCAGCGCCCTGCATCACGAGCTGCCCAGCCACGCCATCCGCAGCGAGGTCAGCGACGGCGAATCGCTGCTGCGCAAGGTGCAGATGGGCCTGCTCGACGCCGCGCTGGTCTACCAGCCGACCTATGGTCCGGGCCTGCAGGTCGAGCAGTTGATGGAAGAGAAGCTGATCCGCGTGCGTCGGGCCGATGCGCCCGATCCCTATGTCTACATCGACTGGGGCGAGGCCTTCCGTCGCCAGCACGATGCGGCCCTGCCCGAGCTGTCACGCCCGGCCCTGAGCTTCAACCTTGGGCCGCTGGCTCTGCAGTTCATCCTCGACCGTGGCGGCAGTGGCTATTTCCGTACGCGCGTGGTGCAGGCCTACCTGCAGAACGGCGTGTTCGAGCGCGTGTCCCAGGCGCCGGAGTTCACCTACCCGACCTTCCTGGTGCATGCCCGCGAGCGCGACAGCGAGGCTTTGCAGCAGGCCTTCAACGTGCTGCGCCGGCTGGTGGCCGCTGGCGAAAGCGACTGGTCACAACGCTGGGATCCGTTGATCTGAGCCCGACGCGGCGGCGCTAAGCAGGTGTCGCTTGAGGCCGGCGATCAGGTCGGTCTGGGTGATCACCCCCACCAGACGCTCGCCGTCGAGCACCGGCAGGCAGTGCAAGCCTTGCTCGCCGAGCAACGGCAACAAGCGCTCCAGGGGCTGCCCGCAGTCGACACTGACCACCCGGCGACTCATCACCTGTTCCAGACGCACGGGCTGGCGACGGAACAGGCCACGCCAGCTGAATCGCCCACGGGCCATGGCCGCGCCGACCAGGTCGCTGAGGCTGACCATGCCGACCAGGTGGCCATCTTCCAGCACCGGCAAGGTCTTCAGGTGGTGATCGGCCAGCATCCGCCAAGCCTGCTCCAAGGTGGTGGCCGGAGTGGCGACCTGAACGTCGCGGGACATCACCAAGCACGCGGTGATGCCGCCCAGGCTGCGCTGCAGGGCATGCTGCTCGGTGGCCAGGATGATGCGTTCCAGCTCATCGCGGGTGACATCGACGAACTCGCCAATCTCTGCCAGGGCCTGGTCCAGGTCTTCGCCCCGGATACCGACCCGTTCGCCCGGCAGGGGATCGTGGGTATGGTGCGGGTCCTTGCGCGGCGCCGCATTCTTGGGATAGCGCACGCCGGTCAGGCGGTTGTACAGCACCGCCACCGCCACCAGCACCAGCGCGTTGAGCAGCACCGGTTCGAGCAGATGGTCCCCCATGGCCACAAGGCCCGGATCGGCCAGCACCGCGCTCACCGCCACGCCGCCACCAGGCGGGTGCAGGCAGCGCAGCAGGCACATCGCCAGGATCGCGACACCCAGCGCCGCCGCCGCCACCCACAGGCCATCACCGAAACCGTGGCGCATGGCCAGGCCCACCACGCCAGCCAGGGCATAACTGCCCAGCACCGGCCAGGGCTGGGCCAGGGGCCCGGAGTGCACGGCGAACACCAGCACCGCCGAGGCCGCCAGCGGCCCGAGCAGGTGCAGGGCGATGGACGGGCCGTAGGCCAGGCTGCACAAGTAGCCGGCGAGAAACAGGCCCAGCAGCGCGCCGAAGCCAGCGCGCAACCACTCTTTGCGAGGAATGTTCAGGGGCGCCGGGAGCAGGCGCTGCAAGCGGGATTGGGGACGCGAGGCAGGCATCGAGGTATTCGGATCGTGTTCTTGTGCGAAAAAAGAAAGCCCAGCGCGACCGGCCTGGGCCCTGTGTTGCGCAGTGCAATCGCGCAAGGGGCTCCGTCCATGGAGAGATGGAAACCGCAGGGTTTCGTGGGGAATGATTGTGCCGGGCGCGGGTGACCATGGGCCAATTCAAAAAACTGCGGCTGTACTGCAATTTTTTTGCAGGGTTGATCCGCCTTTCTTCAAGGCATACGCCATCCCTGTGGGAACGGCCTCGCCGATCAACGCCCCGTGCGCGGCAGGTCAATGCTGACCCGCAACCCGCCCTGGGGGCTTTCCAGCAGCGCAATCCGCCCGCCCCAGGCCTCGACGATATCGCGCACGATGCCCAGCCCCAGGCCATGGCCAACGACCTGCTCGTCCAGCCGCGAACCGCGTTCAAGCACCTGCAGGCGCTGCGTCTCGGGGATGCCCGGGCCATCGTCGTCCACCCACAGCCGGTAACCCTCGGCGGTCGGCGCGATACCCAGGCGCACCTCGCTGTCGGCCCATTTGCAGGCGTTGTCCAGCAGGTTGCCGAGCAGTTCCAGCAGGTCTTCGCGGTCCCAAGGCAACAACAACCCGGGCGGTACATCGCGCTCGAGCAGCAGGCCCTCGCCATGGATCATGCCCAGCGTCGCCAGCAGCCCGGGCAACTCAGCGTCGCAGTCGAACTGCGCCCCCGGCAGCGCATCGCCGGCCAGGCGCGCGCGGTTGAGCTCGCGGGCCAGGCGCTGCTGGATCTGCTCGAGTTGCTCGCGCATCTGCGCACGTACCTCAGGCAATCCTTGGAGGCGCTCGCTGGCGGCCAGGCTGAGCAGGACCGCCAACGGTGTCTTCAAGGCATGGCCGAGGTTGCCCAGGGCATTGCGCGAGCGGCGCAAACTGTCCTCGGTGTGGGCCAGCAGGTGGTTGATCTGGTCCACCAGCGGTTGCAACTCGCTGGGCACCTCGGCGTCCAGTTGCGAGCGCTGGCCCTGCTGCAACTGGGCGATCTGCTGACGCGCCCGTTCCAGTGGACGCAGCGAACGGGTCACGGTGATGCGCTGCAGCACCAGCACCAGCAGCAGCGCCACCAGGCCCAGGCCCAGGCCGATCTGCTGCATGCGCCGAAAGCCCTCGCGCACCGGCGAATAGTCCTGGGCCACGCTGATCGAGATGTCCTGCCCCAGGCGCCGGTAATCGCCGCGATAGGCCAGCAGCTGCTGGCCCTCGGGCCCCAGCTCGTGACCATCGTCCAGCCCCGGCTTGCCGGGCTTGGGCATGTCCATGTCCCACAACGAACGCGAGCGCCAGGTGCCCTGGTCGAAATCGATGCGAAAGTAGTAGCCCGAGAATGGCTGCTGGTAGGCCGCCGACAGCCGTCGCTCGTCCAGTTGCAAACCGGACGGGCCGCGCACCAGCGCCACCAGCAGGTTCTCGCTTTCCTTGCGCAGGCCGGCTTCCAGGTAGCGCTGCAGGCCGGCTTCGAACAGCCACAGGGTCAACTGCGCCAGGGCCAGCCCGACCACCACCAGCACCGCCACCAGGCCCAGGCTCAGGCGCGCCTGGATCGACTTCACGCGGTGCTCCCGGCGTACACGTAGCCCTGACCGCGACGGGTCTCGATCACGCTGCGCCCAAGCTTGCGCCGCAGATGGTTGACGTGAACTTCCAGCACATTGGAATCGCGCTCGGTTTCACCGTCATACAAGTGCTCGGCCAGGTGGCTCTTGGACAGCACCTGCCCCGGGTGCAGCATGAAGTAGCGCAGCAGGCGGAACTCGGCGGCGGTGAGCTGGACATCGACGCCTTCGCGGCTCACGCACTGGCGCGATTCGTCCAGGTGCAGGCCGGCCGCTTCCAGCTTCGGCTGGTTGGCCACCCCCTTGGCCCGGCGCAGCAGGGCCTGGATGCGCAGTTGCAGCTCCTCGGGGTGGAAGGGCTTGCTCAGGTAATCGTCGGCGCCAGCCTTGAGCCCCTCGATCCGCTCGGCCCAGGAACCGCGGGCGGTGAGGATCAGCACCGGAGTGGCCAAGCCGCCCGCCCGCCACTGCGCCAGCACCTCGAGCCCCGGCAGACCGGGCAGGCCGAGGTCGAGGATGATCAGGTCATAGGGTTCGCTCTGGCCCTGGTACACCGCGTCGCGGCCATCGGCCAGCCAGTCCACGGCGTAGCCCTGGCGTTGCAGGGCGGCGGTCAGTTCATCGGCCAGGGGGACATTGTCCTCGACAAGCAACAGGCGCATCTCAGTCGTCTTCCTCGTCTTTGAGCAACTCGCCGGTGCGGGCATCGAGCTTGATCTCGCGTACCACGCCGGCCGGGGTCAGCAGTTCGACCTCGTACTCGTAGCGCTCGTGCTTTTCTTCCAGCTCCGCCTCCAGCAGCCGCGCCCCGGGGTAACGCCCCAGGGCGGACTCGAGCAGTTGCTCGAGCGGCAGGATGATGCCCTGTTGCCGAAGCGCCAGGGCTTCATCCTGATCCAGATCGCGCGCGGCGGCCAGCGAACACACGACCATCAGGGCCAAGGCCAGGTAGCGTGCCGTTCGCGGTAGTGCGGGCATCAGTTGTCTCGCTCGTCCTTCAGGACTTCACCGGTCTTGGCGTCCAGATCCACATCCCATTCGACGTTCTGGGCATCGCGCAGGTCGACCTTGTAGATGTAGCGACCGTACTCGTTCTCGAGCTCCGAGTCGGTCACAGTGGCGCCGGGGTGCTTGGCGATGGCGGCGGCCTTGAGTTCGTCCAGCGATTTGATGGTCTTGGCGTTCACCAGTTTGACCACTTCATCGGGCTGCACGTCCTTGGCAAAGGCGGCGTTGGCACCGAAAGCGAGGGCAGCGGCGGTGAACAGGGCAGTCAAAGTTTTCATGAGGTTCTCTCCAGCGAGATGTGTAATTTGTCTACGGGGTTAAGATTAACCACCGGCCCTTAACTCAACCTGAAAACAGCTGGCCGCATGATAGCGCAGCTCTTGGTGCCCATGCGCAGCCCCTTGCAGGAGCACCTCGGCAAGGCCGGCAAATCCCCTATACTGCCCGCCTGCCCCACCCGAGACCCCGCCATGAGCGCGATTCACATCAAGTACCCCGCCCTGACCTTCAAGGCCGGCCAGCGTGCCCTGCGGCAGATCCGCGAACGCGGCCTGCGGGCCGAAGATGTCGGTGTGTTGCCGGGCGCCGCCGGTGGCCCCAAGCCGCTGGGGATCCAGGGCCTGGACCTGGCGTTGTTCGGTGAATGGCTGACCAGCGCGCCGCGCCAGCGTGCGCTGATCGGCGCCTCGATCGGTGCCTGGCGCTTCGCCAGCGCCTGCCTCGACGATCCGGTCGCCGGCATCCGCCGCCTGGGCAAGCTGTACACCGAGCAGGACTTTGCCAAGGGCGTGACACCCAAAGAGATCAGCCAGAGCTGCCAGCGCATGCTCGACGACCTGCTGCAAGGCCGCGACGGGCAGGTCCTGGCCAACCCGCACTACCGCCTGAACATCCTGGTGGTGAAGAGCCATGGCCAGCTCGCCCACGACCACCGCGGCCGTCTGGGCATGGGCCTGTCCTCGGTGATCGCCAGCAACCTGCTGGGACGCGCGCGCCTGGGCCGGCATTTCGAGCGGGTCATCCTCCACGACCAACGCGCCGCGCCGCCGCTGGAGCCACTGACCGACTTCCCGTCGCGCAGCCTGCCGCTGGACCTGGCCAACCTGCGCCACGCCCTGCTCGCCTCGGGCTCGATCCCCATGGTCATGGAAGGCGTGCGCGACATCCCCGGCGCCGGGGCCGGCACCTACCGCGACGGCGGCCTGCTCGACTATCACCTGGACCTGCCCTACCAGGGCGACGACCTGGTGCTCTACCCGCACTTCACCGACAAGGTGGTGCCCGGCTGGTTCGACAAGGCCCTGCCCTGGCGCAAAGGCGACGCCACGCGCCTGCAGAACGTGCTGCTGATGACCCCGTCACCGCAGTACCTGGCCGCCCTCCCCTACGGCAAGCTGCCAGACCGCAACGACTTCAAGCGTTTCATGGGCGATGCGTCGGGCCGCAGGCGCTACTGGTACCAGGCCATGGCCGAAAGCCGGCGCCTGGGCGACGAACTGCTGGAACTGATCGCCACCGGGCGGTTGCAGGATCGGTTGCAAGCCTTGTAGCGGGCATGCTGGTAGACTGCGCGCATCGTTGATTCACACAGAGTTATGCCAGCGTGGAAATCTTTAAGGAATTTACCTTCGAATCGGCTCACCGCCTGCCCAACGTCCCTGCCGGCCACAAGTGCGGTCGCCTGCATGGCCACTCGTTCAAGGTTGCCCTGCACCTGACCGGCCCGCTCGATCCGCACACCGGCTGGATCCGCGATTTCTCCGAGATCAAGGCGATCTTCAAGCCGATCTACGAGCAGTTGGACCACAACTACCTGAACGATATTCCAGGCCTGGAAAACCCCACCAGCGAAGTGATCGCCAAGTGGATCTGGGACCAGGTCAAGCCGCTGCTGCCGGAGCTGTCGAAGGTGCGGATCCATGAGACCTGCACCAGCGGGTGCGAGTACACCGGCGACTGATCTGCACCGGCCTTTTCGCGGGTAATCCCGCGAAGAGGCCAGCACCGTTCCCCCAGAGCTTCAGCCCTGCCCGCGGTCCAGGGCGTCTCGCAAAAAGCTCGGCGCGATATAGCGCTGGTAATGCGCCTCCGACAACAGGAAAAACTCCCGGTCGATGGCATCGCGCAACTGCGGCAGTTCCCAGTCGCGAAACTCCGGCAGCAGCGCCATCCCGTACGCCTCCAGGTCACGGATCATCCGCGCCCCACGGGCGATCAGCTGATACGCCCAGCAATACTCGGACTGGTGCGCGACGAAGCGGACCGAGCGCTGCTCCAGCTGCTGGCGCAGCAGCGCTTTATCGAACACTTCCAGCTTGGCCATCATCACCTGCACCAGCAGTTGCTCCAGGCGCAGCCACACCGCGCGCTTCTGCTCGTCGTCGTAGCCGTTCCAGTGGATCACTTCGTGGTGAAAGCGCTTGCAGCCGCGGCACACCAGGTCGCCGTAGACCGTGGAGCACAGGCCGACGCAAGGGGTCTTGATGGATTGGTTGGACATGTAGAAACAACAGCTTGGCGGTGGAACACCGGTTCATGTTAGCCCTTTGTCTAACCAGGGTCACCCGTTAAAGTCATCTACGCCGCCTTACTTTCGGCTTATTTTTGCCGTAGAATCACCCCGCCTTTTCAAGGCAACAATGTCCGTTGGAAGCTGTTTTCAAAGCGTCACGAGCACAGTTAATCCGGTAGAACGGCGTTGGCCCTGTCCATGCAAGCGTGCATGGCCATGGCCAACCCCTCATCAGCCTTCCGTTCTACAGGCGTAAAACTTTGAAAGCAGCTTCTGTAAGGATTCTCTGCGACCCTGGCTTGCCGGCCCAAAAAGCCGTCTTGAGCGCATGGGTGCATGGGAATGCTGGATGAGCGTCCCGGACTCCCTTTAGGGACCACTGATGAGGGTAATAACTGTGCTTGAAGCCTACCGCAAACACATCGAAGAGCGTGCCGCTCTGGGTATCGTGCCCCAGCCGCTGAACGCCGAACAAACTGCAGGCCTGGTCGAGCTGCTGAAAAACCCGCCGGCCGGCGAAGAAGCCTTCCTCGTAGACCTGATCACCAACCGCGTTCCGCCAGGAGTGGACGAAGCCGCCTACGTCAAGGCCGCGTTCCTCTCCGCCGTCGCCAAGGGTGAAGCCAAATCCCCGCTGATCGACCGCAAGCACGCCACCGAGCTGCTGGGCACCATGCAGGGCGGCTACAACATCGAGACGCTGGTCGCGCTGCTGGACGACGCCGAACTGGGCGCCGTCGCGGCCGAACAGCTCAAGCACACCCTGCTGATGTTCGACGCCTTCCACGATGTGGCCGAAAAAGCCAAGGCGGGCAACGCCCACGCCAAGGCCGTGCTGGAATCCTGGGCTGCCGGCGAGTGGTTCACCAGCCGTCCGGCGATCGCCGACAAGTACACCCTGACCGTGTTCAAGGTGCCTGGCGAAACCAACACCGACGACCTGTCCCCTGCTCCGGACGCCTGGTCGCGCCCTGACATCCCGCTGCACGCCCTGGCCATGCTGAAGATGGCCCGCGACGGCATCGAGCCTTCGCAGCCAGGTTCGGTCGGCCCGCTGGCCCAGATCGAAGCCATGAAAGCCAAAGGCTTCCCGGTTGCCTACGTCGGTGACGTGGTCGGCACCGGCTCCTCGCGCAAATCCGCCACCAACTCGGTGCTGTGGTTCTTCGGCGACGACATTCCGTACGTGCCGAACAAGCGCGCCGGTGGTTTCTGCTTCGGCACCAAGATCGCCCCGATCTTCTACAACACCATGGAAGACGCCGGCGCCCTGCCGATCGAGTTCGACTGCACCAACCTGGCCATGGGCGACGTCATCGACGTCTACCCGTTCAAAGGTGAAGTGCGCCGCCACGGCAGCGACGAACTGGTCACCCACTTCGAGCTGAAGACCGAAGTACTGCTCGACGAAGTCCGCGCCGGCGGCCGTATCCCGCTGATCGTCGGCCGTGGCCTGACCGAGAAGGCCCGCGCCGAACTGGGCCAGGCCCCATCGGACCTGTTCAAGAAACCCGAGCAGCCAGCCGCTTCGACCAAGGGCTTCACCCTGGCGCAGAAGATGGTCGGTCGCGCCTGCGGCCTGCCGGAAGGCCAGGGCGTGCGTCCAGGTGCCTACTGCGAGCCGAAGATGACCACCGTCGGTTCCCAGGACACCACGGGCCCGATGACCCGCGACGAGCTGAAAGACCTGGCGTGCCTGGGCTTCTCCGCCGACCTGGTGATGCAGTCGTTCTGCCACACCGCGGCCTATCCGAAGCCGATCGACGTCACCACCCACCACACCCTGCCAGACTTCATCCGCACCCGTGGCGGCGTGTCGCTGCGCCCGGGCGACGGCATCATCCACAGCTGGCTGAACCGCATGCTGATGCCTGACACCGTGGGTACCGGTGGCGACTCGCACACCCGCTTCCCGATCGGCATCTCGTTCCCGGCCGGTTCCGGCCTGGTGGCCTTCGCCGCCGCCACCGGCGTCATGCCGCTGGACATGCCAGAATCCGTGCTGGTGCGCTTCAAGGGCAAACTGCAGCCAGGCATCACCCTGCGTGACCTGGTCCACGCGATCCCTTACTACGCCATCCAGAAGGGCCTGCTGACCGTCGAGAAGAAAGGCAAGAAGAACATCTTCTCCGGCCGCATCCTCGAGATCGAAGGCCTGAACGAGCTGACCGTCGAGCAAGCCTTCGAGCTGTCCGACGCCTCGGCCGAACGTTCCGCCGCCGGTTGCACCATCAAGCTGCCAGAGAAGGCCATCGCCGAGTACCTGCAGTCCAACATCACCCTGCTGCGCTGGATGATCGGCGAAGGCTACGGCGATGCCCGCACCCTGGAGCGCCGCGCCCAGGCCATGGAAGCCTGGCTGGCCAAGCCTGAGCTGCTGTCGGCCGACGCCGACGCCGAGTACGCCGAAATCATCGAGATCGACCTGGCCGACGTCAAGGAGCCTGTGCTCTGCGCGCCGAACGACCCGGACGATGCCCGCCTGCTGTCCTCGGTACAAGGCGAGAAGATCGACGAAGTGTTCATCGGCTCGTGCATGACCAACATCGGTCACTTCCGCGCTGCCGGCAAGCTGCTGGACAAGGTCAAGGGCGGTATTCCGACCCGTCTGTGGCTGGCTCCGCCAACCAAGATGGACGCCCACCAGCTGACCGAAGAAGGCTACTACGGCATCTACGGCAAGGCTGGCGCGCGCATGGAAATGCCAGGCTGCTCGCTGTGCATGGGTAACCAGGCACGTGTGCAGACCGGTTCGACCGTGGTCTCCACCTCGACCCGTAACTTCCCGAACCGTCTGGGCGACGCCACCAACGTGTACCTGGCCTCGGCCGAGCTGGCTGCTGTCGCTTCGATCATCGGCAAGCTGCCGACCGTCGAGGAGTACATGCAGTACGCGAAAGACATCGACAGCATGGCTGCCGACGTTTACCGCTACCTGAGCTTCGACCAGATCGCCGAGTTCCGCGAAGCGGCGGCCAACGCCAAGATCCCGGTGGTTCAGGCGTAAGCTGAGCAGGACGTTGTAGAAGAAAGCCCCGGTAGCGATACCGGGGCTTTTTTGTTGGATTTACGATCCTGTCGCGGGGCAAGCCCGCTCCCACGTCAACATGAATTTCCCCACGCGGGAGCGGGCTTGCCCCGCGATTGTCGTCAGATCACGAACAGATCAACGAACCTGTGCACCGGCATCACCTCCAGCGCCTGCTGATCCTTGCACACGTCCAGGATCGCCTCACAACGCTGCCGCGCGAACCGCGTCGCCAGGTTCTCGCGGAACTTGGCCTCGAGCAACGGCATCCCCTCCTCCCGCCGCCGCCGATGCCCGATCGGGTACTCCACCACCACCTGCGGCGTGTGCGAGCCATCCCTGAAGAACACTTGCACGCCATTGGCGATGGAGCGCTTGTCGGGCTCCAGGTACTCGCGAGTGAAGCGCGGCTCCTCGACGATCACCATCTTCTCGCGCAGGCGGTCGATGCTCGGGTGCGCGGCGTGGAAGGCATCCTCGTAGTGCTCCGCCACCAGGTCACCGAAGATCAGCGGCACGGCGGTCATGTACTGCAGGCAGTGGTCGCGGTCGGCGGCGTTGGCCAGCGGCCCCTCCTTGGAAATGATGCGGATCGCCGACTCATGGGTGGTGATGACGATCCGGTCGATCTCGTGCAGGCGGTTGCGCACCTGCGGGTGCAGGGTCACTGCAGCCTCGCAGGCGGTCTGGGCGTGGAACTCGGCGGGGAAACTGATCTTGAACAGCACGTTTTCCATCACGTAGCTGCCCAACGGCTGCGGCAGGCGCAGTTCACGCAGCGGCTCGGGCTTGAGCGCCAAGTCCTTGTTGGTGTGGCTGAACGACACATCGTAGAAGCCCCACTGTCTGGCGGTCAGCGCACCGGGCACGCCCATCTCGCCACGCAGGGCAATATCGGCCAGGCGCACGCCGCGACTGGAGGCATCCCCCGCCGCCCACGACTTGCGCGACCCGGCGTTGGGCGCGTGACGGTAGGTGCGCAGGGCCTGGCCATCGACGAAGGCGTGGGACAGCGCCGACAGCAACTGCTCGCGATTGGCGCCCATGAGCCTGGCGCAGACCGCCGCGGAGGCGACCTTGACCAGCAGCACATGATCCAGGCCGACCCGGTTGAACGAATTCTCCAGCGCCAGCACGCCCTGGATCTCGTGGGCCATGACCATGGCATCGAGTACCTCGCGCATGACCAGGGGCGCCTCGCCATTGGCCACACGCTTTTGCGAGAGGTGGTCGGTGACCGCCAGGATGCCGCCGAGGTTGTCCGAGGGGTGCCCCCACTCCGCCGCCAGCCAGGTGTCGTTGTAGTCCAGCCAGCGGACGATGCAGCCAATGTCCCAGGCGGCCTTGACCGGA
This sequence comes from Pseudomonas sp. P106(2024), assembly GCF_057480815.1. Taxonomy (NCBI): domain Bacteria; kingdom Pseudomonadati; phylum Pseudomonadota; class Gammaproteobacteria; order Pseudomonadales; family Pseudomonadaceae; genus Pseudomonas; species Pseudomonas sp. P106(2024). The sequence goes on along the minus strand of NZ_JBLIYU010000021.1, from coordinate 12,320 downwards.
TCGAGGCGATAGCTGGTACCAGGCACGCGGGCGCCATGGGGGACAAGGGTGCCCTCGACCAGCGGGCCTAGGTGCTTGGTGCATTCAGGAAAGCGCAGGGCCAGCAGGCCGCAGCCCAGGGTGTCCATCAGGCAATAGCGGGCGGTGTTCAGGGCTTCGGCACAATCGACGCGGTAGCCAAGCACGTAGTCGGCGAGGGTCTGCAGGACCTGGTCGTAGTCGGGGCGGGTGTTGAGGTCTACGTTTGCGCTCATATACAGCTCCCTTCTGGATTGCCGGGGCCGCTTTGCGGCCCCAACCAACGAAAGCCGAACGCTAGATGCCTTAGAAACTATCACCGGGCACGCGCACCCAGCCCTCCATCAGCACCCGAGCGCTTCGGCTCATGATTGCCTTGGTCACGGTCCACTGCCCATCCACCTGACGCGCCTCGGCCCCGACCCGCAACGTCCCGGACGGATGACCGAAACGCACGGCACTGCGTTCACCGCCACCGGCGGCAAGGTTGACCAGCGTCCCCGGGATCGCTGCGGCGGTGCCGATGGCGACCGCCGCGGTGCCCATCATCGCGTGGTGCAGCTTGCCCATCGACAACGCACGCACCAGCAGGTCGACGTCCTCGGCTGCGACAACCTTGCCACTGGAGGAGGTATAGCCGGTCGGCGCCGCGACGAACGCGACCTTCGGCGTGTGCTGGCGCCCGGCGGCCTGGTCGATGTGCTCGATCAGCCCCATGCGCACCGCGCCATGGGCACGGATGATCTCGAAACGCTGCAATGCCGCGGCATCGCCGTTGATCGCGTCCTGCAGCTCGGTTCCGGTATAGCCGATATCGGCGGCATTGACGAAGATGGTCGGTATGCCGGCGTTGATCAGGGTCGCCTTGAAGGTGCCGACACCCGGCACCTCGAGGTCGTCGACCAGGTTGCCGGTAGGGAACATCGCCCCGCCGTCACCGTCCTCGTCGGCGGCCGGATCGAGGAATTCCAGCTGCACCTCGGCGGCCGGGAAGGTCACGCCATCGAGCTCGAAATCGCCGGTTTCCTGCACCTCGCCTTCGGTGATCGGCACATGGGCGATGATGGTCTTGCCGATATTGGCCTGCCAGATCCGCACGGTGGCGATACCATTGCGCGGAATCCGACTGGCATCGACCAGCCCGCTGCTGATGGCGAACGAGCCGACCGCGGCGGACAGGTTGCCGCAGTTGCCGCTCCAGTCGACGAAGGCCTTGTCGATCGACACCTGGCCGAACAGGTAGTCGACGTCGTGGTCGGGCTTGATGCTCTTGGACAGGATCACCGTCTTGCTGGTGCTGGAGGTGGCGCCGCCCATGCCGTCGATCTGCTTGCCGTACGGGTCGGGGCTGCCGATCACCCGCAGCAGCAGGGCGTCGCGGGCAGGACCAGGAATCTGCGTCTGCTCGGGCAGGTCCTGGAGGCGGAAGAACACGCCTTTGCTGGTGCCGCCGCGAATATAGGTGGCGGGAATTTTGATCTGGGGTACGTGAGCCATTGTCTTGGGCATCCTGATAGTCCGGTGAAGTACCCTGGGGCTGCCCTGCTGCCCTTTCGCGACACAAGGCCGCTCCCACAGGTACTGCGCCGCTCGTTGTGGGAGCGGCCATGTGTCGCGAAAGGGCCGCAAAGCGGCCCCCGTTTCATGCTCAGGCCGCCCCCTCCAGGAAGTCCTGGGCAAAGCGCTGCAACACCCCACCCGCCTCGTAGATCGATACCTCTTCGGCGGTATCCAGGCGACAGGTCACCGGCACCTCGACACGCTCGCCATTGCGCCGCGTCACCACCAGGGTCAGCGTCGCCCGTGGCGTGCGCTCGCCGAGCACATCGTAGGTCTCGCTGCCGTCCAGGCCCAGGGTCTTGCGGTCGGTGCCCGGCTTGAACTCCAGCGGCAGCACGCCCATGCCCACCAGGTTGGTGCGGTGGATACGCTCGAAGCCTTCGGCGACGATGGCCTCGACACCTGCCAGACGCACGCCCTTGGCCGCCCAGTCACGGGACGAGCCCTGGCCGTAGTCGGCACCGGCGATGATAATCAGCGGCTGCTTGCGCTCCATGTAGGTCTCGATGGCCTCCCACATGCGGGTCACCTTGCCTTCCGGCTCGAGGCGCGCCAGCGAACCCTGCTTCACGCTGCCGTCGTCCTTGCGCACCATTTCGTTGAACAGCTTGGGGTTGGCGAAGGTGGCGCGCTGGGCGGTCAGGTGGTCACCGCGGTGGGTGGCGTAGGAGTTGAAGTCCTCCTCCGGCAGGCCCATCTTCGCCAGGTACTCGCCGGCGGCGCTGTCGAGCATGATGGCATTGGACGGTGACAGGTGGTCGGTGGTGATGTTGTCCGGCAGCACCGCCAGCGGGCGCATGCCACGCAGGGTACGCTCACCGGCCAGGGCGCCTTCCCAATACGGCGGACGGCGGATGTAGGTGCTCATCGGGCGCCATTCATACAGCGGCGCGACTTTCGGCCCCTTGTCTTCCTCGATGGTGAACATCGGGATGTACACCTGGCGGAACTGCTCAGGCTTGACCGAGGCGCGCACCACGGCGTCGATCTCTTCATCGCTCGGCCAGATGTCCTTCAGGCGAATCTCCTTGCCGTCGACCACGCCCAGCACATCCTTCTCGATATCGAAGCGGATGGTGCCGGCGATGGCGTAGGCCACCACCAGCGGCGGCGAAGCCAGGAACGCCTGCTTGGCGTACGGGTGGATGCGCCCGTCGAAGTTACGGTTGCCCGATAGCACGGCGGTGGCGTACAGGTCGCGGTCGATGATTTCCTGCTGGATCACCGGGTCCAGCGCGCCGGACATGCCGTTGCAGGTGGTGCAGGCGAAGGCGACGATGCCGAAGCCCAGCTGCTCCAATTCCTGCTCCAGCCCTGCTTCCTTGAGGTACAACTGCACGGCCTTGGAGCCCGGCGCCAGCGACGACTTGACCCATGGTTTGCGGACCAGGCCGAGCTTGTTGGCGTTGCGCGCCAGCAGGCCGGCGGCGATCACGTTGCGCGGGTTGCTGGTGTTGGTGCAACTGGTGATGGCGGCGATGATCACCGCGCCATCGGGCATCTGCCCAGGCACTTCTTCCCATTGGCCGGCGATGCCCTTGGCCGCCAGGTCGCTGGTGGCCACGCGGGCGTGCGGGTTGGACGGGCCGGCCATGTTGCGCACCACGCTCGACAGGTCGAAGCTCAGGGCGCGCTCGTACTCGGCCTTGGCCAGGCTGTCGGCCCACAGGCCGGTGGCCTTGGCATAGGTTTCCACCAGCTGCACTTGCTGGTCATCGCGGCCGGTGAGCTTGAGGTAGTCGATGGTCTGCTGGTCGATGGCGAACATCGCCGCGGTGGCGCCGTATTCCGGGGCCATGTTGGAGATGGTGGCGCGGTCGCCCAGGGTCAGCGCGCTGGCGCCGGCGCCGTGGAACTCCAGGTAGGCGCCGACCACCTTCTGCTTGCGCAGGAACTCGGTGAGCGCCAGCACCAGGTCGGTGGCGGTGATGTTCGGCGCCAGGCGACCGGTCAGCTCGACGCCGACGATCTCCGGCAGGCGCATCCACGAGGCGCGGCCGAGCATCACGTTCTCGGCCTCCAGGCCGCCGACGCCAATGGCGATCACACCCAGGGCATCCACGTGCGGGGTGTGGCTGTCGGTGCCGACACAGGTGTCCGGGTAGGCCACGCCGCGATCGTTGTGGACCACCGGCGACATCTTCTCCAGGTTGATCTGGTGCATGATGCCGTTGCCCGGCTGGATCACGTCGACGTTCTTGAAGGCCTGCTTGGTCCAGTTGATGAAGTGGAAACGGTCTTCGTTGCGGCGATCCTCGATGGCACGGTTCTTCTCGAACGCCTGCGGGTCGAAGCCGCCGCACTCCACGGCCAGCGAGTGGTCGACGATCAGCTGCACCGGCACCACCGGGTTGACCTGGGCCGGGTCGCCGCCTTTATCTGCAATGGCATCGCGCAGGCCGGCCAGGTCGACCAGGGCGGTCTGGCCGAGGATGTCGTGGCACACGACGCGGGCGGGGAACCAGGGGAAGTCGAGGTCGCGCTTGCGCTCGATCAGCTGCTCCAGCGAGGCGTTGAGCGTGGCCGGATCACAGCGGCGCACCAGGTTCTCGGCCAGCACGCGGGAGGTATACGGCAGGCCGTCGTAGGCGCCGGGCTTGATCGCCTCGACCGCGGCACGGGCGTCGAAGTAGTCCAGGGCGGTGCCAGGCAGGTTCTTGCGGAATGCGGTGTTCATATCGTTATCGGGCTCGGTCACGGTGTTCAGTAGGCAGGTCTGGCCTTGGGGGGCGCTGCGCGCCCCTTTCGCGACACAAGGCCGCTCCTACAGGGACTGCGCCGCACCTGTGGGAGCGGCCTTGTGTCGCGATAGGGCTGCACAGCAGCCCCAGCGCTCTATCAGTCAACGCTGCTCGATCGGCACGAACTGGCGTTGCTCGACGCCGACGTACTCGGCGCTCGGGCGGATGATGCGGTTGTTGGCGCGCTGTTCGAACACGTGCGCGGCCCAACCAGTCAGGCGCGAGCAGACGAAGATCGGGGTGAACAGCTTGGTCGGGATGCCCATGAAGTGGTACGCCGAGGCATGGTAGAAGTCGGCGTTGGGGAACAGGCGCTTCTGCTCCCACATGGTCTTGTCGATGGCCTCGGAAACCGGGTACAGGACCTTGTCGCCGACTTCATCGGCGAGTTGCTTGGCCCAGCCCTTGATCACCTCGTTGCGCGGATCGGACTCTTTATAGATGGCGTGGCCGAAGCCCATGATCTTGTCCTTGCGCTCGAGCATGCGCAGCAGCTCGGCAGTGGCTTCCTGCGGAGTCTGGAAGCGTTCGATCAGCTCCATCGCCGCTTCGTTGGCGCCGCCGTGCAGCGGGCCGCGCAACGAGCCGATGGCGGCGGTCACGCAGGAGTACAGGTCGGACAGGGTCGAGGCGCAGACCCGGGCGGTGAAGGTCGAGGCGTTGAACTCGTGCTCGGCGTAGAGGATCAGCGAGACGTTCATCACCTTGACGTGCAGCGCGCTCGGCTTCTTGCCATGCAGCAGGTGCAGGAAGTGGCCGCCGAGGGTGTCCTCGTCGCTGGTGCAGTCGATGCGCACGCCGTGGTGGGTGAAGCGGTACCAGTAGCACATCACCGCCGGGAACAGCGCCAGCAGGCGATCGGTCTTCTCACGCTGGGCGTCGAAGGTCAGTTCCGGCTCCAGGGTGCCGAGCACCGAGCAGCCGGTGCGCATCACGTCCATCGGGTGGGCATCGCGCGGGATGCGCTCGAGCACTTCCTTCAGCGCTTGCGGCAGGTCACGCAGCCCCTTGAGCTTGCGCTTGTAGTCGGCAAGCTCCGCCTTGCTCGGCAGCTCGCCGTACAGCAGCAGGTAGGCGACTTCCTCGAACTCGGCGCCGGCGGCCAAGTCGCGCACATCATAGCCGCGGTAGGTCAGGCCGGCCCCGGCCTGGCCGACGGTCGACAGCGCGGTCTGGCCGGCCACCTGGCCACGCAGGCCAGCGCCACTGAGTACTTTTGCTTCGGCCATGGTGTTTCTCCTTTCTTGAATTTGTTATCGAAGTCTTTTCTGGCTAATCGGGTATCGGGCCTGTTCGCCGGCAAGCCGGCTCCTACAGGGCGACGTGCGCTTGAATCATCCCTTCTTCTGCGCGAACAGCGCATCGAGGCTCTGCTCGAAGGCGTGGTAGCCGATGGCATCGTAGAGCTCCATGCGGGTCTGCATGGTGTCGATCACGTTCTTCTGCGTGCCGTCACGGCGCAGCGCGGTGTAGACGTTCTCGGCCGCCTTGTTCATGGCGCGGAAAGCCGACAGCGGGTAGAGCACCAGCGACACGTCGACCGAGGCCAGCTCCTCGGTGGTGTACAGCGGCGTGGCGCCGAACTCGGTGATGTTGGCCAGGATCGGCGCCTTCACCCGGTCGGCGAAGGTCTTGTACATCGACAGCTCGGTAATGGCTTCCGGGAAGATCATGTCGGCGCCGGCCTCGATGCAGGCGGCAGCGCGGTCCAGGGCGGCGTTCAGGCCTTCCACCGCCAGCGCGTCGGTGCGCGCCATGATCACGAAACTGTCGTCGCTGCGGGCATCCACGGCGGCCTTGATGCGGTCGACCATCTCCTGCTGCGAGACGATCTCCTTGTTTGGGCGATGGCCACAGCGCTTGGCGCCGACCTGGTCCTCGATATGAATGGCCGCGGCGCCGAACTTGCTCATCGACTTGACGGTGCGGGCGACGTTGAAGGCCGAGGCGCCGAAGCCGGTGTCGACATCCACCAGCAGCGGCAGGTCGCATACATCGGTGATGCGCCGTACGTCGGTGAGCACGTCGTCCAGGCCGCTGATGCCCAGGTCCGGCAGGCCCAGGGAGCCGGCGGCGACACCGCCGCCGGACAGGTAGATGGCCTTGAAGCCGGCACGCTTGGCCAGCAGAGCGTGGTTGGCGTTGATGGTCCCGACCACCTGCAGCGGATGTTCGGCGGCGACCGCGTCACGGAAACGCTGGCCGGGCGTGCTCTTCACTGTCATGACTCACCTCGTGGGCTATTGTTGTCGGCACCTTGGTAGTGGCGCTCGATATTGCGTTTGGACGCGCCGATGTGGCGGCGCATCAGGAGTTCTGCCAGTTCGCCGTCGCGGGCTTCGATCGCATCGAGGATGCGGTGGTGCTCGGCGAAGGCCTGGCGCGGGCGGTTGGGCGTGCTGGAGAACTGGATGCGGTACATGCGCACCAGTTGGTACAGCTCGCCGCAGAGCATCTTGTACAGGGTCTGGTTGCCGCTGCCCTGGATGATCCGGTAGTGGAAGTCGTAGTCGCCTTCCTGCTGGTAGTAGCCCTGGCCGGCCTGGAACGCGGCGTCACGCTCGTGGGTGTCGAGCACATGGCGCAGCTCGTCGATGGCCGCCTGGCTCATGCGTTCGGCGGCCAGGCGGCAGGCCATGCCTTCGAGGGATTCGCGGATTTCGTACAGCTCGATCAGCTCGGCATGGCTGAGCGACACCACCCGGGCGCCGACATGGGGCACGCGCACCAGCAGGCGCTGGCCCTCCAGGCGGTGGATCGCCTCGCGCAGCGGGCCGCGGCTGATGCCGTAGGTGCGCGCCAGCTCCGGCTCGGAGATCTTGCTGCCGGGGGCGATCTCGCCCTTGACGATGGCGGCCTGGATGCGCCGGAAGACGTGCTCCGAGAGGGTCTCGGTCTCGTCCTGAGGCAGCGTGGTGGCCGGGGCTGTGTCCAGCATGATTGTCGACACCTTCAAAATCAGTGACGCCAAAACTAGCCAAATAGAGGAATGGAGTCAAAGACAAAAAGAATATTGTCGACAATCGTCTAATAACGAACTTACCCCGCTTTCGTGGGGTCTGATCGCGGGCGCGCTGGCGTCAAGACATCGGCGTGATAGAATGCCGCGCTCCTTCGGGAGCATGGATAGTGTGTCTGTCATCATTTCATGTTGTTGACAGATCAATGAGGACGCTTGGCCAGTCGCCTTGCCCTGAAACCTGCACAGCACCGCGCCAGGATTATGAGACTCAAACCCGCTTTATTGCTGCTCTGCCTGACCCTGCTGCCGGCGCTCGCGCCCGCGGCCGAGAAAACCGTGTACGGCCTGAACGAATACGCCCGCCTGGGCGACCTTGACCTGGAAGTGGCGGCCAAGCTCGACACCGGCGCCAAGACCGCCTCGCTCAGCGCCCGCGACATCAAGCGTTTCAAGCGCAACGGCGAGAGCTGGGTTCGCTTCTACCTGGCCATCGACGCCGCGCACAAGCACCCCATCGAACGCCCCCTGGCCCGCGTCAGCAAGATCAAGCGCCGCGCCGGGGACTATGATGCCGACTCGGGCAAGGCCTACACTGCCCGCCCGGTCATCGAACTCGAGATCTGCATGGGCCAGACGCAACGCACCATCGAGGTCAACCTCACCGACCGCAGCGCCTTCCAGTTCCCGCTGCTGATCGGTTCCGAGGCCCTCAAGCACTTCGGTGCGCTGGTCGACCCAAGCCTTAAATACGCGGCCGGCAAACCTGCCTGCGCCACCGAAGCTCCCAAAGCAGAGTAATTCCGATGCGCTCTCTTACCCTTCACCTGAAAGTCCTGATCACCGTCCTGGTGCTGCTGGGCATCGCGATCACGGCCTACCAGATCTTCGCCCTCGGCATCCCGGTGACCGAGGACGAGACCGACGACCTGTGGAACATCGACGCCAAGGTCGAGTTCGTCGCCAGCGCCAAGGATCCGGTCAAGGTGCAGATGTTCGTGCCCCCACTGAACCGTGACTACGTGAGCCTCAACGAGAGCTTCATCTCCAACAACTACGGGGTCAGCGTCAACCGCGCCGACGGCAACCGCAAGGTGACCTGGTCGGCCCGTCGCGCCAGCGGCAACCAGACCCTCTACTACCGCCTGGTGCTGACCAAGCGCTACAGCAACGAAAAGACCAAGATCAAGGGCCCGACCTTCCGCGACAGCCTGGCCGTCGAGGGCCCGGAGAAGATCGCCGCCGAAGCGCTGATGGCACCGATCCGCCAGCACTCGGCCGACGTCGAGACCTTCGTCAGCGAGACCATCAAGCGTGTCAACAATGTCAACGACGACAACGCCAAGCTGCTGCTGGCCGGCGACAACTCACCGCTGAAGAAGGCCCAGGTCATCGACCTGCTGCTGTCCATCGCCCACGTGCCGCTGGAGAAGGTTCACACCATCCGCCTGGTGGCCGACACCCCGCAGAGCCCCGAACTGTGGCTGCGCAGCTTCAACGGCAACGACTGGCTGTACTTCAACCCGGAGACCGGCGAGCAGGGCCTGCCCAGCGACCGCCTGCTGTGGTGGACCGGTGACGACAACCTGATCACCGTCGATGGCGGCAAGAAGGCCACCGTCACCTTCAGCATGAACAACAGCGAGATGAACGCCATCCGCCTGGCCAAGCTGACCGACGAGAACACCGACGCCGACTTCCTCGAATACTCGCTGTACGGCCTGCCGCTGCAGACCCAGCAGACCTTCATGATCATGGTGATGATCCCGATCGGCGTGCTGGTGATCCTGGTCCTGCGCAACCTCATCGGCATCCAGACCCTGGGTACCTTCACCCCGGTGCTGATCGCCCTGGCCTTCCGCGAGACCCAGCTGGGCTTCGGCATCATCCTGTTCACGGTGATCACCGCCCTGGGCCTATCGCTGCGCTCGTACCTTGAGCACCTCAAGCTGCAGATGCTGCCGCGCCTGTCGGTGGTGCTGACCTTCGTCGTGGTGCTGATCGCCGCCATCAGCCTGTTCAGCCACAAGCTGGGCCTGGAGCGCGGCCTGTCGGTGGCACTGTTCCCGATGGTGATCCTGACCATGACCATCGAACGCCTGTCGATCACCTGGGAAGAGCGTGGCGGTGGCCATGCCATGAAAGTGGCCGTTGGCACGCTGTTCGCCGCCTCCATCGCGCACCTGCTGATGACCGTGCCGGAAGCGGTGTACTTCGTCTTCACCTTCCCGGCGGTACTGCTGATCCTGGTGGGCTTCATGCTGGCGATGGGTCGCTATCGCGGCTACCGCCTGACCGAGCTCGTGCGCTTCAAGGCATTCCTGAAGAAGGCTGACGCCTGATGTTCGGCCTGATCAAGACGTGGAAAGCCCTGGAGGCCCGGGGCATCATGGGTATCAACCGGCGCAACGCGGACTACGTGCTGAAGTACAACAAGCGCCACCTGTACCCGATCGTCGACGACAAGATCATCACCAAGGAGCGTGCCCTGGCAGCCGGCATCCATGTGCCGGAGATGTACGGCATCATCGAGACCGAGAAGCAGATCGAGAAACTCGACGAGATCATCGGCGGGCGCAGCGACTTCGTCATCAAGCCGGCCCAGGGCGCCGGCGGTGACGGCATCCTGGTGATCGCCGACCGCTTCGAGGACCGCTACCGCACGGTCTCGGGCAAGATCATCAGCCACGAGGAGATCGAGCACCAGATCTCCAGCATCCTTACCGGCCTGTACTCGCTGGGCGGGCACCGCGACCGCGCGCTGATCGAGTACCGGGTCACCCCGGACCAGATCTTCAAGAGCATCAGCTACGAAGGCGTGCCGGACATCCGCATCATCGTGCTGATGGGCTACCCGGTGATGGCCATGCTGCGCCTGCCGACCCGCCAGTCTGGCGGCAAGGCCAACCTGCACCAGGGCGCCATCGGCGTGGGCGTTGACCTGGCCACCGGCCTCACCCTGCGCGGCACCTGGCTGAACAAGATCATCAGCAAGCACCCGGACACCACCAACGCGGTGGACGGTGTGCAGTTGCCGAACTGGGACGGCTTCATGAAGCTTGCCGCCAGCTGCTACGAGCTGTGCGGCCTGGGCTACATCGGCGTGGACATGGTTCTGGACCAGGACAAGGGCCCGCTGATCCTCGAGCTCAACGCCCGCCCCGGCCTGAACATCCAGATCGCCAACGACTGCGGCCTGACCCAGCGCACCCACGCCATCGAGGCGCACCTGGAGATGCTGGCCAAGGAAGGTCGCAGCGAGGATGCCGAGCAGCGCGTGAAGGTCTCGCAGGGGTTGTTCGGGCACGTCAATCCGCTATAGCCCAGGCCCTGCGCAATCCCTCTAGGAGCGGCCTTGTGTCGCGAAAGGGCTGCAAAGCAGCCCCAGAATTTCAGCGTTTATGCAGAGATTGCCGGGGCCGCTTTGCGGCCCTTTCGCGACACAAGGCCGCTCCTACAGGGGAACTGCGCAGAACCGGACGATGAATGTCGTTGCCAGTGCTAGGCGCATTTCCCGCACGGGTCTACAATCGCCCACCTCGCTTGTTCATCGCCGTCCATCCTGATGCCGACCTGTACGCTCCACCCCCTGCCTTACCAGCCCGACCCCGCCTTCTACTTCGAACGCCTGCGCCGCGCGCCCGGTGCGATCCTGCTCGACAGCGCCCGCCCAGGTGCCGAACGCGGTCGCTACGACCTGCTCAGCGCCTGGCCTTTGCAGCAGTTGCAGGCAAATCCCGAGGAGGACGGTCGCGACTACCTGCAGCGCCTACGCCAGGCCTTGGCCGAGCTGGGGACGGCACAACTGCCCGAGGGCATCGAACTACCGTTCGCCGGTGGCCTGATCGGCTACCTGAGCTACGACTTCGGCCGGCGCCTGGAGCAGTTGCCGACACACGCGGTCGACGATCTCGGCCTGCCCGATGCCCGGCTGGGGCTGTATGCCTGGGCACTGGTGTCCGACCATCGGCTAAGCAGCAGCCAACTGGTCTTTCACCCGAGCCTGCCCCAGACCGAGCGGCAACGGCTCATCGCGCTGTTCGACGCCAGCGCCCCGGGCGACACCGGCGACTTCCGCCTGCTCGCGCCCATGACCGGCGATCTTCGCCCCGAGCATTACCGGGCGGCGTTCGACCAGGTGCAGCGCTACATCCAGGCCGGCGACTGCTACCAGATCAACCTTACCCAGCGCTTTCGCGCCCCCTGCCAGGGCGACCCGTGGCGCGCCTACCTGGCCCTGCGCGCTGCCTGCCCGACGCCGTTCTCCGGCTACCAGCAGTTGGATGAAGGCACTGCGCTACTGAGCTTCTCCCCCGAGCGCTTCATCCGTGTCAGCCAGGGCGAGGTCGAGACGCGCCCGATCAAAGGCACCCGCCCGCGCGCCGCCGATCCGGTGGAGGACGCACGCAACGCCGCCGAGCTGCTGGCCAGCCCCAAGGACCGCTCGGAAAACCTGATGATCGTCGACCTGCTGCGCAACGACATCGGCCGCACCTGCCAGACCGGCTCGGTGAAGGTACCGGAGCTGTTCAGCCTGGAGAGCTACCCCAACGTTCATCACTTGGTCAGCAGCGTGGTCGGCCGCCTGGCCGCCGGCAAGGACGCCCTGGACCTGATCGCCGGCAGCTTCCCCGGCGGTTCGATCACCGGTGCGCCGAAGATCCGCGCCATGCAGATCATCGACGAGCTGGAGCCGGCGCGCCGGGCGCTGTACTGCGGCTCGCTGCTGTATGTCGACGTGCGCGGCGAGATGGACAGCTCCATCGCCATCCGCAGTCTGCTGGTCAAGGATGGCCAGGTCAGTTGCTGGGGTGGCGGCGCGGTGGTGGCCGACTCGCACTGGCAGGCCGAGTACGAGGAGTCGATCGCCAAGGTGCGGGTGCTGATGGAAACGCTGCAGGCCTTGTAAGACTCGGTGGGAGCGGGCTTGCCCCGCGATCGCCGGAAGTGTCAGATTTTTTGTGTGCGGGCCGGTAACGGCCTGCCGTCAGGCAGGCCCTGACTTTCACCAGGTCGGCCTGATGAACCGATCTCCGTACAAA
>NZ_JBLIYU010000020.1:0-98645 GCF_057480815.1 Pseudomonas sp. P106(2024) | reverse complement strand
CGATCTCTCGTAGCGGGAGGCGAATCATACAGCGTTACAACCTGCTGTCAACTGCCTTTTTCACCGCTGCCGATCAGATGATCGAAGCACCTCCGATACCACCTGAAACATTCAACCTATTGATTAATAAGAGGTTTTTCGTTTCGACTACGTCGGAAGTGGGGCGCATTATAAGGGGATCTGAGAGGGCGTCAACCGTTAATTTCATTAAAGTGAAATATCGGGGGAAAACACCGCGTCAGGGCTGCCAGCTGCCCATCACAGCCCTAGCACCTATATAAGCAGCCAAAAAACAAAGCGGGGCGGCCTGTCGGCCGCCCCGCTTTCATCCCTGCGCCTTACAGGCTCGGGAACGCAAACTGCGAAGCCTCATGGCTGGCCCGCTGTGGCCAGCGCTGGGTGATCGCCTTGCGACGGGTATAGAAGCGCACACCGTCCGGACCATAGGCATGCAGGTCGCCGAACAGCGAACGCTTCCAGCCACCAAAGCTGTGGTACGCCACCGGCACCGGCAGCGGTACGTTGACACCCACCATGCCCACTTCGATCTCGTCGCAGAACAGCCGCGCCGCTTCACCGTCACGGGTGAAGATGCAGGTTCCGTTACCGTACTCGTGCTCGTTGATCAGCTGCATGGCCTGTTCCAGGCTGTTCACCCGCACCACGCACAGCACCGGGCCGAAGATCTCTTCCTTATAAATACGCATCTCGGGGGTGACCTTGTCGAACAGGGTACCGCCAACGAAATAGCCATCCTCGTTACCGGCCACACGGTAGCCGCGACCATCGACCACCAGCTTGGCACCAGCGGCAACGCCGTCATCGATGTAGCCCACCACCTTGTCACGCGCGGCGGCGGTCACCAGCGGGCCCATGTCCAGGCCACAGGCAGTGCCGGCACCGATCTTCAGCGCCTTGATCTGCGGCTCCAGCTTGGCGATCAGCGCATCAGCCACCTGGTCGCCGACACACACCGCCACCGAAATGGCCATGCAGCGTTCGCCGCAGGAACCGTAGGCCGCGCCCATCAGCGCGCTGACGGCGTTGTCCAGGTCGGCGTCAGGCATCAGCACCGCATGGTTCTTCGCGCCGCCCAGGGCCTGGACGCGCTTGCCGCGCTTGGTGCCCTCGGCATAAATGTACTCAGCGATCGGGGTCGAACCGACGAAGCTCAGGGCCTTGACCTCCGGCGCCTCGATCAGCGCATCGACCGCTTCCTTGTCGCCATGCACGACGTTGAGGATGCCCTTCGGCAGGCCGGCTTCCAGCAGCAGCTGGGCGATGTACAGGGTCGAGCTCGGATCGCGCTCGGACGGCTTGAGGATGAAGGCGTTGCCGCAGGCGATGGCCAGCGGGTACATCCACAGCGGCACCATGGCCGGGAAGTTGAACGGGGTGATGCCGGCGACGATGCCCAGCGGCTGGAAGTCGGACCAGGCATCGATGTTCGGGCCGACGTTGCGGCTGTACTCACCCTTGAGCAGCTCAGGGGCGGCGCAGGCGAACTCGACGTTCTCGATGCCACGCTTGAGCTCACCCGCCGCGTCTTCCAGGGTCTTGCCGTGCTCCTCGCTGATCATCTGCGAGATCTTCGCCTCGTTCTGCTCCAGCAGCTGCTTGAAGCGGAACATCACCTGGGCACGCTTGGCCGGCGGGGTGTTGCGCCAGGCCGGGAAGGCGGCCTTGGCCGAATCGATGGCCTGCTGGATGGTGGCGCGGCTGGCCAGTTCGACCTTGCGCACGGCCTGGCCGGTGGACGGGTTGAAGACATCGGCGGTGCGCTCGCCCTTGGTGACCAGCTCGCCATGGATCAGGTGCTGAACAATGCTCATGCAGAACTCCAGATAAAGAAGGTAGAGACAGGCGCGTGGTACTCACGCGCCCGACGTCAAAATCAGAAAAGTCAGTCGACCTTGTTCAAGGCTTCGCCCACCGCGTCGAACAGGCGATCCAGTTCCTGCGGCTGGGTGTTGAAGGTTGGCCCGAACTGCAGGGTGTCGCCACCGAAGCGTACATAGAAGCCGGCTTGCCAGAGCTTCATGGCCGCCTCGTACGGACGGACGATGGCATCACCGTCGCGCGCGGCGATCTGGATGGCGCCGGCCAGGCCGTAGTTGCGGATGTCGACGACGTTCTTCGTCCCCTTGATGCCGTGCAGCAGCTTCTCGAAGTGTGGCGCCAGCTCGGCGGCGGACTGCACCAGGCTTTCCTTCTGCAGCAGGTCCAGCGCGGCGATACCGGCGGCGCAGGCGACCGGGTGTGCCGAGTAGGTGTAGCCGTGGGGGAATTCCACGGCGTACTCGGGGGTCGGCTGGTTCATGAAAGTCTGATAGATCTCGCTGGTGGCGATCACCGCCCCCATCGGGATGGCGCCGTTGGTGACCTGCTTGGCGATGCACATCAGGTCCGGAGTGACGCCGAAGGCTTCGGCGCCGGTCATCGCGCCCATGCGGCCGAAACCGGTGATCACTTCGTCGAAGATCAGCAGGATGTTGTGCTGGCTGCAGATCTCGCGCAGGCGCTTGAGGTAGCCCTTCGGCGGCGGCAGCACACCGGCGGAACCGGCCAGCGGCTCGACGATCACTGCGGCGATGTTAGAGGCGTCATGCAGCTCGATCAGTTTGAGCATCTCGTCGGCCAGGGCGATGCCGCCCTCTTCCGGCATGCCCTTGCTGAACACGTTGGCCGGCAGCACGGTGTGAGGCAGGTGATCGACGTCCAGCAATTGACCAAACAGCTTGCGGTTGCCGTTGACCCCGCCCAGGCTGGTGCCGGCAATGTTCACGCCGTGGTAACCACGGGCACGGCCGATGATCTTGGTCTTGGTGGCCTGGCCCTTCAGGCGCCAGTAGGCGCGGACCATTTTCAACGCGGTGTCGGCGCACTCGGAGCCGGAGTTGGTGAAGAACACATGGTTCAGGTCGCCCGGCACCAGGTCGACGATCTTCTCGGCCAGCTGGAACGACAGCGGGTGGCCGAACTGGAAGGCCGGCGAATAATCGAGGGTGGCGACCTGACGGGCCACCGCCTCGCTGATCTCCTTGCGGGTATGCCCGGCACCGCAGGTCCACAGGCCCGAGAGGGCGTCGAACACCTTGCGGCCCTTGTCGTCGACCAGGTAGTTGCCTTCGGCCGCCACGATCAGGCGCGGGTCGCGCTGGAAGTTGCGGTTGGCGGTGTACGGCATCCAGTGGGCGTCCAGCTTGAGCTGGCTGGCCAGACCGACCTGGACGGTTTCGGGCATGTTCATCGGGCGATTCCTCGGAAGACGATTAGGCAACGATGGGTGTTGTTGCAGCTAAATTGTCATGGCGATAAAGTTCGAAAAACCCAGCATTTCTAATCTTCAGTCAGCGGATAACTAAACTAATGAGCCGACGTCCCGATCCCCTCGCCCAAGTCAGCGATTTCGACATCCGCCTGCTGAAAATCTACCGCAGCGTCGTCGAATGCGGCGGTTTCTCGGCGGCGGAGAACGTGCTGGGGATCGGCCGCTCGGCGATCAGCCAGCAGATGAACGACCTCGAGCAACGCCTGGGTCTGCGTCTGTGCCAACGGGGGCGCGCCGGGTTTTCGCTCACCGAGGAAGGCCGCGAGGTCTACCACTCGGCGTTGCAGTTGCTCAGCGCCCTGGAGACCTTTCGCACCGAGGTGAACGGCCTGCACCAGCACCTGCGCGGCGAACTGAACATCGGCCTCACCGACAACCTGGTGACTTTGCCGCACATGCGCATCACCCATGCCCTGGCCGAACTGAAGGACCGCGGCCCGGACGTGCGCATCCAGATCCGCATGATCGCGCCAAGCCAGGTCGAGCAGGGTGTGCTCGATGGCAGCCTGCATGTCGGCGTGGTGCCTCAGACCAGCCCACTGTCGGGGCTTGAGTACCAGCCGCTGTACAGCGAGCGCTCACTGCTCTACTGCGCGGTCGGCCATCCGCTGTTCTATGCCGATGACCAGCAGATCGACGACGACCGCCTCAATGACCAGGATGCGATCGCCCCAACTTTCCGCCTGCCGGCCGACATCCAGGCCCATTACCAGGCCTTGCGCTGCACCGCCAGTGCCTCGGACCGCGAAGGCATGGCCTTCCTCATCCTCACCGGACGTTACATCGGCTACCTGCCCGACCATTACGCGATGCTCTGGGTGCAGCAGGGGCGCCTGCGTGCGCTCAAACCCGCCCAGCGCTTCTATGACCTGAGCCTGAGCTGGGTGACGCGCAAGGGCCGTCGGCCGAACCTGGTGCTGGAAAGCTTCCTCGAGAGCCTGGCTGCGACACGTTGATACGTATCTCTACCGCTAATGCTTGTCACTTCGGCACAGGCAGGTAATCTGTCGGACATCTGTAACGACCCGCCCGGAATCGTCCATGACCCTAGAAGTCCCTGCGCATCGCTCCCCCGCCTCGGGAAAGCCCGCCGGCCGCATCCGCCAGAAGAACGAGCAGGCCATCATCCAGGCCGCCGAAGACGAATTCGCCCGCCACGGATACAAGGGCACGAGCATGAACACCATCGCGCTCAAGGCCGGGCTGCCCAAGGCCAACCTGCACTACTACTTCACCAACAAGCTGGGCCTGTACATCGCGGTGCTTAGCAACATCATCGAGCTGTGGGACAGCACCTTCAATGCCCTGAGCGTGGAAGACGACCCGGCCGTGGCGCTCAGCCACTACATCCGCACCAAGATGGAGTTTTCCCGACGCAACCCGCAGGCCTCGCGAATATTCGCCATGGAAGTGATCAGCGGCGGCGAATGCCTGAGCGAGTACTTCAGCGCCGACTACCGCGAATGGTTCCGCGGCCGTGCCGCGGTGTTCCAAGCCTGGATGGACGCCGGCAAGATGGACCGGGTCGACCCTGTGCACCTGATCTTCCTGCTCTGGGGCAGCACCCAGCACTACGCCGACTTCGCCACCCAGATCTGTCAGGTGACCGGCCGCAGCCGGCTGACCAAGCAGGACATGGAAGACGCCAGCAACAACCTTATCCACATCATTCTCAAAGGCTGCGGCATCAGCACGCCCGCCTGACCCGGACTTATGCCTTCTACCCTGCTCGAGCTCTGCGAGTTCCGCGAGGACATCCGCAAGAGCCGCTTCATCACCCTCGCCGGCCCGATCAGTAGCCCGGCCGAGGCCATGGCCTTCATCGAACGCCACAGCGACCTGGCGGCCACCCACAATTGCTGGGCCTGGAAGCTCGGCGGCCAATACCGCAGCAGCGACGACGGCGAGCCCGGCGGCACGGCCGGGCGCCCGATCCTTGCCGCCATCGAGGCCCAGGACTGTGACCAGGTGGTGGTTCTGGTGATCCGCTGGTACGGCGGCATCCAACTGGGCACCGGCGGCCTGGCCCGGGCCTACGGCGGCGGCGCCAACAAATGCCTGCAGCAGGCGCCCAAGCGCTTGCTGGTACAGCGCAGCGAGTTCGCCTGCAGCTGCACCTTCAGCGAACTGGCGCTGGTCAAGTTGCGCCTGGGCGAAGTCGACGGCCTGGTGCTGGACGAGCAGTTCACCGCCAACGGCGTCGACCTGCGCATCGCCCTGGGTGACAGCCACCTCGAGGTGCTGCAGCAGCAGCTCGCCGACCTGAGCCGCGGGCGCATCCTGCTGGAACGAGCCTGAGCGTTGCCCACAACTGCTGTGGGCCTGCCTGTGGATAAGCTTGGGGCACTCCGCTGCAGGCCTTGTTCCGCAAGGCCTGCAGCGTATTGAGCATATTTTGATCACATTTGTGTGACATTAACCCAAGTCACTGAAAGCGTGTGAGTTATCCCCAGTCAGCAGCGACTGCGTTCCCTGAAACGGGCATTTTCAGGCTGTCGCGCTTGCACACAATTACTGTGGAGCAGCCTGTGGATAACCCGTGAACCACCCTGTCAGACCCCGTCTCCACAGGCCTTTCAGACCTTCGATCATTTTTTGACCAGCCGCGACAGGGCAGCCGACCTCTTCCTGGTTTATGCTCGTCACCCAGGCCCTCCCAGTGGAGGGCAACCGCCACGTTGCCGCGCGACAAGCGAACCTGTGCACAGCACCGCTCGCCGCGCCCTTGATATGGAGTATCGCTATGAACGCCAACAAGACCGCCCTCATCATCGGCGCCTCCCGAGGCCTCGGCCTGGGCTTGGTACAACGCCTGCGCGAAGATGGGTGGAACGTCGTCGCCACCGTGCGCGACCCGCAACAGCCGGGTGCGCTGGGCGAAGTCCCCGGGGTGCGCATCGAGCGCCTGGAGATGAACGACACGGCCCAGCTCGACGGGCTCAAGCAGCGCCTGCAAGACGAAGTATTCGACCTGCTGTTCGTCAACGCCGGGGTGATGGGCCCGCTGCCGCAGGACCTGGAAAGCGTGCAGGTACAGCAGGTCGGCGAGCTGTTCATGACCAACGCCGTGGCGCCGATCCGTGTGGCCCGTCGCCTGGCCGGCCAGGTGCGCGAAGGCAGCGGCGTGCTGGCGTTCATGAGCTCGATCCTGGGCAGTGTGGCCATCCCCGACGGTGGCGAAGTCTGCCTGTACAAGGCCAGCAAGGCCGCGCTCAACTCGATGATCAACAGCTTCGTGGTCGAGCTGCAGCGCCCCGACCTGGCCGTGCTGGCCATGCACCCGGGCTGGGTGAAGACCGACATGGGCGGCGAGAACGCCGAGATCGACGTGCTGACCAGCACCCGGGGCATGCTCGAGCAAGTCAAGGCCCAGAGCGGCAATGGCGGCCTGCGCTTCATCAACTACAAAGGTGAAGCGCTCATCTGGTAAACCCGGGCGTTGCGGCCTGGGTGGGCGCATTGCCCGGCCAGGCCCTGTAGAATGGCGGCCAACCGTACCTGATCGAGATTGCACACATGTATGAATGGCTGAACGCCTTGCCCAAGGCGGAACTGCACATGCACCTGGAGGGCTCGCTGGAGCCTGAACTGCTGTTCGCCCTGGCCGAACGCAACAAGATCGCCCTGCCCTGGGCGGACGTCGAGACCCTGCGCAGCGCCTATGCCTTCAACAACCTGCAGGAATTCCTCGACCTCTACTACCAGGGCGCGGATGTCCTGCGCACCGAGCAGGACTTCTACGACCTGACCTGGGCCTACCTGCAGCGCTGCAAGGCGCAGAACGTCATCCACACCGAGCCGTTCTTCGACCCGCAGACCCACACCGACCGGGGCATCCCGTTCGAGGTGGTGCTCGATGGCATCAACCGGGCCTTGAAGGATGGTCGCGAGCAGCTGGGCATCAGCAGCGGCCTGATTCTCAGCTTTCTGCGCCACCTGAGTGAAGACGAGGCACAGAAGACCCTGGACCAGGCCCTGCCCTTCCGCGATGCCTTCGTCGCCGTGGGCCTGGACAGCTCGGAAAAAGGCCATCCGCCGAGCAAGTTCCAGCGCGTCTTCGATCGCGCCCGCAGCGAAGGCTTCCTGACCGTGGCCCATGCCGGCGAGGAAGGCCCGCCCGAGTACATCTGGGAAGCCCTCGACTTGCTGAAGATCCAGCGGATCGATCACGGCGTGCGCGCCATCGAGGACGAGCGCCTGATGCAGCGCATCATCGACGAGCAGATCCCGCTGACCGTCTGCCCGCTGTCCAACACCAAGCTGTGCGTGTTCGAACACATGGGCCAGCACAACATCCTCGACATGCTCGAGCGTGGGGTGAAAGTTACGGTCAACTCCGATGATCCAGCCTACTTCGGTGGCTACGTCACCGAGAACTTCCACGCCCTGCATCAGCATCTGGGCATGACCCAGGACCAGGCACGCCGCCTGGCGCAGAACAGCCTGGATGCGCGACTGGTCCGCTAGCCGACCTGCCGGGCCGGGAGGCAGGCGATCGCGTTGATCTGCTGCTGGCCGAGCGGTGTGAGTTGCACCGCCCGGCTGCCCTCCTGCTCACGCACCCAACCCGACTGGGTGAACAAGCGGAGCAAGGCCTTGCCCAGGCAACCGCCCAGGTGCGGGCCCTGATCGTTCCATTTACTGCAGTGGCATATCACGCAGCCGCGCCGGTCACCGGCGGCCATCGCGTCAATGAATACCCCCAGAGCCTCCAGGTGCTCCTTGCCCTCCTGGCTCACCGACAGGTACTGCTCGCTGCCCTCCAGCCAACCGGCCACCTGCAGGCGGTGGAGCAGCGCGGCGGCCACTTCGCCGCCCAGGTGATCACCACACAGGCGTGCCTTGCGCATCGACAGGGGAATCTGCAGTGTCGTGCCCTGCTCCCCAGGTGAGCGCGTCGCCAGTTGCACGCTGGCCAAGGCTTCCACCGCAGTGCCGACCTCCGGCGTGGCCAGGCGAAAGAAGCGCTTGCGCCCACGCGCCTCGTGCCTGAGCAGCCCGGCACTGCACAACAGCGACAGGTGCGCACAGGCCGACGACGTGCTCAGCCCAGTGAGCACGGCAAGCTCGTCCGCCGCACGCGGGGTACCATCGATCAACGCCCACAACATGGCGCTGCGCTTGGGATCGGCCATCAGGTTGGCGACCTGACTGATGCTGCGGACTGCGTTCATGAACCTGAAGCTCCCTGATGAATCCCGCCTGCTGGCGAACGCCGCAGATGCCCTGCCTCCGGTGTGGGCAAGCGCGGGATGGTTCGTGTGCCGGATGGTGGTCGCCAGCCCAGGGAAACGCTCACCCTTCGCTGGCCGCCAGGGGGCAGTATAAGCCGCTGGAGGGCACTCGCCGTGAGGGAGGCATGCCCCAGATGGGTCGGTATACGCCTTCCCAAAATCGTTCTTAAAGATGCGTCTGTCAGAGTGGCTGACGACTGACTCTGCCCATCCCCCGTACTACCGTGGCTCTAGCGGGAACGCAGCTGACAGCAACGAACCAGGGGGTCGATATGTCCGACGGGAAGAGGGAAAATTTCCGCCCTGCAAAACAGAACGTCTCCCAGCGTCAGACCGTCATGACCGTCAGTCTGGGTACTGATCGCGGTCATGGCGCGAGCCGGGGGCAGCGCTACACTAGATCCGCTCCCGCTCACTTGAGGTGGATCGCGATGAAGATTGTCGTCAGTACGTCGAACCGGAACCCCACCTGCCCCTGGCAGGTCCAGCTCGACCAGCATGTGGTGAGTTTCCGCAGCGAGGCCGAGGCGCGATCGTTCGTCGCCCTGCTGGAGGCGCGTCTCAACGCGCCCCACCCGCTCACGCGGGCCGGCTGGCCTGCAGGCGCCGGGTCAGCATTGCGACACTGACCACCAGCGCGCCGCACAAGCTGATCACCAGCGCCATGGGCACCGCGCTGCCGTCGTGCAGCACTCCGACCAGCGCCGCCGCGCCTGCGGCGACGCTGAACTGCAGGCAGCCCATCAGGGCCGAGGCACTGCCAGCCCGCGTTCCTTGCCCGCTCATGGCGCAGGCCGAAGCGTTGGGGATGATGCAACCGAGGCTGGCGATACACACGAACAGCGGCACCAATAATGGCCAGAGCTGTGCCGGGCGCAACGCCGCCACCACCAGCAGCGCCAGCGCCGCCACCAGGTACAACCACACCGCTCGCGCCAGCAGGAATGCCGGACCGCGCTTGGCCAGCAGCCGCGCATTGACCTGGGCCATCAGGATGAAGCCGGCGGCGTTGGTGCCGAACAGCCAGCCGTAGTGCTCGGGCGGCACGCCGTAGAGCTTGATGAACACGAACGGCGAACCGGCGATGTAGGCGAACATCCCAGCGATGGCGATGCCGCCGGTCAGCGCATGTCCGACGAACACCCGGTCGCCGAACAGGCTCAGGTACTGGCGCAGCGCGCCCGACAGCGGCTGGCGCGGTACATGGGCCGGCAGGCTCTCCGGCAGGCCCAGGCCGACGGCGAGCAGGCATGCCGCACTGAACAGGCCCAAGGCCAGGAAGATCGACTGCCAGCCTGCCACGTTGACCAGCACGCCACCGAGCATCGGCGCGAGGATCGGCGCCAGGCCCATCACCAGCATCAGTTGCGAAAACACCTTGGCCGAGGCCACCGCGTCACACTTGTCGCTGACGATCGCCCGCGACAGCACCATGCCGGCGCAGCCACCCAAGGCCTGGACGAAACGCGCCAGGATCAGGCTGTCGAGATTTGGGGCATAGGCGCAGGCCAGTGACGCCACGGTAAACAGGCCAACCCCGAACAGCAGCGGCAGACGCCGGCCGAAACGGTCGGCCACCGGCCCGTAAGCGAGCTGGCCCAGGGACAAGCCGAGGAAATAGGCGGCCAGGGTGGTCTGCACATGCTTTTCGTCGGTGCCGAAGGCATGCGCCATGGCCGGGAAGGCCGGCAGATAAAAGTCGATCGCCAGAGGCCCGAACGCACTGAGGGCGCCGAGAATCAGCAAGGTTCGAAGGTTCATGGAAAATCCATAGCAGGCTAAGCAAGTCCGCTAGTCTACCTGAAAACCTTTGTATTGATTTTGTAGGTGCACCACGGAAACCGTGCACCGTCAGTCAGATCGCGCGCCGCCTGCGCGGCGCGCGATCTCATCGGCGCCGCAAGACTATCGCCATGCACACCGCGATAACTCAGGCGACCTCGGCCTGATACCCCTCTTCACGAATCGCCGCCAGGATCTGATCCGCCGCCAGGGCACTTTCCACCCGCACCTGGCGCGCCGCCAGGTCCACTTCCACGCGTGCCGCCGCATCCTGCTCCTGCACCGCCCGGGTCACGCCCTTCACACAATGGCCACAGGTCATGCCTTGTACATTGAACACTTGCATCGAGGTTGCCTCCTTGTGGGTTTTGCCCAGTCTCAGCCTTGCCATCGGGGCAAGGTCAAGTTCCGCAGAAAACGGCCGGGCTGGAAATCCGCGCGCGCCTCGGCCAAGCTGCGCCTTTGACGATTTTGGCAAGCAGGAGATTTTTCATGATCAGGGCAGCATTGGGCCTCGTCGGATTGCTGGGCGCGCTGGCCGTCGTGCCACCGGCCAGCGCCGAGGGCAATTCGGACTACAGCGTGCTGATCATTTCCCGGGAACGCCTGGAGGTGGCCACCAGCTGCGAGATCGGCATCTACCTCAACGACCAGCTGTCCGGCCGCCTGTTCCAGGAGCAGTCAACCTCATTCAACCTGCCGCCGGGCCCCGTCGATGTGCGCCTGCGCCTGTTGCCCGGGCAGGTGCCCGGCTGCGCGCCCGGCGTCGAGGACCAGCGCAGCACGCGCCTGACCTTGCAGGCGGGCCAGATCAACAAATACCGGATCGCCATGGGGCACAATGGCCTGGTGCTCAAGAGAGCCGGCCTGGGCTATTGACCTTGCCCGCATGGCAAGGTTGATGCTGGAGGCCTGTCCACGGAGGAGAGAGCCATGCCCGCATCCACCACCTTCGACCTGCCGATCGGTGGCATGACCTGCGCCAGCTGCGCAGGTCGGGTCGAACGCGCCCTGCGCAAGGTCACCGGTACCGAACACGTCAGCGTCAACCTCGCCACCGAGCAGGCCCGGGTCCAGGCCCCGGCCGACAGCCTGCCGGCGCTGGTCGACGCGGTGCGCGACGCCGGCTACAGCGTCCCCACCCGTACCCTCGAACTGCAGATCGGCGGCATGACCTGTGCCAGTTGCGCCGGCCGGGTCGAGCGCGCCCTCGGCAAACTGCCGGGGGTCGAAAAGGTCAGCGTCAACCTGGCCAACGAACGCGCCCACCTTGAAGTGCTTGAGGGCGTCGACGACGGCGCGCTGATCGCCGCGGTCGAGAAGGCCGGCTACAGCGCCACCCTGCCGCTGGCCAGCCACGATGACCAGGCACAGGCCCGACGCCGCCTGCGCAACGAACGCCTGGCGGTCGCCGCGGCCCTGCTGCTGGCCCTGCCGCTGGTGCTGCCGATGCTGGTGCAACCGTTCGGCCTGCACTGGATGCTGCCGGCCTGGGCGCAGTTCCTGCTGGCCACCCCGGTGCAGTTCATCCTTGGCGCACGCTTCTACGTCGCCGCCTGGAAGGCCGTGCGCGCAGGTGCCGGCAACATGGACCTGCTGGTCGCCCTGGGCACCAGCGCCGGCTACGGCCTGAGCCTGTACCAATGGGCCAACGCCCACGCCGGCATGACGCCGCACCTGTACTTCGAAGCCTCGGCGGTGGTGATCGCCCTGGTGCTGCTGGGCAAGTACCTGGAAAGCCGCGCCAAGCGCCAGACCGCCAGCGCCATCCGGGCACTGGAGGCCCTGCGCCCGGAACGCGCCGTGCGGGTGGTCGAGGGGCGCGAGGAAGACGTCGCCATCAGCCAGCTGCGCCTCGACGATGTGGTGCTGGTCAAGCCCGGCGAGCGCTTCCCGGTCGATGGCCAGGTGCTCGAAGGCAGCAGCCACGCCGACGAAGCCCTGATCAGCGGTGAAAGCCTGCCGGTGCCCAAGCAGCCCGGCGACGCGGTGACCGGTGGCGCCATCAACGGCGAAGGCCGCCTGCTGGTGAAGACCCTGGCGCTGGGCACCGAGACCGTGCTCGCCCGCATCATCCGCCTGGTCGAGGACGCCCAGGCGGCCAAGGCGCCGATCCAGAAGCTGGTCGACCGGGTCAGCCAGGTATTCGTCCCCGCCGTGCTGGTGCTGGCCCTGGTGACCTTGGTCGGCTGGTGGCTGGCCGGCGCACCGCTGGAAACCGCGCTGATCAACGCCGTCGCCGTGCTGGTGATCGCCTGCCCCTGCGCCTTGGGCCTGGCCACGCCCGCGGCGATCATGGCCGGCACCGGTGTCGCCGCCCGCCACGGCATCCTGATCAAGGACGCCGAAGCGCTGGAGCGCGCCCATGCGGTCAACCGCGTGGTATTCGACAAGACCGGCACCCTTACCTCCGGCAGTCCGCGCATCGTCCACCAGCAGGCCAGCAGCGGTGACGATAACCAACTGCTGCGCCTGGCCGGCGCCCTGCAGCGTGGCAGCGAGCACCCCTTGGCCAAGGCGGTGCTCGATGCCTGCGCCGAACGCGATCTTGACGTACCGCAAGTGGCCGACAGCCAGTCCCTCACCGGCCGTGGCATCGCCGGCCAGGTGGAGGGCCGCGAGCTGGCCCTGGGCAACCGCCGCCTGCTCGACGAGAGCCGGCTGGTACCGGGCGAGCTGGCCGCCAGCGCCCAAGCCTGGGAGGCCGAGGGCCGCACCCTGTCCTGGCTGATCGAACTCGGCAGCCACCCCCGCGTGCTGGGCCTGTTCGCCTTCGGCGACAGTCTCAAACCCGGCGCCGGCCAGGCCATCGCCGCCTTGCATGCGCGCCACATCAGCAGCCACCTGCTGACCGGCGACAACCGCGGCAGCGCCAAGGTGGTGGCCGAGGCGCTCGGCATCGACGACGTGCACGCCGAAGTGCTGCCGGCGGACAAGGCCGCCACGGTGGCCGCGCTCAAGCAACAGGGCGTGGTGGCGATGGTCGGCGACGGCATCAACGACGCCCCGGCGCTGGCGGCCGCCGACATCGGCATCGCCATGGGCGGCGGCACCGACGTGGCCATGCAGGCGGCCGGCATCACCCTGATGCGCGGCGATCCGCGCCTGGTACCCGCGGCACTGGAGATCAGCCGCAAGACCTACGCGAAGATCCGCCAGAACCTGTTCTGGGCATTCATCTACAACCTGATCGGCATCCCCCTGGCCGCGCTGGGCTACCTCAATCCGGTGCTGGCCGGCGCCGCCATGGCGTTGTCCAGCGTCAGCGTGGTGAGCAATGCCCTGTGGCTGAAGACCTGGAAACCCACCGCCATCGACCAGGAGGCCCCATGAACATCGGCCAGGCCGCCCGCCGCAGCGGGCTGAGCGCCAAGATGATCCGCTACTACGAGTCCATCGGCCTGCTGCGCCCCGCCACGCGAAGCGAAAGCGGCTACCGGCTGTACCAGCAGGAGGACCTGCACAGCCTGGCGTTCATCAAGCGATCACGTGATCTGGGCTTTTCCCTGGAAGAAGTCGCCAAGCTGCTGACCCTGTGGCAGGACCGCCAGCGCGCCAGCGCCGACGTGAAGGCCCTGGCCATGCAGCATATCGAGGCGTTGAACAAGCGCATCGAGGAGTTGGTGAGCCTGCGCGACACCCTCGGCGAGCTGGTGGCCCACTGCCAGGGCGACGACCGGCCGGACTGTCCGATCCTCAAGGACCTGGCCAATGGCAGCGGGTGCTGTCACTGACCGAAACAGCAGCCGCTACTACAGGCGCAGTTCCCCTGGCGTGGCGCCGAACAGCTGGCGAAAGGCGGCGATGTAGGCCGAAGTCGAGTCATACCCGCAGCCCAGCGCGGCCTGGGTGACGCTCTCTCCGGCCTCCAGCAGCGCCAGCGACGACAGCAGGCGCATGCGCTGGCGCCAGTTGCGAAAGCTCAGCCCCGTCTCGCGCTGGAACAGGCGCATCAGGGTCTTTTCCGATACCCCGAGTTGCACCGCCCACTGCTGCAGGGTCTGGGGCCGGTCGGGGGCGGCGATCAAGCCGTTGCACAACGCCAGCAAGCCCGGGTGGCGCGGCAGCGGCAGCGAGAACCCCACCTGCGGCAGGGTGCGCAGCTGGTCCAGCAACACGGCCACCAACCGCGCCTCGGCACTGTCGCCTTCCGGGTAGTTCACCGCGAAGGTGCAGAACTGCTTGATCAGCTCCCGCGCCAGCGGCGTGACCTCCAGCACCCGGCATTCGCCCGGTGCCCAGGGACAGGCGTCGCGGCGCACATACAGGCTGCGCATCTCGGCCTGCATCGAGGTCAGCACTTCATGCTCGGTGCCGGCCGGGATCCACACGCCCCACTGCGGCGGGGCGAAGTAGCTGCCGTCACTGGTGTACACGCCAAGCACGCCGCTGATGGCATAGGAAAATTGCACCCAGTCATGCTGGTGACGGGTGGTCCAGGACCCGGCGCCCAGGCTCTCGGCGCGGGCGTATAGCGGCCTGGGCAGCTGGTCCAGGGCGGGGATGGGACGTGGTCCGGTGATCGACATGCTAAGGCCTGGTGTCTCGGGTCGGACAAGGGTACCAGCCATCGCCGCCTAGCGTTCGACGATCGCCGTTACCCCCTGCCCACCCGCCGCGCAGATCGAGATCAGGCCACGCCCCTTGCCACGCTCGCCCAGCAGCTTGGCCATGTTCGCCAGTATCCGCCCTCCCGTCGCCGCGAACGGATGCCCGGCGGCCAGCGAGCTGCCCTTCACATTCAGCTTGGCGCGATCGATCGACCCCAACGGCCCTTCGAGCCCCAGGCGCGTGCGGCAGTAGTCGGCATCCTCCCAAGCCTTGAGGGTACAGAGCACCTGGGCGGCGAAGGCTTCGTGGATCTCGTAGAAGTCGAAATCCTGCAAGGTCAGGCCATTGCGCGCCAGCAGCCGCGGCACCGCGTACACCGGTGCCATCAGCAGGCCTTCCTGGCCATGGACGAAATCGACTGCGGCCGTCTCACCGTCCACCAGGTAGGCCTGTACCTTCAGGCCCTGCGTCTCGGCCCAGGCCTCGCTGCCGAGCAACACCAGCGAGGCGCCATCGGTCAGCGGCGTGGAATTGCCCGGCGTGAGCGTGCCCAGGCCGCTGCGCTCGAACACCGGCTTGAGCTTGGCCAACTGCTCCAGGCTCAGGTCGGCGCGCAGGTTGTTGTCCCGGGTCAGGCCAAGGTAGGGCGTGAGCAGGTCGTCGTGCCAGCCCTCGCGGTAGGACGCCGCCAGGTGCTGATGGCTGAGCAGGGCCAGTTCATCCTGCTCCTCGCGGCCGATCTGCCAGGTCTGCGCCATGCGTTCGCAGTGCTCGCCCATCGACAGCCCGGTGCGCGGCTCGCCATTACGCGGCAACTCGGGCTTGAGCAGGCCCGGGCGCAGTTTCAGGAAGGGCTTGAGACGTTCGCCGAGGGTCTTGCCGCGGTTGGCCTGCAGCAGGATCTGCCGCAGCCCTTCGCTCACGGCGATGGGCGCGTCCGAGGTGGTGTCGACGCCCCCGGCGATGCCGCTGTCGATCTGCCCCAGGGCGATCTTGTTGGCCACCAGCAACGCCGCTTCCAGGCCGGTGCCACAGGCCTGCTGGATGTCGTAGGCCGGCGTCTGCGGCGACAGCCTCGAGCCCAGCACGCACTCGCGGGTCAGGTTCATGTCACGCGAATGCTTGAGCACCGCGCCGGCCGCCACTTCGCCCAGACGCAGGCCGTGCAGGCGGTAACGCTCCACCAGGCCCTCGAGGGCCGCCGTGAGCATCGCCTGGTTGCTGGCCTTGGCGTAGGCGCCGTTGGAGCGGGCGAAGGGAATCCGGTTGCCCCCCAGGATCGCGACCCGGCGAATTGACTGCATGCCTGTATTCCTCCTGAAACAATTTGATCCTTAAGCCTAGGTTCTTTTCGCGCATTCGAACGACCCTGCCACAAACTTGGTCCACACTTGCATGCTTGCCTTCAGGGAGAACCGTACATGAGCGACCGCTATCTGGGCTTTGCCAACTCCACCCTCGGACGAAAACTGGTCGACGCCCTCGGCCTGCCCCGCCCGGTGCCACTGGAGCGCTGGCAGGCCGGGCGCCTGCGCCCCATCGAGGGCGCGCTGGTGCTGGGCGGCGGGCCGCTGGCAGCCCAGGTGGCGGCGATCGCTCCACGCCTGACCGCCGACTGCTACGGCTTCGCCAGCGACGCGCTCGAGGTCCCGGCCTGGGTCGCGGGCCTGGGGCCGAAGCTCAAGGCGGTGGTGTTCGATGCCAGTCACCTGTCCGACAGCGATGACCTCAAGCAGTTGCGCGAATTTTTCCAACCCCTGCTGCGCAGCCTGGCCTCCAGCGCCCACGTGGTGATCCTGGGGCGTGCGCCAGAAGGCGTCGCCGATGCGCAGGCCAGCGTTGCCCAGCGGGCCCTGGAAGGCTTCAGCCGCTCGCTGGCCAAGGAACTGCGCAATGGCGCCACGGCCAACCTGCTGTATGTCGCCGAAGGCGCCGAAAGCCAGCTCGAGGGCGCGCTGCGCTTCTTCCTTTCGCCCAAGAGCGCGTTCGTTTCCGGCCAAGTCCTGCGCCTGACGCCCTGCGCCGCCCAGGTGCAGGACTGGACCCGGCCGCTGGCCGGCCGCCACGCCCTGGTCACTGGCGCCGCCCGGGGCATCGGCGCGGCGATTGCCGAAACCCTGGCCCGAGACGGCGCCGAGGTGACGCTGCTCGACGTGCCCCAGGCCCAGCGCGACCTCGACGCCCTCGCCGCGCGCCTGGGCGGTCGTGCCCTGGCGCTGGACATCTGCGCCGCCGATGCCGCCGCGCAACTGCTCGAAGCCCTGCCCCAGGGCCTGGATATCGTCGTGCACAACGCCGGCATCACCCGCGACAAGACCCTCGCCAACATGACCCCGGAGTACTGGGACGCAGTGCTGGCGGTCAACCTCAAGGCGCCCCAGGTGCTGACCGAGGCGCTGTTCGAAGGCGGCAAGCTGCACGCGGATGCGCGCATCACCCTGCTCGCCTCGGTCAGCGGCATCGCCGGCAACCGCGGCCAGTCCAACTACGCGGCCAGCAAGGCCGGGCTGATCGGCTTCGCCCAGGCCTGGGCGCCACGCCTGGCCGAACAGGGCGCCAGCATCAACGCGGTGGCGCCAGGCTTTATCGAAACGCACATGACCGCGGCCATGCCCATGGGCCTGCGCGAGGCCGGCCGACGCCTGAGTTCGCTGGGACAGGGCGGCTTGCCGCAGGACGTCGCCGAAGCCATCGCCTGGCTCAGCCAGCCGGGCTCGGGCGCGGTCAATGGCCAGGCCCTGCGGGTCTGCGGCCAGGCCTTGATGGGAGCCTGACCATGACCCGACCCTGGCACGACCTGCACAGCCCCGAATCACGACCGAGCCTGTACCTGCGCGCCCTCGGCAAACGCAAGATCCGTGGCAGCCAGTTGCCGGAGCAGGGCCTGCGCTGCTTCCTGCGGGTCGACCCCGCCAACCTGGCGGCCTACCGCCGGCTCTGCCACTTCACCGACGATGGCCGCCTGCCGGGCACCTACCCGCACGTCATGGCCTTCAGCCTGCAACTGCAACTGCTCACCGCCGAGGACTTTCCCTTCCCGTTGCTGGGGCTGGTGCACCTGCACAACAGCCTGCAGGTGCTGCGTCCCCTGGGCGGCATCGACGGGCTGCGCTTCGCGGTGTATGCCGACAACCTGCAGCCCCATGAAAAAGGCGGCACCTTCGACCTGGTGACCGAGGCCGAGGATGGCCTCGGCCTGCTCTGGCGCGAAACCAGCCGCATGCTGGTGCGCGGCCTCAAGCTCGACGCACCGGCCGCGGAACTCGCCGACACAACGTCCGCCACGTTGCCCGAAGCCACCCGCTGGTATGCCGACGGCGATATCGGCCGGCGCTACGCCAGGGTCTGCGGCGACTACAACCCGATCCACCTGAGCAGCCTCACGGCACGCCTGTTCGGCTTCCCCAGGGCCATCGCCCACGGCATGTGGAGCAAGGCCATGGCGCTGGCGGCCTTGCAGGGGCACCTGCCCAAGGCCGGATATGCCTTCGCGGTGGACTTCCACAAACCGGTGCGCCTGCCTTCGGAGGTGATATTGAGCGCCAGCCAGGCGGGGCCGAGCGGCGAGCTGCGCCTGGATGGCCACGGCGGCCTGCTGCATATGCTCGGCAGTTGGCGCACGCTCTGATCGGGCTTGCTTTGCAAGGCACCTCGCCGGAAGCTATGCGCCACGAGGAGACCCCGATGAACCTGCAAGAACTGACCGAACGCCTGCACCGCATCCGCGACACCAACGACTGGCGGGTGTTTCACAGCCCGAAGAACCTGGCCATGGCCGCCAGCGTCGAAATGGCCGAGTTGGTGGAGATCTTCCAGTGGCTGACCGAGGACGAGTCCCGCCGGCTGCCCGCCGACAAGCTCGCCCACGCCGGCCAGGAAGTCGGCGATATCGTCCTCTACCTGTTGCTGCTGTGCAGTGAGCTGGGACTGGACATGAACGAGGTGGTGCGGGCCAAGCTCGCCGACAGCGAGAGGCGCTTCGGCAAATGAACGACCGTCATTTCGATGAGCTGGCCAGCCGCTTCGCCGAGAAGATCTACGGCGGCGCCAAGGGCGCCATCCGCCTGGCGGTGCTCCAGGCCGACCTGGCCGAGGCCCTGCCCGACCGCCCCCTGCGGGTGCTCGATATCGGCGCGGGCCTCGGCCACATGGCCCTGTGGCTGGCCCAGCGCGGCCACCAGGTGACCCTTGCCGAACCCGCCGCGCCGATGCTCGACGGCGCCCGTGCGCGCTTCGCCGAGGCCGGCCAGCAGGCGACCTTCATCCAGGCGCCGTGGCAGGACCTGCTCGGTCAACTCACCGAACCCTACGACCTGGTGCTGTGCCACGCCGTGCTCGAATGGCTGGCCGAGCCCGAGAGCATCCTGCCGGTGCTGCACCAGCTGACCGCGCCGGGTGGCTGGCTGTCGCTGGCCTTCTACAACCGCGACGCGCTGGTCTACCGCAACCTGCTCAAGGGCCATTTCCGCAAGTTGCGGCACAATCGGCTGGCCGGCGAAAAGCAGAGCCTCACACCACAGAAACCACTTGATCCACGCCAGCTCAAGGCGCAACTTGAAGCTCTGTGGCAGGTCGAAAGCGAGAGCGGCGTACGGGTGTTCCACGACTACATGCCCAAGGAGTTCCAGGACAAGGCCGAGCTGCTCGACCTGCTGGAGATGGAACTGGCGCACCGCCGTCACCCCAGCTTCGCCGGCCTGGGCCGCTACCTGCACTGGATGTGCCGCCCCCACTGACCCGCTCGCCAGGAGGATCCATGCCGTATCGTCTGCTCTGCCTGGCCCTGCTCCCCCTCGCCCTGTCCGCCTGCCAGGGCAGCAACCCCTATGTCGCCAGCGGCAAGCCGCTGCCGCCGGCGCCGCCCCAGGCCGCCAGTACCTTCGATGCCAGCGCCTACCCCGCGCCGACACGCGACTACGGCCGTTACCGCAGCTGGAGCTGGCGCAACAACCAGCCACCCGGGGGCCTGGCCAACGCGACGCCGGGCCAACTGGCCGACGCGGTGAGCGGTGCCCTCGACCAGCACGGCCTGCGCCCGGCACGCAATGCGCCCGCCGACCTGCTGGTGAGCGCCGACGTGCGTCTGGAGCGGCGCCTGCGCCAGGTGCGCGACTACGACTACGATCCCTACTACGGCCCCTACCCTTACGGCGGCGTCGGCTACGGCGGCTATCGCAACGGCTATGGCGGCTACGCAAGCGTGCCGATCGTGCGCACCTACGAAGTCGAGGTGATGGTGGTGCGCATCGACCTGTTCGATGCCCGCAACGGCCAGCCGGTGTGGAGCGCCAGCGCCGAAAGCGGCAGCGACAAGGACTCGCCGCGTGAGCGCGAAAGCGCCCTGCGCGAGTCAGTGAGCAAGGCGATGAGCGGCTATCCTCCCAGCTAACGTTCAACGGAGAACCACCATGTTGCGCCGTCTCGTTCTACTGTCCTTCGCCCTGCTGCTGGCCGCCTGCTCGAGCAACAACGTGCAGCACGACTTCGATGCCAGCCGCGACTTCGCCGCCTATCGCAGCTGGGCCTGGCAGGAACCGGGCCTGCAATATCGCCCGGACGATCCGCGGATCAAGAGCGACCTGACCGAGCAACGCATTCGCCAGGCGGTCTCCAACCAGCTCGACCAGCGCGGCCTGCGCCCGGTCCAGGGCAATGCCCGGGCGGATGTGAAGGTGCGCGCCTACCTGATCGTCGAGGACCGCCAGCAGCAGGTCACCACCAACTACGGCGGTGCCTGGGGTGGTTATTGGGGCGGTTACTGGGGCGGGCCGATGTACAACGAGACGCGCAGCGTCGACTACAAGGTGGCGACCATTCAGGTCGACCTGTTCGATGGCCGCGACGGCAAGCTGGTATGGCGCGGCAGCGCCGAGCAGATCATGAACAACTATCCGCCCAGCCCGCAGGAGCGCAATGCGGCGATCCAGAAGACCGTGACCCAGGTGCTGAGCAACTATCCGCCGCACTGAAGCCTGCGCGCCGCTCCCACAGAGATCGCGTGCAGCAGACAAGGCAACTTGCCATCACCTTGACTACACTCCTTGCACCGCCGCCGCGCTGCCGGGCCACAGGCCGGCAAAGGAGTGCCCGTGGTTCCCCGTTCCGCTGTGCGCCAACGCGGCGCGATCGGCCTGATGGCCGCGCTGACCATGGGCCTGGCCCTGGTGTTCATGCTCCTGACCGTTGACAGCGGCCGCCTCTACCTCGAACAACGCAAGCTGCAGCGCATCGCCGACATGGCCGCCCTGGAAGCCGCCGAGCACGGCGGCGTCTGCAGCGGCAGCGGCCCGCAGGCCTCCACCCTGGCCCGCACCGCGGCCACCCGCAACGGCCACTCGCCTCTCAACCCCCTGATTGCCAACTGCGGCTACCTGCGCACAGGCCTCGACAACCTGCGCACGTTCACCGCCGACAACGTGCGTCACGAGGCGATCAGGGTCGAGGTCAGCAACGTGGTGGTCACCAGCGTCGCTGGCGGGGTGTACGCGCTGGTCCAGGGTGGCGCCATCGCCCGCACCACCACCCTGCGTGCCAGCGCGGTGGCAGCCACCCCCGGGACGCCCCAGGCGCGGCTGAGCATCCGCACTACCCTGGCCACCGTCAACTCGACCCAGGGCTCGGTGCTCAACGCCCTGCTCAAGGCCCTGGGCGGCTCGGCGCAGCTCGATGTGCTGGGCTGGCAGGGCATCGCCAACACCCAGCTAAACCTGCTGAAGTACCTCGACCAACTGGCGGTGGACCTGCACCTGGATATCGGCGACTACCAGCAATTGCTCAACGCCGACACCAGCGCCACCGTCCTGCTGCAGGCCGCGGTCAAGGTGTTGCAGCAAAGCGCCGCCGCCGTCGACGTGATCACCAACCTGGGCAAGCTGGCGGCGGACCTGCCGGTGGGCGGCCTGCAACTGGGCGAGCTGCTCGACCTGCAGAACGGCACGGCCCAGGCTGGCCTGGACGCCAGCATCCAGCTGCTGCAACTGGTGCAAGGGGTGATCCAACTCGCGGCCAGCGAGAACGCCGTCAACGCCGACCTGCCGATCAATGTGCTCGGGCTGGTCAATGGCCGCGTGCAACTGCGGGTGATCGAGCCCCCGCAGATCTCGGCGGTGGGTGACCCGCGCACGGACGAGTTGCGCGTTCATACCGCCCAGATCCGCGCTTTGGTCTCCCTCGATTTGCCCCTGCTAAGCGGCATCGCCGGGCTGCTCAATGCGGTGCTGGACCTCGCGGCACCCTTGACCAACGTGCTCAACAACCTGCTCAGCCTGAACCTGCTGGGCACCGTGCAATCGTTGACCTGCGCCCTGGGCATTCCGTGCAAGGTCAGCGACATCAAGCTGCTGGACGGCCAGGTGCATATCGATATCGGCATCGAAGTCGCCGAAGGCAGCAGCCGCCTGCGCCCGGCACCGCCCGACAACTACACCTGTAGCCCGAAGAGCCTGACCACCCTCACCCAGCGCTCGGCGGCGAAAATCGCCATCGGCAGGTTCGATTCACCGGCGGACTTCCTCAGCAACGGCACCACCGTGGTAAAGGCCTTGCCAGTCATCGATATCGGCACCAATGTCTGCAGCCGCCTGCTGATCCTGCCGCCGTCCTGCGGCACGCGGGTGCCCTACGCCGGCGGTGGCATCGGCCTGCGGGTGGACAGCAAGCTGCTGGGCAGTGGCCCAGTGGAAAAGCCCCTGCTGTTCAGCGGTGCCCATGCCCCGACCGAAATCGGCCAGGAACCGGCCTACCAACCCATGGACAGCGACCAGGCGCAGGTGGTGGCGAGTCTGTCCGACACCCTGGCGGGCATCCACCTGGAAGCCTACAAGCCCACCGGCAATGGCGGCCTCGGCCAGGTGCTGGTGCTCACCGCCGGGCTGCTGGACGGGGTGAAGAACATCCTCGAGCCGGTCATCAAGAACCTGCTCAGCCCCCTGCTCGATCCCCTGGTCAACGGCTTGCTAAAGGTGCTGGGTATCGACCTGCTCGACGCCCAGGTCGGCACCAACCTCAGCTGCGCCAGCGGCCACGCTCAACTGGTGCTGTGAAGGGGCAGTTCGACCCGCAAGCACGCGCCCTCGACGCCGTTGTCCACGCTCAGGCGGCCGCCCATCTGGCTGACGATGCCATGGCTGACCGACAAGCCCAGCCCGGTGCCGACCCCGGCCGGCTTGGTGGTGAAGAAGGGTTCGAAGATCCGCTCGTGCAGCTGCGGATCGATCCCGCCGGCGTTGTCCTCCACCAGCAACCACAGGCACCCGCCATGCAGCGTCTGGCGTACCCGGATCCACGGCTGCGCCACCTGCTTTTCCAGCAAGGCGTCACGGGCATTGACCATCAGGTTGATCAGCACCTGTTCCAGCTGATCCTGATGCCCGAGCACCTGGGCCAAGGCCTCGGGCGGTTCCAGGCGCAGTGTCACGCCCTTGCCGCGCAGGCCTTCTTCAAGCAACGCCTGGGCGCCTTGCACCGCGGCCCAGGCGGCGAAGCGCTCGCGCTCGACCGCCGAGCGCCGGCCATACACCCGCATATGGTCGACCAGCCGGGCGGCGCGCTCGACCTGGGCCTCGATACGGCGCAGCTTGTCTTCCAGATAAACAGGATCGGCAGCGCCGTTCTCCAGACGCTTGAGGGTGTTGACCACCGCCATGCGCATGACGTTGAGCGGCTGGTTGATCTCGTGCAACAAACCGGTGGCCAGCTCGCCCAGGGTCGCCATCTTCGCGCCCTGCAGCAGTTGCTGCTGGCTGCGCCGCACTTCGGTGTTGTCGCGGCCCACGGCCTGGACCTCCAGCAGGTTGCCCTCGGCATCGAACAACCCACGGTCGGCCCAGACCCACCAGGCATGCTCGCGGCCGGGCAGTTGCAGGCAGATCTCCGCGCTGCTCACCGGCTGCTCCGGCGTCAGCGCCCGCAGGCGCAGGAGGAAGGCCTCGCGCTGGCCGGCGGACAACCATTGCCCGAGGTCCGCGCCCTGCAACTGCCCGGGCGTGCAGCCCAGGTAGTCGGCCAAGGGCCGATTGCCGAACAGCACGGTCAGGTCCGGGCGATAACGGCAGATCATCGCCGGCGAGTCTTCCACCAGCACGCGGTAGCGCTCCTCGCTCTGGCGCATGCGCTCGGCAGCTTCCGTGGCCTCGCTGACGTCCAGCCACAGGCCGACCACCTCCAGCGGCTGGCCGAGGTCGTCACGCAGCAGGCGGGCTTCGTCAAGCATCCAGTGATAGCCGCCAAGGTGATCGCGCAGGCGATAGCGGCAGCGTACCTGGCCATCGCGCAACAGACCGCGGGTGCGCTCCAGCCACAGCGGACGGTCGTCCGGATGCACCGCCAGGCCCGGCTGGCGCGCCTGCTCGCTATCGGCCGCCCAGCCGAGCAACGGCGCCAGGCTGGCGCTGTAGAAGTCGCTGTGCAGCGCGCCTTCGGCATAGCGCTGCACGTAGATCACCGCGGGCGAGCGGGCGATGAGGTTCTCCAGCCGCGCACGGGCCGCGCCGGCCTGCTGCTCCTGGGCCTTGAGGGCGCTGATATCGAGCAGGAAGCCGCGCAGTTGGCCGGCCTGGCCCTGGCCGGCCCAATGGAACCAGCGCGGCGGCGCCTGGGGATCGTGACCCGGCAGGCGCACGCTGAGGCTCAGCGCCTGCCCGTCACGGGCCTGGTCCAGGGCCAGTTGCGCCGGCTCGCGGTCCGCCGGGTGCAGGCGGGCGAGCCATTGGCCAAGGCTGACCCGATTCGCCAGCCCGAGGGTCGCGGCCAGGGCCGGGTCCAGCTGCAGCTCGCCGTGCGCCGGCCACTCCCACCATCCCGCGCCCAGTTGGCGCTGCAGGTCATCGAGGTGATGGGCCTGGTGCTGCAGTTGCTGGCGGCGATGGCGCACCAGCAGCGGCTCGGTCAAGGTCCGTACGAGCGCCAGGGCCATGTCGACCGCAGGCGCCTGCCGCGCCCCGGCGCACAGCACCCAGGCCTCGGCCTCCAGGCCCTGACGATAGGGCACCAGGAACAACGACGCAGCACCGCACAGGGCAAGCAGCTCGGGGTCGTCATCGACCTCGACCAGGGTATGGGCCGGCCAGCGGTCCAGGCGCTCACGCAGCCTGCGATCGTCGGGCCAGGGCCAGGTCTCGTCGCTGCTGGCGTAGTGGCGCCAGCCTCCTGGTTCGCGCAGCATCAGCCGCAACGCGGCCGCCTGCCAGTGCTCGGCCAGGCTGTGCAACTGTTCGCGGGCCGTCTGTAGCAGGCGCTCGCTGCCACATTCGCGCAGGGCGTGTCCGATCTCGCCGAGCAAGGGGCGCTGGCGGTCCCAGCGCTGCTCGCGCAGCAGGTCACCGATGTCGAAAAGCTGCAGCATCCAGCCCTGTTCGTGGCGCTGCAGCCAGCCACGGGTGTGCAGCGCATGGCCCATGACGGTGTGAAAATCCAGGTCCAGGGGCTGGCCCTGCCAGTCGGCGGGCTGCCCTTCGAGCACCAGCCAGCTGTGACGCTCCAGATAATCGTGCACCCGCGCGCCCGCCTGAGCGGGAAGTGCCAGCAGGCTGCGCAGCGGACCGGCCAGACGCAACACCCGCGCCTGGTCGTCGAGCCACAGCTGCAGACCGATGGCCGGCGTCACCTCGGACGTCTGGGCCGGGACCGGCGCGGCGAACCAGCGATCGAACAGGCCACCACTCACAGTTGCAGGCTCGCCTGGGCCTGCAGCCGCGCGGGCAGCTTCGGTACGTCACCGACCACCGGCAGCACCAGGGTCGGCAGCACCCGCGTCAGGCGCGAGCGCGGGTAGTCGATCACCACCGTGAGCACCTTGTCCACACCGACGGTGACCCGGGTGTCAGTGAGCACGTTGAATCCCAGCGCGCTGGGCATCCACGCCAACTGCTGGCCGATCACCTGGCGGGCCAGCCCCTGCACGTCCAGCTCGTAGGTCTGGCTGGCGGGGTCCACGGCCACGCAGCGACGCACCGCCTCGCTGCTGGCCTGGTTGAACGACTGCAGCATCAGCATCGGCAAGGCGTAGCTGACCAGCCCGTAGAACACCGCGAAAAACACCATGAATACCGCGACAAACTCGATGGCTGCCGCGCCTTTTTGCTGTCCCGCCGGGCTTGCTTTCATGATCGCGTCTACCCTGACTGTGAGACCTGTCTGAAAGCATAGAACCGTTCAACGAATAGGGATGGCAATTTGCCAATGCAAAGCATTGTTCTCCTGATGTGGCTTGCCTTGTGCACCGAACAAGATGTCCGTGAACGGCAAATCTCCAACGCCCTGACCCTCGGGGTCGCGGCGTGCGCCCTGGCCTGGCTGTTCGCCACCGGACGCAGCTGGATCGGCGCCGACGCAAGCGAAGCCGGCTGGGCCCTGGCCATCGTCATGCTGCTCACCCTGCCCGGCTACATGCTCGGCCGCTTCGGCGCCGGCGACGTCAAGCTGATGGGCGCCCTGGCCCTGGCCACCAGCCCGCAATACGTGCTCGGCACCTTCATCGGCGCCGGGGTCACCGTGCTCGCCTGGATGTTCGGCCGGCGGCGTCTGTGGACCCTGCTCAATCCCAAGGTGAAAAAGCGCCTGCAGGCGCTGGCCGAACAGGTCGGCGACAAGCAGCCCTTTGCCCCGTATGTGCTGGCCGGCTTCCTGTTGACGGCCGTCTGGATCCAATAACCGACCGCTGGGTCGCTTCCATGAGCTAGATGCATGTACATAATTGCAAAGTGCGACTACTTTTCTACCTGCCAGAGCCTCTGGCCCGGGAGCAGAGCCGATACAACAGGGAGTTGATCGTGAACAAGTCCGTCAGTGAGGTGAAAGTGCTGGTAGTCGACGACCAGCCAGTGATCGTCGAAGAGTTGTGCGAATTTCTCGAAAGCGAGGGCTACCGTTGCGTCCCCGCCCATTCCACCGGCCAGGCCATCGACTGCTTCAAGGCCGACGAGACCATCGGCCTGATCCTGTGCGACCTGCACATGCCCGAGCGCGATGGCATCGAGCTGGTCCGCACCCTCAAGCAAAACGCAGGGCCGCAGCGCATGTTCGAGGCGATCATGCTGACCGGCCGCGCCGACAAGCAGGACGTGATCCGCGCCCTGCGCGAGGGCTTCGCCGACTACTACCAGAAGCCCATGGACCTCGACGAACTGCTCGAAGGCGTGCGCCGCCAGGAAGCGGCGCTGCTCGAACGGCGCCGCAACTTCCGCGAGCTGGGCAGCCTCAACCAGCGTCTGCAGGAGTTGGCCGAGTCCATCGATGATCTCTACCAGGACCTGGAAAAAGCCCGTGGCCAGGGCACCCACCGTCGCGCCAGCGATGCCGAGGACGGCGAGGCGGAGCTGCCCGCCGCCTTCGAGAAGCTGTCACCGCGCCAGCTTGAAGTGGCCCGGCTGGTAAGCAAGGGCAAGACCAACTACCAGATCGCCTGCGAGCTGGGCATCACCGAGAACACAGTGAAGCTGTACGTGTCGCAGGTGCTGCGCCTGACCCACATGCACAACCGCACGCAGTTGGCGCTGGCGTTGACTCCGCGTTCGTCGCCGGTGCATCAGCGGTTTACCACGCACTGACCTTGTGAATACCGCTCCTACACGATCGTGCCACAGCTTCAAGTGCTCAATTGTTCGACGAACTGATCTTGGTCCAGCGGTAGAAATCCGGAATCGCGTACTTGTAGCTGTCCAGCCAACGCTGCATGGCCTGGTCGCGTTCCTTGTCGGTCTGTTCCTGGCGCACGCTGGAGGCCTGGCGATTGCTCGCCTGTACCTGCAGCAGGGCCTCGGTGGCGGTCTGTGGGCGTGGCTGGCGCACAGGTTCTTCGGCCTGCGCCAGCAGCGGTGCGGCCAGGCAGGCCAGGACAATCCAGGGCTTGAACATGATCACCTCCCGATCAGTTGATGGCCGCGGCCGAAGACTCGGT
Source organism: Pseudomonas sp. P106(2024) (assembly GCF_057480815.1). Classification (NCBI taxonomy): domain Bacteria; kingdom Pseudomonadati; phylum Pseudomonadota; class Gammaproteobacteria; order Pseudomonadales; family Pseudomonadaceae; genus Pseudomonas; species Pseudomonas sp. P106(2024). The sequence continues at coordinate 70,852 of NZ_JBLIYU010000020.1, read as the reverse complement.
CGCCGCCAGTGGGCCGCGCCCGTTGGACCTGATGCGCTGGGCCCGGGCCTGGGCCTCGGCGAATTGCTCGGGCTTCAGGCGCAGGCGATTGACCAAATCTTCCGCCTGCCGCCAGTTGTCCTGCACCAGCGACAGGGTCACCAGGTTCACCGCTGGCAGCGGGTTGTCGTCCTTGAGCTCGATGGCGGTGAGGAACTCGAAGCGCGCCTGTTCGTGGTTGCCCAGGTTCATCTGCACCACGCCCAGGTCGTTGCGCACCTTCTCGTCGGTGGGTGCCAGGCGTACCGCCCGCAGCAGGTTGCGCAAGGCCTGGACGTCATCGCCACGGGCCGAAGCCAGCTGGCCCAGGCCGTGCTCGCCCTCGGCGGCCAGGCAGCCGCCGAGCAGGCTGCGGTAAAGCGGCTCGGCCTCGCCGCGCCCGAGCTGGCGCAGTACCTTGGCCTTGCGCAGGCGGACCTGGTCGAGGGTGTCAGGCAGCTGTTCCAGGTGGGCCAGGCCCGCGTGCGGGCGGCCTTCGCTGATCATCTGGTCGGCCATGTCCAGGCTCAGTTGCTGGTCGGCATCGGGCTTGCCACAGGTGCCACCGCCGAGCAGACGGGCCAGGCCTTCGGGGGGCTGGCCGGCGCAACCGGTGAGCAGCAACAGGCCGATCAACGTCAGGATCGCTTTCATATCCATTTATCCCCTCATGAGCCCAAGGCCCGCGCCAGCGCGGAAAAACCTGGCCCGGCCAGGACGATCAGCAACGCCGGGAACAGGAACACCATCATCACCGCCGACATCTTCGCCGACATCTTCGACACCCGTTCCTGCAGGCCGGTCAGGCGCCGGTCGTCAAGCAACTCCTTGAGCGCCAGCAGCGACTTCATCGAGCCACTGCCCTGCACCAGCAGTTGCTGGAGAATGACGCAGGTGTCGATCAACTCGTCCACCGCCAGCAGGCGCGCGGTCTTTTCCAGCTCCGGTCCCAGGGCCAGGCCTGAGTCGACTCGCTGCAGGACCAGGCGCAATTCGTCACTGATGTTCGGTACCAGGCTGCGGCCTTCATGGGCCAGCACCCGCAGGGCCTGCTCCACCGCCAGCCCGGTTTCAAAGAGGATGCGCAGCAGCGGGATCAGCAGGCTCACCTCTTGGGCGATCTGCCGCTGGCGCCGCGCCGCCGCCAACACCAGCAAGCGCTTGGGCAGCAGGTAGCCCCCACCCATCGCGCAGAGCACCAGCACGCCCCAGTGCCCGCGGTTTTCCCCGGGCAAGCCATGGCCTAGCAGCAGCGCCACGCCCACCGCCAGCAGCGGCAAGCCCAACTGCACGGCGGCGAACAACGCCCGTTGCCGGCTGCGCCGCCAGCCCAGGCGATCGAGCAGCGCCTGGGTCTCGCCATCCAGCCGTTGCAGGCGCCGTCCCAGCGGGCTGCTGCCCAGCCACTGCAGCCAGTCGCCGAGCCGCTCGTCACGGACCAGCCGTCCCTGCAGGCGTCGCGCCACCCGCTGCCGGGCCCGCCATTGCTGGCCGACCTGCAAGGCCAGCAGCACGAACGCGGCAAACAGGAACAGCGCACAGAGCAACAAGGCCATGCTTACAGGCTCCTCATCATGCGCCACAGCACCAGGCAGCCGACGGCCTGCAGGGCGAAGGCGAACAGCAGCATCAGTTGCCCACTGCGGTCGTGCCACATGGCCAGCAGGTAGGTGGGGTTGGCGAACAGGAAGTAGCCGACCATGGCCAACGGCAGCGCGCCGAGGATCCACGCGGTAATGCGTGTTTCGCCGGTCATGGCGCGCAGTTGCCGGTCGCCCTGCTCGTGCTCGCGGATCAGCTTGATCAGGTTCTCCATCAGCTCGCTGGCATTGCCCCCGTGACGCTGGTTGATGCGCAGCCCGAGGGCGAACATGCGCAGTTCGGCCTGGCCATAGAGTTCGGCGAATTCATTGACCGCATCCTCCAGCGGCACACCCAGCTGCACGTTGCGCCGTACCCTCAGCATCGCCGAGCGCAGCGGCTCGCGAGTACTGTCGACGCCGCCGAGCACCGCCTCGTTCAGGGTGCGACCGGCCTTGAGGCTGCGCACGCTGTAGTCGAGCAGGCCAGGCAGTTGCTGGACGATCTGCTGCAGGCGCCGCCGGCAGCGCCAGGCCAGGAAGAAATGGCCGAGCAGCGGCAGGCCGAACAGCACCATCGACGCCACCACCCAGCCAGCCACAAGGCCGGCGAGCACGGTCAGCGCCAACCAGGCGAACAGCCACGGCCTGGGGGAAAATTCGGCATGGGCCAGGCCCGCCCGCTGCAGCAACGGGTCGAGCCAGTCGCGCCGGGCATTGCCGCTGCGCACGGCGCGGTAGGCCCGGCCCAGGCGTTCGAGGATGCGCTCCTCGCCACGCTTGTACAGGCCCAGGCGCAACAGCAGCAGCGCCATGCCCAGGCACAAGGGCGACAGTGCCAGCAGCAGCGGGCCCATCACAGCACGCCCTCGTGGCGCAGCTTGTTTCCCGCGGGGTTCGGCGCCTCGCGCAAGAAACCGTCGCCGCTGCGCCGGTCGAGGCGGAACAGGGTGTTCGTCACATACACATCATCGCGCACGCCGACCACTTCCAGCACCTCGCTGACACAGCGCCGGCCATCGGCCAGTCGGGTCAGCTGGATCACCACGTCCAGCGCCGCGCAGATCATCTGCCGCAGGGTTTTCTCGGCCACCTGCCGGCCGGTCAGGCCGACCAGGGTCTCCAGGCGCAGCAGCGCGTCCTGGGCAGTGTTGGCGTGCACCGTGCTCATCGAACCGTCGTGGCCGGTGTTCATCGCGGTCATCACATCGAGCACCTCGGCGCCGCGGATCTCGCCGAGGATGATGCGGTCGGGGCGCATGCGCAGGGCGTTGCGGATCAGCTCGCTGGCCTTGATCTCGCCATGGCCCTCGGCATTTGGCGGGCGGGTCTCCAGGCGTACCACATGCGGGTGATGCAGTTGCAGCTCGGCCACATCCTCAATGGTCACCAGACGTTCCTGGGGCGCGATCATCTGGCTGAGGATGTTGAGCAAGGTGGTCTTGCCGGTGCCGGTGCCGCCGCTGACCAGGATGTTGCAACGTCGGCCCACGGCGCGTTCGAGGAAGTCGTAGATCGGCTGGTCGATGGCCCGGGTGGCCAGCAGGTCGGCGCTCTTGAGCATGTCCTGGCGGAACTTGCGGATCGACAGGCATGGCCCGTCCAGGGCCACCGGCGGGATGATCGCGTTGACCCGGCTGCCGTCGGGCATGCGCGCGTCGACCATCGGCGACGACTCGTCCAGGCGCCGCCCGAGGGGCGCAAGGATGCGCTGCATCACCCGCTCGACATGATGCGCGTCGATGAAGCGCAAGTCGGTTTGTTGCAACAGCCCCGCCCGCTCGACAAACACCCGGTACGGGCCGTTGACCAGGATCTCGGTGACGCTCGGATCGCGCAGCAGCACCTCCAGCGGGCCGTAGCCGGTCAGCTCGTCGACGATCTCCTCGGCCAGGCGCTCCATCTCGTAGCGCGACAGGGCCAGGCGCAGGCGCGCCACATAGTCGCCCACCTGTTCCAGGACGAACTGCGCCAGCACCGGGCGCGCCCCTTCGAGCAGGTTGCGACCGCTGTCCTCGATGGCGTCAATGACGTGCCGGTGCAGGGCGCGCTTGAGCACCTGCGGATCGCTGGCCGCATGGCGCGGCCCGCCAAAGGGTTCTTCATTGCTCATCGGTTGCCCCACAGCCGGTTGAGCCAGCCCTGGCCTGCCGGCGCCAGGTTTTCCGAGCGCTGCGCCAGGCGCTCGCCCAGGCCGCGCAGGGCCTGGGTCAGGCCTTCGCGCGGAGCCAGCTCGAACAGGCTCAAGCCCTGGTTCTTAGCGTTCAGGCGCACCTCCGGGCTGTAGGGCATGACCTTGAGCAAGGCCAGCCCGTAGCGTTTGGCCAGGGCGTCGGCATCCGGCGCCACATGGCGCAGGTAGCGGTCAACCAGCAGGCTGGCGTGTTCGAGCTTGATGCCGCGGTCGCGCCACTGTTCGAGCACGTCCAGGTTGCGCCGGCAGTCGATGATGTTCTGGTCGGTGTAGACGATCAGCTTGTCGCAGTGGCTGACGATGGTGCGCAGGGCCTCGCTGTCGGCCTGGCCGGTGAGGTTCACGACGATGTGCTGGAAGTGCTGGCGCAAGGCGCTGAGCAGCATGTACAGCTCGGCGGCGCTGGACTGTGCCAGGGCTTCGTCGTTGTCGGCATAGGCCAGGATGCGCAAGCCGCCCTTGTCGCGGGTGAAGGCGCTGTCGATCAGGGTCGCGTCGAGCCGACGCAGGTGACGCAGGGCGTCGCCGAAATGAAACGAGGCCTCCAGGCCCAACAGGGCCAGGCTGTCGCCCCGAGGCAGGCCGAGGTCGAGCAACAGGGTCTGCTGGCCGCTCTCCTGCACCACCCGCGCCAGGTGCGTGGTGAGCAGCGCGCCGTCGGCGCCGCGCTGGGTGCCGAAGAGCACGGTCAGGCCGCCCAGGCTGGGGTTGCTGGTGGCCGTCGGCAGGCGCTTGCCCAGGCGCCGCACCAACCCCGCCACCTCGCTGGCCCGCGAACCATAGGCGACGAAGTCGCGGGCGCCGGCGCGCATGGCGTGCAGCACCAGCTGGTTGTCCATGCCGTCGCCGAGGGCGACGATGGCCAGCATCGGCTTGGCTTCGAGCATGCCCTCGATCAGCGCGCACTGGCCGATCAACTGCTCGCGGTCCAGGCCGATGAACACCAGGTTGCTGAAGGTCATGTCGACCAGCGCCAGCAGCTCGTCGAGGTTCGGGCTGCTGGCGCCGATCACCTGCCCCAGCGGCGCCAGCGCGCCCTGCAGCCAGTGCAGGTCCTCGTCGGTGCGGGTCAGGGCCAGGTAGGTCTGGTTCAGGCTTTCGTTCATTGGGACAACCCGCCACGGCCTTCGAAGTTGCCGTTTTCCATGAAGAACAGGCGGCCCCAGCTGGGGTCGTAGGTGCGCAACGCCTCGCCCGGCAGTTCCGGCAGGCGCGCATTGGCGGCCAGCGGCTGGACCAGGTGCGGGGTGACGATCATCAACAGCTCGGTCTCCTCGCGATTGAGCGCCGACTGGCGGAAGAACGCACCGATGATCGGCAGGTTGCCCAGGCCCGGCATCTTGTCCACGTTCGAACGCACGTTGCTGCTGATCAGGCCACTGATGATGAAGCTCTCGCCATCGGCCAGGGAAATGCTGGTATCGGTACGCCGCACGCTGAGCCCCGGCACCCGGGTGCCGGCGATGACCACCGAATTGTTGAAGTCCAGCTCGCTGACCTCGGGGGCGACCTTCAGGGTGATGCGGTTGCGGCTGACCACCGTGGGGGTCAGCGCCAGGCGCACGCCGAACTCCTTGTACTCGATCGACACGTTGTCGCTGCCGCTGCTGGGCACCGGGATGGGGATCTCGCCACCGGCCAGGAAACTTGCGGTCAGGCCGCTCAGCACGGTGAGGCTGGGACGCGCCAGGGTGTAGGCGAAGCCACTGTTCTCCAGGGCGTTGATCATTGCCAGGAAGCGGCTGCTGCCACCGCCCCAGACGATGTTGAAGACGCTGTTGTCGAGGGGAATGCCGGGGCGCGCGTCGGCGTAGTTGGTCGAGCCCGGAGCAGTGGTGGTACTCGGCACGTAGCCCGGGCGCACCACCGTGTCGGGCACGGTGCCGGGCGAGCCGATCAGGCTGTTGTTCGAGCCCTTGAAGAACAACCGCGCCCCGGCCTCCTTGTACTTGAGGCGGCGCACTTCGACGAAGCGGATATCAGCCTGCACCTGCACCGGCAGGTCCTCCTGGGCGGAGGGCAGTTGCGCGGTTTCCGTCATGTCGGCGCTGGCCCGGCCCTTGACAAACAACATGGCCCGGTGCGGCTGCGCGGTGCAGTCGGTCCACAGCATCAGGCTGGTGGTGCCCTGCCCCACCGCCGTCAGCAGCACGGCGCGCTCGCCGCTGGGCTGCACATCGGCCACCTTGGGCTCGCCCACCGCCGCCCGGGTGATGGCCACCGGCAGGCGCAGTTCCTGCTGCAGGCCCTGGTCCATCTCGATCACCGACGGCAACTGGCCGAACGCGGCGCAACCCTTGGCCGCCGCCTGCGCAGTCGGCGCCAGGAGGGCCAGGACCAGCAGCGCCGGGACCAGCCATCCGCCTCGTGGAGTAACACGCAAAGAACTACGCATGGATCGCATCCTTGCCGGTTCAGGGAGTCTTGTTGTTATCGCCGTTCTGGGCGCCGCGAATGATCTGCATCGCTGGGGCGCCGGCCGCGGCAGCGGCCGTCTGGCTGGCCAGGGGCACCTGGGACAGCTGGCTGAAGCGATAGAGGTCGCGGTTGGCACTCTGCAACTGCGGGCTGGCGTCCTGGCCGGACCAGTAGGCCGCCAGCAGTGGCTCCTCGGCGCTGCGCACCGCCAGGCGCAAGGTCCCGGCCTGGGCCGCCAGCATCAGCCGGCTGGCCAGGGCTTCTGGCACGGCCAGGCCCACGGTGCGGGTGGTGTTGCTGTTCAGCGATTGCTGGTCGCGACGGGCCTTCTGCTCTTCGGCCGTCTGCGCCGGACGCCCGTCGTTGGCCAGGCCGGTCTGCTGGTCGACGCTGAGCACGCGCAGGGCCGGCAGCACCACCTGGGCGGAGGACTGCGGGTTGTTGTTCTCCTCGCGCAGAAACAGCAGCACGTCGACGAAGTCACCCGGGCGCAACTGCCCGGCGGCGCCGATCACATCGTCGACGGCCACCGCCACGGCGCGCTCGTGGGGGCGGATCATCCGCGCCAGCGGTCCGCCGGCCTGGAAGCTCGACTCCTCCAGCCAACTGCCTGCCGCCAGGGGCCGGGTGCTGCGGCGCCCAAGCACCTGGTCGAGTTGCTGGAAGGCGCCGGCCGGCACCACCTGCAGGCGTTCGACCAGCACATCGTCCTCGCTCAAGGGGGTATTGGCCGGCACCGCCCTGCGCAACACCACGATGGGCGAGCGCGGCGGCTCGGGAGGGGCGACGGGGACGGGCGCGGCGGGGATCGCCGCTTCGCTCGGAGGCGCCAATGGCGCTGGCGCGGGCTCGGCCGGGCGGCTCAAACGCAGGCCCCAGTACCCGGCGAGCAAGGCCGCGATCAGGAACAGGCCGGCGAGGATCATGGTCAGGCGACTGCTCATCTGCGCTCTCCCCCCACGCCTGGGACCAATGATGGCAAAAGGTAACTATTTCGCTATTGGACGGTAGCTGAGCCGCAATCTTTCGCCATTACCTGCACCGCATTTTTAGAGCCATGAAATTGACGCGTCGGCAAAACAAAAACTTAGCATCGCCAATTACAACCAATACTTTTGGATTAATGCCTTCTTACATTTGCAGGTCGCCACAGCTTGGCAATGCTCTGATGGCAAAGGGGTATCACTTATCAAGCCCCGCCGACCGGCGCCCATCGAGCGCAAGGAGTAGTGCCATGCTGCTGCAACAGATCCTCATCCATGTAAGGGCTTTCCTCCAGCGCAAGGACGGCGCCTCCGGTATCGAATACGCCGTGATCGCGGCCATGGTGGCGGTGGTGCTGGCCGGCTTCGTCACGCCGATCTCGACCGAGGTATCGGCCATCATGACCACCATCAAGACCGCGATCACCCAGTGACCGCAGCACCTGCATGACGTGTAGTCCCACTGCCTGGAGCCGACCATGCCGACCTCTTCCTTGCGTCAACAGATCCTGCTGGTGGACGACGAGGAAGAGGCCCTTCTGGAACTGGCCGAGCTGCTGGAGAACGAGGGCTTCTGTTGCCACACCGCCACCTCGGTGCGCTGCGCCCTGCAGCAATTGACCCGCCACCCCGATGTCGCCCTGGTAATCACCGACCTGCGCATGCCCGAGGAAAGCGGCCTGGGCCTGGTGCAGCGCCTGCGTGAGCACACCGCGCGCCAGCACCTGCCGGTGATCGTGATGTCCGGGCATGCCGACATGGACGATGTCAGCGACCTGCTGCGGCTGCAGGTGCTCGACCTGTTCCGCAAGCCGATCTACCACGCACGGCTACTCGAGACGCTGGAGAACCTGTTTCCCAAGCCATTGATGCAGGCCGTCAAATAGCTTGCGCGCTCCTACAGCTGATAACTGAAACTGAGGTTCAGCCGTGGCCGCCGGTTGAAGCTGTCCAGGGCGATGTCCGACATCGGCTTGGCCACCTCGACCGCGATGTTGTAGTAGCGCATATCGCCGAACCGCAGCCCCAGCGCCGCCGATGACATCTTCGTGTCCTTCACGTCCAGCGCGTTGAACCAGGCCCGCGCCGTGTCGAGTGCCACATACGGCTGCACGACCTTGAGCCAGGCGCCGTCACGCCGGAAGCTGTAGTTGAGCTCGTAGGCCAACCCCCAGCCCTTGTCGCCCGAGCCCTGGTCGCTGGGATAACCCCGCCCGAAGTTCTGCCCGCCGAACACCGCCCGTTCGCTGTCGGGCAGGCTGTCGTTGCTCCAGTAGGCTGCCGCCGAGGCCACACCCTGCCAGTTGTCGGTGAAGTTGTCGCTCTGCACCCCCGATACCCGCAGGCGCAGGAAGTCCAGGTCGTAGTCGGCATTGGTGCTGGCCCCCAGGCGGTCAAGGCCCTGGTAGACACCGGCACTGAGGATGCGCAGGCGCCGTGCCTCGGCCTTGCGCCAGTCCCCTTCGAAGGACAGCGCACGAATATCGGTCTGGCTGTCCAGGCGCAACGGAAAGCCCACCACCTGGTAGTCGATGCGGTCGTTGACCACGTAGAAGCGCCCGACCACCTCCAACCATTCGCTGGGCGAGGCGATCAATGTCTGGCTGATGCCCATCGAGTAGCGATCGTTCTCGCGGTGCTGGGTCAGGTCGATGCCGTTGTCCAGGCGGATGCGCGCCTTGGGATCGCTGCGGTAGCGCGAGGCCGACAACAGCAGCTTCGAGCCCTCGGCATCGAGGAACTGGCTGTAGTCGAGGCGGTAGTAATGCTCCTTGTCTTCGCCGGGCGGCACCAGCACGCTGGCGCTCAGTTGCTCGGCGAAACGCGTTTGCGCGTTGCTGCTGGCGCCGATCAGCGCCTGCAGGTCGTCGCGGCTGCCGTCGTTGAGGCTCAGGGTGGTCGTGATCGGTTTGCGCGAGACCTGGGCCAGGAGCCGGGTCGCGCCATCGGTGGTGGCCGGGGGCGGTACCTGGGCCTGGAAGGTCACCCCGGGGATGCGCCCGGCCAGGCTGGTGTAGCGCTCGAAGCTCTCACGGGTCAGCGGACGCTCGGCCTTGAGGCGGTCCATCAACTGGTCCAGGTAGGCGCGCGCCGCGCCGATATCGCCCTGTACCTGATAGTCGCGGATGTAGCCTTCCACCAAAACCACCCGCACCCGACCATCGGCGAAGTCCTGGGGCGGCAGGTAGGCGTACGAAAGCAAGTACCCGTCTTGCTGGTAGCGTTGGGTCAGGCGACGGGTGACCTCGATCAGCTCGGCGAGTGTCACCTCACGGCCAATCAACGGCTGGAAATGCTCGCGCAGGTCGCTCAATGGATAGACGGTGCCGCCTTCGAAGCGCACCTTGCGCACCGCCACCTGCGTGCTCATCAACAGCGGCGATTGGCGCGCGCTGTCCACGGTGGGCACGTGCAGGCCGGCGGGGCCGGGGCGATAGGCATCCACCGGCAAATTCGGCGTGGGCAGGCGGCGCTCGGTCTCGTTGCTGTTGAGAAAACTCGGCAGGGGTTCGGCCCGGGCCAGGCTGGCCACGGACAGCGCCAGCATCGTCACCAGCAATCGGCGCATTCGGACACTCCATGATCCAAGGGTGACAGGGTGATCGACCGACGCACGGCGCACCGGTCGGCCTCACTCACCTTTAGCGTAGCCCGTCGCGTCAGCGCTGCCCGCCTGCCAGGGCGCCGGTCAAGCCACCCAGGGCGCCGCCGAGACCGCTGCCCTGTGCGCCATTGGCGTTGACCAGGGTGCCGGCCTGGCCGACCGTTGCGCCCACCGCCGTCACTGTCGCGCCCAGCTGGCTGACCGTCGGGTTGGCCGTGGCGCCGGTCAATTGCGTGCCGACGGTACCCACCGCGCCACCCACCTGGTTCAGCAACCCGGCCACCGGCGCTCCCGCGCCCGTGCTGGCACCGATCTGCTGGGTCACGCTGGACACACCGGCGACCACCGGACTGAGTCCGCTGCCCACCTGCTGGGTGAGTGCCGCGGCAGGAGCACCTGCCGCCGTGTTGGTCACGCCGTTGCCGCCGAGCACCGGGCCCAGGCTGGCAACGCTGTTGCCCGCCTGCACCACGTTGCCGCCGATACCGCCAACCGTCGGGCTGCCAATACTCGCGGCCAAGCCACTACCGGCACCTGCCACCACCCCACCAGCGGTTTCCAGCAGCCCGGTACGCGCGCCGCCGGTGACCGGCGCCAGCCCGCTGGCGGTGCTCACGGTGGTGCCGGTATTGGCGACTGCCTGCCCAAGCGTGGTGCCCAGTGGATTGCCCGAACCCGCCAGTTGCTGGCCGGCCTGGTTCAGGACCGTGCCGGTTTGATTCAACGCCTGGTTGAGCGGGCCGGCGAGCCCGGTCTGCCGGGTGACGTTGGCCGTGGTGTTTTCCACCAGCGAGACCACCGGCACCAGGGCATCACTCGCGCCTTGGGTCGCACCGGCCAGCGGACCGCTGGTGCCGACCGGCGAGAGCGTGTTGCCAAGCATGGTCACCGCCTGGCCGACCCGGTCGACACCCTGCCCGGCCCCGGCGACCAGCTGGTTGACCACCGGCACTTGCTCGACCGGCCCGTTGCTGGCCAGTCCGGTCACGCCCTGGCCAAGGCCAGAGACCCCCGTGCCCAGGTCGGCGGTTGCCGCGCCGACCACGCCGACCGTGGTACCCACGGCATTGTTGCCAGTGCCCAGTTGCCCCAGGCCGTCGCTCAAGCCGCTGCCGACACTGTCCACCGCGTTGCCGGCGGACGAGACCAGCGCGCCCACACCGCCGGTCAGCGAGGTATCGCCGGCGATGGGCAGCGAGCCGATCACCTGGCCCAGGTTGCTCACGCCGTCACCGACACCGGAGACGGTGTTGCCCAGTTGATCGACCACCTGGCCGGTGACCAGGGCGGTAGGGGTCGTGCCACCGCCCGTGCCGCCATCGCCGCCGCCGGGCGTGGTGCCGCCGCCGGAGCCGCCGCTGCCCCCACCCGTGCCTGCGCTGCCATCGCCCGGGGTGCTGCCACCACCGGTGCCCGTGCCACCGCCACCGGCCCCGCCGCCCGAGTCTCCAGCACCCGCACCGGTGCCTGCGCCCGTACCGCCGTCGGCCGAGGAACCATCGACCTCACTGTGATGCCCACCTCCGCCACTGCTGCAACCGGTGAGGCCCAGGGACATGACCATCGTCAGCGCCGTTGCGGCCCTGATCCACGCTTGAGTGTTCATGGGAAGACTCCCGCTGCTGGTTGTTGTACTCACAACCAGCAGTGAAAGCCGAGGAGAGCGAAACAGGTAGTTCACAACTTGGTGTTAGTACCTGTGGTAGAGGACGGCGGGCGCTGCGCAAACCTATGAAATCAAGCTGATTTCATCCTGTAGACGAAGCCTGGTGACGCAAGTATTAGTACTAAGTCATTAGCACAAGCGACTGCGGAGCGGTCTTGCCAAGACTTCAGCCCCCATGACCTCGAATCAAACCACGCCCTGCGCCAACATCGCATCAGCGACCTTGACGAAGCCAGCAATGTTGGCGCCCTTGACGTAGTTGATGCTGCCATTGGCCTCTTCGCCATAGTGCACGCACGCATGGTGGATCGACTGCATGATGTGGTGCAGCTTGCTGTCCACCTCGCCCGCGGTCCACAACAGGCGCATGGCATTCTGCGACATCTCCAGGCCCGACACGGCCACGCCACCGGCATTGGAAGCCTTGCCCGGCGCATAGAGGATGCCGGCCTCGATGAAGATATCCACAGCCTCCAGGGTGGTCGGCATGTTGGCGCCCTCGGCCACACAGATACAGCCGTTGCGCAGCAGGGTACGGGCGTCCTCGGCGTTCAGTTCGTTCTGGGTGGCGCACGGCAGGGCGATGTCGCACGGCAGGGACCACGGCGTCTGGCCCTTGCGGAACTCCAGGCCGAACGAACCGGCCAGCTCGCTGAGGCGGCCGCGCTTGACGTTCTTCAGTTCCATCAGCGCATCCCATTGCGCGTCGTTCAGGCCGGCTTCGCAGAACAGGGTGCCTTCGGAGTCGGACAGCGAGATCACCTTGCCGCCCAGGTCCATGACCTTGCGCGCAGCGTACTGGGCGACGTTGCCGGAGCCTGAGATCGCCACGCGGCGACCGTCGATGCGTTTGTCCTGACGCTTGAGCATCTCTTCGGCGAAGTACACGCAACCGTAGCCGGTGGCCTCCGGGCGAATCAGGCTGCCGCCGTAGGTCATGCCCTTACCGGTCAGCACCGAGGTGAACTGGTTGGCCAGGCGCTTGTACTGGCCGAACAGGAAGCCGATCTCACGGGCGCCGACGCCGATATCACCGGCCGGTACATCAAGGTCGGCACCGATATGACGGTACAGCTCGCTCATGAACGCCTGGCAGAAACGCATCACCTCGGCGTCGCTCTTGCCCTTGGGGTCGAAGTCCGAACCGCCCTTGCCACCGCCCATGGGCAGCGAGGTCAGCGAGTTCTTGAACACCTGCTCGAAGGCCAGGAACTTGAGCACGCCCAGGTTCACCGACGGGTGGAAGCGCAGGCCGCCCTTGTACGGGCCGATGGCGCTGCTCATCTGGATGCGGTAGCCGCGGTTGACCTGCACCTTGCCTTGGTCATCGACCCATGACACGCGGAACAGCACCGCGCGCTCGGGCTCGACCATGCGCTCGAGGATGCCGGCCTTGAGGTAGTGAGGGTTTTGTTCGAGGAACGGCCACAGGCTGCGTAACACTTCTTCCACGGCCTGGTGGAACTCGGGCTGAGCCGGGTCGCGCTGTTGCAGGCGGGCCAGGAAATCGTCGACAGATTCGATCATGGTAGACATCTCACCAAGAGGGATTGTTTTTGGTTTTTTCCCGAATGTACCAAGAACCAATCGCACTGGAACAGGGCGCAATGTCGTTTTTATGAAATTATTTGGTGCGTTTTCTATAAGTGTATACAAAATTCTAGACACAGGATCTTGCTTGGCTGATCGGCTTGAACCCGGCTATCGCAAGGCAAGCCCGCTTCCACCTTGCCCCGCCGACGCTCGAATGCCAGGCACAAAAATGGGGCCCCGAAGGGCCCCATTGCTGTGCAGCGAAATCCGGCTTACTGGGCCAGTTTCTTGTGTCGTACACGGTGCGGCTGGGCAGCGGCGTCGCCCAGGCGCTTCTTGCGGTCGGCTTCGTACTCGGTGTAGTTGCCCTCGAAGAACACCACGCTCGAGTCGTCTTCGTACGCCAGGATGTGCGTGGCCACACGGTCCAGGAACCAACGATCGTGGGAAATCACGATGGCGGCGCCCGGGAAGTCCAGCAGGGCTTCTTCCAGGGAACGCAGGGTTTCGACGTCGAGGTCGTTGGACGGTTCGTCGAGCAGCAGGACGTTGCCGCCCTCCTTCAGGGTCAGGGCCAGGTGCAGGCGGCCACGCTCACCACCGGAGAGGTCCTTGACGAACTTCTGCTGGTCGCCACCCTTGAAGTTGAAGCGGCCGACGTAGGTGCGCGACGGAATCTCGTAGCTGCCGATGCGGATCTGGTCGGAACCGTCGGAGATCTGCTGGAACACGGTCTTGCTGCCGTCCAGGTCCTCGCGGCTCTGGTCGACGCAGGCCAGTTGCACGGTTTCACCGATCTCGATGCTGCCCGAGTCCGGCTGCTCCTTGCCCATCAGCATGCGGAACAGGGTCGACTTACCGGCACCGTTGCCGCCGATCACGCCGACGATGGCGCCCTTGGGCATGGCGAACGACAGGTTGTCGATCAGCACGCGATCACCGTAGCCCTTGGTGACGTTCTTGAACTCGATGACCTTGTCGCCCAGGCGCGGACCGGCCGGGATGTAGATCTCGTTGGTCTCGCTGCGCTTCTGGAATTCCTGCGACTGCATCTCTTCGAAACGCTGCAGACGGGCCTTGGACTTGGACTGGCGGGCCTTGGCGCCTTTGCGCACCCACTCCAGTTCCTCTTTCATGGCCTTCTCGTGGGCGCTCTGCTGCTTGGATTCCTGGGCCAGACGCTCCGACTTGGCCTCCAGCCAGCCCGAGTAGTTGCCTTCGTACGGGATGCCGGCGCCGCGGTCCAGTTCGAGGATCCAGCCGGCGACGTTGTCGAGGAAGTAACGGTCGTGGGTGATCGCCACCACGGTGCCGGGGAAGTCGTGGAGGAAACGCTCAAGCCAGGCCACCGAGTCGGCGTCCAGGTGGTTGGTCGGTTCGTCCAGCAGCAGCATGTCGGGAGCCGACAGCAGCAGGCGGCACAGGGCCACGCGGCGCTTCTCGCCACCGGACAGGTGCTCGATCTTGGCGTCCCAGGCCGGCAGGCGCAAGGCGTCGGCGGCAACGTCCAGCTGACGCTCCAGGTTGTGACCGTCGGCGGCCTGCAGGATAGCCTCGAGCTTGGCCTGCTCGGCGGCCAGCTTGTCGAAGTCGGCGTCGGGGTCGGCGTAGGCGGCGTAGACCTCGTCCAGGCGGGCCTGGGCGTCCTTGATCACGCTGACCGCTTCCTCGACCACTTCACGCACGGTCTTGGTCGGATCCAGCTGCGGCTCCTGGGGCAGGTAGCCGACGTTGATGTCGGGCATCGGACGGGCTTCGCCGTCGAATTCCTTGTCGACGCCCGCCATGATCCGCAGCAGGGTCGATTTACCCGCGCCGTTCAGGCCCAGCACGCCGATCTTGGCGCCAGGGAAGAACGACAGGGAAATGTTCTTGAGAATTTCCCGCTTCGGCGGCACGACCTTGCTCAGCCGATGCATGGTGTAGACGTATTGAGCCAAAACCAAGCCCTCTATCAGATAGGTAAAGACACGCGCCCCGGCATGGGCCAGGGGGATGTGATTACGGGGTGTCGTTGAACAAAGTGGGCCATTCTACGCCAACTCGCGGCGTTGCACAGATGGGTAGATGGCGGCGCCGTTCGGCGGCTACCGCGGGTCAAGCCCGCTCCCACGCCACGGCGTTGTTGCATGGGAGCGGGGTTGGCCCGCGATCAAGGTGACGCAGGCTCAGACGTGCGCTTGCTTGACCTTGCCGCGCGGCAGGCGGCAACGGTCCGACTGCTCGGCCAGGCGCGCGGCCCAGGCGGCCTTGACGCTGAAGCCGCCATTGCGGGCAGGTTTTTCCGCAGCCTTGGCGGCGGGCTTGCTCGCGGCCTTGGCGGGCGCGGCAACAGGCTTGCCAGCCGCCGGGGTGACGGCCTCGACCGCAGGCATGGCCTGCTTGCGCAGTTCGGCCAGCGACGGCGTCTTGTTGGCACTGGCGGCAGCCGTGTCCGGCTTGGCCAGCGAACGCTGGCAGGTCTTGCAGGATACGTCCTCGGTCACGGCAGTGCTGACCAGGGTCTGACTGCTGCGCCCACAGGCGGAATCGAGGCCATTGGTGGAATAGTGGGTAACCAAAACCGTACATCTCCGTTGCGTTGACTATGAAGCGGGCGGCATTCTCGCACAGGTTGCAGGGGCTTGCCGAACCGACATGACCGGCTGCCGGGCGGTGCGCGGACATACGGACTGGCACTTTGCCATGTTTGCGGGCATGCTAGTCGGCTTCTCGCGTGCGCCTTATAGTGCGCCCAGCGACCACGGCACGCGCCGTGCATGCTGCGAGGACGCAACCCCTGCCATCGCCAGCCAAATCGCAGGACCCAACGCTTGACCAATCTCACGCAACCGTCATCCCTGCGGCCTGCCGACACCTCGGCCGGCACACACCTGCGTGGCTCGCTCAAGGGGGCGCTGGCCCTGCTCGCCCTGGTTTTGCTGGGTTTGCTGTTGTGGCAACTGTTCGCCCAGTTCCGCCATACCCAGGCCGACCTGCGTCAGCACAGCCTGACGACCAGCGCCGAATTGGCCGACCACCTGGGCCTGAACATGGCGCTGAAGGCCCAGCAATCGCTGAACCTGGTCCAGCCTTACGTCAATCCACCGGCGCCCGCCGCCCTGCCGAGCCTGCTCACCACCTTGCAGGCGCGCCTGCCGGCCCTGCGCGACCTGGCCTGGCTGGACGCCGCCGGGCAGGTACGCAGCGACAGCCTCGACGGCACGCCGGACCGTCAGTTGATTGACGACCTTCTGCAACTGAACCAAGGCCGCGCCTTCTTCTATGGCAACGGCGCCGACAACCAGCGAGTGTACCTGCTGCTGCGCCAGCCGGCCGAGCAGGACCGCGGCTACTGGCTGCTGCGCCTGAGCCCGGACTACTACCAGGAGCTGACCCGCCACCTGGACGGCCCTACCCACCCCCTGTGGCTGCTGGAAAACAGCCGCAGCGGCGAGATCATCCAGCACCATGGCCACCGCCAGGCCAGCGACGAACCGCTGCAAAGCGTGATGCTCGCGTTCATCGACAACAGCACCTGGCAACTGCGCGGCCTGTTCGACGCAGGCATGGCCCGCGACAAACTGCTGCCGGCGCTGATCGGCAAGTGTGTGCTGGTGCTGTTCTGCGCCCTGCTGCCGGTGCTGGCGCTGATCAACATGCGTCGCCGCCAGCGCGCCCTGCAGGAGGATCGCCGACGCTACCAGGAAATTTTCGAGGGCACTGGCGTGGCCTTGTGCGTGCTCGACCTGTCCAGCCTGCCCGGCCAGCTCGACCGTTACCACCTGCGCAACCGCGCCGCGCTCAAGCACAGCCTGGCGCTGGACACCAAGCTGCGCCGCACGCTGCTGGCGGAACTGAAGATCACCGAGATCAACCAGGTGGCGCGTCAGCTGCTCAATGTCGACAGCCACGAAGGCGCCTGGCAGCGCCTGATCGAGGGCAGCGGCGACAGCCGCGACAGTATCGGCATGCAACTGATCGACGCGCTGATCGAAGAGCGCCAGCAGCTTGAACTGGAGGTGCGCCTGCCCGCCCCGCAGGGTGGCGAACTGCACCTGTGGCTGATGGCCCGCCTGCCCCAGCAGCGCCGCGACTACCAGGCGGTGATCCTGAGCATCAGCGACATCACCAGCCGCAAGCAGGTGGAGCTGTCGCTGCTCGAACGCGAAGGCTTCTGGTCGGACGTGGTGCGCACCGTGCCCGACCAGCTCTACGTGCAGGACGTCAACAGCCAGCGCATGATCTTCAGCAACCGCCACCTCGGCCAGACCCTGGGCTACGACCGTGTGGAACTGGCGCAGATGGGCGACCGCTTCTGGGAAATGCTCCTGCACCCCGGCGACGCCGAGCACTATCGTGCCCTGCGCCAGCAGCAGCGCGACACCGGCCACGGCGAGTCGCTGCACTGCCAGCTGCGTTTCCGCCACCGTGACGGCGGCTGGCGCTGCTACGACATCCGCGAGCAGGTGCTGACCCGCGACAGCGAGGGCCAGGTCACCCGCATCATCGGCGTGGGCAAGGACGTCACCGTGCAGATCGAGGCCAGCGAGTCCCTGCGCGACAGCGAGCAGCGCTACCGCATGCTCGCCGAGAGCATCAGCGACGTGATCTTCTCCACCGATAGCCAGTTGCAGCTCAACTACGTCAGCCCCTCGGTGCAGGCGGTGCTGGGCTACCAGGCCGACTGGATCTTCGCCAACGGCTGGCAGTCGATCGTCGCCAACCCCGCCCAGCTCAGCGGCGTCTACAACCTGTTGGAGCGGGTCAGCAAGGTGCTGGGCGACAGTGAGCAGTTGGCCCAG
Organism: Pseudomonas sp. P106(2024); assembly: GCF_057480815.1. Taxonomy (NCBI): domain Bacteria; kingdom Pseudomonadati; phylum Pseudomonadota; class Gammaproteobacteria; order Pseudomonadales; family Pseudomonadaceae; genus Pseudomonas; species Pseudomonas sp. P106(2024). The sequence goes on along the minus strand of NZ_JBLIYU010000020.1, from coordinate 53,071 downwards.
TTGCGCAGCACCCTGCCCACCCAGCTGTTCCTGTTCGACTGCCTGCGCGCCGATGGCCGCAAGATCCCCATCGAGCTGCGCCTGGTGCTGGTGTGGGACGAACACGAGCGCTTCGAAGGCGTGCTCGGCGTGGGACGCGACATCAGCCAGCAGCGCCGTGCCGAGAAAGACCTGCGCATGGCCGCGACGGTGTTCGAACACTCCACCTCGGCGATCCTCATCACCGACCCGGCCGGCTATATCGTTCAGGCCAACGAGGCTTTCAGCCGGGTCAGCGGCTATGCCGTGGCCGAAGTGCTCGACCAGTTGCCCGGCATGCTCACCGTCGAACAGCAGCAGAGCGCCCAGCTGGGCTACGTGCTCAAGCAACTGAGCCAGCGCGGTACCTGGGAAGGCGAGGTCTGGCTCAAGCGCCGCAACGGCGAGCACTACCCGGCGTGGGTGGGCATCACCGCAGTGCTCGACGACGAGGGCGACCTGGCCAGCTACGTGTGCTTCTTCACCGACATCAGCGAGCGCAAGGCCAGCGAACAGCGCATCCACCGCCTGGCCTACTACGACGCCCTGACCCACCTGCCCAACCGCACGTTGTTCCAGGACCGCCTGTACACCGCCCTGCAGCAGGCCGAACGGCAGAAGGCCTGGGTGGTGTTGATGTTCCTCGACCTCGACCGCTTCAAGCCGATCAACGACTCCCTCGGGCACGCCGCGGGTGATCGCATGCTCAAGGACATGGCCGAGCGCCTGCTGGCCTGCGTCGACGACGACGACACCGTGGCGCGCATGGGCGGCGACGAGTTCACCCTGTTGCTGCAGCCCAAGGCCACCCGCGAGCAGGCGCTCAACCGGGCGATCCATGTCGCCGAGCACATCCTCGACGGGCTGGTCACGCCGTTCGTCCTGGAAAACCGCGAGTTCTTTGTCACCGCCAGTATCGGCATCGCCCTGAGCCCGCAGGACGGCAGCGAGCTCAGCCAACTGATGAAGAACGCCGACACGGCGATGTACCACGCCAAGGAGCGCGGCAAGAACAACTTCCAGTTCTACCAGGCAGACATGAACGCCAGCGCCCTGGAGCGCCTGGAGCTGGAGAGCGACCTGCGCCATGCCCTGGAGCAAAACGAGTTCACCCTCTACTACCAGCCGCAGTTCAGCGGCGACGGCAAGCGCCTGACCGGCGCCGAGGCGCTGCTGCGCTGGCGCCATCCGACCCGCGGCCTGGTGCCGCCGGGCGACTTCATCCCGGTGATCGAAGAGCTGGGCCTGGTGGTCGACGTCGGCGACTGGGTGCTGCGCGAGGCGTGCCGCCAACTCAAGGCCTGGCACAAGGAGAAGGTGCGGGTACCGAAGGTGTCGGTGAACATTTCCGCCCGGCAGTTCTCCGACGGCCAACTGGGTACGCGCATCGCCACCATCCTCGAGGAAACCGGGCTGCCCCCGGCCTGCCTGGAGCTGGAGCTGACCGAAAGCATCCTGATGCGCGAGGTCAACGAGGCCATGCAGATCCTCGACAGCCTGAAGAATCTCGGCCTGAGCATCGCGGTCGACGACTTCGGCACCGGCTACTCGTCGCTCAACTACCTCAAGCAGTTCCCCATCGACGTGCTCAAGATCGACCGCACCTTCGTCGACGGCCTGCCCGAGGGCGAGCAGGACGCACAGATCGCCCGGGCGATCATCGCCATGGCTCACAGCCTCAACCTGGCGGTGATCGCCGAGGGCGTGGAGACCCACGAGCAGCTGGAGTTCCTGCGCGAGCACGGCTGCGACGAGGTGCAGGGCTACCTGTTCGGCAGGCCGATGCCGGCCAACCAGTTCGAGGCGCAGTTCAGCAACGAGACGTTGTTCATGTTCCAGTGACGACGGTGACACGAGACGGTTTCCGTGGGAGCGGCCTTGCGTCGCGAAAGGGCTGCGCAGCAGCCCCAGGACCTAAGTGTTAACGCAAAGATCGCCGGGGCCGCTTTGCGGCCCTTTCGCGACGCAAGGCCGCTCCCACAGTGCACGGCGCCAAGCCTTGAAAAACGGACCCAAAAGTCAACTCCAGCCCAGAAACGGCGCGGGCTGCAACATGAGGGCCATTGGTCCGCGACTTGATGCCACTTCATATGCCAGCGGCGAATCAATCGGTTAGAATGCCCCCCCAATTCTGCCCGATCCTTGAGGACTGCCATGTTCAGCCGTGATTTGACCATTGCCAAGTACGACGCCGAGCTCTTCGAAGCCATGCAGCAAGAAGCCCTGCGCCAGGAAGAGCATATCGAGCTGATCGCTTCGGAAAACTACACCAGCCCGGCGGTCATGGAGGCCCAGGGTTCGGTTCTGACCAACAAGTACGCCGAAGGCTACCCAGGCAAGCGCTACTACGGTGGTTGCGAGTACGTCGACGTCGTCGAGCAGCTGGCCATCGACCGCGCCAAGGAGCTGTTCGGCGCCGACTACGCCAACGTCCAGCCGCACGCCGGCTCCCAGGCCAACGCCGCCGTCTACCTGGCCCTGCTGTCGGCCGGTGACACCATCCTGGGCATGAGCCTGGCCCACGGCGGTCACCTGACCCACGGCGCCAGCGTCTCCTCCTCGGGCAAGCTGTACAACGCCATCCAGTACGGCATCGACGCCAACGGCCTGATCAACTACGACGAAGTCGAAGCACTGGCCCTGGAGCACAAGCCGAAGATGATCGTCGCCGGCTTCTCCGCCTACTCGCAGGTCCTGGACTTCCCACGCTTCCGCGAAATCGCCGACAAGGTCGGTGCCTACCTGTTCGTCGACATGGCCCACGTGGCTGGCCTGGTCGCCGCCGGCGTGTACCCGAACCCTGTTCCGTTCGCCGACGTGGTCACCACCACCACCCACAAGACCCTGCGCGGTCCGCGTGGCGGCCTGATCCTGGCCCGCGCCAACGCCGACATCGAGAAGAAGCTGAACTCCGCGGTCTTCCCGGGCGCCCAGGGCGGCCCGCTGGAGCACGTCATCGCCGCCAAGGCGATCTGCTTCAAGGAAGCGCTGCAGCCTGAGTTCAAGGCCTACCAGCAGCAAGTGGTAAAGAACGCCCAGGCCATGGCCGAAGTGTTCATCGAGCGTGGTTTCGACGTCGTATCCGGCGGCACCCAGAACCACCTGTTCCTGCTGTCGCTGATCAAGCAGGAAATCTCCGGTAAGGACGCCGACGCCGCCCTGGGCAAGGCGTTCATCACCGTCAACAAGAACTCGGTCCCGAACGACCCACGTTCGCCGTTCGTCACCTCGGGCCTGCGTTTCGGCACCCCTGCCGTCACCACCCGTGGCTTCAAGGAAGCCGAGTGCCGCGAACTGGCTGGCTGGATCTGCGACATCCTGGCCGACCTGAACAACGAAGCGGTGATCGACGCCGTGCGCGAGAAGGTCAAGGCCATCTGCAAGAAGCTGCCGGTGTACGGCAACTGATTGGCGGACGCCTGATGTGAAAAAGCCCGGCCATGTGCCGGGCTTTTTTGTGGTTGTTCTCAGCGAGTTGTTGCGACATCCGGCACGAGACGTATTTCCACGCGCTGATCCAAGGCTCTCGCCGCACTGGCCAGCGTTGCCAGCGTCATGCCGGCATCCGTATGATCAAGCGCTCGATCGACCGCCGTACGGCTGGTGTGCATGCGCTCGGCAAGCGCCTTCTTGCTGACCCTCTGCTGCTTCATCGCCTCAGTCAGCTGCCAGGCAATCACCCGCTTGTGACTCGACCAAGCGCACCAAAAAAGGTACCTCTTTCAAGGGGGCCATAGCGTGTGGCCCAATGTATTGAACGAGGCAAAAAAATGCCGCCATTTGGCGGCATCAACCAGTCAGCTACGTCCCACTCATGCGTGATATAACGCCTCAAACCCTGCCCGAATATTCTCTTCCGGCAGCTCATCGGCAATGAACACCATCACGCTTTCCCGTGTCTCGCCGTCCTTCCACTCGGCGTCCCAATCAAAGCCATAGAGCTTGAGCACCCCTTGGAACACCAGACGGCGGTCCTCACCGGCAATGTTCAATACCCCCTTGTAGCGCAGCAATTGCTTGCCGTGCTCTTCCAGCAGCTCGTTCATGAAGTCGCTGAGCCGATCGATGTCCAACGGCGTTTCGGTACGCAGCACCAGCGTCGAGATACGGTCAGGGGTGGCCGGCTTGAGCAGCGGGCGCAAGGTGGGCTTTGGGCTGATGCCCAGGTCCGGGTTGAGGTTGAAGCCGCGCACATCGAGTAGCTCGGCCAGGTCGATGCGGCCGTGCTCGACCACGCGGATTGCCGCCCGGCCATTGATACGCGCCAGACGCTCGCGCAGGGCGTCGACCACCTGTGGCTCGACCAGGTCGGTCTTGCTCAGCAGCAGGCGGTCGGCGAAGCCAACCTGGGCCTGGGCGATGGCCTGGGTCAGGTGCAGCTCGGCATGGGCGGTGTCGACCAGGGTGATAATGCCGTCGAGGATATAGCGCTCGCGCAGCTCTTCATCGATGAAGAAGGTCTGCGCCACCGGCGCCGGATCGGCAAGGCCGGTGCACTCGATGACCAGGCGATCGAAGGCGATTTCACCGGCATCCAGCCGTTCGAGCAGCAGGTACAGGGCCCGGGTCAGGTCGCCATGGATGCTGCAGCACACGCAGCCGTTGGCCAGGGTCATGACCTGCACCGGTTCATCGCCCAGCAGCTGGCTGTCGATGCCGGCCTCGCTGAATTCGTTTTCGATCACGGCGAGCTTCAGGCCATGCTCGGCCCTGAGCATATGCTTGAGCAATGTGGTCTTGCCGGCGCCAAGGAAGCCGGTCAGCACGGTAACGGGAATCGGCGTTTGCACGCGGTTGTCTCCTGCAGCTGAAAATGAAAGTGGGAGCCCGGTTGCCCGGGCTCCCACTGGTTCACGCGTGTCGCGGGTTCAACAGCACTTGGGCCCGGACTTGCCACCATAGCGCGCTTCCTGGCGCTCGCGGAAGAACTCTTCGTAGCTCATCACCGGCTTGTCCGGGTGCTTCTTGCGCATGTGCTCGACATAGTTGTCGTAGTCGGGCATGCCGACCATCAGGCGGGCGGCCTGCCCCAGGTACTTGCCCAGTCGACCCAGGTCGTTGAACATCGCGGCGATCCTCTCAAGCGTCAGGCAGGGCCTGGAACGGGGTTTCCTTGTCGGTGCGCTCCTTGCGACCCAGGGCGGCGAGGCCAACCTTGACGGCGAAGAACAGCACGCTGAACACCACCACCAGGAACAGCACGGTCAGGCCGGCGTTGGTGTAGGCGTTGAAGATCACATGCTGCATCTGGCCGATGTCCTTGGCCGGGGCCAGCACTTGGCCGGCATCCAGCGCGGTGCTGTACTTCTTGGCCAGGGCCAGGAAGCCGACCGCAGGGTTCGGGTCGAACAACTTGATCAGGCCCGCGGTGGTGGTGCAGATCAGCAGCCACACGGCCGGCAGCAGGGTGACCCAGACGTAGCGCTGGCGCTTCATCTTGATCAGCACCACGGTACCCAGCATCAAGGCGATGCCGGCGAGCATCTGGTTGGAGATGCCGAACAGCGGCCACAGGGTGTTGATGCCACCCAGAGGGTCGATCACGCCCTGATACAGCAGATAGCCCCACAGCGCCACGCAACCGGCGGTGCCGATCAGGTTGGCGGTCCACGACTCGGTGCGTTTCAGGGCCGGCACGAAGCTGCCCAGCAAATCCTGCAGCATGAAGCGACCGGCACGGGTACCGGCGTCTACTGCAGTGAGGATGAACAGCGCCTCGAACAGAATCGCGAAGTGGTACCAGAACGCCATGGTGTTCTCACCCGGCAGTACCTGGTGCAGGATCTGCGCAATGCCCACCGCCAGGGTCGGTGCACCACCGGCACGGGCCAGGATGGTGTGCTCGCCGATATCACGGGCTGTGGCCTCGAGCTGCTCGGGTGTGATCATGAAGCCCCAGCTGCTCACAGTCTGCGCCACCGAGACGACGTCGGCACCGACCACCGCGGCCGGGCTGTTCATGGCGAAGTACACCCCCGGCTCGATCACCGAGGCGGCGACCATGGCCATGATGGCGACGAACGACTCCATCAGCATGCCGCCGTAGCCGATGTAGCGGGCGTTGGTTTCGTTGTCCAGCAGCTTGGGCGTGGTCCCCGAGGAGATCAGCGCGTGGAAGCCGGACACCGCGCCGCAGGCGATGGTGATGAACAGGAACGGGAACAGGGTGCCCTTCCAAACCGGGCCCGTGCCGTCGGTGAACTGGGTCAGCGCCGGCATCTTCAGTTCGGGCGCGATGATCAGGATGCCGATGGCAAGGCCGACGATGGTGCCGATCTTGAGAAAGGTCGACAGGTAGTCACGCGGCGCCAGCACCAGCCACACCGGCAGCACGGCAGCGACGAAACCGTAGCCGACCAGCATCCAGGTGATCTGCACGCCGGTGAAGGTGAACGCCGGGCCCCACACCGGATCTGCGGCGATCTGGCCCCCCAGCCAGATCGACAGCAGCAGCAGGACCACGCCGATGACCGAGATCTCGCCGATGCGGCCCGGGCGGATGTAGCGCATGTAGATGCCCATGAACATCGCGATCGGGATGGTCGCCATCACCGTGAACATGCCCCACGGGCTCTCGGCCAGGGCCTTGACCACGATCAGCGCCAGCACCGCGAGGATGATGATCATGATCAGGAAGCAGCCGAACAGGGCGATGGTGCCCGGGATGCGGCCCATTTCCTCGCGAACCATGTCGCCCAGCGAGCGGCCGTTGCGGCGGGTGGAGAGGAACAGGACCATGAAGTCCTGCACCGCGCCGGCCAGCACCACGCCGGCGATCAGCCACAGCGTGCCGGGCAGGTAGCCCATCTGCGCGGCGAGCACCGGGCCGACGAGCGGGCCGGCGCCGGCGATGGCGGCGAAGTGGTGGCCGAAGAGAATGTGCTTGTTGGTCGGGACGTAGTCCAGGCCATCGTTGTTGAGCACCGCGGGCGTGGCCCGGCGGGGGTCGAGCTGCATCACCTTGGTGGCGATGAACAGGCTGTAGTAACGGTAGGCGACCAGGTAAAGGGCCACTGCCGCGACCACGATCCACAAGGCGTTGATGGCCTCACCGCGACGCAGGGCGACCACACCCAGCGCGCAGGCCCCTATGACTGCCAGCGCCAGCCACGGAATGTGGCGTAGCAGGCTATTATTGTTGTTCATGGTTTACTTCCAGCTGGTGGATTGGAAAGACCGCCCATCGAGTCTAGGGCGACTCATCGCGCATTGCCACACTTGCTTTGGTCTAGAGCCTCTGCGGCCAGATTGCGGTACCTGATACTGCACCATAACCCACTATAGTCAGGTTGAACCCCCGAGGGCTTTTCCCATGAGCGACCACGACGAACGCCGCCGCTTTCAACGCATCGCCTTCGATGCTCCCACTGAACTGCGCCAGGGCGAGCGGCGCTGGCCGGTGAAACTGCTCGACCTGTCGCTCAAGGGCTTGCTGATCGAGCGCCCCGATCCCTGGAATGCCGACCTCACCCAGGATTTCGAAGCGATCATCCACCTCAACGACAAGAAGACCCAGGTGCTGATGCAGGTCGAACTGCGCCACGAGGAGCCGAGCCGTCTGGGTTTCATCTGCCTGCACATCGACATCGATTCGATGACCCATCTGCACCGTCTGGTGGAACTGAACGTGGGTGACAGCACCGAAATGATGCGCGAGCTGCGCGAACTCATCGAAGATTGATATCTCTTAGCTTGCTATCTATCTGGCTGTGACGGCTTTCCTGTCCAGCCAGACAGCTTTCATACGCCTGCCAAGCTCTTTGTACACACCCCTCTGGAACAGCATCCTGCAAGTTGGAACGCAACCTGCATCCAGGTTTCACGCACCCTGGACGCACCAGTTCCGTCGCTACGATCAAAACTTTGTATACAATTTTTGTGGCAATTTTTTGTGTTAGTTGTCTACAGTAGCGGCACAACAATAAACAGAGAGCCTGCTCCAATGACCACGTCCCCCAGCACGTCTCCCGCCCCGCGCCCCGAGGACGAGAACCTCGGCCTTGGCGCCAACCTGGCCTACGGGCTGCAGCATGTCCTGACCATGTATGGAGGGATTGTCGCCGTACCCCTGATCCTCGGCCAGGCCGCCGGCCTGGCCCCGGCGGAAATCGGCCTGTTGATCGCCGCCTCGCTGTTCGCCGGAGGCCTGGCGACGTTGCTGCAGACCCTTGGCCTGCCGTTCTTCGGCTGCCAGCTGCCGCTGGTGCAGGGCGTGTCGTTCGCCGGCGTGGCGACCATGGGCGCGATCCTCGGCAGCCAGAGCGGTGGCGGCTTGCCTTCGGTGCTGGGCGCGGTGATGGCGGCCTCGCTCATCGGTTTCCTGATCACCCCGGTGTTCTCGCGCATCACCAAGTTCTTCCCGCCGCTGGTCACCGGCATCGTCATCACCACCATCGGCCTGACCCTGATGCCCGTGGCCGCACGCTGGGTGATGGGCGGCAACAGCGCCTCGCCGGAGTTCGGCAGCGTGGCCAACATCGGCCTGGCGGCCCTGACCTTCGCCATCGTCCTGCTGCTGAGCAAGCTGGGCAGCGCGAGCATCTCGCGCCTGTCGATCCTCCTGGCCATGGTCGCCGGCACCCTGATTGCCTGGGCGCTGGGCATGACCGACTTCAGCAAAGTTACCGAAGGCCCGATTTTCGCCTTCCCCACGCCGTTCCACTTCGGCATGCCGACCTTCCATATCGCCGCGATCCTGTCGATGTGCATCGTGATCATGGTGACCCTGGTGGAAACCTCGGCGGACATCCTCGCCGTGGGTGAGATCATCGACACCAAGGTCGACTCCAAGCGCCTGGGCAATGGCCTGCGCGCCGACATGGCGTCGAGCATCCTGGCGCCGATCTTCGGCTCGTTCACCCAGAGCGCCTTTGCCCAGAACGTCGGCCTGGTGGCCGTGACCGGGGTGAAGAGCCGCTACGTGGTGGCCACCGGGGGGGTAATCCTGGTGGTGCTGGGCCTGCTGCCGATCATGGGCCGGGTCATCGCCGCGGTACCGACCCCGGTCCTCGGCGGCGCGGGTATCGTGCTGTTCGGCACCGTGGCGGCCAGCGGCATCCGCACCCTGTCCAAGGTCAACTACAAGAACAACGTCAACCTGATCATCGTCGCTGCCTCGCTGGGCTTCGGCATGATCCCGATCGCGGCGCCGACCTTCTACCACAACTTCCCGAGCTGGTTCGAAACCATCTTCCACTCCGGCATCAGCTCGGCGGCGATCATGGCCATCCTGCTGAACCTGATCTTCAACCACTTCACCACCGGCAACTCGGAAAACCAGTCGGTGTTCGCCGCGGCCTACGAGCGCACCATCCAGTACTCGGACATCTCGGCCCTGCGCGATGGCGACTACTTCAAGGACGGCAAGCTGTTCGACGCCGACGGCAATGAGGTTCCGGTGCTGGAGCTTGACGAGCACGGCAACGAGGCGCCCAGGCGCAAGGCGGTTGCCGAACACTGATCGCTGACCAGGACGGTCATCGAGGGGGAGCCGACGCGCATCGTCGGCTCCCTTTTTTATCTGGTGCAGGTGTCGGAGCGCCGACGCACTATCCGTGCGACAGGAAATACCTGCTCAACGCATTCAGATCCCCCGCCTCCAGTACGCCCGCCAGATAGCGCAGCTGCAACCACGCCCGCAGGTACTCATGGCGTGCCTGCGCCAGGTCACGCCTGGCACTGAACAGCTGTTGCTCGGCATCCAGCACATCGAGGTTGACCCTTTCCCCTCCCCGCACGCTCTTGCGTGTGGCCTGCACCAGGGCCGAGGCCGCCTTCACCGCCAGGTCGTAGGCGCGGATCTTCGCCGTGCCGCTAGCACACAGGTTGAACTGCCGACGCAGTTGGGTGAGCGTGTCGTTCAGCTGAGCATCCAGTTCGAACCCCGCGGCATCGCGCTGGGCACGAGCCTGACGCACTGACGCCTGCACCCCGCCCCCGGCATACAGCGGCACGCTCAACTGCACGCCGATGCTGTCGGTATCGTAGCGTTGGTTGTAGCTGCTCTCGGAGCTCGAACTGGAAATGCCCTTGCTGGCATAGGCACTCAACGAAGGCAGGTGCCCGGCCCGTTGCCGCTCGATGTTCTGCTCGGCGACCTCCAACCCATGGCGCTGGCTGGCCAGCTCGGCGTTGTGGGCCACGGCCAGGTCGCGCCAGCGCTCGAAACGTGTGGGGGTCAGGGGTTGGACGCGAAAATCGGCGGTCATCGGCGCCAGGTCCTCGACCACCACCGGCTCGCCGATGATCGCCTGCAAGGCGTGCAGCGCCGCATCGAGATTGTCGCCAGCCTCGATTTCCTGGGCCTGCGCCAACTCGTAGCGGGCGCGGGTTTCGAGCACATCGGTGCGGGTGCCCTCGCCGCCCTTGAGCAGGCGCTCGTTGAGGGTCATCTGCTCGGCATAGGTACGCCGCTGGGCCTGGGCCAAGGCGATCTGTTCGTTGGCGAACAACGCTTCGCTGTAGGCGCCGAACAGACGCACCATCAGCTCCTGGCCACGACCGCGATAGCGCTCGTCGGCCAGGGCGGCCTGGGCCACACCACGGCGGTAGTCGCTCCAGGCGGCGTAGTCGAACAACGGCTGCTCGAGGGTCAGGGTCGAGCTGTAGCTGCGGTAATCGCGCTGGGTGGTCACGTCGCCGAACTGGCTACGCTGGGTCACCTCGGAATCGTTGCGGGCGCGGTTGTAGCGATACGACAACCTGGGCAGCAGGCCAGCGCGACCGATCGCCAGGTTTTCGAGCCCGGCCTCGCGCTCGGCGATGGAGCCCTGCCAGGTGGGATCGTTGCGCAGCGCCAGGGCATAGGCGTCACCCAGGTCCAGGGCCTGCGCCGACAGGCTCGTGAACAACAGCAGCGGGCAGGCGGCACGCAGTAGCACGGACATCCCCTTATTCCTCGGTCAGGGCGACATGCACCCGGTCGGCCAGTGGCTTGAACAGGTAGTTGAGCAGCGAGCGCTCGCCAGTCCGCACGAAGGCCTCCACCGGCATGCCCGGGCGGATATCCAGGCCGGCCAGTTGGCCGAGGCCCTGGTCGCTGACCTTGATGCGCACCTGGTAGTAGGGCTGCTGGGTCTTTTCGTCGATCAGGCGATCGGCCGAGACCAATGTCACCTCGCCATCCACTCGTGGCGTGGTGCTCTGGTTGAAGGCGACGAACATCAACTCCACCGGCAACCCGGGGCGCAGGCGGTCGATCATGTCCACCGAGGCACGGGCTTCAACCAGCAGCGGCGCATCGCGCGGCACGATCTCCATCAGTTGCTGGCCCCGGGCGATGACGCCACCGTCGGTGAACACGCTCAGGCCCACCACGGTGCCGGCCACGGGGGCCCGCACCTGGGTATGGGCCAGCTCGAACTCGGCGCTGCGCAGGCGGTTGTCCAGGTCCTCTGCGCTGGCCTGCAGCTCGGTGAGCTGCTGGCGCACTTCGTTCTGGTACTCCTGCTGGCGCTGGCCGATGCGCAGCTTGAGTTCCAGGACCTGACGCCGGGCGCGGCCGATGCTGCCGAAGTCCTCGGCAATCGAGCCGTTGACCTGGGCCAGCAGGCGCTCACTGTCGAGCAGGCGATTGCGGGCGATGTAGCCATCCCGAGCCAGTTCGCGCAGGCCGCGCAACTGTTCGTCCAGCGCGTCACGCTGGGCCTGTTTGCTGGCCAGCGAGCCTTGCAGGCCCTGCAGCGAGGCTTCGGCGCCAGCGATGCTCTCGCGCAGGCCGCCAAGCTCCATCTCCAGCGCCTGGGCGCGGCTGCTGCGCAGTTGCCGCTGGCTCTCCAGCACCGTGGCCACCCAGGCACTGGCGGCCTGGTCACGCAGGCCTTGGGGGAAGTCGATCGAAGCCCTGCCATCGCGCTCGGCCAGCAGGCGCGCCTCGGCGGCGCGGGCGTTGACGTACTGTACCCGTAGCGAACCGACCTGGGCCTGGGCCTGGGTCGGATCCATGCGCAGCACGACCTGGCCGGCGCTCACCGTGTCGCCGTCACGCACCAGCAACTGCTCGATCACCCCGCCCGTGGGGGGCTGCACGGCCTGTCGGCTACCGGCGACCATCACGCTGCCGCTGACCGGCACGCCTTTGTCCAGCGGCGCCAGCGCGGCCCACAGGAGGAAACCGCCGAAACCTGCCAGCACCAGCCAGCGGCCCACCCGGCCCGGGCGGTGTTCGTCGAGGCTGAGCAGGCTCGCCTCGGTCTTTTGCGTGGAGAGGGCGTGTACGCTCATGGTGTCAGGCTCTTGGCTGGCCGAAGGTGACGCTCAGGCCGATGGGGTTGCGTGTGGAGGATGGCGCGACGGGGGCGGGCGCCGGCCGAGCGGCCCGCTGTGCGTCCTGCAGCACCCGGGCGGTGGGGCCGAAGGCCTGCAACTGGCCGCCCTTGAGCATCAGCAGGTTGTCCAGGCCGGCCAACAGCGAGGACTTGTGGGTGATCAGGATCAACGTGCGCTTGTGCTCGCGCAGCCTGGCAATGGCCTCGACCAACGCCTGCTCCCCGGCCTCATCGAGATTGGAATTGGGCTCGTCGAGCACGATCAGCGCCGGCAGCCCATACAGCGCCCGCGCCAGGCCGATGCGCTGGCGCTGGCCGCCGGACAGGCCCAGCCCGCCCTCCCCCAACAGCGTGTCATAGCCGCCCGGCAGCTTGAGGATCATGTCGTGCACACCCGCCAGCTGCGCCGCGGCCACCACTTGCTGGGCATCCACCGCGCCGAGCCGGGCGATGTTATCGGCGATGCTGCCGGCGAACAGCTGCACATCCTGGGGCAGGTAGCCGATATGCTGCCCCAGCGCGCCACGGTCCCAGACCCTCAGGTCCGCGCCATCCAGGCGGACCTTGCCGCTCGCCGGAACAACGGCGCCGACCAGCAGCCGCGCCAGGGTCGACTTGCCCGAGCCGGACGGGCCGATGATTCCCAGTGACTCGCCCGCCGGCAGTTCGAAGCCCAGGTTGTTCAGGCACAGACGGCTGCTGCCCGGCAGCGTCGCGCCCACCTGCTCGACCGCAAGCTTGCCTAGCGGCGTCGGCAACGGCATGCCCGCCGGGCGCTGCGGCTGGGCCTGCAGCAGCGCATTCAGGCGGTGGTAGGCCAGGCGCGCACCACTCCATTGGCGCCAGGCGCCGATCAACTGGTCGATCGGTGCCAGCACCCGGGCCATGAGAATGGAACCGGCGATCATCATTCCTGGCGTGATCAATTGCTCGATGGCCAGCCAGGCGCCCAGGCCGAGTACCAGCGACTGCAGAGCCAGGCGCACGGTCTTGGTCAGCGCGGTGACTGCCGCGGTTCGCTCGCTGCCCAGGTTCTGCCGGGCCAGGAAGCCGTGGTGCAGTCGCGCCCAGCGCTGGCGCACCGCCGCCAGCATGCCCATGGCCTCGATCACCTCGGCATTGCGCAGGTTGGCGCTGGCCTCCAGGCCGGCCTGCTGCGACAGCTGGCCGGCCTCGGCGAACGGCGCCTGGGTCAAACGTTCGTTGACCCAGGCCAGCAGCGTCAGCAGCACCGCCCCCAGCAGCGCCATCAGGCCGAGCCATGGGCTGAACAGGAACATCACCAGCAGGTACACCGGGAACCACGGCGCGTCGAAAAACGCGAACAGGGCCTGGCCGGTGGCGAACTGGCGCAGCGCGGTCAGGTCGGCAAGCATCTGCCCCGCCGCGCCCCGGTGCCCGGCCAGGCTGGCCTCGTAGGCGGCCTCGAACACGCGTGGGTTGAGGTTCATGTCCATGCGCGTGCCCAGGCGGATCACCACCTGGCTGCGCAGCCACTCCAGCAGACCCATGAAGGCGAACACCCCAAGCACCATGAGGCTGAGCATCAGCAAGGTCATCTCGTTGCGCGACGACAGGACCCGGTCGTAGACCTGCAGCATGTACAGCGCCGGGGCCAGCATCAGCACGTTGATCACCGCGGTGAACAGCGCAACGTTGCCAAGCCCGGCACGGCAGGCCCTGAGCGCCCGCAGCACTTCGTTGGCCGCGGTGGGAGCGGTTCGCATTGGTTGGAAACCTCGTAGAAGGCGCCGACCGGCGATTGCATTCGCCCTGTCGTCGCCACAGAATTCGCACCGCCGCAGCCTGGGCCCGGCAAAGACACGGGCTGCGGGGTAAGTGCATCAGATCAGCGAATGGCGGGGTAACCTTCCATTCGCTTTTTCATGCCTGTGCTCAGGCCGCCAGGGCCAGGTCCTCGGGCAGCGCCTGCACGCCGACCGCTTCGGCGGCAGCGGCGTGAGCCGGGCCGGCGGCCAGGGCCGCACCAATCTCGGCGAACGTGTTGTTGGTGGAGACGCCATAACCGGCCAGCAGGTTGTCCAGCACGCCTTCCAGGGCCGAGGTGTTGCCCTGCATCAGGCCGTAGATCACACCCTGTACTTCGTTGCCGGCACGCCCGGCGCCCTGCGCGGCATCCAGGTCCAGGCCGTTGAAGCTGACCACGTAGTTGGCCAGGCTGAAGTCGCTGCCGCTGCCGCCACCGAGCACTTCGCCCAGGGAGACGTTGTCCAGCGAGCCCCACAGGTAGTGGTTGAGGTTGTCGCCCGGGGCCTTGGACGGGTCGAACACATAGTGCAGACCGTTGGCGCTGTCGCTGTCGGCGATGAAGGCGTAGTCCGAGTTGTTGCGACCGTGGGTGGCGTACTGGTCGCCATCGAAGGTGCCGTTGCTGAAGCCACCGGTGTTGCTGTAGCCATGGCCGGCGGTGACGAAGCCGGCACTCCAGAAGGCCAGGTAGTCGTCGACGGTCGAGCTGGCGAAGGCGGCGTCGTAGTTAACGGAAAGGGTCATGACGGTTCCTCGTTGTTGCACAGTGATGACGAAGGCGCGTTCCGTGCCTTCGCGTCGCCCGGAATGGGCAAACCCGGTTGGTTCAGAAGCGGTACTCGAGCATGCCGCTCAAGGTACGGCCGCGGGCCAGCGACAGGTTGTTGCCGTCGCCCATGGCCACGAAGTAGGCCTCGTCGGTGGCGTTCTCCAACGACAGGGCCAGGTTCAGGCTGGGGGTCATCCAGTAGCTGGCGTAGAGGTCGTAGACCGTGTACTGCGGCCACTGGGCCTGGTCGATCTGGTTGTAGGTATGGCTTTTGAGGTTCTCGCCGTTGCCTTCGCTGTAGCGCACCCGCATGCCCACATCCAGGGTGCGCTCGAGCAGGCGCATGCCCAGGGTCAGGGCGCCACGGTCGGCGGGCATGTACGAGGCGTTGCCCATGATGTCGCCGCAGCTGACGATGTTGTTGGTGTCGCCGGCGCCCTCGGCGCGTGAGACCCGCACCGGCAACATGATGATGCGGCTGCCCACCCGCACCGGGCGCATGACGGTGCCAGCGCTGACCAGGCGCTGTGCGCCCCCCATGTAGAACTGGTTGGAACAGAACTCGTTGCTGCCGATCATGTGGGTGTAGCTGAGCTGGCCGTAGTAGGCGCCGGCGTCGTAGTCCAGGCTGTACTCCACCCCACGAAAGCGCGTGGTTTCCAGGTTGTTCTGGTAGGCCGAACGGCCCAGGGCGATACCCGCCACGCTGCTGCCGGGCAGCGAGACGTTGGTGTCGAGGAACGAGAAGTTGTCGATGCGTGTGTCGAAGTAGGCGACCTTGGCGCCGAAGCGATCCCCGTCGCGCAGCAGCGACTCCTTGAAGACGTTCAGCCCCAGCTCCCAGTTGTGCGACTCCTCGGCCTTGAGGAACGGGTTGGGGTAGACCATCTCGGCACTGCCGCCGGCATGCGGGCGGCCGCTCATGAACACTTCGGTCACCGCTGGCGGCCGCCAGCCACGGCCCCAGCGGGTGTAGACCTGCAGCCAGTCCGGTCCGGGCTTGAGCGCGATGCCGAAGGTCGGCGAAAAGCGCCCCTCCTCGGTGTCCTCGTCAAAGATCATGTGGGTCTGCTGGCGGGTAAGGCCGACCTCGGTGACGCCTTCGGGGTACATCCAGGTGGTGACCCCGGTCTTGCCGCTCAGACGATAACGGTCGTAGCGCAGCCCGGCATCCAGGGTGAGCCAGTCGTCATGCTCATAGGTGAGCTTGCCGAACAGGCTGGCCATCACCCGCTTGCCCTTGGGATTGGCACCCTGCACGTAGGGTAGCGACTCCACCTCGTTTACCGCGGCGATGCGCTCGGTGCTGGGGCGGAAGCTGTCCTGGAACAGCTCGGTGCCGTAGTTGAAACTCAGGGTGTCAGCCTGTCCCAGGTGCCAGCGCGAGGTGTTCTGCAGCTGCAGGCCCCAGGTGTCGGTCTGGAAGCGGTCGGTGTAGGCCTCGACGCGGTTGCCGGTGGCGGCGCTGGACAGGTTGTCGGCGTTCCAGCGGTCCTGGCGGGTGGTCACGTAGTACAGCTTGACCTTGAAGTCGATCAGGTCGTTGTCCGGGGTGAAGCTGTAGTCCAGTGCGGCATTCTTCGCATTGATGTCGTTGGTGCCGGTGACCCGGTAGTAATAGCGGTTGGCATTGCTGTCGTTGTAGGTCCAGGCGTCCTTGCTGTCGGTGTCGGTCTCGATGTAGCTGAATTGCAGGCGCTGATCGTCGGCGAGGTTGAGGCCGAGCTTGAACAGCTGCGAACGGGTCACGCTGTCCATCGCCCCCACTTCGCCGTGCAGCCAGCTCTTCCAAGCCTCGCGGTTCTCCAGCTTGCCGCGGATCTGCGTGCCCAGGTTGTCGGCGTTCTGCGTACCGCTGCGGTAGTTGCCGAAATGCCGCTCGCTGTGGCCAAGCAGGATATCGCCGGCTTCATTGCCGACGGCGAACAGCGCACTGCCATTGAAGTAGGTGCCGTTGCCCAGCTCGCCGATACCGTGGCCGGCGCGCAGGCGCCCCCCCATTTCCTTGCCCGGACCGAGCAGGTCGCGGGCATCGACGGTGTTGAAGCTGGCGATGCCGCCGATCACCCCGGCACCGCCCATGCCGGCCGAGGTGCCCTTGTCGATCTCGACACCCTGGATGAACTCCGGGTCGATGAACATCACGCCGTTGCGCTGCTGGTGGCCGTTGACGTTGAAGTTCTGGCGCATGCCGTCGATGTTCATGTTGACCCGACCATAGTCCTGCACGCCGCGGATGTTCACCGACAGTCCGGGGTCACGCTGGTTGACGGCGGTGTACACGCCCGCGGTCTGTTCGAGCAGGTCGGCGGCATGACGAGGGGCGCGCTGCTCAATCTGCTCGCGGGTAATGACACTCACCGATCGCGGGGCCTGGTACACCCAATCGCCATCACGCTGCGAATCGATATGGGTCGCGCCCAGCTCAAGGGCCTCGCCGTCCTGAACGAGACGCTCCAGGCCGACCTGGCCGGCGGCGCTGAAGTGGTAACGCACCGGCGTGCCGCGCAGCAGCTGGCGCAGGCCCTCTTCGGCCGGGTAGCTGCCGTGCAGCCCTTCGCTGCGCAGACCGGCCAGCTTGCGGCTGTCGAAGAACACCTGCACACCGGACTGCTCGGCATAGGCCAGTACGGCGCTGTCGAGCGACTGGGCCGGAATATCGAAACGAACCAGGTTGCGGCTGGCGGTGCTTGGCGAATCGGCGGCGTGTGCCTGGCCGATCCCCATCGGCAATGCACAGCTGCCCAGGACCAGGCTGCCGGCCAGGGCGAGGCGGCCCAGAGGGCGCAGGGGTTGTAGTCGTGGCGTGCTCACTGCGATTGCTCGTCCGTTGTTGATGTTTTCTAGTAATGAAAATCAATCTCAACAGTCAGACGCGCGATGCAGAAGAAGTCAGTAAATAAAATTGAAAGTTTTTTTGCCGAAGCCGGGTTCAGTAGAGCACGGCCACGCCTGGAAGCTCGATCAGCCGGGCCTTGAGCTCTTCACCGAGCACCACCGGGGCGGTGCCTAGCTGGTCGAGGCGGAAGACGCCGCTGACCTCACGCCGAGCCAATGCGTCACTGGCGACCACTAGCTGACCTGCGCGGTAGCGATTGAGCCGGGCGACCACCTCGGCGAGCGGCTGGCGTTCGAACACCAGCACCCCGCGCTGCCAGTCCGTAGCCCGCCGCAGGTCGTGACCCGGCCAGGGCCGCACCCCCTTGCGCTGGTCATAGCGCAGACTGTCGCCCTGCTCCAGCACCTGGCCGGCCTGCCCTTGCAACGGCGGCGCCTGCAGCTCGACCGCAACACTGTGCTCCAGCATGCCGACCCAGCCCCCTTCGACCGCAGCGCCAACCACGAAGCGAGTGCCGAGGGCGCGGCTGGTAGCCCCGGCGTATTCGACCACGAACGGGCGTGCGTCCTGGGCCGTGACCGGTGCGGCAGTGAAGATGGCTTCACCGGCCAGCAGACGCACGCGCCGTTCCCGCTCATCGAAGGCAAGTTGGAGGGCGCTGCGGCTGTCCAGTTCCACCTGACTGCCATCGGGCAGGGTCACCCGGCGCACTTCGCCGATCCCCGTGAGGTAGTCCGCGCGCCAGCCCAGCCATGCCTGCGGCCCCTGTTGCACGGCCAGTACTGCCAGCAACAACGCCGCCGCGCTGGCAACAGCCCGGCGCAACCGAGGTCGCCGTCGCCGCATCGGGCTGCCCTGGAGGGGAGTCGTGGGGCGAGCGCTCGAGACGGCGGGCAAGCGTGCCAATTGCCCAAGGTCAGCCCAGGTGGCCTGGGCAAACCCATAGGCACGGGCGTGCCGGGGATCGCTGGCGCACCACTGGTCCAAGGCGTGCTGCTGCGCCGGGCTCAGGGGACCGGCCTGCTGCAGCACCACCCACTCGGCGGCCTGCTCGCGGATGGCTTGCTCGTTCTGGCTGCTCACACGGTTCTCTCGCGATCTGGTTATGTCTGGGCTGACGTCTGAAGCGGCATTTGTCAGTAAACCGTTGGTCATTCGGTTTCCTGCAGGCACTGCATCACATAGGCCAGGGCCTTGGCCAGATGCTTTTGCACCGAGCTGTCGGAGATCCCCAGGTGCCGGGCGACCTCGGCGTGGGTCATGCCCTCCAGGCGGTTCAGGCGAAAGATTTCCCGGGTGCGCTCGGGCAGCTCACCGAGGATCGCCTGCAGGCGGCGCAGGTGCTGTTCGCGCACGGCCTGCTCCTCAAGCCCAGGGGTGTCCTCGACGATCGCCTCGAAGGCCTCGTGGGGCACCGTGTCAGTCTTGCGTCGCTGCTGCTGGCGCACGTGATCGATCATCAGGTTGTGCGCCGTGCGGTACAGGTAGGCCTGGGCGTTTTCGATGGGCTCGTGACGCTGCTGCTCGGCCAGGCGCAGGAAGCTGTCCTGCACCAGGTCGGCCGCCAACTGCGGGTCGCGCACCTTGCGCGAGAGCAGGCCCTGAAGGTTTTTCGCGTGCTTTGTGAACAGCCGCTTGAGGTCGAACTCCGCCACACGCTCTCCATGGGGTGGTCGCAAGGTGGCGGTATGCTACTGGTTATTGAGAATCACTTGCAAGAAACGGCATCACTCGAAGAGTGCATCCAGCGCCTGTTCCAGACGGGTCACGGCAATCACCTGCAAACCGGCGGGTGCCTCCTTTGGCGCGTTGCCCTTGGGCACGATGGCGCGCTTGAAGCCATGCTTGGCCGCCTCCTTCAGGCGCTCCTGGCCACTGGGCACCGGCCGCACCTCGCCCGACAGGCCGATCTCGCCGAATACCAGCAAGCCATGGGCCAGCGGACGGTTGCGCAAGCTCGACATCACCGCGGCCAGCAACGCCAGGTCGGAGGCGGTTTCCAGCACTTTCACACCACCGACGACGTTGAGGAATACATCCTGGTCATGGGTGGGGATGCCGCCGTGCCGGTGCAGCACCGCCAGCAGCATGGCCAGGCGGTTCTGGTCCAGGCCCAGGGTCACCCGGCGCGGGTTGGCCAGGTGACTGTCGTCGACCAGCGCCTGGACCTCCACCAGCATCGGCCGGGTCCCCTCCCAGGTGGCCATGACCACGCTGCCGGGTACTTCTTCCTGGGTGCGGTTGAGGAAGATCGCCGAGGGGTTGGAGACTTCCTTGAGGCCGCGGTCGGTCATGCCGAACACGCCCAGTTCGTTGACCGCGCCGAAGCGGTTCTTCACTGCCCGCAGCAGGCGCAGGCGACCATCGGACTCCCCCTCGAAATACAGCACGGTATCAACCATGTGCTCAAGCACCCGGGGCCCGGCCAGCGAGCCTTCCTTGGTGACGTGGCCGACCAGGAAGATCGCCGTGCCGCTCTGCTTGGCGTAACGCACCAGCAACGCCGTACTCTCGCGCACCTGGGCGACGCCGCCCGGGGCCGACTGCAACTGCTCGGTGAAGATGGTCTGGATCGAGTCGATGACCATCACCCGCGGCTTTTCCTGGCGCGCGGTGGCGATGATGGTCTCGATGCAGGTTTCGGTCATGACCTTGAGCTGGTCCTGGGGCAGGCCCAGGCGCCGGGAGCGCATGGCCACTTGCTGCTGCGACTCCTCGCCGGTGACATACAGCGCCGGCATCTGCGTGGCGATGTTGCACAGGGTCTGCAGGAGGATGGTGGACTTGCCGATCCCCGGATCACCGCCGATCAACACCACCGAGCCGTCCACCAGGCCACCGCCGAGCACGCGGTCGAGTTCGGTGCTGCTGGTGGTGAAGCGCGGAATCTCCTCGACACTGACTTCGGCCAGGGTCTTGATCTGTGCCTGCTGCCCGGTCCAGCCGGCCCGCCCGCTCGGCGCCGCGGCGCCGCCGCTTTCGATCATGGTCTCGACCAGGGTGTTCCAGGCACCGCAGTCACCGCACTGGCCGGCCCATTTGGGGAAGGTCGCGCCGCACTCTGTGCAGCCATACAAGCGCTTGGCCTTGGCCATGGGCGGGTCTCCTGGGAAAAACCGCCATGATAGCCGAACACGGACGTGTCCCGGAGGCAGCGGCAGGCGACAAAACTATTCGCTCTAAACACAGTCTGTAGCTGCGAACGTCACGCATGAAGCGTTTTAGTGGCTTACACTGCGGTTACCTCTCCATTCGTAACAAAGGAATACAGCATGGGCATGCTCAGTGAATTCAAGGCCTTCGCGGTCAAGGGAAATGTCGTCGACATGGCGGTAGGTATCATCATCGGCGCGGCGTTCGGCAAGATCGTCTCTTCCTTTGTCGGCGATGTGATCATGCCCCCCATCGGCCTGCTGATCGGCGGGGTGGACTTCAGCGACCTGGCCATCACGCTCAAGGCCGCCGAAGGCGATGTGCCCGCAGTGGTGCTGGCTTATGGCAAATTCATCCAGACCATTCTCGACTTCATCATCGTCGCCTTCGCCATCTTCATGGGCGTGAAGGTGATCAACCGCCTCAAGCGCGAAGAAGCCGTGGCCCCGACCGCACCGCCGGTGCCAAGCGCCGAGGAAACCCTGCTGACCGAGATTCGCGACCTGCTCAAGGCGCAGAACCGACAGCCCTGAAGCACAAAACGACTGGGGCCGCTTCGCGGCGGCCCCAGTGACGACGATCCTTAAGGCGCCGTTGATCCTTACCAGTAGTTCTCCACCGCCACCTGCCCCGGTCGCTTGCTCAGGCTCAGCTGCAGGTCGCGCGCCTTGAGCACCTTGCGTGTCTCGTCGATCATTTCCGGGTTGCCGCACAGCATGACCCGCGAATGCTCCGGCGACAGCGCCAGCCCCGCCGCCTTTTCCAGCTCACCGTTCTCGATCAGCGTGGTGATCCGCGCATTCAACGCGCCCGGGTGTTGCTCTCGGGTCACCACCGGGATGAACTGCAGCTTGCCCGCAAACTCCGCCAGGTAGTCGCGCTGCTCCAGCGCGGCGATCTCGTCCACATACGCCAGCTCCTTCGCCTCGCGCACCGAGTACACCAGCTTGATGTTGTCGAAGCGCTCCCAGGCCTCGAAGTCCTGCAGGATCGACATGAACGGCGCAATGCCGGTGCCGGTGGCCAGCAACCACAGGTCGCGCCCCCCCACGAAACGGTCGAGGGTCAGGTAGCCGAAGGCCTGACGGTCGATCAGCAAGGTATCGCCTTCACCCAGGCGGCTCAGTTCGCTGGTGAATTCACCGCCCGGCACCACGATGGAGAAGAAGTCGAGGAACTCGTCATGGGGCGCACTGACCATGGAATAGGCACGCCAGGCCACGCTGCCATCGGCCTTGCTCACCCCGAGGCGGGCGAACTGGCCGGCGCGGAAACGGAATCCGGCATCGCGTGTGACACGCAGGGAAAACAGGTTGGGCGTCAGGGGCTGGACGTCGAGCAGAGTCTGGCGGGTGAATTTGTCGGCGCTGGCGGTCATGACGGGCTCCATGGATCAGATGCGCACAGTTTCGCGCAAAGTGCCCCAGATAAACACCGTCGGTTTGTAAGGTATCGCTTATGAGTGATCGCAATCAGCTAAAAAAGCGTAACAGCTATAGCAAAAAAAACCAGCGCAGACTTAGGAGATTTCCTACACTTCGTTCCATGAAATGCCGACATTGGATCCAGCGCCAAGCGACGGGAGCTTCATCGATGCCACATTGGAAAAGCGAGCAGCTCCAGCAACTGCTGGATGAACAAGAACCGAAGGAGCTGTTCGGTCAAGCGGTGAAACTGGCCCAGGCGCTCAACATGGAGTTCGTTGGTTTGGCACTTCACCTGCATGTGGCAGCCCGTGGCCCACAGGTGATCCTCTACAACAACTATCCCGGTGCCTGGAATGAGCGTTACCAAGCTGAAGACTTAATCAAGATAGACCCAACAGTATCAAAATGCCATCATACAACACTGCCACTGGTCTGGAACGACGATCTCTACTGTGAGGTGCCACAACTGCGCGAAGCCGCCACCGCGCTTGGCATGACCCATGGCTGGAGTCAGTCGGTACATGACCAGCAGCACAACGAGAGTCAGTTGAGTGTCTCCAGGCCCCTGGGGGTAGTCACCCGCGAGGAACTCTTCGCGAAGAGTGCCCAGGTAATGTGGCTGTGCAACACCTTGCACGCCGTGCTCAGCACACATCATCTGCAGAAGTTCAGCCCGGTGCCGCAACTGAGCGAACGCGAACTCGAAGTGCTCAAGTGGTCCGCAGCGGGCAAGACCGCCGCCGACGTGGCGATGATCCTCTCGCTGTCGACCAGTACCGTGAATTTCCATATCCGCAGCGTGATCACCAAGACCAACGCCTCCAACAAGGCCGGCGCCATCGCCATCGCCGCCCTGCGCGGCCTGCTCTGACAGCCCGTCCCCCACCCAGGCGCAAAGCCCTGTAGAATCACCCGCCGCAAGCCCGCCGCGCAGCGCGCCGGGCAGGATTCGCAGCAGAGCCCCACGTCATGCCCCTGTTCAACAGCCCCTTCGCCGACCTCGACCTGATCCGCCAGCCGGCCCAGGCCAATGACCCGCTGCTGGCCTTCGACGCCGCCGACCAGTACCTGCTGGAACACCTGGCCGCCCAAGTGCCACAGGCGAGCTGCAGGGTGCTGGTGCTCAACGACAGCTTCGGCGCCCTTGCCGCGAGCCTCGCGGGGCATGTGCAGGTGACCAGCAGCGGCGACTCGCACCTGGCGTACCTGGCCCTGGAGAAAAATCTGGCGGGTAACGGCAGGCCGTTCGACAGCGTGCCTTTCATCCCCGCCAGCGAGACCTTCCCTGGCCCGTTCGACCGCGTGCTGGTGCGCGTGCCCAAGACCCTGGCACTGCTCGAGGAACAGCTGATCCGCCTGCAGGGCCAACTGGCGCCCGGCGCCCAGGTGATCGCCGGGGCCATGATCAAGCACCTGCCCCGCGCCGCCGGCGACCTGATGGAAAAGTACATCGGCCCGGTCCAGGCCTCGCTAGCGCAGAAGAAGGCGCGTCTGCTGATTGCCAGCGTCGGCGAACGTCCGACCGCACGCTCGCCCTACCCCAGCCGCTACCGCCTGGACAGCCCGGCCCTTGAGTTGGTCAACCACGCCAATGTGTTCTGCCGCGAAGGCCTGGACATCGGCACCCGCGCCTTCCTGCCGCACCTGCCACGCGACCTGGGCCGTGCCCGGATCGCCGACCTGGGCTGCGGCAATGGCGTGCTGGCGATCGCCTGCGCCCTGGCCAACCCGGATGCGCAATTCACCCTGGTCGACGAGTCGTACATGGCGGTGCAGTCGGCGCGGGAGAACTGGCAGGCGGCGCTAGGCGAGCGCGAGGTCACGATCAGGGCCGCGGATGGCCTGGCCGGCCAGGAGAAACAATCGCTGGACGTGGTGCTGTGCAACCCGCCGTTCCACCAGCAGCAGGTGGTGGGCGACTTTCTCGCCTGGCGCATGTTCCAGCAGGCCCGGGAGGCGCTGGAAGTCGGTGGGGCGCTGTACATCGTCGGCAACCGCCACCTGGGCTATCACAGCAAGCTGGCGCGGTTGTTCCGAGGGGTCGAGCAGGTGGCGGCGACGCCGAAGTTCGTGGTGCTCAAGGCCCGGAAATAAACATCCAGTAGAAAACGAGAAAAGCCCGCTCCTACTGGTCCTGTAGGAGCGGGCTTGCCCCGCGACCGGGCTGCAACGCAGCCCTCGCAACCTAGTGGGTACTAAGGCCGGCAGCACTCATGAACATGCGCATGCCATAAGCCACCACCCCAAGCGCCGCCACGCTCAGCCCCCAGATCAGCACCAGCCAACCCAGGCGTTGCCAGAGCGGCTTTTTTTCTTCGACGTTCATCACGATGCGCTCCTAGTGATAGCCATCTTCATGGGTCACCTTGCCGCGGAACACGTAGTAGCTCCAGTAGGTGTAACCAAGAATGAACGGCAGGATGAACAGCGTGCCCACCAGCATGAAGCCCTGGCTCTGCGGTGGCGCCGCAGCGTCCCAAATGCTGATGGACGGCGGGATGATGTTCGGCCACAGGCTGATGCCCAGTCCGCTGTAGCCCAGGAAGATCAGCACCAGGGTCAACAGGAACGGCGTGTAGTGGGCATCGCGTGCCACCGCCCGCAGCAGGCCGTAGAACGTCACCAGCACCAGGATCGGCACGGGCATGAACCAGACCAGGTTGGGCATGCTGAACCAGCGCTCGGCGATCTGCGGGTAAGCGATCGGCGTCCACAGGCTGACCACACCGATGACCGCCAGCAGCACCAGCGCCAGTGGCCGAGCGATGTCATGCATCTGCTTCTGCAATGGCCCTTCGGTCTTCATGATCAGCCAGGTGCAGCCCAGCAGAGAGTAGGCGACGATCAGGCCCAGTCCACTGAACAGCGTGAACGGCGTCAGCCAGTCCAGGGTGCCGCCGACGAACTTGCGGTCGACCACCTTGAAGCCCTCGATGAACGCGCCCAGGGCCACGCCCTGGAAGAAGGTCGCCACCAGCGAACCCCAGATGAACGCCTTGTCCCAGATGTGGCGTTTGTTGGCCCGGGCCTTGAAGCGGAACTCAAAGGCCACGCCCCGGAAGATCAGCCCCACCAGCATCAGGATCAACGGCAGGTACAGTGCTTCGAGCACTACTGAGTAGGCCAGCGGGAAAGCGCCGAACAGTGCCGCGCCGCCCAGCACCAGCCAAGTCTCGTTGCCGTCCCATACCGGGGCGACGGTGTTCATCATCACATCGCGGTCATGCTCGTCCTTGACGAAGGGGAAGAGCATGCCGATGCCCAGGTCGAAACCATCCATCACCACGTACATCATGACGCCGAAGATGATGATCACGGCCCAGATCAGCGGAAGATCGATACCCATCTCAGTTCCCCTTGCTCAGGCTGGCGGAGTCGGCCTCATGGCCGTCATCGGCGGCGGACAGCGGCCGCGCTGGCGTGCGTTTCTGGCCAGGGCCTCCGGGGGGCTGCGTGTCGCCCTCGCCTGTGTGCGGACCTTTGCGCACCAGACGCATCATGTAGCCGAGCCCGGTGCCGAACAGGGCGAAATAGACCACAACGAACATCACCAGAGTGAAGCCGAGTTGCGCATAACTGTGGTTGGACACGCCGTCGGCGGTACGCATCAGGCCGTAGACAACCCAGGGCTGACGACCGATCTCGGTGGTGAACCAGCCGGCGAGGATGGCGATCAAGCCAGACGGGCCCATCCACAAGGTCAGGTAGAGGAACGGACGCGAGCTGTACAGCGTGCCGCGCTTGCGCAGCCAGAGGCTCCACAGGCCAACGAAGATCATCAGCATGCCCAGACCGACCATGACCCGGAACGACCAGAACACGATGGTCGAGTTGGGCCGGTCCTCGGGCGCGAAATCCTTCATCGCCGGGACCTGCTTGTCCAGGCTGTGGGTGAGGATCAAGCTGCCAAGCGCCGGGATCTCGATCTTGAAGCGGGTGGTCTCGGCCTGCATGTCGGGAATGCCGAACAGGATCAGCGGGGTCGGCTCGCCGGGCTTGTTCTCCCAGTGGCCTTCGATGGCGGCGATCTTCACCGGCTGGTGCTTGAGGGTGTTCAAGCCATGGAAGTCACCGATCACCGCCTGCACCGGCGCGACGATCAGCGCCATCCACATGGCCATCGACAGCATCTTGCGCACCGCCGGGTTGTCGCGCCCGCGCAGCAGGTGCCAGGCCGCCGAGGCGCCGACGAAGAACGCGGTGGCGACGAAGGCCGCGGTGGCCATGTGCATCAGCCGGTAGGGGAACGACGGATTGAAGATCACCGCGAACCAGTCCACCGGGATCACCTGGCCGTTGACGATCTCGTAGCCCTGGGGCGTCTGCATCCAGCTGTTGGAAGCGAGGATCCAGAACGTCGACACCAGCGTGCCGAGCGCCACCATGCACGTGGCGAAGAAGTGCAGGCCACGCCCGACACGGTTCCAGCCGAACAGCATGACGCCCAGGAAACCGGCCTCGAGGAAGAAGGCGGTCAAGACCTCGTAGGTGAGCAAGGGACCGGTGATGGAGCCGGCAAAGTCGGAGAACTGGCTCCAGTTGGTGCCGAACTGATAGGCCATGACCAATCCCGAGACCACGCCCATGCCGAAGTTGACGGCGAAGATCTTCGACCAGAAGTGGTAGAGGTCACGGTAGGTGTTGTCGCCGGTCTTAAGCCAAAGGCCTTCGAGGACCGCCAGGTAGCTCGCCAGGCCAATGGTGATGGCCGGGAACAGGATGTGAAAGGACACGGTAAAGGCAAACTGGATTCGGGCGAGCTCTAAGGCTTCCAATCCGAACATGGTGCTTCCTCTTCAGGTAATCCGGCGACCGGGCTCATGGCCTGTCGCCCACTGCCCCCACGGGTATCGAGTGCGGCGCGTTGGAATTGTTCTGTTCGATCGCGGGGATTCCGGCCCAAGGGCCAAGATCGTTGCATCTGGAACGATTGATCCAGATCAACGACTGAATGGAAGCATAGTCCCGAATGACCCATCCGGATGTGTGGTTGATTGCCGCGTGACCGGTTGCCTCACCCTCTTTCTTCGTAGATGAAACGTTGATCCACGCCGCTTTCAGCAACCATTTGTTACAAACAGATGTTACGCTGCAGCCCCCTCTATTTCCGAGGTCGCAGGCCTAGCGATGTCCGATTCCGCCCCGCAACTGCTGCGCCATCACCGCCCCTTCCTCGCCTTCTGGCTGGCCCGCGTATTCACCGCCAGCGGCTTCCAGATGCTCACCGTGGCCATCGGCTGGCACCTCTACCAGCTCACCGGCAATGTGCTCGACCTGGGCCTGGTCGGGCTGGTCGAGTTCGCCCCGCGGGTACTGTTCATGCTGCACACCGGGCATGTCGCCGATCGCTATGACCGACGCAAGGTCGCCGCCCTGTGCCAGACCCTGCAGGCGCTGATCGCCCTGGCGCTGGCCGTGGGCAGCTTTACCGACAACGTCAGCCGTGAACTGATCTTCGTCCTGGCCTTCCTGCTGGGTGCCGCCCGCTCGTTCGAGATGCCGGCGACCCAGGCGCTATTGCCCAACGTGGTGCCGCCCGGACTGTTCCCCCGCGCGGTGGCGGCCTCGGCCTCGGCGACCCAGGCGGCGACCATCGTCGCCCCGGCGGTGGGCGGCCTGCTCTACGCCCTCGGCAGTACCTGGGTGTACGGTCCGACCGTAGCCCTCTATCTCATTGCCTGCCTTTTGACGCTGAGCCTCGATGCCCGTCGGCAGCAGCCGCAGCCAGGCAGGGCCAACCTCGACTCGCTGCTGGCCGGGATCCGCTTCATCCGCAGTCGTCCGGATATCCTCGGCGCGATCTCGCTGGACCTGTTCGCCGTTCTGCTCGGCGGCGCCACCGCGCTGCTGCCAGTGTTCGCCAAGGACATCCTGCTCACCGGCGCCTGGGGCCTGGGCCTGTTGCGCTCAGCGCCCGCCGTCGGGGCATTGCTGATGTCGCTGTGGCTGGCGCGCTTCCCGGTGGAACGCAAGGTGGGTCTGACCATGTTCACCGCAGTGGGCATATTTGGCGTGGCGACCATCGCCTTCGGCCTCTCGACCTCGTTCTGGTTCTCATTGGCGGTGCTAGTGGTGCTGGGCGCGGCAGACATGATCAGCATGGTCATCCGCAGCGCATTCGTGCAGTTGGAGACGCCGGACGAGATGCGTGGCCGGGTGAGCGCGGTGAACGGATTGTTCATCGGTGCCTCGAACCAGCTCGGCGAGTTCGAGTCGGGCGTTACCGCGCACTGGTTCGGCACAGTGCCGGCGGTGGTGCTCGGTGGCGTGGGCACACTGGTGGTGACCGGGGTGTGGATGAAGCTGTTCCCGACGTTGACTCACCGCGACCGGATGCATAACGGCTGATCGGTTGCCTGTGCCGGTCTATTCGCGGGCTTGCCCGCGAAAGGGCCGACACAAGCTACAGAAAGCCCTCTCCCCAATGGCCATAGGCCCCCGCCATCCTTGCTGGTATGATGCGCGGCTTTTTTCCGCCCCACACAAAACCACGGTATCCGGTACGGTCTGTGCTTTGCTGTTGGGGTCGATACATTCACGGCGCGAGGGCGCCCGGGGAGCAGGCATGCTGGAAAGGCTGTTTCAACTAAAAGCACACGACACCAATGTGCGCACCGAGATTCTCGCGGGCGTCACCACCTTCCTGGCCATGGCCTACATCCTGTTCGTCAACCCGAGCATCCTCGGCGAGACCGGCATGGACAAGGGCGCGGTGTTCGTCGCCACGTGCCTTGCCGCGGCCATCGGCTCGGTGACCATGGGCATCATCGCCAACTACCCGATCGCCCTGGCGCCGGGCATGGGCCTGAACGCCTTCTTCACCTACACCGTGGTCCTGCACATGGGCCACACCTGGCAGGTGGCGTTGGGGGCTGTATTCCTCTCGGCAGTGCTGTTCTTCCTGCTGTCGATCTTCCGCATCCGCGAGTGGATCGTGAACAGCATCCCGCTGCCGCTGCGCTCGGCCATCGCCGCGGGCATCGGCCTTTTCCTGGCGCTGATCGCCCTGCATAACGCAGGTATCGTCGTCGATAACCCAGCAACCCTGGTGGGCCTGGGCGATCTCAGCAAACCGGCACCGATCCTCGCCACCCTGGGCTTCTTCCTGATTGTCGCCCTCGAGTCGCTGAAGGTACGCGGCGCGGTGCTGATCGGCATCCTGGCCGTGACCGTGGCCTCGATCGTGATGGGGGTCACCCCGTTCGGCGGCGTGGTCTCGATGCCGCCGTCGCTGGCCCCGACCTTCCTGCAGCTGGACATCGCCGGCGCCCTCGACGTTGGCCTGATCAGCGTGATCTTCGCCTTCCTGTTCGTCGACCTGTTCGACAACTCCGGCACCCTGATCGGTGTGGCCAAGCGCGCCGGCCTGATGGGCAAGGACGGCCACATGCCGAAGATGGGCCGCGCCCTGATCGCCGACAGTACCGCCGCCATGGCCGGGTCCCTGCTGGGTACCTCGACCACCACCAGCTACATCGAGTCGGCGGCGGGCGTGAGCGCGGGCGGGCGCACCGGCCTGACCGCCATCGTGGTCGCCGTGCTGTTCCTGCTGGCGCTGTTCTTCGCCCCGCTGGCCGGCAGCGTGCCGGCCTTCGCCACCGCGCCGGCCCTGCTGTTCGTCGCCGTACTGATGGCCTCGGGCCTGGCCGAGATCAACTGGGACGACGTCACCGAAGCCGCGCCGGTGGTGGTGACCGCCCTGGCCATGCCACTGACCTACTCGATCGCCAACGGCATCGCCTTCGGCTTCATCGCCTGGACCGCCATCAAGCTGATCTCCGGCCGTCACCGCGACCTGAACCCGGCGTTGGTAATCCTGTCGATCCTGTTCGTCATCAAGCTGGGCTGGTTCCCCGCATGAGTGCTGTCCTGGATCCTTCACAATACGACGCGCAACTGGCGGCCAAGGCCGCCCGCCTGCGCGAGCTGCTGGCCCCGTTCGGCGCGCCGGAGCCGGCGCTGTTCGACTCACCGCGCGAGCACTATCGCCTGCGCGCCGAATTCCGCCTGTGG
The DNA here is from genome assembly GCF_057480815.1 of Pseudomonas sp. P106(2024). NCBI lineage: Bacteria > Pseudomonadati > Pseudomonadota > Gammaproteobacteria > Pseudomonadales > Pseudomonadaceae > Pseudomonas > Pseudomonas sp. P106(2024). The sequence goes on along the minus strand of NZ_JBLIYU010000020.1, from coordinate 22,816 downwards.
CGCGAGGGCGGTCAACGTCACTACGCGATGTTCGCCCCGGGCGAGAAGCACAAGGCAATCCTGATCAACGATTTTCCCATCGCCAGCGAGCGCATCAATGAACTGATGCCACGTCTGAAGGCCGCCTGGCAGGGCAACGAGGCACTCGACAATCGCCTGTTCCAGGTCGAGTTCCTCACCACCCTGGCCGGTGACGCGATGGTCACCCTGTGCTATCACCGCCCTCTGGACGAAGCCTGGGAGGCTGCCGCGCAGCAACTGGCCAGTGACCTGAACGTCAGCGTGATCGGCCGCTCCAAGGGCAAGCGCGTGGTGATCGGCCGCGACTACGCCGTGGAAAAACTCGACATCGCCGGGCGCACCTTCAGTTATCGTCAGCCCGAAGGCGCCTTCACCCAGCCCAACGGCGCGGTGAACCAAAAGATGCTCGGCTGGGCCTTCGAGGCCATGGGCGAGCGCCAGGACGACCTGCTGGAGCTGTACTGCGGCAACGGCAACTTCACCCTGCCGCTGGCGACCCGCGCGCGCCAGGTACTGGCCACCGAGATCAGCAAGACCTCGGTCAACGCCGCCCTGCATAACCTCGACGAGAACGGCGTGGATAACGTGCGCCTGGTGCGCCTGTCGGCCGAGGAGCTGACCCAGGCGCTGAACGAGGTCCGCCCGTTCCGCCGCCTGGAAGGCATCGACCTGAAAAGCTACGACTTCGGCACCGTGTTCGTCGACCCGCCGCGCGCCGGCATGGACCCGGACACCTGCGAGCTGACCCGTCGCTTCGAGCGCATCCTGTACATCTCGTGCAACCCGGAAACCCTGGCGCAGAACATCGCCCAGCTGCACGATACCCACCGTATCGAGCGCTGCGCGCTGTTCGACCAGTTCCCTTATACCCATCACATGGAAAGCGGCGTCCTGCTGGTTAGGCGCTGACCTTCAGATCGCCGGGGCTGGTTTGCAGCCCATCCGACCGGTCCGACGCCTCGGCAAGGCCGCTCCAGGGAATCGCGTACTCCTGAGCGGCCTTGCCGAGGCGTCGGACCGGTCGGATGGGCCGCAAAGCGGCCCCTGAAGCTTCAGTCAGAAATCGAAGAACACCGTCTCCCCTTCCCCCTGGATACGGATATCGAAACGATACGCCGTCTTCCCCTCTACCTCGCAACGCCTGGCGATCAGCGTCTCGCGCCGCTGCGGCTGCTCGATCAGGTTGAGCACCGGGCATCGGGCGTTCGCCTCACCCTCGTCATCGAAGTACAACCGTGTATGCAGGTGGATGTTGATCCCCCGGGCAAACAGGCTGATGTTGATGTGCGGCGCCATCGGCACGCCCGCGGCATTGTTCACCACACCCGGCTTGACCGTATGCAGGGTCCATTCGCCGGCATCGAAGGTGGTCGCGGTGCGGCCGAAGCTGTTGAAGGCGTTCTCGTGGTTGAACTCATCCTGGTAGCGGCCATCGGCATCAGCCTGCCAGACCTCCAGGAAAGAGTCGCGCACCAGGTGGCCGTTGCCGTCGTATACCTGGCCGAGCAACAGGATTTGTTCGCCCGGCGCCTCGGGGGTGGCCAGGCGGTTCCAGATTTCCTGGTCGCGGGTCGGGTTGCCTGCGGCTTCCAGGGCCAGGCCGATGTGCACATAGGGGCCGGCGGTCTGCGAAGGGGTTTCCGGCAGCAGTTCGATAGGCATCACGGGCCTCCTCAGCGGTTTTCGAAGTGGGTCTGGCGCTGGCCGCGCAGGACAATGTCGAAGCGGTAGGCCAGGCAATCCATGGGGTTGGCGTGGCTCATGTCGAGCCTGGCGATCAGCCGCTGGACCGCGTCGGAGTTGGCGATCGACTTGACGATCGGGCACAGCGGAATCAGCGGATCGCCCTCGAAGTACAACTGGGTGATCAGCTTGGTCGCGATCGACGGTCCGCTGATGGAGAAGTGGATATGTGCCGGGCGCCAGTCGTTGGGGCCGTTGCGCCATGGGTATGGACCGGGCTTGATGGTACGAAAGCTGTAGTAGCCGTCGCGGTTGGTCAGGCAACGGCCGACACCGCCGAAGTTCGGGTCCAGCGGCGCCAGGTAGCGGTCGTTCTTGTGCCGGTAGCGACCGCCGGCGTTGGCCTGCCACATCTCCACCAAGGTGTTGGCCACCGGCTTGCCGTACTGGTCGACAACGCGGCCGGCGACGATGATGCGCTCGCCGATCGGCAAGCCGCCGTGGTTGAAGTTGAGCAGCAAGTCATGGTCGTGTTCGCCGAAACGCAGATGGGAAAAGTCCGGGCCGGTACTTTCGCTGATCGACTGTGGGATGCTGACCAGCGCCTGGCGCGGCGAGCGCGCCACCGAGGTCTTGTAGTCGGGGGTGAAGGCCTTGGGGTGCCAGTTGCGATCACGGATCACGAAGCGGCTGGTGTCCTGAGCGGGCATGCCGGTTTCCTCTCTTGGAATTGTCGAACGCCTGGGCGTGGCAGGCGGAGTTGCAGTTTCCAGCAGGCCAATCGGGATGAATATTGAATTCAGCAGTCTTAGCCATAACCATTTGGTTATGCACAAGCGACCAAGGCGACGCCGAGGGCAGCGCTGGACTAATCTTTGACTTCTTGTTTCACGAACCGGAGAGCACTACATGGAATGGCGAAAAGGCCGACGCAGCGACAACGTGGTCGATGCCCGCGGCGAAGGGGGCGGCGGCATGCGCTTCGGCGGCGGCAAGGGCCTGGGGCTCGGCGCCATCCTGTTGATCGTCGGCATCGGCTGGCTCACCGGGCAGGACCCGTTGCAGATCCTCGGCCAGCTGGCCGGACAGATGGAGCAGCAGCAGACCGCCCCGGCCAACGTTGGCAGCAAGGCGCCGCCGGCCAACGACGAGCAGGCCGAGTTCGTCGCCTCGATCCTCGGCGACACCGAGGACACCTGGAAGGCGCTGTTCGCCCAGGCCGGCAAGCAGTACCGCGATCCCAAGCTGGTGCTGTTCAGTGGCCAGGTCAATTCCGCCTGCGGTTTCGCCTCATCGGCGGTCGGGCCGTTCTACTGCCCGGCCGACCAGCGCGTGTACCTGGACATGACCTTCTTCCGCGAAATGGAAACCCGCTTCAAGGCAGCCGGGGATTTCGCCCAGGCCTACGTGATCGCCCACGAAATCGGCCATCACGTGCAGACCCTGCTCGGGGTCTCGGCCAAGGTCGACGCCGCACGCCGCAACGGCCAGCGCATGGAAGGCGACAACGGCCTGCTGGTGCGCCAGGAACTGCAAGCCGACTGCCTGGCCGGGGTCTGGGCCTACCAGGCACAGAAACGCCTGAACTGGCTGGAGCCGGGGGATGTGGAAGAGGCACTGAACGCCGCCAATGCCATCGGTGACGATCGCCTGCAGCAGCAGGGGCAGGGACGGGTGGTGCCCGACTCCTTCACCCATGGTACCTCGCAACAGCGCGTGCGATGGTTCAAGGCCGGTTTTTCCAGTGGCGACGTAAATCAGTGCGATACCTTCAGCGCACGTAGCCTTTGATAGCCCCATCAGAACAGTGCACGCCCGTCGGTGTGCACTGGGTCTGCACCCGCAATTGACCACATCAAAAAACAAACGTATTCAACAAGTTATAAATTTGCTGAAAAAGCGTTTCAGCTTCTCGACGCTTTGCCGATAAGTCCTACACAAATCTGCGGGCTAACTGACAACAACAACGCCCAGCTTTTGAGATCAAGTGAGCGAAATCATTTTCTGGGAGAGCGTGCATGAACAGTTGGTTCGCTAATATCAGCGTCAACCTCAAACTCGGCCTGGGCTTCGGCCTGGTCCTGGTCCTGACCGGCCTGCTGGCCCTGACCGGCTGGAACAGCCTGGGCAGCCTTATCGACCGCAGCAACTGGATGAGCGACATCACCCAGCTCAACAGTGACCTGACCAACCTGCGCGTGGCCCGCCTGCAGTGGATGCTGACCAACGGCGACGATGCCTCGGCGGCCAACGTCCAAGCCAAGCTCGATGCCTTCGGCAGCCAGCAGCAGCACCTGGTCAACACCTTCAAGAGCCCCGAGAACCTCAAACTGCTGCGCGAGCAGGGCCAGAGCATCAGCGAATACCGGGTCTCGCTGGAGAAGATGCGCCAGGGCTACAAGACCACCCTCGCCGCCCGCGAATCGATGAACCAGACCGCGTCCCGCGCCAATGACGCCATCGAGGCGATCAGCGCCGCCGTGCTGTCCAGCGCCGAGAGCGATGCCAGCCGCCTGGCCCAATACCTGCTGATCAGCAAGGCCAAGCAACAGCTGGTGCAGGTGCGCCTTGACGTACGCAGCTACATCGCCGACCTGACCAGCGAAGCCGAGCAGGCCGCCCTGCGCCAGCTGGAAAACGCGCTGAATGAAATCGACAGCCTCAAGCGCCAGCTGCCGGGCGAAGCCTCACGCATCCAGCAATTCGAAAACGCCGTGCTGGCCTACCGCGACGCCGTGCGCCAGTTCCGCGACGCTACCGCAGCCATCGGTGTGGCCCGTGCCGAAATGACCGTGCAGGGCGCCGACATCGTCAAACGCAGCGACGAACTGTACAAGATCCAGATCGAGCGCCGTGACGCCGAAAGCGTCCAGGCCCGCACCCTGCAGACTACTGCCACCCTCCTGGCGCTGCTGGTCGGCGTACTCGCCGCATTCCTCATCACCCGTCAGATCACCCGCCCGCTGCGCGAGACCATGGACGTGGTCAACCGCATCGCCAGCGGCGACCTCACCCAGGAACTGCGTGTCACCCGTCGTGACGAGCTGGGCGCCCTGCAGCAGGGCATCGCTCGCATGGGCACCACCCTGCGCGACCTGATCACCGGCATCCGCGACGGCGTTACCCAGATCGCCAGCGCCGCCGAGGAACTGTCGGCGGTGACCGAGCAGACCAGCGCCGGCGCCAACAGCCAGAAGGTCGAGACCGACCAGGTGGCCACCGCCATGCACGAGATGGCCGCCACTGTCCAGGAAGTCGCGCGCAACGCCGAGCAGGCCTCGCACGCGGCGACCAACGCCGATGACGAAGCCCGGGTCGGCGACAAGGTGGTCGGTGAGGCCATCAGCCAGATCGAACGCCTGGCCCACGAAGTGCACCGCTCCACCGAGGCGATGACCCTTTTGCAGCAGGAAAGCCAGAAGATTGGCAGCGTCATGGACGTGATCAAGTCGGTGGCCGAGCAGACCAACCTGCTGGCGCTCAACGCCGCCATCGAGGCGGCCCGTGCCGGCGAGGCCGGTCGTGGCTTTGCCGTGGTGGCCGACGAGGTCCGTGGCCTGGCCCAGCGCACCCAGCAGTCCACCGAAGAGATCGAAGGCCTGATCGCCAGCCTGCAGCACGGCACCCAACAGGTCGCCGAAGTGATGAACGGCAGCCGCAGCCTGACCGACAGCAGCGTCGAGCTGGCGCGCAAGGCCGGTGGTTCGCTGGAGAGCATCACCCGCACGGTGTCGAACATCCAGTCGATGAACCAGCAGATCGCCGCCGCCGCCGAGCAGCAGAGCGCCGTGGCCGAAGAGATCAGCCGCAGCATCCTCAACGTGCGCGACGTGTCGGAGCAGACCGCCGCGGCCAGCGACGAGACCGCCGCCTCCAGCGTCGAGCTGGCGCGCCTGGGTGGTCACCTGCAGACACTGGTCAGCCAGTTCCGCGTCTGACCCTGTAACGCATCGCGGGGCAAGCCCGCTCCCACGACCGGTGGGAGCGGGCTTGCCCCGCGATCATTTCACCCCAGCCTTATTTGACGATCATCCCCACCCCACGCCCACGCGGATCGGAAGCGGTCTCCAGCTTCTCCCCGGTGACCCGGATCGCCTGGATATCGCCCATCTCCCAGCCCTGGTCCTCCAGCACGTAGCCCATCTTCTTCAAGTCGTCGGCCACTGCCCCCTTGAGCGGCGCGTAGCTGTCGAAGTAGATCGTATCCTTGGGCAGCAACTGGTGATGCACGCGCTGCGCCGCCACCGCCTTCTCCAGCGGCATGCCGTAGTCATACAGGTTGTTCATCACCTGGAAGATCGAGGTGAAGATCCGCGAACCGCCCGGCGTGCCCAGTACCAGGGCCACCTTGCCATCGCGGGTCACCAGGCTAGGACTCATCGACGAGAGCATGCGCTTGCCCGGCGCGATGGCGTTGGCGTCGCCGCCGACCACGCCAAAGGCATTGGCCGCCCCCGGCTTGGCGCTGAAATCGTCCATCTCGTCGTTGAGCAGGAAGCCCGCGCCCTTGACCACCACGCCACTGCCATAGTCGAGGTTGAGGGTGTAGGTGTTGCTCACCGCGTTGCCCTGCTTGTCGACGATGGAGAAGTGCGTGGTCTGGTGCGGTTCCAGCCCCGGCTTGACCTTGTCGGTCTCGGAGATCGCGTTCGGGTTGACCTGGGCGGCGCGCTTGGCCAGGTAGTCCTTGGCCACCAGCTGGTCGACCGGGACCTTGGTGAAGGCCGGATCACCGAGATAGTCGGCGCGGTCGGCGAACACGCGTTTCTCGATCTCGGCCAGCAGGTGGATGTACTTGGCCGAGTTGTGCTCGACGCCCTTGAAGTCGGCCGCGCGGTCTTCCTTGATGCCCAGCAGCTGGGCCAGGGCGACACCACCGGAGCTTGGCGGCGGCGCGGTGTAGACCACATTGCCGCGCCAGTTGATGGCGATCGGGTCACGCCACACGGCCTTGTAGTCCTTGAGGTCGTCCTTGGTGATCAGGCCCTTGTCGGCCTGCATCTGCGCCACCAGCAGGTCGGCGGTCTTGCCCTGGTAGAACTCGCTCACGCCCTGGTCGGCGATGCGCTCCAGGGTCTGCGCCAGCTCCGGCTGCTTGAACAGCTCGCCGACCTTCATGTGGCCGAAGTAGTCGTTGAAGTTGGTGGCGGTCTTGAACAGGCCCTGGGCGTCGTCGCGGTACTGGTACTGCTTCTGGGCGATCTTGAAGCCGTTCTGCGCGTAGCCGATGGCCGGCGTCAGCAGCTCGCTCCACTTGAGCTTGCCGAACTTCTGGTGCGCCTCCCACAGCCCCATCACCGTGCCCGGCACACCGGCGGCGCGTACGCCGACCAGGCTGAGGTTCTCGATCACCTCGCCCTTGTCGTCCAGGTACATGGTCTTGGTCGCGGCCTTGGGCGCCACCTCGCGGTAGTCGAGGAAGTAGGGCTTGCCGTCGACGAACAAGGTCATGAAACCACCGCCGCCGATATTGCCGGCCTCGGGGTAGGTCACGGCCAGGGTGAAGGCGGTGGCGACGGCAGCATCCACCGCGTTGCCGCCTTTCTTGAGGATATCGGCGGCCACCTGTGCGCCATATTGATCAGGGGCGGCCACCGCGCCGCCTTCCAGCGTCACGGCAAAGGCGGAGGAGCAGCTCAGGATCGCGGCCCCGAGGGCCAGTGGCTGGAACATGACGATACGCATGCGCACTTCCTTGGTGTTGTTTTTGTTGATCAGTCATTAAGGCCGAAGCCACCCGACTAAGCAAACACCATGGCAGGATTGCGCCGCCAATGGGCAGACACTGTCGCGTTCAGGCAACTCAGCAGGCGTAGGCGGCCAGCTTCTTCTGGATGAAATCGAGGAAACACTGGATCCGCAACGCCAACTGGGTGTTGCGGTAGTAGACCGCATGGATCGGCTGGCGATAGCCGTTATTGTGCTCTGCGAGCAGCACCTGCAGGCGGCCGGCGCGGATGTCCTCGTGGGTCATGAAATGCGACAGGCTGACAATGCCTTCACCGGCGATGGCCAGCTGGCGCAGGGTTTCGCCACTGGAGGCAAGCAGTTGCGGGCGGATTGCCCAATGGTCGCCCTGGGCGTGGCGCAACGGCCAGCGGTTGAGCGATTCCAGGGTGCTGAAGCCGAGCAGGCAATGTTGGTCGAGATCCTCGACCTTGTGCGGCATGCCGTGCTGCGCCAGGTAATCGGGGCTGGCGAGGACCTGCACCGGGCTGCAGCCCAGCGAGCGGGCATGCAGGCTGGAATCGGACAGCTCGCCGATGCGGATGGCCACGTCGGTGCTCTGCTCCAGCAGGTCGATAATCAGGTCGTCGGTATTCAACTCCAGCTCGATACCAGGGTATTGCCGGCGGAACTCGCCGATCCACGGCAGGATCGCGTGCAGCATGAACGGCGCGGCGGCATTGATGCGCAGGCGCCCGGACGGGGTCTGGCGGTTCATCGACAGGCGCTCTTCCATGTCGTCCATCTGCTCGAGGATCAGCCGCGCGCGCTCTAGGAAGAAGCGCCCTTCCTCGGTCAGGTCCATGCGCCGGGTGGTGCGGTTGACCAACGTCGTGCCGAGCTTGCCCTCCAACCGCGACAGGGTGCGGCTGACGGCCGACGGCGTCTGGCCGATCTGCTCGGCGGCGGCGGAGATCGAGCCGCTGTCGATGACGGCGACGAAGACCTGGAGTTCTTCGGAGCGAGTTTTCACACGAATGACCTTGGCAGGGGTATGCCGTGATTGATAACCGCTGGGCGAAGCCTGTGCAAGCCGGCCCCACGATGGGGCGGACTCAATGGCCCTTGCCGAACACTTCATCCAGGTGCTGCTCGTACGCCGCCAGCGCCGCAGGCACATCCGGCCGCTTCATCACATCGACGGCGAGGAAAGTCGGCAGCCCGCTCATGCCGAGGAACTGGTTGGCCTTATGGAACGGGAAGTACACCGCATCCACGCCCTTGCCTTCGAAGAAGTCGCTCGGGTCATCGAACGCCTGCTGCGGCGCGTTCCAGGTCAACGACAGCATGTACTGCTTGCCCTGGACCAGGCCACCGCTGCCGTACTTCTGCGAGGCATCGGAGCGGGTGCGACCATCGTTGGCGTACAGGCTGCCATGGCCGGCGGTGAACACCTCGTCGATGTATTTTTTCACCGTCCACGGCGCGCCCATCCACCAACCGGGCATCTGGTAGATCACCACGTCGGCCCAGAGGAATTTTTCCACCTCGGCCTGGACGTCGTAGCCGCCGTCGATGAAGGTTTCCCGCACATCGAAGCCGGCACGGTCCAGGTGGGCCAGCGCGGCGTCGTGCAGGGTCTGGTTGAGGCGGCCTTCGGAGTGGGCGAAGCGTTTGCCACCGTTGAGCAGGAGGATCTTTTTCATGGGAGGGTCAGCCCTGTAAGTGAAGTTGCCGGCAGGTTAGGCACTCACCGGGCATGGAAACAGCTGTCCCAGGGCAAAATACATTTGTCTTAAAATCACGAATGACAAACATATTGTTGATTTAAGATCTGATCACTCACTTCACTTACCGAGATCTCCCATGAGCGAGCAGTACGCCTTCATCCTCAAAGCCAAGACCCGCCCGGAACAGGCCGAAGCCTTCGAGCAACTGTTCCGTCCCTACGTCGAACCCAGCCGCCAGGAGCCGGGCTGCATCGAATACCATATGCTGCGCGACAAGGCAGACCCGAGCCTGTTCGTGTTCTTCGAGGTCTGGGCCAGCAAGGCGGCTCTGGACGTGCACTCGGCACTGCCGCACATGGCCGCATTCTTCGAAAAGCGCATGGATTACCTGGAGCGCGACTTTGATATCCAGATGATCGATATGCTCAGCGCCTCTTCCGCTAACCGCTGATCAACAGGTGCGTGCCCAGTACCGCCAGGCCGATGAAGAAGCAGCGTTTGAACAGCGCTGCGCTGATCCGCTGGTGTTGGTAATGCTCCTGGTACATCCGCTGGACACCCATGATGAGGCAGGTTTCAACGCCAGTCTGGACCATGAGGATGTGTCTGAATATGATCGGGGCGCGCAGGCTCAGTACACCTCAGCCAGTTCGCGCAGCGCCGCCGAAGCCAGGAATGCGGAGCGTGAGGCGTAGCGATTGTCCTGCTTCACCCTGTCGTCGATTCGTTGCAACAGGTTCCTGGGCAACGTCGCGCTGAAACGTACCGCCGTCCCCAGGTATGGCGTTGCGTCGAAGTCCACCAACGCCCAGAGGCCGCCTGCATACTCAGGGTTGTCCACATGCACATCCATTTCCTGCACCTGCGGCAGGGGCGCGCCATCGGCCACCAGCCCTTCATAATGCAGCGCCAGCGCCTCCTGAATGTTCTCCAGGGCCTGGGGGACCGTGGCGCCTGCGGAAAAACAGCCAGGTACATCGGGAATGGTGACGCCGTAATAGGTCTCACGGGACTTGTGCAGGACAACAAGCAGGTTCATCGGCTCTCTCGCTTTGTCGAGCTGCCCTGGTTGGGCATCTGCCGGGCAGCGTTTCCGGTCGGTGGACTGCGAAACTAGAACGTTCAGCCGCCCCCTCGCAATGTGCCAGGCGGCAGTGAAACAAGTTTCGGAAATGAACTACAGCCGAGTACCGAAACGCGCTGGGCGGCCCCTCGCAGGGCAAGCCCGCTCCTACAACGGTTGCGCCAAATCTGTAGGAGATCGCCCAGCCTTTCGGGCTGCGCTGTTGCGCAGGGAACCGTCCCCTGTGGGACCAGCTAAATCAATGAGTCAAGGCTAGTACCATGAGAGATTGTCCTGCCTATTGCACAACCCTGCCTTCGCGGGAAACAGTGTGGGAGCGGGCTTGCCCCGCGATCAATGCCGGCAAAGCCACCGCAATTACCTCGCCCTCCTCACAACTCCACTACGCGCCCCTTGCCGCCCCCCCGCCTGATTCCCCACAATCGCGTCCATGCCGCGCCACGACAGGGAATTCAACGTGCCATCGATCTATCAGCTCAAACCCCGCTTCCAGGCGTTCCTACGCCCTGCCGTCCAGCGCCTGTTCGACCGCGGCGTCACTGCCAACCAGGTGACGGTCACCGCTGCCGTCGTTTCCGTCCTGCTGGGCCTGTTGCTGGCCTGGCTGCCCCAGGTCACCTGGCTGTTCCTCCTGATCCCGGTGTGGATGCTGCTGCGCATGGCACTGAACGCAGTCGACGGCATGCTTGCCCGGGAGTTTGGCCAGCAGTCCAAACTCGGTGCCTACCTCAACGAACTGTGCGATGTGATCGCCGACACTGCTCTCTACCTGCCCTTCGCTCTGCTGCCAGGCGTTTCGCCGACACTGGTGGTGCTGGTGGTGGTGTTCGCGGTGATCAGCGAATACGCCGGCGTGATGGGCCCGCTGGCCGGCGCGTCGCGCCGCTACGACGGGCCGATGGGCAAGAGCGACCGGGCCTTCGCCTTCGGCGTGCTGGGTACCGGCGTGGCGTTCGGTCTGCTGGGCGCGGCCTGGATCAACGGCCTGCTGCTGGTCATCCTGCTGCTCTCGCTCTATACCCTCTACAACCGGGTTCGCCACGGCCTGGCCGAAACCCGCTGAGCCCCTCGCTGCCGGACAAGGATATTCGCCATGCGCCAAGCGCAATCACTGCACTTCTGCACTCATGACGGCGTCGAGCTGCACTATCGCCACTGGCCCGCCACGCGCAACGAACACCAACCGCGCCGGGCCGTGGTGATGTTCCATCGCGGCCACGAACACGGCGGGCGCATGGCCCACCTGGCCGATGAGCTGGACATGCCCGGCTACGACTTCTTCGCCTGGGACGCCCGTGGCCATGGCCAGTCGCCAGGGGCTCGCGGCGACAGCCCGGGCTTTGCCACCAGCGTGCGCGACGTGCAGACCTTCATCGAGCACATCCAGGCACAGCACGGCATCGCCGAGGCCGACATGGTGGTGCTGGCACAGAGCGTTGGCGCGGTACTGGTCGCCACCTGGGCCCACGATTATGCGCCAAAGGTACGTTGCCTGGTGCTTGCCTCGCCGGCCTTCAAGGTCAAGCTCTACGTACCCTTCGCCCGCCCCGGGCTGAAGCTGATGAAGGCCCTGCGCGGCAACTTCTTCGTCAACAGCTACGTCAAGCCGCGCCTGCTGACCCACGACCCGGAACGGGTCATGTCCTATGTCGCCGACCCGCTGATCAGCCGGCCCATCTCCGTCACCATGCTGCTGGGCCTGTACGACGCCGCCGACCGCGTGGTCGCCGATGCCCAGGCGATCCAGGTGCCGACGCAACTGCTGATCTCCGGCGCCGACCTGGTGGTCAAGCGCAAGCCGCAAGAGCAGTTCTTCGACCGCCTGGGCAGTACGCGCAAGGAAAAACACATCCTCCCCGGCTTCTTCCACGACACCCTCGGCGAACGCGACCGCGCCCATGCCCTGGCGCGGATCGAGCGCTTCGTCGCGCACTGTTTCGACGCACCGCAAGCGCAGCCCTCGCTGCTCGATGCCGACAAGAGCGGCGCCAGCTGCGCCGAGGCCGAGAGCCTGGCCGCGCCGTTGCCGCGCCATTCACCACGCGACCTCTACTGGCGTGCCACCCGCGCCGGCCTGCGCTTGGGCAAAGGCCTTTCCGAGGGGGTGAAGCTGGGCTTCGACACCGGTTTCGACTCGGGCTCGACCCTCGACTATGTCTACCGCAACACCCCGACCGGCAAGGGCAGGCTGGGCGAGCTGATCGACCGCAACTACCTGGATGCCATCGGCTGGCGTGGCATCCGCCAGCGCAAGCTGAATGTCGAGGAACTGCTGCGCCTGGCCATCGCCCGCCTGCGCGAACAGCAGCGCCCGGTGCATATCGTAGATATCGCCGCCGGACATGGCCGCTACATCCTCGAGGCGCTGCAAGGCCTGCAACAACTGCCCGACTCGATCCTGCTGCGCGACTACAGCGAACTGAACGTGGAACAGGGCAATGCCTTGATAACCGAGAAGGGCCTGGGCGAGATCGCCCGCTTCGTCCAGGGCGATGCCTTCGACCGCCCGAGCCTGGCCGCTCTCACCCCGCAGCCGACACTGGCGGTGGTCTCAGGCCTCTACGAACTGTTCCCCAGTAACCAGCTGGTCGGCAACTCGCTGGCGGGACTCGCCGATGCGGTCGAGGACGGTGGCTACCTGGTCTACACCGGTCAGCCCTGGCACCCGCAGCTGGAGATGATCGCCCGTGCCCTGACCAGCCACCGTGGCGGCCAGGCCTGGGTGATGCGGCGGCGCAGCCAGGCGGAGATGGACCAGTTGGTGGAGGCGGCAGGGTTTCGCAAGATTACCCAGCGCATCGACGAGTGGGGCATTTTCAGCGTCAGCCTGGCACAGCGGGTGCGCTGATGGCCCGTGAAACCGGGCTGATCCGCCGTGGCATCCTGTGGCTGTTGCTGCTCGGACCGTTCTTCTTTCTCAGCTATGGCATGGCCAATACCTACACCGCTGGCCGCGAGGACATTGGCAGCCTGGTGTTCGCCTGGGAACGGCAGATGCCGCTGTGGCCCTGGACGATCATCCCGTACTGGTCGATCGACCTGCTGTACGGTTTGTCGTTCCTGCTGCCGCGCTCGCGTTCGGAGATGGACCGCCATGCCCTGGCGCTGCTGACGGCGCAACTGATCTGCGTGGCCAGTTTCCTGTTCTGGCCGCTGCGTTTCACCTTCGAGCGCCCCGAGCTGTCGGGGCTGTTCGGCTGGCTGTTCGATGTGCTGATGGGTTTCGACAAGCCCTACAACCAGGCACCGTCGTTGCACATCGCGTTGCTGGTGATCATCTGGACGATGTTTGCCCGACATACGCAGCATCCTGCCTGGCGCTGGGTGGTGCATGGCTGGATGGGGCTGATCGGCCTGTCGGTGCTGACCACCTGGCAGCATCATTTCATCGATGTGCCGACCGGCGCGCTGGCGGGGTTTGTGTGCCTGTGGCTGTGGCCGCATAGCGGCCCGTTGCCCTGGCGACAGGCACGTCTGGCGCAGGACCCGAAACGTTGGCGCCTGGCGCTGCGCTATGGCCTGGGGACGGCCGTGCTGACGCTGTTGGCGATGAAACTGGGTGGTGGCGGGTTGTGGTTACTGTGGCCGGCGCTGTCATTGCTGCTGGTGGCGCTGAACTATGCCCTGTTCGGCGCCGCAGGTTTCCAGAAAGGCGCCGATGGGCGGCTGTCCGTGGCCGCCACCTGGCTGCTGGCGCCCTATCTGCTGTGCGCCTGGGTCAATTCGCGGCTTTGGACCTGGCGCCATCCGCAGGCGGATGAGGTGGCCGATGGCGTGTATCTCGGCAGAGTGCCGGGGCGCACTGAAGCATCTGCGTTCGCGGCGATTGTCGACCTGAGCGGGGAACTGCCCTGCCCCGCGATGACGACGCTGGAAACGCCGCAGGACTACCAGAGCCTGCCGACCCTGGACCTGATTGTCCCAGACCGGGAAATCCTGCAACAGGCCGCCAAGGCCATCGAACACCATCATCAACAAGGCCCGGTGCTGGTCTGCTGCGCCTTGGGCTACTCGCGCAGCGCCAGCGCCGTCGCCGCCTGGCTGCTGCTCAACGGCCATTGTGCCAGTGCCTCCCAGGCCGAAGCGCTGATTCGCCAGGCGCGCCCCGGTGTGGTCCTGCACCCGGCCCATCGCCTGGTATTGCATAACTTGGAGGCCCAGCCATGAGGCTGCTCCTCGTCGCCAGCCTGCTCGCCCGTGGCCGCCAGCTGGAGCGCCTGTCGGATGGCCTGACCCTGCTGGCCCTGGCCTGCACCCTGTCTCCTTTGCTCGGCCTACCATTGGCGCCGTTGCCGCACCTGCTCTGCGGCCTCTCGCTGCTGCTCGGCCTGGCCCACAAGTATTGGGCCCTGCGCGTCGCCCTGGACGCCGACCTGTTCGCCCGCATCGGCGCCAGCAGCGACCTGCCCGGCGACACCCAGGCCTTGGACCACGCCCTGTTCGACCTGCGCCTCAAGCCTGCAGCCAGCGACCCGCGCGACTGGCCGACCCGCAGCCGGGCCGCCCTGGCCCTGCTGCGCCGCCAGGCCCTGTGCCTGACCCTGCAGGTCGCATTAATGCTAATCCTCCCCTTCACCGGATAAGACCAATGCCATGCTCGCCAGCCTGACTGCCTTCGTCATCACCTCCGCCGCCCGCCTGATCACCGGCGCCCGCGCCTTGTGGCTGGGCTGCACGCCGCAGCCGGTACAGCGCCTGTACTTCGCCAACCACAGCAGCCATGGCGACTTCGTGCTGCTGTGGGCCGCGCTGCCCGAGCCGCTGCGCCGCCGCACCCGCCCCGTGGCGGGCGCCGACTACTGGTGCAAGCCGGGCATCCGCGACTTCCTGATCCGCCAGGTGTTCAACGGCGTGCTGATCGACCGCCAGCACGGCGCAAGCGAGGGCAACCCACTGCAACCGGTACTCGATGCTTTCGCCCAGGGCGATTCGCTGATTTTCTTCCCGGAGGGCACACGCAACCTGACCGACGACCCGTTGCTGGCATTCAAGAGCGGCCTGTTCCACCTGGCCTCGGCCAACCCGCAGGTCGAGCTGGTGCCGGTGTGGATCGCCAACCTCAACCGGGTCATGCCCAAGGGTCGCGCCCTGCCGCTGCCACTGCTGTGCACCCTGAGCTTCGGCGAGCCGCTGCACCTGCAGCCGGACGAGGGCAAGCACGCCTTTCTCGAGCGGGCCCGACAAGCCCTGCTGAACCTGGCCCCGAAGGAAGCCTGAGATGGATCACAACACCCTGTCGCTGTTCGCCGGCATCGGCGCCCTGCTGCTGCTCGCCAGCCTGGTTGGCCGCCTGCTCAAATGGCGCGCCGGCCCCGCGCCGCACGCAGTGATCGACAACCTCAACGCGCGCATCAACGCCTGGTGGGTGATGGTGCTGGTGATCGGCATCGCCTTCCTGTTCGGCAAGTACGGCGTGATCGTGCTGTTCTACGGCGTGTCGTTCTATGCCCTGCGCGAGTTCATGACCCTCACCCCGACCCGACGCAGCGACTACCCGGCGCTGGTGGCGGCTTTCTATGTGGCGCTGCCGGTGCAGTACCTGCTGATCGCCATGGACTGGTACGGGCTGTTCAGTATCTTCATCCCGGTGTACCTGTTCCTGTTGCTGCCGATCCTGGCCAGCTTCGGCGGCGACACCACGCGCTTCCTCGAGCGCGCCTCCAAGGTACAGTGGGGCCTGATGATCGCGGTGTACTGCGTGTCGTCGGTGCCGGCGTTGATGACCCTGGACATTCCCGGCTACGAGGGTCGCAACCTGCTGCTGATCGCCTGGCTGATCCTGGTGGTGCAGATCAGCGACGTGCTGCAGTACGTGTGCGGCAAGCTGTTCGGCAAGCGCAAGGTGGCGCCGAACCTGTCGCCGTCGAAGACCGTCGAAGGCCTGGCCGGCGGTGTGGCGCTGGCCACCCTGGTCGGCGCCCTGCTGTGCTGGATCACCCCGTTCACCTTCTGGCAGGCGGCGCTGATGGCCTTGACTGTCAATGCCATGGGCTTCTTCGGCGGGCTGGTGATGTCGGCGATCAAGCGCGACCGCGGCGTGAAGGACTGGGGCCATATGATCGAAGGCCACGGCGGCATGCTCGATCGCATGGACTCGGTGTGTTTCGCCGCGCCGGTGTTCTTCCACTTCGTGCGTTACTGGTGGGCGTGAGCCACTGACAGTCCACAACCTGCAAGGCCCGAGCCCTGACATTGCGCGGGCAGACAGCTGGGCGTCGAGCCCAGGCAACTGCCCGTCTGGTGATGACTCTATGGTGACGCGTCATCTCACTTGTTGCCTGGAGCCACGCCATGTCCGATTTCATCACCGTCCTGCGCGAAACCTGCCCGACCCCGGTGGTCGACGCAACCAAGTGGAAGCGCATCGGCGGCGACCCGCACACCGTCAACCTCAATGCCTACCTGTCAGCCGACGGCAGCAAGATCATGGGCACCTGGATCTGCACGCCGGGCAAGTTCGAGGTCAACTATGAAAAGTGGGAGTACTGCCATTTCCTCGATGGCTATTGCATCGTCACCCCGGAAGGCGAGGAGCCGAAACACCTCAAAGCAGGTGATGTGTTCGTGATCGAACCGGGGATGAAGGGGACCTGGGAAGTGGTCGAGACGGTGCGCAAGTACTTCGTCTTCGCCTGACCCGCTCCCACGCTCACACAGTTTGCAAAAAAAATCGCGAACCCGATGTCCCTTCCCCAAGGTGCGCAGTTACAAGGGGAAGGGCCACCCGGCCCGCGATCAAGTCCACTCGCTCGTCAATCCTTCTTGCGGTACCCCTCGACGATCGCCGAGAAATCCTTGCCGCCTTCGCCGCGCAGGCTCATGGCCTGGTACAGCTGCTGGGCCACGGCGCCGAGGATCACCGGCTGGTGCGCCTGGCGCGCGGCCTCGGTGGCCAGCCCCAGGTCCTTGAGCATCAGCTCGGCACCGAAGCCGCCGGTGTAGCCGCGCGAAGCCGGGGCGGTCTCGATGATGCCCGGCCATGGGTTGTAGGTATCCGAACTCCAGCAACGCCCGGTGGAGCTGTTGATGATGCCGGCCAACACCTTGGTGTCGATGCCCAGCGCATTGCCCAGGGCCATGGCCTCGGACACACCGATCATCGAGATGCCCAGCAGCAGGTTGTTGCAGATTTTGGCGATCTGGCCGGTACCGACCTCGCCGCAGTGCACGATATTGCGGCCCATCTGCTCCAGCACCGGCTTGAGCGTGGCGAACAGCTCTGCGCTGGCGCCGACCATGAAGGTCAGGGTGCCGGCCGCCGCGCCGCCGGTACCACCGGAAACCGGCGCATCGCCCATGTCGATACCCTTGGCCGCTGCAACCTTGGAGACCTCACGGGCGGTCTGCGGGTCGATGGTGCTGCAGTCCACGGTCGGAGTGCCGGGGCGGATGCCAGCCAGCACGCCGGTTTCTTCATCCAGGTACACGCCGCGCACATGGGCGGCGGCCGGCAGCATGGTGATCACCAGCTCGCTGTTGGCGGCTGCGTCCTTGGGTGACGTGCTGACCTGGCCACCCAGCTCCGCGAGTTCGGCCAGCACGGTCTTGTTCAGGTCGAACAAGTTCAGTTGGTGCCCGGCCTTGATCAGGTTGCGGGCCATGGGCGCGCCCATGTTGCCCAGGCCGATGAAAGCGATACGCATGGCGTTCTCCTTAGCGCAGGCTGATGGTGGTGTTCACACCATCATTGACGCTGTCGTCGTCGAACCAGCGGGCGGTGACGGTCTTGGTCTGAGTGTAGAACTGCACCACCTGCTTGCCGTACGGGCCGAGGTCGCCGAGCTTGGAGCCACGGGAACCGGTGAAGCTGAAGAACGGCACCGGCACCGGGATCGGGATGTTGATGCCGACCTGGCCGATATCGATCTCGCTCTGGAACTTGCGTGCCGCCGCGCCGCTCTGGGTGAACAGGCCGGTGCCGTTGCCGAACGGGTTGGCGTTGACCAGGGCGATGGCCTCGTCGAGGGTGTCGACCTCCAGGGTGACCAGCACCGGGCCGAAGATTTCCTGGGTGTAGACCTGCATGTCGGTCTTCACCCCGGAGAACAGGGTCGGGCCGACGAAGTTGCCCTGCTCGTAGCCCGGCACCTTCACATCGCGGCCGTCCAGTTCGAGCTTGGCGCCTTCCTTGATGCCGCTTTCGATCAGGCCCAGCACACGCTCCTTGGCGCGCTTGGAAACCACCGGGCCGACATCGGTGCCCGGCTCGTTGCCGGCGTTGACCTTGAGCTTGCTCGCCGCTTCCTTGATATCCGGCAGCCATTCGCGGGCCTTGCCCACCAGCACCGCCACGGAGGTGGCCATGCAGCGCTGGCCGGCCGCGCCGAAGGCGGCGCCGACCAGGGCGTTGATGGTCTGGGTGCGGTTGGCGTCGGGCAGCACCACGGCATGGTTCTTGGCGCCCATCATCGACTGCACGCGCTTGCCGTGCTGGCTGCCCAGGTTGTAGACGTGGGTGCCGACTTCGGTCGAGCCAACGAACGAGATCGCCTTGATGTCCTGGTGGGTGCAGATCGTGTCGACCACCTGCTTGCCGCCGTGCACCACGTTGAGCACGCCGGCCGGGATGCCGGCTTCCAGCGCCAGCTCGACCAGCATCATGGTCGACAGCGGGTCCTGCTCGGACGGCTTGAGCACGAAGGTGTTGCCGCAGACGATGGCCATCGGGAACATCCACAGCGGGATCATCGCCGGGAAGTTGAACGGGGTGATGCCGGCGCACACGCCGATCGGCTGGCGCAGGGTGTAGGTGTCGACACCGCCGGCGACGTTCTCGGCGAACTCGCCCATCTGCAGGGTGCCGATGGAGGCGGCGTGCTCGACCACCTCCAGGCCACGGAAGATATCGCCCTCGGCGTCGGCGAGGGTCTTGCCCTGTTCGGCGCTGAGGGTCACGGCGATGCGCTTGCTGTGTTCGCGGATCAGCGCCTGCAGCTTGAGCATGATGCGCATGCGCGCGCCGATCGGGGTGTCGCGCCAGGTCTTGAAGGCGCGCTCGGCGGCGGCCACGGCGGCGTTGACTTCCTCGACGGTGGCGAACGGCACCCGCGCCAGCACTTGCTGGGTCGCCGGATTGACGATGTCGCGCCATTCGGTGGTCTTGGACTCGACCCATTGGCCGTCGATCAGCAGCTTGACCTGCTCGACCTTGGTCTGGTCGGGCGTCTGGGGTGCGTTCATCTGCGCTCTCCTTGGAATTATTGTCGGAACGAGGACGCCTACGCCGCAGCGAACGGGGTGGCGCTCAGGGGCTGAGTTCGAGTATAGATGTGCAAACATCCAACAAGAATGCACAAAAAAACCGGATCATCATGCAAAAAGACCTCACCTCCCTGAGCGCGCTGAACTGGGACGACCTCAAGTTCTTTCTTGAGGTGGCGCGCACCCGCAAGGCCAGCAGTGCGGCCAAGCGCCTGGCCGTGGACTACACCACGGTGTCGCGGCGCATCGGTTCACTGGAAGGGGCGCTGGGCACTTTGCTGTTCGAAAAATCACGGACCAACGGTTTCGTGCTCACCGCCGAGGGCCAGCGCCTGCTGGGCTATGCCGAGTCGATCGAGAGCACCCTGCACATGGCCTGCGAGCAGGTCTCGGGGTCGGGCGTGGCATTGTCGGGGCATGTGCGCATGGGCTGCACCGAAGGCTTCGGCAGCTTCTTCGTCACTGCGCAACTGAGCCACTTCGTCGATGCCTGGCCGGCGATCTCGGTGGATATCCTGCCGCTGCCGCACTTCATCAGCCTGTCCAAACGCGAGGCCGATATCGTCATCGCCCTGGAACGTCCGGAACATGGGCCTTATGTGTGCTGCAAGCTGTGCGACTACCGCCTGCGCCTGTATGCGACCCAGGACTATCTGGACAACCACGAGCCGATTCGCGAGATCGCCGACCTGGGCCGCCATCCGTTCATCAGCTACGTGGACGACCTGGCGTTCAGCTCGGAGCTGCTGTACCTGGCCAACCTGATCCCCAACGCCAACGCGCACCTGCGCAGCACCAGCGTGATCGCCCAGTACACGGCGGCCTTGCAGGGACGCGGGCTGGCGATCCTGCCGTGCTTCCTGGCGGCGCAGGATCCGCGACTGGTGACGCTGCTGCCGGAGGAGATCGAGGTGACGCGGCAGTTCTGGATGTACTGCCGGGAGGATCTGCGCAAGCTCAAGCGGATCACCCTGCTATGGGATTACATTCGCGAGGTGACCGAGGCCAATGCGCCGTTGCTGATGGGCGAAACCCGCGAGATGAAATTCGCTTAGCTGGGATCGACAAGGAGTAAGGGTGCCTCATCCTACTCACCGCATCAGGGCCATGGCAACGATTTGTGACAGCATTTGTGACACTTCGGATCGGCGCCTCCCACACAGGTAGTAGCGTGAACTCGGACACCAGCAGTCTTCGCGTGCTTCATCTGCATCCTGCCCTGCTCGACTTGGGCAGGCTTCAGCATGTCGAGTCAGTCAAGGCCGCACCAGTTCGGTATCCGCATCAGGGAGCTGCGCATGGCCATGGGCATGAGCCAGGAGGCATTCGCTGATCGGTGTGGCTTTGCCCGGACCTACATGTCCCGCATCGAGACGGGAGGAGCGAATCCCTCCATCAACGCCATCAAGGTGCTGGCTGACGCTCTGGGCGTGAGCATCTCCGCTCTGTTCGAAGGTATGTGATTCGCCCTCCCATCCTGACAGAGTGACGCTATGAGCACCGTTGCAACTACCTACGGCGCATCAGTGGGTTTTACCAAGAGCTGTTTAGTGCCTCTCGTGTACGACCACTCTCGACCCATTGCGGCCGTTCGCGAAGGGCGGATATCGGCCAAAATCGGATAGTGATAGAAAAATAAATCTGTCGCCTTTCGATCGTTTTTTTTGGCTGTGGGTTGTCAGCAGTGGCAATTGCGGGCAACGTTGTATTGCTCGGTTAGCACGACTTTGAAAATAAGGATGGATAATGAAACTCAAGGAATGGGCTCAACTCGAGGCCCTTTATAAAATCAGTCGCAAACAACCCAATAAACACATATTTAAACTCCACAATGCTCGCAAGCTATGGCCAATGTGGTCAGCGGTAGGGTCAACCGCATTGCTTTTTGTGTTCGCAATGTTCGGCATCAGGAACCCTACGCTGATTCCTTACACCTACATGGCACTGGCTCCTTGGGCTCTTCTGCTCTATGTCACGCGCCTTAAAGCATTACGCATGGTTTACCCGCAGCAGTTTGCAGATCACGCGATTGACCACCAGCCGAGCCTAGAAAGGGAAAACGCCCTTTGTTATGCCTTCTTTCTGGAGGAATTGCGCAAGGAGGGCTACACGGTTGAGAAACTACGCGAGTTGTCAGCTTATGCTGGCCTGACCGGAAAACCCGCCAGGCCTGCTTTATCCCAGAACCTGAGTTTCGCCTCTCTGATCGCGCTGATGATCGCTTTGTGCACGGAAATTATTAAAGCCACACCTCTGTTCACATGGGGAAAGGGCTCGGTGATCGTGGTGCTGGGTATGGGCGCACTGTTCTTGAACTGGCTGGTACTGGACGGTATTCGCAGCGTTTCCTATGAGCGGATGTGCATAAAACGCTATGTCGAAATGGCCGTTTTCGACTTGGATGAACTTCTTGATAAGACCGCCGAAGTACCTGTCGAGCAGCAGCTACCGGCGGTGTTGAGCATCGCAGAACGAGACAGTAGCGTCAGCACTGTCGCTGATTTGTCCTAGCTTTTTGGCTGCGAAGTAGATACAGCCCTTTCAAGGTATTTAGGTAGAATAGGCAACAAGTAACCTGTGGCGAGCGGGCTTGTCCCGCGTTGGGTTACGAAGCAGCCCCAAAACCAGCAGTCGAAGAGTGCCTGACTCACAGTCATTCTTTCTTTTAGGTTCGCTCGCAAACCCAACGAAAAGGGGAAAGATTTATTTACCGCTCCTCAGTCCGCTTCCGGCCGGTTAGCGACCGCTGCTCTGGTTAACCATCCTTGTCCTCCCACACATGGAGGATTTGCCATGAACATCATCGTAACCTGCGGCCGCTCTGGAGATGGCAGAACAGATCGAGGTTTGATCATGCATAGCGGCGGTCTAAGCCAGACCGTCGCTAACCGGCCAGAATCAGCCGCTTCAACCCAAGTACCAAGAAACGATTACAATCCCGAGCTGTCAACTTCCTTGCCAGAGTGCTGCGTTATGAAACTTGAGAGAGTTAGGTATTTGCTCGGCCCCAACCCTGGCGACCCTTCTCCGATGGAGTTGCTGGTGTTGATTCTGGAGGCGTCTATCGAGCTGGTGTCGATTTCAGGTAACGACTTTTGCTGGTCGTATTGGGCAGACGAAAGCGAAGCAATACAAGAGCTTCAAAGCTTGCTTGACTTGCTGAAGGCCGGCACCTTACCCGAACGACTGAAGCTCACCGTAATCTTTGCACCCACTGGGGCGCTGCAAGAAACGAGTATGAGTAGCGGTTGGGCAGAAACCTATTTGAAAATTGCGGACCGATTTGATCAGGTTGAAGCATTGTTGTGGTGATGTCAGAAGTTGTCCAAACTGAATCGCCCCTGGTTTCCTAGACACTCTCCAAGCTCAGGAAATAGCGTTTCTCATACTCTACTGGAGACAGCTGCATAGCACTGCTGTGTCGACGCTT
>NZ_JBLIYU010000019.1:0-99641 GCF_057480815.1 Pseudomonas sp. P106(2024) | reverse complement strand
GGCCCCAGCGCTTGACGGGCATCCATGCCCGTCACCTCCCTCCGCAAGTCCTGCGTTCGGCCTCCTGAAGTCGCGCAAGTTACGGGCGGCGCCTGAACTGGCGCAGCTGTCGCTAGTTAGAGCTTAATTAATCTCTCGATTGCCCCGCGAAAAGGGCCGGAACAGCCAATACATAACTAATGGCCAAACAACTAACTTCGCGCTTCTTGCTCTTGCTCTTGCTCTTGCTCTTGCTCTTGCTCTTGCTCTTGCTCTTGCTCTTGCTCTTGCTCTTGCTCTTGCTCTTGCTTCTAAGCGCGCGGTAGTCCAGGCGCCGCCAATTGCGACTTCAGGAGGCCGAGCGGAGTTCTTGCGAAGGGAGGTGACGGCCATGGATGGCCGTCAAGCGCTGCGCCCCAGGATGGGGCGTTCAGCGCGGTCCTCCCGGGAGCCAGAACGGAGCGAGGGAACCCCGGAGCGAAGCGTAGGGGCCGGATGAACGGAGCGGAACGGTTTTGCCTACTTTTCCCTAGAGAAAAGTAGGTCGCCGTAAAGGCGAAAAGGTGACTAAATGTCGATATTGTCTACGAATGTGCATACAAAAATCAAAAAAATCACCAAGTAACCAGCTCCAGCCCTAAACCCCCTCCAAAACCATCTCCAAAAACGTAGCCACCACCCGCCGCGTCCTCTGCTCACTCAAACAAACCAACGTCTCAGTCAAATGCCGCCGACAATCCACAATCGGCAAAGCACAAACCCTCGCATCAGCCCCAAACTCCGCCGCCGAAACAACCCCAACCCCAATCCCCACCACCACCGCCTCGCGCGCCGCCTCGCGCCCCTCGACCTGGATCGCCGGCCGAATCCGCAACCCGGCCCGCTGCATTTCTTCCTCCAGCGTCTGCCGCGTCACCGACCCCGGCTCACGCAGCACCAGCGGCGTGTCGTCCAGATCCGCCAGGCTGATCTGCCCCCGGCTGGCCCACGGGTGGTTGTGCGAGACAAACGCCACCATCGGGTCACGCCGCATCGGCACGCAGAACAACCGCTCATCATCGACATCGCGCCCGAGCAGGGCCAGGTCCGCCTGGTAACTGAACAGCCGGGCCAGCGACTCGTCGGTATTGCCGGTCTCGATCTTCACCTGGATCCCCGGATAGCGCTGACAGAACCGGGCGATCTGCGGCAGCACGTGCACCGGCGCGTCCACCGCCAGGGTCAGGCTGCCGGTGTGCAGGGCGCGGGAGTCCTGCAGCAGCTCCACGGCCTCGGCCTCGCAGGCGAACAGGCGTTGGGTCACGCCCAGCAGGCGCTCGCCCAGGTCGGTCAGTTGTACAGAACGCTTGTTGCGCTGGAACAGCAGCACGCCGAAGCGCTCCTCGAGCTTGCGCACCTGGTCGGACACCGCCGGCTGGGTCAGAAACAGCTTCTGCGCCGCACGGGTAAAGCTGCCCTGTTCGGCGACCGCATGAAAGGCCTTGAGTTGAGCATGGGAGACCGACATCGAACACTCCACTTAAAAGCTGGGCTTATGTGTGAAATACGATAAATCGATTTTATTTATCAGTCAGCAGCTGTTTCCATGTGTTTCAACCCGACCACGCTGCCACGAGCGGCGGCATGTCGGCCATGGCGGCACCACCGCCATCTGACCAGGTGACGTCCCTCCGTCACGCAGTGCGCAACACAACAACAAGACAGGCGTTTCTTCACATTCTGCCGGCACACTCAAACAAGAGGTCAGAGTCAATGAATCAATCCCTGGGCGCCATCAAGCGTTGGCGCGTGCAGATCTTCGCGATCACCTGGCTGGCCTACGCCGCCTTCTACTTCACCCGCAAGGCCTTCTCGGTGGCCAAGCTCGGCATCGGCGAGGATCCGAATTTCATGCTCGACAAGGCCGCCATGGCCAACCTCGACGCGATCTACCTGGCCGCCTACGCCGTGGGCCAGTTCACCTGGGGGATGCTCGCCGACCGATTCGGCCCCCGCGTAGTGGTGCTCGGCGGGCTGCTGATCTCCGCGGCGGCCGCGGTGGTGATGGGCAGCTACGCGACCTTCCCGATCTTCGCCACCTGCATGCTGATCCAGGGGCTGGCGCAGTCCACCGGCTGGGCGGGACTGTGCAAGAACATCGGCAGTTTCTTCCCGGCCTCCCAGCGCGGCCGGGTGCTGGGGCTGTGGAGTTCGTGCTACGCCTTTGGCGGCCTGGTGGCCTCGCCGTTCGCCGGCTGGTGGGCCTACACCCTGGTCGGCACCTGGCACGCGGCGTTCTTCTCCAGCGCCGTGGTGGTGGCCGCGGTGGCGGTATTGTTCTTCATTTTCCAGCGCAACAAGCCCGAGGATGTCGGCCTGCCGGCGGTGGAGCCCGAGCCGCAGAGCATGGCCCCGGGGGCGAACCTTTGCAGCGTGTGGTCGCCGCTGCGCGAGATCCTGCGCAACCGCACGGTGCTGACCCTGGGCCTGGCCTACTTCATGCTCAAACCGGCCCGCTACGCCATCCTGCTGTGGGGCCCGGTGATCGTCTTCGAGCAGATGCCGTCGGTGGGCAAGGTCGGCGCGGCGATCATCCCCACCGCCTTCGAGCTGGCCGGGCTGCTCGGCCCGATCCTCATCGGCCTGGCCTCGGACAAGCTGTTCGGTGCCCGACGCATGCCGGCCTGCGTGATCAGCCTGGTACTGCTGACCCTGACCCTGGCCGGCTTCATGGCGGCGATGCACAGCGGCAGCGTGCTGCTGGTGGTGGCCCTGCTGTTCGTCATGGGCCTGACCCTGTACGGCCCGGATTCGATGATCAGCGGCGCCGCGGCCATCGACTTTGGCACGGCCAAGGCCGGTGCCACCGCGGCCGGCTTCGTCAACGGCTGCGGCTCGGTGGGCGCGGTGCTCGGCGGCCTGCTGCCCGGTTACTTCGACAGCGTCACGGTGTTCATCGTCTTCGCCGGCACCGCGCTGTTCTCCGCCCTGGTGCTGCTGCCGCACTGGAACAGCCGCCCGGCGACTGCCCTGCAGGCCAATGACGTGGCACCCAATACCAGCATGGCGATCAAGCCACTGCGTACCTAAAGGAAAGCGAGTAGATGAGACCCTTCTGGCTGCAACAGGCCCTGGACCAGGAAGACGAAGCGCTGTGCCCGCCGCTCGCCGGTGACGTGCGTTGCGACGTGTGCATCGTCGGCGGCGGCTACACCGGCCTGTGGACCGCACTGATGATCAAGGAACAGGCGCCGCAGCTGGAGGTGCTGCTGATCGAGGCGGATATCTGCGGCGCCGGGGCCAGTGGGCGCAATGGTGGTTGCGCGCTGTCCTGGTCGGCCAAGTACTTCACCCTCGAGCGGTTGTTCGGGGTGGCCGAGGCGGTGCGTCTGGTGCGCGAGTCCGAGCGCAGCATCGGCGCCATCGGCGAGTTCTGCGCGGCCAACGGCATCCGCTGCGACTACCGCATGGACGGCACCCTCTACACCGCCACCAACCAGGCCCAGCTCGGCGGCACCGATGCGGTGATCGCTGCGCTGGAACAGCAGGGCATCAACTCGTTCCAGCGCCTGGCGCTGGAACAGGTGCAGCGCCTGGCCGGTTCCGAACGGCACCTGGAGGGCTGGTATTCGCCGGCCGCGGCCACGGTGCAGCCGGGGCGGCTGGTGCGCGGCCTGCGCCGGGTGGCCTTGCAACGTGGCGTGCGCATCCACGAGGGCACGGCGATGACCGGCCTGGAGCATGGCGCGCCGGTGCAGGTGCGCACCCGCGCCGGCACTGTCCGCGCCGACCGCGTGGTGCTGGGCCTCAATGCCTGGATGGCGCGGGCCTTCCCGCAGTTCGAGCGCAGCGTGGCCATCGTCTCCAGCGACATGGTGATCACCGAGCCATGCCCCGAGCTGCTGCGCCGGATCGGCCTGGACAGCGGCGTCAGCGTGCTCGACTCGCGGATCTTCGTGCACTACTACCACAACACTTCCGATGGCCGGCTGATGCTCGGCAAGGGCGGCAACACCTTTGCTTATGGCGGGCGCATGCTGCCGGTGTTCGACCAGCCGTCGCCGTACCAGCCGCTGCTGCGCGAAAGCCTGGCCGAGTTCTTCCCGGCGCTGGCCGAGGTGCCGCTGGCGGCGAGCTGGAACGGGCCATCGGACCGTTCGGTGACCGGGCTGCCGTTCTTCGGTCGGCTCGATGGGCAGGGCAACGTGTTCTACGGCTTCGGCTACTCCGGCAGCGGGGTCGGGCCGTGTCACATGGGCGGGCAGATCCTGTCGTCGTTGGCACTGGGGCTGGACAACACCTGGACCCGTTCGCCGCTGGTCAAGGGGCCGTTGGGGCAGTTTCCGCCGGAGCCGGTGCGCTACCTGGGGTCGTTGTTGGTGCGCAACGCCATCCGCCGCAAGGAACGCGCCGAGGACCGCGGCGTGCGCCCGCGCCGGCTGGACGTGCGCCTGGCGAAGTTCGCGGCGGCGGCGGGGAAGGCGGACAAAGGCTGAAGCCGACGCGATTTCTTGTCGAACCCGGCGCGCAGGGCGTATAAACTCTCCCCACTTTTAGGCCGGTCGCTTCCTGAACCGGCCGCGGAAACAAAGAGAGTCGATATGGGCGCACAGTGGAAAGCCAAACATAGAGAAACAGCGGCCAATGCCAAAGGCAAGATCATGGGCAAGCTGGCCAAGGAGATCCAGATCGCTGCCAAGTCCGGTGCCGACCCGGACATGAACCCGCGCCTGCGCCTGGCCATCGTCCAGGCCAAAAAAGCCTCGATGACCCGTGAGACCCTGGAGCGCGCGATCAAGAAAGGCGCGGGCCTGGACGGCGAGGCCGTGCAGTACCATGCCGTCAGCTATGAAGGTTTCGCCCCGCACCAGGTGCCGCTGATCGTCGAGTGCCTGACCGACAACATCAACCGCACCGTGGCCCAGATCCGCGTGCTGTTCCGCAAGGGCCAGCTCGGCGCCAGCGGCTCGGTGGCCTGGGACTTCAACCATGTTGGCCTGATCGAGGCCACCCCGGAAGGTGACGCCGATCCGGAAATGGCGGCCATCGAAGCCGGTGCCCAGGACTTCGAGGACGGCGAGGAAGAGGGCTCGACCCTGTTCATCACCGACACCACCGACCTGGACGCCGTGCAGAAGGCCCTGCCGGAGCATGGTTTCACCGTCACCTCGGCGAAGATCGGCTACACCCCTAAGAACCCGGTGAGCGCCGCCGGCCTGAGCGCCGAAGCGCTGGCCGAGGTCGAGGCCTTCCTCGAGGCGATCGACGAGAACGAAGACGTGCAGAACGTCTATGTCGGCCTGACCGACTGATCCGCGCGTCATCCTCGCGGGGCAAGCCCACTCCCAGCACGTTCTGTGGGAGCGGGCTTGCCCCGCGATCATTTCCGGACCTGTGCCATGCACCCCACCTTCGCCTCCCTCAGCCTCGCCCACCTGCGCACCCTCGACTGCCTCCTGCAGCTGAAGAACCTCAGCCACGCCGCCGAGCGCCTGGGCTGCAGCCAATCGGCGCTGAGCCGCCAGCTGGCCAGCCTGCGCGAGGCCTTCGACGACCCGCTGCTGGTGCGCCAGGGCCGTGGCTACGTGCTCAGCGAACACGCTGAGGCGCTGGTCGAACCGCTGCGCCAGGTACTGGAGGAGCTCAACGCCTTGCGCCAGCCCGCGGCGTTCGACCCGGCGCGCTGCGAGCGGCGCTTCTGCCTGGCGGCCTCCGACTACGTGGCCGAGCACATGCTGCCGCAGCTGGTCAAGGTACTGGAGCAGGAGGCACCGGGGGTGTCGCTGGAGTACCGCACCTGGCAGGCCGGGCAGTATGCCTTGCTTGCCAGTGGCGAGATCGACCTGGCCACCACGCTGTTCGACGAGTCACCGCCCAACCTGCACGGTCGGTTGCTGGGCGAGGACCGGGCGGTATGCCTGATGCGTCACGACCATCCACTGAGCGCCCGCGCCGAGTTGAGCCAGGACGACTACCTGGCCTTCAAGCACGTAAGGGTGTCCGGGGGCGGCGACAAGGACAGCTTCATCGACCGTCATCTGCGCGCCCAGGGGCTGCAGCGGCGCATCAGCCTGGAGGTGCCGTTCTTCAGCGCGATGGTCCAGGTGCTCGGCAATGGCCAGGCCCTGGCCACGGTGCCCGAGCACATTGCCCGGCAGCTGGCGCGGCTGCATGGCCTGAGCTGGCGGCCGATGGGCTTCATCGACCACACCCAGCGCTATTGGGTGGTCTGGCACCAGCGCCTGCAGGCCTCGGCCGAGCACCGCTGGTTGCGCAACCGGGTGTTCGAGGTGTGGCGTCAGTCGCAGTTCGGCGTGCAGGGCGGGCATGCGCCTTCGCTATAGCAGCTATGCGCGAAGCGGGGTTATTCGCAAACCGGCAGGCGCCTAGACTGCGGGCAATGGACACCGCCCAGGAGCGCGCGCATGACACCCGAACAATTCCGCCAGTACGGCCACCAACTGATCGACCTGATCGCCGACTACCGCCAGACCGTCGGCGAGCGCCCGGTCATGGCCCAGGTCCAGCCGGGCTACCTCAAGGCCGCCTTGCCCGAGGGCGCGCCGCAGAAGGGCGAGCCGTTTGAAGCCATCCTCGCCGACGTCGACAAGCTGGTGATGCCCGGCCTGTCCCACTGGCAGCACCCGGACTTCTACGGTTACTTCCCCTCCAACGGCACCCTGTCGTCGGTGCTCGGCGACTTCCTCAGCACCGGCCTGGGCGTGCTCGGCCTGTCGTGGCAGTCCAGCCCGGCCCTGAGCGAGCTGGAGGAAACCACCCTCGACTGGCTGCGTCAGCTGCTGGGTCTGAGCGGGCAATGGAGCGGGGTGATTCAGGACACCGCCTCGACCAGCACCCTGGTGGCGCTGATCAGTGCCCGCGAGCGTGCCACCGACCACGCCCAGGTGCATGGCGGCCTGCAGGCCCAGGCCAAACCGTTGATCGTCTACGTCAGCGCCCATGCCCACAGCTCGGTGGACAAGGCCGCGCTGTTGGCCGGCTTTGGCCGCGACAACATCCGCCTGATCCCCACCGACGCCCGCTACGCCATGCGTCCTGAAGCGCTGCGCGAGGCCATCGAGCAGGACCTGGCCGCCGGCAACCAGCCCTGTGCCGTGGTCGCCACCACCGGCACCACCACCACCACCGCGCTGGACCCGCTGCGCCCGATCGGCGAGATCGCCCAGGCCAACCAGCTGTGGCTGCACGTGGACTCGGCCATGGCCGGTTCGGCGATGATCCTCCCGGAGTGCCGCTGGATGTGGGACGGCATCGAGCTAGCCGATTCGGTGGTGGTCAACGCCCACAAGTGGCTGGGCGTGGCCTTCGACTGCTCGATCTACTACGTGCGCGATCCGCAGCACCTGATCCGGGTGATGAGCACCAACCCCAGCTACCTGCAGTCGGCGGTCGATGGCGAGGTGAAGAATCTGCGCGACTGGGGCATCCCGCTGGGGCGTCGGTTCCGGGCACTGAAACTGTGGTTCATGCTGCGCAGCGAAGGGGTCGAGGCCCTGCAGCAACGCCTGCGCCGCGACCTGGAAAACGCCCGCTGGCTGGCCGCACAAATCGAGTCGGCACCGCAGTGGGAAGTGCTGGCGCCGGTGCAGTTGCAGACCCTGTGCATCCGCCATCGCCCGGCGGGCCTCGAGGGCGAGGCGCTGGATGCCCACACCCGCGGCTGGGCCGAGCGCCTCAACGCCTCGGGTGACGCCTACGTGACCCCGGCGACCCTGGACGGGCGCTGGATGGTGCGGGTGTCGGTGGGGGCGTTGCCGACCGAGCGTGAACATGTGCAGCAGTTGTGGGCGCGTTTGCAGGCGGTGGTGGCGGAATAAACACCATTCAGGTCTCGCTGTATCTTTATTGATATAGCGATCAGGCGGTCCTGCCCAGTGGCCACGGCGCCGGGCGCAGGCTGCGTAGCAGCAGGTCGGCCTGGGCCTGGGTGGAGGCGCGGGTGGGCCTGACCTGCCCCGAGCTGCCGGGCGCCATGCCGAAGCGGAAGATAGCGATAGCGTGTTTGCCGACAGCTGCGCGGTTTCAGCTATGCCAGCTGAATCAGCAGGCCGCTCGCCAGGCGCGGATCTGTTCCAGCGTGGCGGTGGCGCCGCCGCAGACGATCACCAGCACATTGCCGTAGGCGGCCACGGCCTCGGGTTGTTCGAGCAGGGCCAGCGCGGCGCCGCAGGCCGGTTCCACCAGCAGGCGATGATCACGCAGCAGGCGCTCGCAGGCGTCGAGGGCTTCGCGGTCACTGATCAGGTGGCTGCGCACCGGGTGCTGGCGGGTGCAGGCCAGCGCCTGCTCGGCGACCCGTTTGGCGCCCAGCGAAGTGGCCACCGAGGCGATGCGCGGCAGTTCCACGGTGTGCCCGGCGGCGATGGCGGCGTGCAGCGACGCCGCGCCATCGGTCTCCACCGCCAGCACCGGTACATCCTGCCAGCCGTTGCGCTGCAAGCCTTCAACCACGCCGCGGAGCAGGCCGCCGCCGCCGACCGAAAGCACCACCGCGTCAGGCTTGAAGCCGGCGGCGGCGACCTCGTCGATCATGCTGGCGTGGCCTGTCCACAGCAGCGGATCGTCGAACGGGTGGATGAAGGCGTCGTCCGCGCCGACCAGGGTCTGGGCGTGCTCATTGGCTTCCTGCCAGGAACTGCCGCGCACGATCACGCGGGCGTCTTCCAGACGCAGCAGTTCCCTGGCCCGTTCGGTAGTGGTCTCGGGCACCACCACGGTGACCGGTACACCGAGCTTGCGGCCGGCATAGGCCACCGCCAGGCCGGCATTGCCGCCGGACGACGAGACGAAATGCCGGGCACCCCGGGCATGGTGGACCTCGCAGGCATGGCCGACGCCGCGCAGCTTGAACGAGCCGCACGGTTGCAGGGCTTCGAGCTTGAGCCACACCGGGCGGTCGGCGCTCAGGGACAATGGGCGGGATTCGATCAGCGGGGTAGGAATGTGCAGCGGCATGATGGGCTCCGGGGTTCAGTCGCGGGCAGCCGTGGCGGGCTCGCCGCGCAGCTGCTCCAGGTAGTTGTAGACGGTGTAGCGGGTCACGCCGAGGGCTTCGGCGGCTTTCTCCACGCCACCCTTGACGATGAACAGGCCGCGCTCCTGCATGAGGCGCACGGCCTCGACCTTGGCCTGTTTGTTCATCCGCCCCTGGCCGCTGCGTTGCAGCGCATCCTGGATGATCCCGGCCATCAGCGCGGTCATGTCGGCCGCCTCGTCGGCCGGCGCCGGTGTCGCGCCCAGTGGCTGGAAGTGCTGGAGAAAGGCCATGGCGGCCTCCAGGCCGGTGACGTCGGTGTTCACGCACAGGCTGGCGAAGGGCAGGCCGTCGCGGTCGCGGAAGATCGCCGTGGCGCTGCGCAGGCTGCGGCCCTTGAGGGTGGTGGGGTAGTCGGGCAGCACCACCGGCGCGCAGCCCTGCTGGTCGGCCGAAGCCTGCATCAACGCCTTGAAGCCCTGGTCCTGCTCGGGGGCGGCGAGAATCGGGCTGCCGACCCGGCGACCGGAAAGATGGCCGTTGACGATCGCCACCACCGAGTGCTCCGGGTGTTCGAGGTCGTGCAGGAGGATCTCGACGTTGCGTGGGACGACACTGCCCAAGGCCTGCAGGGTGGCCTGGAGAACAGTCAGGGTGAGCTGGCGTTCTTGCTGGGTGGTGGGAGAGGGCATGGGAAGGGGCCTGATTCAATAATGTGTTGAATTTTACACAAAAAGTTGAATCTGGTGAGTGCAGTTGTTTGGCCCACATGAAAACGGGGCCAACCCGCTCCTGCGGGCTGCAGGAGCAAGTTGGCCCCGTTGTCAGGCGAATCAGCCCAGCTTTGGCGTACGCGGCGGGATCATGCGGCGCGAGCCGGTCGACTCGAAGGCAGCAGCGAATTTCAACAGATTGTTGTCACTGTACGCCTTGCCGGCGAAGGTCAGCCCCACCGGCATGCCGATATCGGCCATCACGCCCATCGGCACGGTCACGGTCGGTACGCCCAGGTGACGGATCGCCAGGTTGCCGTTGGCCACCCAGATGCCGTTGCTCCAGGCGATGTCCGCCGACTCCGGGTTCACATCGGCGTCCGCCGGGCCGACGTCGGCCACGGTGGGGAACAGCACCGCGTCCAGGCCCTGGGCGTCCATCCAGTCTTCCAGGTCGAGCTTGCGGGTGGCTTCCAGGCCGCGCAGGCCATCGGGCACGGTGGCGATCTGGTCCCAGGTCTTCAGGCCGCGCTTGGCCATGTTGACGTATTCGTCCATGCCGGCGGCCAGGTCGTCCTCACGGTTGGGCAGGGTGCCCGGGTCGTGGGGGAAGATCTGCGGGCCGTCGACATCGGCCAGGCGGTTGAGCTTGGGATCGTCGTTGGCGCGCAGGAAATCGTCGAAGGCCCAGCCGGACAGTTCCCACAGTTCGTCATGGAGGAACTCCTTGCTGACGATGCCGCGGGTGAACACGGTCGGCGCGCCCGGGCGATCGCCCTCGCAGTTGGACACCAGCGGGAAGTCGGTCTCCACCACTTCGGCGCCGGCCGCTTCCAGGGCCTGGCGCGCCTGCTGCCACAGTTCGATCACGCTGGCGCGGGTGTTGATGCGCTGTCCGGTCGGGCCGCCGATGCCGGGTTTTTCCGAGGTGCCTGCGTCGGGGTCGGCGTTGATGTACATGCGTGGCACGGCGAAGCGCTTGCCTTTGAGCGACTCGGCGCCTACGGCCAGGTCCAGGTACGAGCGGGGGCGCACGCTCGAGGCGGCCGGAATCGGCACCCATGGCTGCAGGCGCCACAGGTCGCCGCGGGTGTCGCTGTCGTCGGCCACCACCACGTCGAGGATTTCCAGCAGGTCGGCCATGGTCCTGGCATAGGGCACGACCACGTCCATGGTCGGTGTCAGCGGCCAGTTGCCGCGCACCGAGATCACCCCGCGTGACGGGGTGTAGGCGCACAGACCGTTGTTCGAGGCCGGGCCACGGCCACTGGACCAGGTTTCCTCGGCCAGGCCGAAGGCGCTGTAGCTGGCGGCGGTGGCGGTGCCGGCGCCGTTGGACGAGCCGGAGGCGAAGGGCGCGGTCAGGTAGGCGGCGTTGTACGGGCTTTCGGCGCGGCCATAGACGCCGCGCTGCATGCCGCCGTTGGCCATCGGCGGCATGTTGGTCTTGCCCAGGCAGATGGCGCCGCCGGCGCGCAGGCGCTCGACGGTGAAGGCATCGCGCTGGGCGACCAGGTCCTTGAACGCCGGGCTGCCGGAGGCGGCGGTCAGGCCCTTGACCAGGTAGCTGTCCTTGGCGGTGTAGGGAATGCCGTCCAGTGGGCCGAGGGTCTCGCCGCGGGCACGGCGGGCGTCGGAGGCTTCGGCCTCCTTGAGCGCGTCAGGGTTGCGCACGACCACGGCATTGAGTGCGGTGGCGGTGTCCTTGCCATCGTAGGCGTCGATGCGCGCCAGGTAGGCCTTGACCAACTCGACGGCGGTCGTGCGGCCGGACTCGAGCGCGTCGCGCAGCTCGGCAATGGAAACCTCGGTTACCTCGATCATGCTGTCACCACAGTTGTGCAGGTGGAAAAATCATGGCGGCGAGTGTAGCAAGAAGGTCCTGCTGGGCGCAGGCATGCAGCGGGGAAATGGTTGGTTGCAGCCAGGCAATCGAACGGCGGGGCGGTGTGCGCGGTTGCCTATGCCCCTCGAGGCATAGACAACACGGATGAGGTGCTCGCGTCGCGGTGTGTGGGGTGGCAGGATCACTCCAGGTCGCTGGCCGCGTGGCGCTCCGCCACCTGGCTGGCTTCCTCGCCCCAGGTGCGGTTGACGCGGGTGCCGCGCTGCACCGCCGGGCGTTGGGCGATGGCTTCGGCCCAACGCTGCACGTTCGGGTACTCGTGCACCGCGAGGAACTCGGCCGCGCCGTACAGGTTGCCGCGCACCAGCTGGCCGTACCAGGGCCACACGGCGATGTCGGCGATGCTGTAGGCGTCGCCGCCCAGGTAGGCGCTTTCGCCCAGGCGACGGTCGAGCACATCGAGCTGGCGCTTGGCTTCCATGGTGAAGCGGTTGATGGCGTACTCGAACTTTTCCGGCGCGTAGACGTAGAAGTGGCCGAAACCGCCGCCCAGGTAAGGCGCCGAGCCCATCTGCCAGAACAGCCAGTTGAGGCTTTCGGTGCGCGCGGCCAGGTCCTTGGGCAGGAAGGCGCCGAACTTTTCCGCCAGGTACAGCAGGATCGAACCGGACTCGAACACTCGCACCGGCGGTTCGACGCTGCGGTCGAGCAGGGCGGGGATCTTCGAGTTGGGATTGACCTGCACGAAGCCGCTGCCGAACTGGTCGCCCTCGCCGATGCGGATCAGCCAGGCGTCGTATTCGGCATCGCTGTGGCCGAGGGCCAGCAGTTCTTCCAGGAGAATGGTGACCTTGACCCCGTTGGGCGTGGCCAGGGAGTACAGCTGCAGCGGGTGCTTGCCGGTGGGCAGCGGCTTGTCGTGGGTGGGGCCGGCCACCGGACGGTTGATGCTGGCGAACTGGCCGCCGGAGGGCGCCTCGAAGGTCCAGACCTTGGGCGGAACGTAGGGCTTGCTCATGGGGAATCTCCAGGGTGGCGCAATGCGGGTTGACTGCTTCTATGCCATGGATTCGCCAATGGTCACAAGCGCGACATGCGCTTTGTAGGAGGTCGCCCAGCCCTTTCGCGACGCAAGGCCGCTCCTACGCGGACCGTGCAGGGGCTGCGGCCTGGGCCTCGGGTTTCTTCGCAGGCTTGAGCCGCGACACGCCGAACAGCACCAGCACCAGCCCGGCCACTTGGTACAGCGAAACCGCCTCGCTGAGGATCAGCCACGAGGCCAGCATGGTCAGCACCGGCCCCAGGTTGCCCACCGCGGCCGTGTGCGTAGGCCCCATGCGCTGGATCGCCAGGGCCACCCAGTAGATCGGCAGCACCGTGGAGAACAACGCCATCAGCGCCGCGTTGAGCCACACCGCGCTGGGCAGTTGCAGCAACGGCGCGACATCCGCCACCAGCAGGTAATGGGCCAGCACCATCAGCGACGAGGCGCTGCCGCACAGGCCGGCCAGGCGCATCGAGTTCATGCGCTTGAGCATCATCCCGGTGCCGGAATAGTACAGGGCATAGGTCACCGCGCTGGCGAACACCCACAGCGAGCCGACCAGCACCTGGTTGCCGCTGCCCGCGCTGGCGATGTCATGCACGAAGGCGATGCCCAGCCCCAGGTAGCACAGGCCCATGGCCGCCAGCGTGCGCAGGGTGGGGCGTTCGCGTTGGACGACGGCCTGGATCACCAGCACCAGGGTCGGGTAGGTGAACAGGATCAGGCGCTCCAGGCCGGCGCTGATGAACTGCAACCCATAGAAGTCGAACAGGCTGGCCAGGTAGTAGCCGAACAGGCCAAGCAGGGCAACCCGCAGGCCATCGCCGGCGCTCAGCGGCGCACCGCCCTGGCCACGACTGGCCCACACCAGCCAGGCGAACAGCGGCAGCGACAAGGCCATGCGCAGCGCCAGCAGGCTGATGGCGTCCACCGGGCCTGCGGCATAGGCGAGCTTGACGAAGATGGCCTTGAAGCTGAAACCCAGGGCCGCGAGGACGGCATACAGGCTGCCGTTGGCGAGGGCGCGGTGGAGCGGGGCGGGCAGGCGGGTCATGACAGGTCCGTGACGGCTAGGGGGCGTGGCTTATTCTGCGCAGAACGCAGGCAGGCTAGAATCGCTTTTTCTCGAACATGGCGTTCTGATTTGGAGAAGCCCTGATGCACTTCGACCTCGCGGACCTGCGCCTGCTCGCGGCCATTGCCGCGACCGGCAGCCTGAGCAAGGCGGCGGCGACCTTCCCGGTGGCGGTATCGGCCGCCAGCACCCGGCTGCGCCTGTTCGAGGCGCGCTGTGGCTTGACCCTGTTCCTGCGCAAGGCCGACGGCATGCAACTGACGCCTGCCGGGCGCCTGGTGCTGGAGTCGGCGCGCGGCGTGTTGGGCGAGGCGCAGAAGCTGCACGACACCCTCGACGAACTTGCCGGCCAGCGGCGCATCACCCTGCACCTGGCGGCCTCCACGGTGACCAACAGCACCTTGCTGCCGGCGGTGCTCGGGCCGTTCCTGGCCGACTACCCGGAGGTGGACCTGCAACTGGTCGAGCACAAGAGCATCGATGTGCTGCGCGTGGTGCTGGCCGGGGAGTGCGAGATCGGCGTGTACGACGGCAACCTGGTCAATGACGGCCTGGTGTCGCTGCCGTTTCGCACCGAACGCCTGGTGTTGCTGGTGCCGGTCGATCACCCGTTGGCCGGGCGCGGCCAGCTGCGACTGGCGGATGCGCTGGGGTTTGCTTTCGTCTGCCTGCCGGCCGAGCGCGCCATGCAGCGTTTCGTCGAGGAGCTGGCGATGAACCTGGCCATGCCGCTGAAGGTACGGGTGCGTGCCCCCAGCTTCGAAGCCATCGCCCAGCTGGTGGCCCAGCACGCCGGCATCGCCCTGATGCCCGAGACCGCCGCGGTGCGCGCCGAGCAGGAACTGGCGGTGCGCCGGGTGGCTCTGGAGGAGCGCTGGGCGACCCTGGAACTGCGCATTTGCTTGCGTGGTTGGGAGACGCTGAGCTCCCATGGGCGGCAACTGGTGAGCTTTCTTTCCGAGCAATAACGCGAGCGAATGGGTTGCTCGTCAGAATGCCATCATTTGGATATCAAATGTGCCTGTGCAAAAGCCTTCGAACGCATACAATCAGCGCTCTGAACGGTAATTCACAGGCCACACCCACCCATGGCGTTCGACGCTTGCACCCTGCTGACCCTCTCCATCGCCCTGGCCGCAGTCGCCGCCTTGTACCTGGCGGTGGAGTGGATCAGCGTACGTGAGTCTTCCTTGCTGTGCTGGAGCGCCAGCTTCGCCACCATCAGCGTCGGCTCCTCGCTTGCATTGCTGCGCGGCAGCGGCTATCTGTTCATCGGCATCTGGTTCGCCAATGGCATGCTGGTCGCCGCCCACTGGTTGTTTTTGCTGGGGGTTTCGCGCTTCACCGAGACGCGCCTGTCGCGGGCCTGCTACCTGGCGCCGCTGCTTTGGGCGAGCCTGCTGCTGCTGCCGCAATGGCCGCTGTGGTCGAAGACTTTCCTGGTGCTCAACTCGCTGCTGGTCGCCGGCTTTACCCTGTACGCCAGCGCGTTGCTGCGCCCGCACGGCAAGTCCCTCAGCGTGGGGGCGGTCCAGTTGCGCTACATCCTGCTGCTGCACGGCCTGTTCTACCTGGCCAAGACCTTGCCGGCGCTGCTGCCAGGGACACTGATCGACCTCACGGCGTTCCGTGGGCAGATCATCCAGGCGTCGCTGCTGGAGGGCGCCATGGCGATCATGCTGATCGCCCTGTCGATGACCGGCACCGTGCGCTACCGCCGCGAAGAGCGCATCGAGCGCCTGGCCGCGCGTGATCCGTTGACCGCGCTGTACAACCGTCGCGCCCTGGAGGTACGGGCGGCGAACCTGCTCAAGGAGGTCTCGGCGCAACGTCCGGGCGCCTTGCTGCTGATCGACATCGACCACTTCAAGTTGGTCAACGACCTGCACGGGCACGCCGCCGGCGACCGCCTGCTGGTGGCCTTGAGCGAGATGATCCGGGCATTGCTCCCAGAGCGGTCGATCGCAGCGCGCCTGGGGGGCGACGAGTTCGTCATCCTGCTGGGCGATGCCTCGCGCCAGGCCATCGAGCAGTTGGCCGATGCCTTGCGTCGGCAGTTCCAGGCCATGGCCGAACAGTCGTTCCGCACCCCGGAGGCGGTGACCCTGAGCATCGGCGCCAACCTGTTCGACCGGCCACCGGCCAGCCTGGCGGCCCTGATCGAGCAGGGCGATGTGCTGCTGTACGCCTCCAAGCGCGGCGGGCGCAACAGCCTGCAGCTGGTGGACGGGCTGCGCGGCTGAGCTACTTGTTGTTGATGCATTGCGACTGCACCGAGTAGCGCACGGTGCGCAGGGTGCCCTGGCTGTCCTCGAAGGTCATCAGCCGAGGCACCACCTCGCAGGTGCGCGGGTCGCCCGACTGGCGCACGAGGCGGGCGACGTCGAGCTTCATGCCATAGCGATAGTCGACGATCTCCGGCATCGGCTTGGCGCGTTGCGCCGCGTAGGCCGCCACGGCCTGCTGGTGGTCCTCAATCAACTGCTCGCTGTCTTGCCTGGAAAAACCCGTGGCCTGGGCCGAAAGGGAAAGCGCCAGCAGGGCGGCGATCAGGGTCGGTCGTAGCATGGTGCGTGTCTCCGAAAGGTTCGTTTCGCAGTCCACGCTAGCGACGGGCAGCCGACAGCGGCATGACGCCCGGGTTACAGATATGAAAGGTGGCCGGGGGATGCCGATCCCGCGGCCGTGAATGACACGATTGTAATCCTCCCATCACCTTCCCGTTATCCGCCGGCGGCGAGCATCAGGCTTGGCCAACGGGGCTGGGCGCGCATGCACCTGGCCAGACCAGGGACGCTCCAGCGCCAAGGCCCGAGAACAAGAACAGCCGCAATCGAAGGAGCAACGGATGACAAGCAATCCAACACTTTCCCTGGCCGCCCTGCTGGCCCTGGCCGGCGTTGGCCCGGTGGCCTCGGCCGCGCAAGCGCAGCAGGCAGGGTTCATCGAGGGCAGCCGGCTGAGCGTGCTCAACCGCAATTACTACTTCAATCGTGACCATCGCGACGGTTACGCCCCTACCTACAACCCTGGCAACGCCAGTGACAACGGTTACTCCGAAGCCTGGGCCCACGCCATCATCACTCGCTTCGAATCCGGCTTCACCCAGGGCACGGTGGGCGTCGGCGTGGATGCCTTCGCCATGCTCGGTCTCAAGCTCGACACCGGTGGCGGGCGCAACGGCGGGCGCAGCTCGTTCGACGTGCTGCCGGTGGACCGTGATGGCCAGGCCCGCGACGAATACAGCAAGGTCGGCGGCGCGGCCAAGGTGCGCCTGTTCGACACCGTGCTGCGGGTGGGCGATGTGTTCCCGGTCAACCCGGTGGTGGCGGCCGGTGACTCACGGCTGCTGCCGGAAAGCTTTCGCGGGGTGACCCTGGAGAACACCAGCCTGCAAGGCCTGACGCTGCAGGCCGGGCGCCTGCACGCCATGAGCCAGCCGGTGTCCAGCGACCTGCGCGAGAACTTCGTGACCTTCTACGGCGGCCCGGTGGATTCGCCGTGGATCGCCTATGGCGGTGGCGACTACGCGATCAATGAAAACGTCAGCGTGAGCCTGTTCGGCAGCCGCCTGAAGGATGTGTGGAACCAGTACTACGCCGGCACCAGCGTGACCTGGCCGTTGTCGGACGAATTGGCGCTGATCGGCGGGTTCAATTTCTACAACGCCAAGGACGAAGGGCGTCAGCGCCTGGGGCAGTTCGACAACGACATCTGGAGCGCCAAGCTTGGCGTGCGCTACGGCGCTCACACCCTCGCGCTCACCCACCAGCGCAACAACGGCGACGACGATTTCGACTACCTGCGCCAGTCCGACTCGATCTTCCTCGACAACTCCATCCAGTACAGCGACTTCAACTCGCCGAAGGAGCGCTCGTGGATGCTGCGCTACGACCTGAACATGGCCGCCTACGGCGTGCCGGGGTTGTCGTTCATGACCCGCTACGGCCGGGGCAGCGACGCCGACTACAGCAACGCCAACGCCTACTACATGCGCCGCGACGACAAC
The DNA here is from genome assembly GCF_057480815.1 of Pseudomonas sp. P106(2024). Classification (NCBI taxonomy): domain Bacteria; kingdom Pseudomonadati; phylum Pseudomonadota; class Gammaproteobacteria; order Pseudomonadales; family Pseudomonadaceae; genus Pseudomonas; species Pseudomonas sp. P106(2024). Next base: position 82,000 of record NZ_JBLIYU010000019.1, on the reverse strand, counting down.
GGCGATCCGCTTACCGACCAGAAGCGCTGGGAGCGTGACATTGAGGTCAAGTACGTGGTGCAGACCGGCGCGGCCAAGGACCTGTCGCTGCGCGTGCGCCAGGCCACCACCCGGGCCACGGCCTTTGAGTCGGACCTGGACGAGGTGCGGGTGATCGTCGAGTACCCGCTGTCGATTCTCTGATCAACCCCCTATTCACCTTGAGAAGCCCCTGTGCTCCTTTGGTTACAGGTGAATGTATTGACGCCTCGAACGAGGCGTCTTTTTTTTGCCGCGGGCTTAAACCGAAAGTCTTGGGGCGTTGGCCTCAATGACCGAACGCTTTCAGGCTGCCTTTGCGACTGGCTTCATAAGCCTCCCGCTCCATTGGCCGTGCCTGCGGGTTGCCCAGGTCTTCCATGGCCAGGCGATGGGTCTCCGGCGCCAGGTAGGCGGCGAATGCGCATACGCAGGTGACCAGGAACGCCAGGCCGCCGACCACCAGCCAGATATGCTCCGAGCCCGGAGGCGCCACGGCGGCGAACAGCGCCGGCAGCATGGCGGTGATCATGGTGCCGATGTTCTGCGCGATGGCCATGGCCGAGACGCGGTAGCGGGTGTGGAACAGCTCCGGGTAGAAGCTTGGGAACACCGCGTTGTAGCCCTGGTAGACCATGCCCCACATGAGGATCGAGGCGGCGAAGGCCAGCGGCACATTCTGGATGCTGATCGCGTACAGGTAGACGAAGGCCAGCAGGCCCGAGCCCAGGCAGCCGGCGATCATGGTCGGGCGGCGGCCGATGCGGTCGGACAGGTTGCCGACGAAGGGGATCACCAGCACCGCGACGATATTGCCCACCACCGGGATCCACAGGTACACGCTCTTGTCGAAACCGATGCCGTAGGCCGGCTGCACCGCGTAGGCCGCGCCGAAGATGGTGGCAACCACCGGAATCACGTTCATCAGCGCCATGAACATCACCAGCACCATGTGCTTCCAGCTGTGACGGAAGGCTTCGCCGATCGGCGACTTGGCGACCTTGTCCTGTTTCTCCTCCTGGACGAAGGCCGGGGTCTCGTGCACCTCCTTGCGGATGATGAAGCCGGCAATCAGCACCACTGCGCTCATCAGGAACGGGATGCGCCAGCCCCACTCGTTGAAGGCCTCGCTGGGCATGAAGTAGGCCAGCGGCAGGAACACCGCCGCCGCCATCACCTGGCCGGCCTGCACGCCTTGCAGGGTGTAGCTGGCGTAGTAGCCGCGGCGGCCGAACGGCGCGTGCTCCATGATCATCGAGCTGGCCCCGGAGATCTCGCCGGCCACGGCGAAGCCCTGGACCAAGCGCAGCAGCACCAGCAGCGCCGGGGCCAGCAGGCCGATGTCGTGGTAGGTGGGCAGCAGGCCCACGGCCATGGTCGACAGGCCCATCAGGAACATGCACAGCAGTAGCACGTTCTTGCGTCCGCGGGTGTCGCCCCAGTGGCCGAGCACGCAGGCGCCGATCGGGCGCGCCAGGTAACCCACGCCGTAGGTGGCCAGCGAGGCGATGATGGCCATCTTCGGGTCGCTGGAGGGGAAGAAGATCTGCGGGAAGATCAGCGCCGCGGCCTGGGCGTAGATAAAGAAATCGTAGTACTCGAGGGCAGAGCCGATCCATCCGCTGGCGGTGGCTTTCTTGGCTTGGGAGCTTGAGTGGGCCATGTTGTCTCCGTTGTTCTTGTCAGGGGGCCGTATGGTCAGCGCGCGCAGGGCACGGCAACGGGGCTGTAGGGAGAAGACGAACGCGGCGGTGTGGATCGCAGGGCGAGCAAGGTGTGCATAGGTCGGTACCCGTTTTCTTGAACTTATTATGTGGTGACGTTGGGCGTTGCAGCGCAGGGCCCGCCGAACGACCGGCGTGGCAGCGAGAAGGGCCGGCGGGCCTGCGACTGGTGTTCATGGTTGTTCACGGGGGTGGGTGAATCAATTCGCCGGAACGGGTTTTGTTCGGTAATCGAACAAAAACTAACTGTTTCGTACAAAGTTCATTGCCGGGGCGACTTTACCTGCGAATAATCGATCGTGCCAGGGCCTGACCAGCCGCCTCTCTCAATAACAAGGAACACCCGCCATGCACCGTTCGATCGCCACCGTTTCCTTGAGCGGCACTTTGCCGGAAAAACTTGAAGCCATCGCCGCCGCAGGGTTCGACGGCGTCGAGATCTTCGAGAACGACCTGCTGTACTACGCCGGCAGCCCCCGCGAGATCCGCCAGCTGTGCACGGACCTGGGGTTGGCGATCACCTTGTTCCAGCCGTTTCGCGACTTCGAGGGCTGTCCTCGTGACCGTCTGCACAAGAACCTCGACCGCGCCGAGCGCAAGTTCGACCTGATGCAGGAGCTGGGCACCGACCTGGTGCTGGTGTGCAGCAACGTCCAGCCTGACGCGCTGGGCGACGAACAACTGCTGGTGGACGACCTGCGCCTGCTCGCCGAGCATGCCGGCGCCCGCGGCCTGCGCATCGGCTACGAGGCCCTGGCCTGGGGCCGCCACGTCAACACCTGGCAGCAGGTATGGAACCTGGTGCGCCAGGCGGACCACCCGGCGCTGGGGGTGATCCTCGACAGCTTCCATACCCTGTCGATCAAGGGCGAACCCAGCGGCATTCGCGATATCCCCGGCGAGAAGATCTTCTTCGTGCAAATGGCCGACGCGCCGATCCTGGCAATGGACGTGCTGGAGTGGAGCCGGCATTTCCGTTGCTTCCCGGGGCAGGGCGAGATGGACCTGGCGGGTTTTCTCGCGCCGATCCTGGCCACCGGCTACCGCGGTCCGCTGTCGCTGGAGGTCTTCAACGACGGTTTCCGCGCGGCACCGACCCGGCAGAACGCCGCCGACGGCTTGCGCTCGCTGCTGTACCTCGAAGAAAAGACCCGCGTTGAGCTGGAGCGTGAGGCACGCGCCGTCGAGCCCGGCGTGCTGTTCGCGCCGCCTGGCGCAAGCCGTTACGACGGCGTGGAGTTCATCGAGTTCGCCGTCGACGAGGCGGTCGGCGCGCGCCTGGGTGGGTGGCTCAAACGCCTGGGCTTCGCCGAGGCCGGCGAACATCGCAGCAAGGCGGTTCGCCTGCTGCGCCAGGGCGATATCAACATCGTGCTCAACGCCGAACCTTACTCGTTCGCCCACAACTTTTTCGAGGCCCATGGCCCGTCGTTGTGCGCCACGGCGCTGCGGGTGAATGACGGCCAGGCCGCGCTGCGGCGCGCCACCGCCTACCGTGGCCAGCCGTTCCGTGGCCTGGTCGGCCCCAACGAGCGCGAGATCCCGGCGGTGCGCGCGCCCGACGGCAGCCTGCTGTACCTGGTGGAACCGGACGCCGACGGCCCGAGCCTTTACGACATCGATTTCCACCTGGATCAGAACGCCCGGGCCAGCGGCGGGCTCAAGCGCATCGACCACATGGCCCTGGCGCTGCCGGCCGAGGCGCTGGACAGCTGGGTGCTGTTCTACAAGAGCGTGTTCGATTTCACCGCCGACGACGAGGTGGTACTGCCTGACCCCTATGGCCTGGTCAAGAGCCGTGCCCTGCGCAGTCACTGCGCCAGCCTGCGGCTGCCGTTGAACATCTCGGAGAACCGCAACACCGCCATCGCCCATGCCCTGGACAGCTATCGCGGCTCGGGCGTGCACCATGTCGCCTTTGACTGCGAGGACATCTTCGCTGAGGTGGCCCGGGCCAAGGAGGCCGGCGTGCCGTTGCTGGAGATCCCGCTGAACTACTACGACGACCTGGCGGCGCGCTTCGAGTTCGATGACGAGTTCCTCAGCGAGCTGGCGTACTACAACGTGCTGTACGACCGCGATGCCCAGGGCGGCGAGCTGTTCCATGTGTACACCGAGCCGTTCGAAGGGCGCTTTTTCTTCGAGGTCCTGCAGCGCAAGGGCGGTTACGCCGGCTATGGCGCGGCCAACGTCGCGGTGCGCCTGGCGGCGATGGCCAAAGCGCGCAGCGGGGCGGCGCGCACGGCGGTGTTGTAAATCAGGGTCCCATCGCGGGGCAAGCCGCTCACAACACCACGCTTCCCTGCACCGCCCGGCTCACGGATAATCGTCCGGATTCCTATAACGAGCCTGTGAGTCGGTATGAGTGATTCGGTAGCAAAGCCTGAAGTCGAAGGGCTGCGCAGATCGCGCAAGAACAACCCGGAAAAGACCCGCGAGAACATTCTCCAGGCCGCCATCACCGAGTTTGTCCAGCAGGGCCTGGCCGGTGCCCGGGTCGACGCCATCGCCGAGCGTACCGCCACCTCCAAGCGCATGATCTACTACTACTTCGGCAGCAAGGAGCAGCTCTACGTCGAATGCCTGGTCAAGCTCTACGGCGACATCCGCAAGACCGAGCACAGCCTGGACCTCGACTCGCTGTCGCCTGAACAGGCGATCCAGCGCCTGGTGGAATTCACCTTCGACCACCACGCCGACAACGTCGACTTCGTGCGCATCGTCTGCACCGAGAACATCCACTATGGCGAGTACGTCAAGCAGTCGCCGGTGATCCGCGAAATGAGCAGCATGGTGCTCGACGCACTGGGCAAGATTCTCGCCCGTGGCGTGGAGCAGGGCGTGTTCCGCCCGGGGATCGAGGTGATCGACCTGCACATGCTGATGAGCTCGTTCTGCTTCTATCGGGTGTCGAACCGCCACACCTTCGGCGACATCTTCCAGATCGACCTGGCCGACGAGCAGGTCAAGCAGCGTCAAAAGCAGGTGATCTGCGAGGCGGTAATGCGCTACATCAAGGCCTGAGCCCGCTCAACCGGCGAACACCACCCCGGTGCGCGCCGCGGCGTTGCGGATGTGCTCCTGCATTGCCCGTTGCGCGCCGGCCTGGGAGCGGCGGGCGAGGGCGCGGAGGATCTTGCGGTGCTCCTGCCAGGTTTCCATGGCCCGCTCGGGGCGGATGAACGGCAGTTTCTGGCTTTCCAGGAAAATATCCTGGCTGGCGGTGATCACCTGCAGCATCGCGCGGTTGCCGCTGGCCTGCAGCAGTTGCTGGTGGAAGGCGAAGTCCAGGCGTGCGGCGGCCTCGAAGCGCCCGGCGCGCAACTCCACGGCCATTGCCTCGACGTTGGCCTGCAACGCGTCCAGGTCATCGGCGGTCAACGCCAGGGCCGCCTGGCCGGCAGCGAAGCCTTCCAGGGCGTAACGCAGCTGGAAGGTGTCGGCGGCCGAGACCTGTTCGGCATAGGGCCAGGCGAAGCTGCCTGGCGATGGCTGGCCAGTGGCCGGAGCCAGGACGAACACCCCCTTGCCCGGTTGCACGCTGACCAGTCCCAGGGCGCTGAGCGACGACAAGGCCTCGCGCAGCGACGCCCGGCTCACGCCCAGGCGTTCGGCCAGGTCGCGCTGCGAAGGCAGGGCGTCGCCAGGCTGGTAGCCGTCCTGCTCGATCAGTTGGCGGATGGCCTGCAGGGCGATTTCCGGGACGGGGCGCGTGGCGGTGGCGAGCATGCTGTTCAGACCGGTCTGAGGGCGATGGCCTCCCTTTTACGGGCAATCGGCACGGCGTGGCAAGCCTTGCCTCGTCCTGGCGCAGGCCCTGCGGCCGTTGCGCGAAAGCGGGGCACGGGATGCTTCGAGGTCGCAACTGTTCAGACCAGTAAGACCTGATCGGCGCCTTGCGCCACGCCGCTCGCAGGTGTTTTGCCCAAGACTGGCATGGCCCGTGCACTGGCACCGCAGCCCCTTTCCGGACTCCTGCGAGGCCTTTCGATGAAGACGTTCCGCTCCCTGTTCCTGGCCACCCTGTTCTGCGCCACCCCTCTGGCAATGCCCCTGGCCCAGGCCGACGCGCTGGCTGACATCACCGCCCGCGGCGTGCTCAAGGTGGCCGTGCCCCAGGACTTCCCGCCGTTCGGTTCGGTCGGCCCGGACCTCAAGCCTCGCGGCCTGGACATCGACACCGCGCAACTGCTGGCCGACAAGCTTGGCGTCAAGCTGGCCCTGACCCCGGTCAACAGCACCAACCGCATCCCGTTCCTCACCACCGGCAAGGTCGACCTGGTGATCTCGAGCCTGGGCAAGAACCCTGAGCGCGCCGCGGTGATCGACTTCTCGCGCCCCTATGCGCCGTTCTACCTGGCGGTGTTCGGCCCGGCCGAGGCACCGGTCGACGCGATCGAAGCCCTGGCCGGCAAGACCATCAGCGTCACCCGCGGCGCCATCGAGGACATGGAACTGAGCGCCGTGGCGCCCAAGGGCGCGATCATCAAGCGTTTCGAGGACAACAACTCGACCATCGCCGCCTACCTGTCCGGGCAGGTCGAGCTGATCGCCAGCGGCAGCGTGGTGATGGCCGCCATCGCCGCAAAGAACCCGGCCAAGGTGCCGGTGCTCAAGGTCAAGCTCAAGGACTCGCCGGTCTACGTGGGCCTGGCCAAGAACGAGCCGGCGCTGTTGCAGAAGGTCAATGCCACCCTCGACGCCGCCAGGACCGACGGCAGCCTGAACCGCAACGCCGAGAAGTGGCTCAAGCAGCCGCTGCCGGCCGATCTCTGAGCGCTTGAGCGATGGCCTATCAATTCGACTTCGCCCCGGTGCTGGCGCAGGGCGACCTGTTGCTGCGGGGCATGCTGTTCACCCTGGAGCTGACCCTGGTCGGCACCGTGCTCGGGGTCGCCATCGGCGTGCTCGGCGCGGTGACCCGGGCCTGGCGCCTGCGGCCGTTCGACGCGCTGTTCGGGCTGTACGTGGAGCTGATCCGCAACACGCCGTTCATCGTCCAGCTGTTCTTCATCTTCTTCGGCCTGCCGGCGCTGGGCGTGCGCCTGAGCGAATGGCAGGCAGCGGTGCTGGCGATGGTGATCAACCTGGGCGCCTACTCGACCGAGATCATCCGCGCCGGTATCCAGGCGATCCCCAAGGGCCAGCTCGAAGCCGCGGCCGCGCTGGCCCTGAGCCGTTTCGAGGCGTTTCGCCACGTGGTGTTGCAACCGGCCCTGGCCAAGGTGTGGCCGGCGCTGACGAGCCAGATCGTGATCGTCATGCTCGGCTCGGCGGTGTGTTCGCAGATCGCCACCGAAGAGCTGTCGTTCGCCGCCAATTTCATCCAGTCGCGCAATTTTCGCGCCTTCGAGACCTACCTGTTGACCACGCTGCTGTACCTGCTGATGGCCATCGTCGTGCGCCAGCTGCTGGCCTGGATCGGCCAGCGCCTGCTGATGGGGAGACGCTGAATGGACTTCACCTTGTGGGATATCGTGCGCAACCTCATGACCGGGTTGCAGTGGACTTTGCTGCTGTCGTTGGTGGCGTTCGCTTGCGGCAGCGTCGGTGGGCTATTGCTGCTGGTGGCGCGGATCAGTGACCGGCCACTGCTGCGCGGCGCCGCCCGTGCGTTCATCGAGCTGTTCCAGGGCACGCCGCTGTTGATGCAGCTGTTCATGGTGTTCTTCGGCATCGCCTTGTTCGGCATCGACGTGTCGGCGTGGATGGCCGCGGCCATCGCCCTGACCTTGTTCACCAGCGCCTTTCTCGCCGAGATCTGGCGCGGCTGCGTGGAGGCGATCCCGCGGGGCCAGTGGGAGGCCTCCGCCAGCCTGGCCATGGGCCGCCTGGAGCAGTTGCGCCATGTGGTCCTGCCCCAGGCGTTGCGCATCGCCATAGCCCCCACCGTGGGCTTCTCGGTGCAGGTGGTCAAGGGCACGGCGGTCACCTCGATCATCGGTTTCACCGAGCTGACCAAGACCGGCGGCATGCTGGCCAACGCCACTTTCGAGCCATTCCTGATCTACGGCCTGGTGGCCGTGGGCTACTTCATCCTCTGCTACCCGCTCTCACTGAGCGCCCGCTACCTGGAAAGGAGGCTGCATGCCCCTGCTTAGAGTGTCCGCGCTGCACAAGTACTACGGCGACAACCACGTGCTCAAGGGGGTCGACCTGAGCATCGAGGAGGGTGAGGTGGTGGCCATCATCGGCCGCAGCGGATCGGGCAAGAGCACCTTCCTGCGCACCCTCAATGGCCTGGAGTCGATCAGCGACGGGGTGATCGAGGTGGATGGCGAATACCTCGATGCCGGCCGTGCCGACCTGCGCGCGCTGCGCCAGAAGGTCGGCATGGTGTTCCAGCAGTTCAACCTGTTCCCGCACCTGACCGTGGGCGAGAACGTGATGCTCGCGCCCCAGGTGGTGAAGAAGACCGGCAGGGCCGAGGCACGCCAGTTGGCCGAGCGGATGCTCGAGCGGGTAGGGCTGGGCGACAAGATCGACGCCTACCCTGACCGCCTTTCCGGTGGGCAGCAGCAGCGGGTGGCCATCGCCCGGGCGCTGGCCATGTCACCCAAGGTGCTGCTGTGCGACGAGATCACCTCGGCACTGGACCCGGAACTGGTCAACGAGGTGCTGGGCGTGGTGCGCCAGCTGGCGAAGGAGGGCATGACCTTGGTCATGGTCACCCACGAGATGCGCTTCGCCCGCGAGGTGGGCGACAAGCTGGTGTTCATGCACCAGGGCAAGGTGCACGAGACCGGCCACCCGCGCGACGTGTTTGCCGCACCGCGCACGGCGGAATTGGCCAACTTCATCGGTGCGGTGGCGGGGGCCTGAGGGCTGCATCGCTTCGTCGCGCGGCAGCCCGGATTGCGCACGCGCGGGCTTGCTAGAAGCTGGCGAAGTGTGCCTGCATGCGCTCGGCATCGGCCGGGCGCCCGCTGAACAGCTCGAACGCCTTGACCGCCTGGAACACTGCCATGGTGCCACCGTCCAGGGTGCGGCAGCCCAGGGCCCGGGCATGGCGCAGCAGTTCGGTCTCCAGGGGGAAGTAGATGATCTCCGCCACCCACAGCCGTGGGTGCAGCAGCGCGGGAGGCAAGGGGGTGCCGGGCAGCTTGGCCATGCCCACGGGTGTGGTGTTGACCAGGCCATCGGCGTCGGCCACCGCGCTGGCCAAGTCCTCGCCGAGCACGGCGCGACCGACGCCGAAACGCTGGGTGAGATTGTCCACCAGTGCCCGGGCGCGGGCCTGGTCGACCTCGAACAGCTGCAAGCGCTCGACGCCTTCGGCCAACAGCGCATGGGCCACCGCCGCGCCCGCGCCGCCCGCGCCCAGCTGTACCACCTGACGCCGCGCGACGCCGGGCAGGCCGCGCCGCAAGCCTTCGGCGAAGCCCAGGCAGTCGGTGTTGTGGCCAACCCGCCGGCCCTCGCGCAGCACCACGGTGTTCACCGCGCCAATGCCACGCGCTTCGTCCGACAGCGCGTCGAGCAGCGGCAGGATCGCCTGCTTGAACGGGAAGGTGATATTGAGCCCGGTGAACCCGGTGCGCTCGGCGGCATCGAGCAGGGCGGGCAGGGCGCTGTCGTCCAGGCCCAGCTGGTCGGCGTCGATCAGCCGGTACAGGTAGCGCAGCGCCTGGGCGTCGCCTTCACGCTCGTGCAGCGCCGGTGTGCGCGAGGCCTGGATGCCACGGCCAATGAGGCCGGCAAGGATGCCTGTGCCGCTCATGCCGCGTGCTCGCGCAGGTGTTCGCCGAAGTAGCCCAGGGCCATGCGGTAGCCCTGGCTGCCGAGGCCGCAGATCACCCCCACGGCGATGCTGGAGACGAACGACAGGTGACGGAACGGCTCGCGCTTGTGCACGTTGGACAGGTGCACCTCGATCACCGGAAGCTCGCTGGCCACCAGGGCGTCGCGGATGGCCACCGAGGTGTGGGTCCAGGCGGCAGGGTTGATCAGGATGCCGTGGCAACGGCCACGGGCGGTATGGATCCAGTCGAGTAGCTCGCCTTCGTGGTTGGTCTGGCGAAACTCCAGTTCCAGGCCCAGTTCAGCGGCGCTGGCGGCGCAGAGCCGGGCCAGGTCGGCAAGGGTTTCATGTCCGTACTGGGTGGGTTCGCTGGTGCCCAGCAGATTGAGGTTGGGGCCGTTGAGCACGAGGATTCGGGGTGTCATGACGGGGTATCACTTTGTTGTTTTTGGATGTCTCGATAATTGTACTACCTGGTTAGTTTCGTCAAATCATCATCGATTGAAAGCGGGCGATTATCGGACCTGGCCCGCGACAGATCCGCCAAAGGCATTAAAAACACCGCGGCCATGCCCGAGCAATCCAGTCGGCTAAGCTTGATCGCGCAGGTGCACGCAATGACCAACAAGGGAGCGCACATGAACATCAGCAAAACGCCCAGGTGGGCAGTCGCGACACTGGTCCTGGCCCTGGGCCTCCACGCCCACGCCGCCGACAGCAAGCGGGTCGATGTGCTGCTGGTGGGCGGCGGCATCATGAGTTCCACGCTGGCGGTCTGGCTCAACGAGCTGGAGCCGGGCTGGTCGATGGAGATGGTCGAGCGCCTGGACAAGGTCGCCGAGGAAAGCTCCAACGGCTGGAACAACGCCGGCACCGGCCACTCGGCGCTGGCCGAGCTCAACTACACGCCGGAGAAGGACGGCAAGATCGACATCAGCAAGGCGGTGGAGATCAACGAGTCGTTCCAGGTCACCCGTCAGTTCCTCGCCTGGCAGGTCAAGCAGGGTGTGCTGAAGAACCCGCGCTCATTCATCAACACCACGCCGCACATGAGCTTCGTCTGGGGGGACGACAACATCCGCTTCCTCAAGAAACGCTACGAAGCGCTGCAGGCCAGCCCGCTGTTCAAGCCCATGCAGTACTCCGAGGACCACGCGCAGATCGCCAAGTGGGTGCCGCTGATGATGGAGGGGCGCGACCCCAACCAGAAGCTCGCCGTCACCTGGACGCCCATCGGCACCGACGTCAACTTCGGCGAGATCACCCGCCAGTACGTGGGCTACCTGCAGACCCGGCCCAACTTCGACCTCAAGCTGTCCAGCGAAGTGGAGAACATCACCCGCAACGACGACGGCAGCTGGCACGTCGAGTACAAGAACCTAAAGGACGGCAGCACCTCGGCCACCGATGCCAAGTTCCTGTTCATCGGCGCCGGCGGCGCGGCGCTGCCGCTGCTGCAGAAGTCCGGCATCGACGAGGCCAAGGACTATGCCGGCTTCCCGGTGGGCGGCTCGTTCCTGGTCACCGACAACCCTGCCATCGCCCAGCGCCACATGGCCAAGGCCTACGGCATCGCCGCCACCGGTGCGCCGCCGATGTCGGTGCCGCACCTGGACACCCGTGTGCTCGACGGCAAGCGCATGATCCTGTTCGGGCCGTTCGCCACCTTCTCCACCAAGTTCCTCAAGGAAGGTTCGCTGCTTGATCTGTTCGCCAGCATGTCGCTGCACAACACCTGGCCGATGGTGCGGGTCGGGGTGCGCGAGTTCGACCTGGTGCAGTACCTGATCGGCCAGCTGATGCAGTCCGACGATGACCGTTTCGCTGCGCTGCAGACCTACTTCCCCGAGGCCAAGAAGGCAGACTGGCGCCTGTGGCAGGCCGGCCAGCGGGTGCAGATCATCAAGAAAGACCAGAACCAGGGCGGAGTGCTGAAGCTGGGCACCGAAGTGGTGACGTCCAAGGATGGCAGCATTGCCGGGCTGCTCGGCGCCTCGCCGGGCGCCTCGACCGCGCCGCCGATCATGCTCGACCTGCTGAGCAAGGTGTTCAAGGACAAGGTGGCCACGCCCGAGTGGCAGGCGAAGATCAAGCAGATCATCCCGTCCTACGGCATCCGCCTGAACGAGCACCCGGACAAGGTCCAGCAAGCGTGGGCCTACACCAGCGAGGTTCTGCAACTGGCGACGCCCAGCGAGGTCGCCGCGCCCTGAAGACCCGCCCATGACCAGCCGGCCACTGTGAAGTGGCCGGCACTGGCGCAATGTTTTTTTCTCCCCCGGCCAAGCTCCCGAGTACCTGAGCTGCCATCCTCCGGTTCGATCCCTCCCGTACTGCCTGCCCCGGCTCCTGGCCAGCCTGCCGCAGGCCCGGAAACCGCCCGCCGACACCCGAGCTTTTCCCTGCCGAACTCCCGATGTTTTTTCCTTTGCCTGTCACCACAAGCTGCGAATGTTGCCTTCGTGGCCCAGCCTCCAACCCCTCTGGATCAGGGGATGCGGCCTGTGGCCACAGCAATGCGCGACCCACTCAACGTACGAACACGACGATAGGAGATTGCTTCATGTTTAAGCGTACTGTGATCGCCGCCTCCCTGGTGGCTGCTACCCTGGCTTCGGCCCAATCCATGGCTGCTGTTGTCGGTGGCGGCGCCACCCTGCCGGAAAACCTCTACAACGGCACCTCGACCCTGCCACGCCTGCTGCCGGCCGACTTCAGCTACACCGGCGTGGGCAGCGGCGGTGGCAAGACGGCGTTCCTGACCAACGCACCGGCCTCGATCAACCAGCCGGCCGGCACCAACGTCGACTTCGCCGGCAGCGATTCGGTGCTGAGCGCCTCGGAGCTGTCGACCTACAACAGCGCCAAGGCCGCCACCTGGGGCAAACTGGTACAGATCCCGTCCGTGGGCACTTCTGTCGCCATCCCTTACAAGAAGTCGGGCGTGACCAACCTGCAACTGACCGGCGCCCAGCTGTGCGCCGTGTTCTCCGGCACCACCACCACCTGGGGCCAGCTGCTGGGCAGCGCCGACACCACCCCGATCAAGGTGATCTACCGTTCCGGCAGCAGCGGCACCACCGAGTTGCTGTCGCGCTTCCTGGCTGACTCCTGCCCATCGTCCTTCGTGGTCAGCAGCACCTTCACCACCGCCAACGTCGGCAGCGAGCCGGCCACCTGGCAAGCCGTTGCCGGCAGCGCCGATGTGGTCAACGCGGTCAACGCCACCGATGGCACCATCGGCTACGTCAGCCCTGACTATGTCGCCACCGGCAACAACGCCGTGGTCGCCCGTGTCAGCAAGAACGCCATGGCCGCCGGCACCGCGCCGCTGCCGACCGCCGCCAACGCCCGTACCGCCCTGGGCACCGCCGTCGCCCCTAGCTCCGCGGCCGATCGCGCCGACCCAAGCAAGTGGGTGCCGATCTTCAACGCCGGTGGCATCGTTCCGACCTCGGGCTATCCGATCGTCGGCTACACCAACCTGCTGGTCGGCCAGTGCTACCAGACCGCGGCTGACGCCACCGCCGTGCGCAGCTTCCTGAACGACCTGTACTCCGGCACCAAGGCCGCCACCATCGCCCAGCACTCCTTCGTCAGCCTGCCGGCCGCCTACGCCGCCGAGATCAAGAAGGTGTTCCTGGACAACGGCTACAACGAAGGCACCGACATCGCCAACGCTTCGGTCTGCAACGGCATCGGCCGACTGTAAGCGCACGCGAAAGCCCAAGCCCGCAACGGGCGGACAACCGACGGTGGCCGGTACGGCACCGTCGGTTTTCGCGTGTGCGCGTAACCCAGGCAGATGAACTTTGCATGACAAAACTTCGGTCCGGGCCCGGGCCGACTGCCTTATGGCAAAGCGGCATCACGGCCGCACCGAACTGCCTTCCATGACCCAGCACAAGGAACCCTGCGATGTCGCGCGGCCAGCACCAGCCAGACTCTCCAGCCACCGTCGTCCAGCGCCGTGGCCAGCCTGTCGGCCATGAGCCCATGCTGCTCAAGCCCCTGGCCCAGGCCATCGCGCTGCTGATGCTGGCGGGCACGGCCCACGCCGCGCAGCCGTTCAGCTCGGCCTGGTTTGCGGCCAAGGGCGCTGCGCCCGCCAGCGGGGGCGGCGTCGGCGGCACCGTGCAACTGCCCGGCGCGCCACCGCCGCTGGCACAGCAGCAGCGCCTGAACCAGCAGTTCCAGCGGTCGGTGGGCAACCTCAACAACACCGTGGCCGCCATCGCCGCGCAGCAGGCCGCCCAGGCCGCCGGGCGTACCCTCGCGCAGGTGCAGCCGCAGACCGTGCCCAACGGCCTGGGCGAGGGCGGCCTGAAGGTCGACGAGAACCCGTTGACCAAGGGCTGGCAGAATGCCAAGGCGCCGCAGCAGAGCCAGGTGGGCGGCAGGACGCAGGTGCTGATCGAGCAGACCGCCGACAAGGCGATCCTCAACTGGGAGACCTTCAACGTCGGCCGCGACACCACGGTCAAGTTCGATCAGCAGGCGCAGTGGGCGGTGCTCAACCGGGTCAACGACCCCAATGCCCGGCCGAGCCAGATCCAGGGCCAGATCGAGGCCCAGGGCACGGTGATGCTGGTCAACCGCAATGGCGTGGTGTTCAACGGCAGCAGCCAGGTCAACGTGCGCAACCTGGTGGCGGCGGCAGCGCAGGTCAGCGACGAGCAGTTCCGCGAGCGTGGGCTTTATGTCGACAACAACGCCAGCCAGGCCACCTTCACCGAGGCCGCCGGCAAGCTCCAGGTCGAGCGCGGCGCGCAGCTGCAAACCCGCGCGCCGGCCAGCTCCACCGAAGGGGGCGGCTACGTGCTGTTGCTGGGCAGCGAGGTGAGCAACGAAGGCCAGATCATCACGCCCCAGGGCCAGGCCACCCTGGCCGCCGGTGACGCCTTCTATATCCGCCGGGGCAAGGGCACCCAGGCCAACGCCTTCTCCACCACCCGTGGCAACGAGGTCGCCAGCAGCCTGAAGGCCGGCAGCAGTGCCGGCAGCGTGGCCAACGCTGGCTTGATCCAGGCCGCGGGCGGCGACATCACCTTGACCGGCCATGCCGTGCGCCAGGACGGCGTGGCCCTGGCCAGCACCGCGGTGGACCGGCGGGGCAGCATACACCTGCTCAATTCGGCCAGTGACGCCAACGGCACGGTCAGCTTCGGCAAGGGCAGCGTCACCGCCGTGCTGCTCGACGACAGCCAGGCCCTCGACAGCCAGCGGGAGGCCTCGCGGCAGGTGGTGGATGGTGTCAGCGGCAACAATGCCACGGGCCGCTTCGACAACTTGAGCAAGGTCATCGACCGCCCCGAGCAGTCGCGGGTGGAGGTGGTCAGTGGCGGCACCGTGCATTTCCAGGAAGGCGCCCTGACCCTGGCCACCGGCGGCCAGGTGGCGGTCAGCGCCGGGCTGCGCAGCCTGGTGGACGAGGGCGCGCGCATCGATGTGGCCGGGGCCCTCGGGGTCAAGGTGGCGATGGAAAGCAACGTGATCAAGATCAACGTGCAAGGTAACGAGCAGCGCGACGCGGCCGGCAACCGTGACAAGGGCGGCCTGATCAACAGCGATGTGTGGGTGGATGTACGGGAACTGGTGCATGTCGAGAAGGGCGTCAACGGCTACGCCAGCGATCGTTGGTACACCGCCGGTGGCCTGCTTGAGGTCGGCGGCTACCTCGGCACCCGCAACCACAGTGTCGGCGAGTGGATGGCCCAGGGCGGCACGGTGACCTTCACCGGCCAGGACCTGGTGACCCGTGCCGGCGCCGAGATCAACCTGTCCGGTGGCACCCTGGCGGTGCAGGACGGCTACGTCCGCCAGAGCTGGTTGCGTGGTGAGGACGGACGCCTGTACGAACTGTCGCGGGCCCCGGGCGACCTGCTCTACACCGGCCTGTACAAAGGCTACCAGGCGCACAGCGCACGCTGGGACCAGACCCGCACCTTCTACAATCCGCTGATCGCCCCTGGGCAGCGCTTCGAGCAGGGCTACACCGTGGGGCGCGATGCCGGCAGCCTGGTGGTGGCGACCCACAGCGCGGTGCTCGATGGCCAGCTGGTCGGCCAGACCTGGCAGGACGAGCGCCAGGTCCAGGCGCCGGTGCGCGGAGGCGACGGCTATAGCCAGGTCCACAGCGCCCGAGCCCAGGGCGCGCAGCTGGTGATCGGCCAGCAGGTGCCCGGCTATCTCTCCGATGCCAAGGCGCTGGGCATGAGCCTGACCCCGGTCATGCAGCAGGTGCTGGTGCGGCAAGGGGCGGGCGGGCAGAGCGCCGATATCGGCCTGCAGGCACCGCTGGACGACAAGCGTCGCGGGCAACTGCTGCTCGACAGCGACTGGCTCAACGGCTCGGCCCTGGGCGGCCTTACGGTCGCCGCTCAGCAGCGTATCCAGGTCGATGATGCCCTGCGTCTGGCCGACGGTGGCAGCCTGACGCTCTATGCCCCGCAGGTGCAGGTCAATGCCGACTTGACCGCCAGAGGCGGGCAGATGGTCCTGGGCGATGTGCTCAGGCAGCGGGTCCTCGCCAGCCTGCAGGACCTGCCGCTTGTTACCCCGACAGGGCTGCGCGCGCAGGTCGGCGTGGCCGCCGGCGTACGCTTGGATGTCAGCGGCTTGCGCAGTGAAGGTGTGAGTCCCGGCGAGCGGGCCTGGCGCAACGGCGGCAGTCTGAGCCTGCGTAGCAGCGGTGATGTGCTGTTGGACAGCGGCAGCGTGCTGGACGTATCCGGTGGGGTGGTGCGCCGCGAAGCCAACCGCCTGCTCGGCGGCAGTGGCGGCAACCTGACCTTGCAGAGCAGCGTGCTGAACAGCGCCGGGATCGGCCGGATGCGCCTCGATGGTGAGCTGCGCGGTTACGGCAGCAGTGGTGCGGGCACCCTGACCGTGGCCGCCGACCGGGTGAGCATTGGCGCCGCCGCCGATGGCAAGGCCAGCGTGCATCTGGCCGAGGATTTCTTCAGCCGCGGCTTCGCCCACTACGCCATCACCGGCAATCACAGCCTGAGCGTGGCCGCCGGCAGTCGTATCGATGTCACCCGGCCTGTGGAGCGGCTTGACGCCAGCCAGCCGGTCAGTGGTCAGGCGCAGGTCTGGCTGGCGCCGCCGCTCGTGCAGAACGCCGTGGCCGGCACCCTGGAGTCGCGTGCCGGCGCCAGCCTGGCCCTGGCGGCGGGCGATACCCGTTTCGCCCAGACCGTGCGCGAAGCAGCGTTGCTCGAGGTCGGGCGCGGCGCGACGATCAGTGTCGACCCGTTGCAGTCCATCAGCCTGGGCAGCACCGCGCAATTGACCCTGAACGGCACCCTCAATGCCTGGGGCGGCAGTGTCAGTCTGCTGCAGCCGTGGCTGCCGGCCATGGATTCCGGTGTATCCGAAGGCGCGCACCAGCGCTCCATCCGCCTCGGCGACCAGGCCCTGATCGATGTGTCCGGTCGGGCGGTCACGGCCGTTGACCTGCAGGGGCGCCGCTATGGCCGGGTCGATGACGGCGGCAGCATCGTCATCGGCGGGCAGATCGACCACAACCTGGGCACCAGCAACGGCGCCTACCTGTTCCTGGACATGGCCGAAGGCGCCCGCCTGCGCGCCGATGGCGCCCAGGCCACGCTGGATATCCGTGGCCAGGGGCCGGTGGCCGTGGCCAGCAACGGCGGGCGCATCAGCCTGGCGTCGAGCCATGGGTTGCGCCTGAACGGCAGCTTCAGTGCCGCTTCCGGTGGTCGTGGCGCTGCGGGCGGCAGCCTGGAGGTGGCGTTGGACACCGGTCTGTACCTCAATGCCAGCTTGGTCGACGGGGTCAAGGCACCCCGCGAGCTGACCCTTGCCCAGGGCGCTGCTGGCCTTGAGAGCGGACCGTTGCGCTATGGCCAGGGGCGCCTCGACGTCGCCAGGATCGCTGCTGGGGGCTTCGACAGCCTGTCGCTGCTCAGCGACGGCGTGGTGGCGTTCGATGGCGACATTGATCTGCAGATGGCCCGCAGCCTGCAGCTGTACACCGGTTCGCTGGTGCTGGCCCAGAGGAGCGCAGGCGACGCCCGTGTTCACCTGCAGGCGCCCTATGTGCGGCTCGCGGGCAGCAACCACCGCAGCGCTGAGCAGGCGACCCGACCGACCCTCAAGGGCGGCCTGTCAACCCAGGACAGCGCGGCGCTGTTGCAGGTCGACGCGCAGCTGCTGGACCTGCGCGATGCGCTGACCCTGGGCGCCCATGGCAGCCTGGCCTTGGCTACGGGCGGCACGTTGGATTTCGATCGGCGTGGCTTTGCCCTGGGCAGCCTGCGCAGCCAGGGCGACCTGCGCGTGCTGGGCAAGGTCGGCGAGGGCACCGACCGCACCTTGCTGCGCGGCAATGCCGACCTGGAGCTGCTCGCCGCGCAGATCTACCCGACCACCGGTGCCTTCGGCCAGATCGAGACGGGCGCCAACGCCACCCTGCGCATTGGCAGGGCCGGCCAGGGCACGCCCGAGCAACCGTTCTCGGTATTCGGCCGACTGGCGCTGATCGCCGGCAAGGTGGAGCAGGGCGGCGTGCTGCGGGCGCCGCTGGGCGGGTTGTCGCTGGGGCAGGAAACGGGGGGCACCCAGTCCGTGACCCTGCTGCCGGGCAGCATCACCTCGGTCAGCGCGGCCGGGCTGGTCATGCCCTATGGCGCAACGGTGGACGGCTTGAGCTACCTGTTCGGTGGCGAGGCGGTGAAGCTGGTGGGGGCGGCAGGCGACAGCCTTTATGGGGTGTCGCTCAACGGCAAATCGATCGATGTTCGCCAGGACGCCCTGATCGACCTGGCCGGGGGCGGCATGTTGACCGGGGCCGGATTCGTCTCCGGACGTGGCGGCTCCACCGATGCCCGCTACCACCCGCTGATGCAGTTCGATGGCGAGGGGCGTCTGGTCCTGCCCACCCTGGACAGCAACCCGGTCTATGCCATCGTGCCAAGCTTCTCCGGCCCCTATGCACCGGTTACCGGCGAGGCCGGCGTGACGGCGCCGGGGATCGGCCAGCAGATTACCCTGGATGGCAGCATTCCAGGCCTGGCGGCCGGCACCTACACCTTGCTGCCGGCCAGCTACGCCCTGCTGCCGGGCGCGTTCAGGGTCGAGCTCAATGGCCTGGCCACGGCCGTGGGACGCTCTGGCAGCCAGGCGATGCGCAACGGTTCATGGACCACCACGGGCAGCCTGTCGGTGGCCAACACCGGTATCCGCCAGGCGCTGCCGAGCCAGGTGATCCTGACCGCAGCTGACGTGCTGCGACGCTATTCGCAGTACAACGAAATGGCCTACGCCGACTTCGTGCGCGCCGATGCCGTGGCCAAGGGCGTGCCGCGCGCGGCGATCGAGGCCGATGGCAAGTGGCTGAACCTGCGGGTGCAGACCAACAATGACGCCGCCAGTACCTTGCGTGTCGCCGGGCGGGTGAACTTCGCCGCCGCCCAGGGCGGTCATGCCGGCAGCGCGGCGGTGTTCGGCGCCCGGGGCCTGGAGATCGTCGCCGATGGCGGCAGCGGCCAGGCCATCGGCGACAACATCGCGGTGCTGTCGGCACGCGAGCTCAATGCCTTGCAGGCACCCCGGCTGACCCTGGGCGGGCGGGCCAATGTGCTCTACGGCCAGGGCGGCAACCAGATGACCTTCCTCGAAGGCACCCGCGATATCTGGGTGCGTTCGGGGGCCGAGCTGCGGGCCGGCGAAGTGTTCCTGACCAGCAACGATCCGCACGGCGGTATCGTCGTCGAGCAGGGGGCCGGTCTCGTCACCCTTGGCCGTGGCGCGGTGCCCTTCGGTGCCGATGACGGCTACTTCATCAACAGCAATGGCCGCGCCTTGCTGGCGGTGTCCAATGGTCGGCTGGAGGTGCTGTCTTCGCCACTCACCACCAGCGGGGCGCCGGGTTCCATTCTCATTGGCGGCTGCAGCGCCGGCGATTGCCAGGGCAGCACCCGGCTGTACTCGGAAGGCTCGTTGTTCGCCGCCACCGACAAGACCTTCAGCCTCGATGATGGCGTGGCCTTCGGCACCCGTCACCTGGGCCTGTCGGTCGGTCGGATCAACGTCGGCAGCGCCGAGGCGCTGGCCCAGGCCCTGGCCAATGGTGTCCTGGGTCAGGGCCTGACCCTCTACCAGCAGGTGCTCGACCGCCTGCTGCAGGGCAGCCCGGCCGATGGCGTGCCTGCTCTGCAGACCCTGACGCTGGCGGCGTCCGACTCGCTGAATTTCTTCGGTACCACCGCGCTCGACACCTACGACCCGGTCACCGGCAAGAACCGTCTGCAGGCCTTGGTCCTCGGCGTGCCGGCCATCCATGGCAGTGGCTTGGCCGGCGACCAGGCGACCATCCGCACCGAACGCTTGATCTGGAGCGGTGCCCGTAACGTCGCGGGTGCGCCGATCGCGGGTGGGGCCGGCAGTGGCGATGGCGTGCTGGCCATCCGCGTCAAGGACCTGGAATTCGGCTATGGTGCCAACAGCCAGCCCGACGGCAGCGCCGACATGGCGCGCCAGACCTTGGGCTTCAGCCGTGTGGAACTGCACGCCAGCCACCAGGTGACGGCCAACCACAAGGGCAGCCTGCTGGTTCATCACCGCCGTGGCGACTACCAGGCCGACGGCGGCTTCGCCTATAGCGGTGGCGACCTGCTGGTGGACACGCCGTTGTGGACCGGCACCGCGGGTTCGCTCAACCGCATCGAGGCCGGCGGCACCCTGCGTGTGCAAGGCGCTACGGGTACGCTGGCCAGCGGCCGCGAGGCACTGGGGGCCGAGTTGAGCCTCAAGGCGCGGCAACTGCTGGTCGACGGCACCTTCAGCCTGCCCAGTGGCCGCCTGACCCTGCAGGCCGTGGACGACCTGCGCCTGGGCGACGCCGCGCGGGTGGACCTGGCCGGGCGCACCCTGACCTTCAATGATGTGACCCAGTACAGCTGGGGTGGCGAGCTGGTGCTCGGCAGTCAGTTCGGCAACATTCACCAGGCCGCCGGCGCGTTGATCGACCTCAGTGCCCGCAACAACCGCGCCGGTCGCCTGAGCGCCATCGCCCTGGGTGAGCAGGGCGGGGGCATCGAGCTGCTCGGCCGGATTCTTGGGGCTGCCAGCGGCCAGTATGATGCCGCCGGCACGCGGGTCCCCTACGCGGGTGGCGCGGTCGATATCCGTGCCCGGCACCTAGACGATTTCGCCGGCCTCAACCAGCGCCTGAACCGCGACGAAGTGTTCGGCGCGCGCAGCTTCCAGATCAAGCAGGGCGACCTGGTGATCGGCGATGAGCTCAAGGCACGGCAGATCAACGTGTCGCTGGACAATGGCCAGCTCAGGATCGAGGGCCATGTCGATGCCAGCGGCGAGCAAGTCGGCAGCATCCGCCTGGCCGCCGGACGTGGCCTTGCCCTCGGCGCTGGGGCGCTGCTCGATGCCCACGGCAGTGGGCTGCGGGTCGACAGCTACGGCGCGATCATCGACGCGCCGAACCGCGCCGTGGTCGAACTCAACAGTGGCCAGGGCCAGCTGACCCTGGCCAGCGGCGCGCGCATCGACCTGCGCCACGGCACCGCCGCCGGGCAGGGCGATGGCCGCCCACGGGGCACCCTGGAGCTGATCGCCCCGCGCCAGGGCAGCGATACCGCGGGTGATATCGCCATCGACGTGCGCGGCCCTGTGGACATTCTCGGTGCCCGTTCCATCGCGGTGGTCGGCAACCAGCGTTATACCGACGCGGCGCCGGGCGGCACTTCGGTCAGTGGTCGGCCGGTCCAGGTCATCGACCAGGATTACCTGAACCGCAAGCACGACCTGAGCGTGCAGTTCATCAACCACCTGCTGGGCAATCGCGATCTGCTCGAGGTGCGTCTGGCCGGGCTCAACAACACCCGCTACGTCCAGGCCCTGCACCTGCGGCCGGGCGTGGAGATCGCCACGGCCGATGCCCGCACCGACCTGGTGGTGCAGGGCGACCTGGACCTGTCCGGCCATCGCTACGCCAGCCTCAATCCGCTGACCGCGCAGACCTCGGTCTACGGTTCAGGCGAGGTGGGCAACCTGGTGCTGCGCGCCGGGGGCAACCTGGAGGTGTACGGCAGCATCAGCGACGGCTTCATGCCGGTGGACCTGGCCACCGACGACACACGCACGGACGGCAAGGGCTGGTTGCTGGTGCCCGGCAAGCAGCCCTTCGACAGCGACCTGGTGATCCCGCGCAGCGGCGTCGAACTGGCCGAGGGCACGCGGTTCCCCGAAGGCAGCCTGCTCAACTTCGACCTGCCGTTCGCCGCCACCACCTTGCCGGCCAACCAGCGCCTGCCCAGTGCCTTGAGCCTGTCGGCGCCCTTGACCCTGCCTGCGGGCACGGTGCTCGAGGCCCCGGTGCGCGATGCCGGCGGCAACCTGTTGTATGCCGCCGGCACCTTGTTGCGCGAGCCGGTCACCCTGGCCGTTGGCACGCGTCTGGATGCGGGCAGCCGCCTGCCGGTCAGCGTGGCGGTGCAGGGCGGCACCTGGAGCAAGGGCGTTGCCCTGCCCAGCAGCGGTCTGACCCTGCGCGGCGTGCTGGGCCTGGCCGTGGGCTCGCGGCTGCCGGCCGGCACCGACGTCAAGCTGGCCGAGGGCGTCGACCTGATCGAGTTGCGGCCCGCGGTCAATGGCCAGCAGGGGCGCAACTGGGCGCTGGCGCAGATGCTGGCGCAAGGTTCGCAGTCCTGGTCGATGCGCCTGGTGGCCGGCGCCGACCTGGATGCCGCCGACAGCCGCATCACCCGCCCCGACACCGAGGCCGGCGTGTTGCGCCTGGCCGACCTGCACTACATGGCGCAGCAGAAACGCAGCGGCGGCGGGGATACCGGCACCGGCATGGTCTGGGGGCCGGACAACACCTACGGTATGGAGCCAGGTACTCCGGTGGCGCCCGAGGACCTGGCGCTGTGCGAGATCGCCGGCTGGTGCGAGCCGGCAGTGAAGACCATCAAGGTCTGGGGCCCCGACAACACCTATGGCATGGAGCCGGGTACCCCGGTGGCGCCCGAGGACTTGGTGCTGTGCGACATCGCCGGCTGGTGCGTGGACCAGACAGTGGGCGGCAAGAAGATCTGGGTCTGGGGGCCGGACAACACCTATGGCATGGAGCCCGGCACCCCGGTGGCGGAAGCCGACATGGACCTGTGCTCAATCCCCGGCTGGTGCGTGGAGGTTGATGCGCCGAGCGAGCCCGAGCGTATCGAGGTCACGCCGCAGACCCTGATGTTCAGCGTGCTGCGTACAGGCACCGGCGATCTGGACCTGCTCAGCGCCGGCGACTGGCGCATGGACTCGCTGTTCGGCGTCTACACCGCCGGCACCCAGGCGCCGTCGCTATGGCGCGACGGCAGTGATCCGCACCAGGTCGCCCGTGGCCGGCTGGCCGACGGCAGCGTGCTGGGCGGCGCCGGCACGGCCTATGAAGCGTTGACCGACAGCCTGTACCGCGCCTGGTATCCGGAGCAGGGCGGCAACCTGCGCATCGCCGCCGGCGGCGACCTGACGGGCAACCTGGTGGCGACCAGGACCGGCAGTGCCCTCGCCAGGCCTCAAGTGGCGTCGGCCGCGGTGGGCAACTGGTTGTGGCGCCAGGGACAGCCCAGCGCCGATACCCCGGCGGCCTGGTGGGTCAACTTCGGCACCTTCGCCCAGCAGCCCCAGGCCACGGTGGCCGAGCCCTGGCTGGTGGGCTTCACCGGCATCGGCACCCTGGGCGGCGGCAACCTGGATGTCGGCGTGGACGGTTCGGCGGGCCTGCTGCAGAGCAGCAACACCGCGGGCGTCGAGGCCGAGCGCAGCCAGGGCCTGAACCTGGTGGTCGGCGGCAGTGGCCGGATGACCGAGGACGGCCGCCTGGTGCAGACCGGAGGCGGCGACCTGAACCTGCGTGTGGCCGGCGCCATCAACCCAGATTCCAGTGCCCTGGAAATGGCGCGCGTCACCCCCGACCTGGGCGGCACGCTGGTCAACCTGCGCGGCGCCCTGAATGTGCAGGCGGGCAGTATCGGCGTGGTCAGGCAGGTCTATGGCAGCAGCTTCGCCTTCAACGACAGCAGCGAGTCGCGTGCCTACGACCCTTTCACCTCGACCAAGGCGGCGGCGCTGGGTGGCCTGACGCTGATGCCGGGCGATGCCGCCGTGCGCCTGGACAGCCGCGGCGACCTGGTCGTGCAAGGCGTGGGCGACCCAGGTCGGGTGCCGCAGTTCAACATGACCGGCTTCCTCGGCGACAACGGTATGCGCTATGCCGGGCAGGGCAGCAGCTGGTTCTCGCTGTGGCGCGAGACCACCGCCGTTGACTTGCTGGCCCTGGGCGGCAATGTCACGCCGGTCAACCTCGACGACACCCGACCCGGGCGCAACCTGCCGCTCTACGGTGGGCGGCTGTTCTACCCGACGGCCCTGCGCGTGTTGGCGGCCAACGGCAGCTTGTACTACGGCAGTTCGGCCAGCGAGCGGGGCGTCGCGACGTCGGCGTACTCGCTGATGACCGCGCCGTCTGCGCGCAGCGCCCTGCAACTGATCGCGGGCGAGTCGATCTATGCCGGTGGCTATGTGATCAGCCAGGCCGGCACCGACACCTCAGCCATCGCCACGCCGCAGCGACCTGCCATGCTGGGCCAGGACTTCGCGTTCGTGTACCGGGCCGGCAACCTGAGCGGGGACGTTGCCGTCAGCCTGGATACGGCGCCGTTGTTCACCTATGGGCTCAACACCTACAGGGCCGGGCAGCGGCCGCAGGCGCCTGCGCGTTTCTATGCCCTGGCGGGCGACATCCTCGGCTTGAACACCGGCGAAATCATTGAATACCAGCAGACCGGGCTCAAGCTGTACCAGGGCGCAGGGCCGGTGCGGGTGATGGCCGGGCGCGATATCGTCAATGCAGGCAAGGCGCTGGGGACCGAGCGCTTCGGGGCGACGGGCATGGTGGCAGGGGATCAGGGCAACATCCATTCCTCGGGCAACCTGATCATTCATGGCGACGCGTTGGATGTCTCGTTGATCAGCGCCGGCCGCGACATTCGCCTGAGCACCTTCAATGTTGCCGGGCCCGGCCAGCTGGAAGTGGTGGCCGGGGGCAACCTGTTCCAGTCCGGCCAGGGCGTGGGCTCGGCTTACCAGGAGGCGGCGATCAACAGCATTGGCCGGGTCGATGGCAGCGGTGGCGGGAACGACGGCGCGGCCATCGCCATCATCGTCGGCGCTGGCAAGACCGGTCCGGACTATACCCGCCTGCTCGAGCGTTACCTGAGCACGAAGCAGGGCCAGCCGGACCAGCCGTTCAAGGTCTACGACCAGGAACTGCAGGCCTGGCTGCGTGAACGCTTCGACTTCACCGGCGATAGCGCCGCAAGCCGTGACTATTTCGCCGCCTTGCCCGCCGAGCAGCAGCGCATCTTCGCCCGGCAGGTCTACTTCAGCGAACTGCGCGAAGGCGGACGCGAGTACAACGACGTCAACGGCCCGCGTACCGGCAGCTATGTACGCGGCCGCCAGGCGATCGCCACGCTGTTCCCTGAGCGGGATGTGGCCGGCAATCCGATCAGCTATGGCGGCAGCGCCACGTTCTATGGCGGGGCGGGCATCCATACCGACTTCGGCGGCGGCATCCAGGTGCTGACACCCGGTGGCCAGCAGGTGTTCGGCATCGAGGGCGAGGCGCCACCGTCCACCGCCGGGGTGATCACCCAGGGCAGCGGCGATATCCAGCTGTACTCGCACGGCAGCATCCTGCTCGGCCAGAGCCGGATCATGACCACCTTCGGCGGCTCGATCCTCGGTTGGTCGGCCCAGGGCGACATCAACGCCGGTCGCGGTTCGAAGACCACCGTGGTGTATACCCCGCCCAAACGCACCTACGACCTGTGGGGCAACGTCGGCTTGGCGCCAAGCGTGCCGAGCACCGGCGCCGGCATCGCCACGCTCAACCCGATCGCCGAGGTGCCGCCGGGGGATATCGACCTGATCGCGCCGCAGGGCACCATCGACGCTGGCGAGGCCGGGATCCGCGTATCGGGCAATGTCAACATCGCCGCGCTGCAGGTGGTCAACGCCGCCAACATCCAGGTCCAGGGCGACGCCAAGGGCATGCCGGCGGTGGCCTCGGTGAATACCGGGGCGATCGCCTCGGCCAGCGCCGCGGCATCGTCGGCCAGCCAGGCCGCCGAAGAGGCGGGGCGCCAGCAGCAGGCCGCGTCCAGGCAGCGCCAGCCGTCGGTGATCACCGTGCAGGTGCTGGGCTTCGGTGGCGAGCGGTTGGTGCCGGGGCAGGACGGGGCGAGCCTCAACCCCCAGTACAATCGCCAGAGCCCGGTGCAGGTGCTCGGGGCCGGGGCGCTGGATGAACGGGCGAAGGCACAGTTGACCGAGGAGGAGCGGGGCAACCTGTTGCTATGAGCCGGGGCTGCCGGGCAGCGGCGATGGGCCAGGAGTCCTGGCCTTCGCTGCTGCCCGGCTCGTTATCGTCGGGCTTCATCGACCGCTGTCGGATCCGCCTTTTTGTCGCGGGTGCGCAGCAGCGACAGCAGCACGCCGCCGAGCAGCAGGCCGAATGTCACCCCCAGCGACACCCCGGCCGGCACCTTGCCCACCAGCCCGTGCCAGAAGATCTTGCAGCCGATGAAGATCAGCACCAGCGCCAGCGCGTACTTGAGGTAGACGAAGCGGTGCATCAGCGCCGCCAGGGCGAAGTACAGCGAGCGCAGGCCGAGGATGGCGAAAATGTTCGAGGTGTAGACGATGAACGGATCCTGGGTGATGGCGAAGATCGCCGGTACGCTGTCGACGGCGAACACCAGGTCGGCCAGTTCGATCAATACCAGGGCCAGGAACAGCGGCGTGGCATAGCGGATGGCCCGCGTTGCTCCGGGCGGTGTGAGCTGAACGAAGAAGTGCCGGCCATGCAACTCGTCGGTGACGCGCATGTGCCGGCGCACGAAGCGCAGTACCGGGTTGTTGGCCAGGTCCGGGTGGGCGTCGTCCTTCGACAGCGCCATCTTCACCCCGGTGAACAGCAGGAAGGCGCCGAACAGGTACAGCACCCAGGCAAAGTGCTGTACCAGCGCGGCGCCCACGCCGATCATGATCGCCCGCAGCACCACCACCCCGAGGATGCCCCAGAACAGCACGCGGTGCTGGTAGCGGCGGGGGATGGCGAAGAAGCTGAAGATCATCGCCATGACGAACACGTTGTCCATCGACAGCGATTGCTCGACCAGAAAACCCGTGTAGAACTCCAACGCCGGTTGCGCGCCCAGCTCATACCAGACCCACACGCCGAACAGCACGCCGACGCTGAAGTAGCCCGAGTACAGCAGCAGGCTTTCGCGCATCTCGATCTCGCGGTCTTGGCGGTGCAGCACACCCAGGTCGAGGACCAGCAAGGCGATGACGATGGTGATGAAGACCAGCCACAACCAGGCGCTGGTGCCGAGAAAAGGCGTGAAGAGGAATTGCTGCAGAGCCGTCATGAGCCCCTCCTTGATTGTCGACGTTGCATGGCAACAGTGATTCCGACATGGCGGCGCAAACCGTCAGAGGGGCCCGGCATCACATGATTTTGAGCCTAGTCGCGATCCTCGGGCTTGCCGAATGGCAGGCTGTTACATTTCTTTGCCTGGATCCAATGGCCAGCGGCGCGACGGACCGACTGCGCGCTATGGGTTCTGACGGGTCTTGCAGCGTATCCGTTAGGGGCACATCTCCGGGGCGCCGCCGGCCTACCAGGCCAGCGGCTGCTCGAACCCCTTCCAGCACACCCAGCGTCGTACCTCGCCATGCGCCCCGGTGCCGATCTGCCATTGCGGTCGGCCGCTGTCCAGGGCGATCAGTGAAATGAAGCCGGCATGGCTGGCCACCGCCAGGGTGCGGCCGTCGGCGCTGATGTCCATGGCGCTGATGGTCGAGCCGAGGTAGTGCTGCCAGTGCTCGCTGCCGTCCTCGCCGAAGGCGCGCAGATAGCCATGGGCGTCGCCGACGATGTACTCGCCTTCGCGGGTGACGCCTGCGTAGATCCGCGCGCCGTCCTGCAACAGCGGCGTGCGCGGGTCCTCGCTGTAGAAGCCGGTGTCCAGCCCCGGCAGGTCGGCCACCCGCACGCCGACGGTGCCGCCCTGGTAGAAATGGCAGGCGTTGAGGATCAGCTGGTCGCCGCGCCGGTTGAACAGGGCGAAGTGCGGGTACTCGCTGGCCGGGCCGACTTCGGCGATGGGCCTGAAGTGTTCGTCGAGCACCAGGTGCCGGCCGCACTGCTCACCCAGGGCGATCAGCCGGCCATCCGGTGACAACGCGGCGTGCTCCATGGCCAGGCCCAGGGCTATGTCGTCCGGATCGGTGCCTTGGCGCAGGTCCTCGAGAATCGTCTCCTGGCGTGGCAGCAGGCGCGTGGCACCGTTGGCGGCGAGGACGAAGATGCCGTCGCTGCTGACCAGCAGGACCCGCTGGCCGTCAGGGAAGGGCAGCAGCGCGGTGGGCGTCGGCGGCAGGTCGAAGGGGTCGAACGGGTAGCCGGCGGGCAAGCCTTCCAGGCCATGGGGCCAGGCCAGCCTGGCCACCTGCGGGCCGCCCCAGCCATCGGTCACGCGCACCCCTTCGGCATTGGCCAGGGCGTAGTAGCGCCGCTGCGGGCAGCGGCCGAAGTGCTCGACGCCAATCACCGGGGTGATGCCCTGGTCGTCGATACGCAGCACCTGGCCCCGGTCGAACGGCATGCCGATCCGCGCCAGCAGGCTGCCGTCGTCGAGCAGCAGCAGGTTGCCGATGCCCTGGGCCTGTTCCTCGAACAGGGGCACCAGCGGCAGGTGCGCTGGCGGCCAGGCCTCGCGGAACAGCTGGCGCTGCGCCGGTTCGACGCCGGGTCGGTTGATGGCCCGCAGCGCCGCCAGCCAGGCGTCGAGCAGGTGTTCGGTCGCCGCTGCCTGCGGCTCCTCCAGATCGTCCCAGCCTTGCGCACGGCCCTGCGCGACATAGCGGTTGATGGCCTCGGCGTAGGCGATGACCGCCTCGCGCCATTGCTGCTGGGGGTGCTGCTTGTCCATGGGCGGATCGAACTCCTTGTTCCGCAGGGTGAGTGGCGCTGCCACAAAAGGGTGCATGGTACTCCGTCGGCGTCCGTGGTTGTGAGGTCCGGGCTTGATGCGTACCATGCTGGGCATCCTTCCAATAATCAGAAACGTGCATCACCGGCCTGGCACCTGGGCAGGCGATGTGCGTCCTGTTGCCTTGCCCGCGGAGAAAAACCTCTTCACATGAATGGACCCGTACCCACCTCCATGCCCCCTGCAGCCGGCAACGGCAGCTGGTTGAGCGTCATCGCCCTGGCGCTGGCGGCGTTCATCTTCAACACCACCGAGTTCGTCCCGGTGGCGCTGCTCAGCGACATCGGTCGCAGTTTCGAGATGACCACCGCGCAGGTCGGCCTGATGCTGACCATCTATGCCTGGGTGGTGGCGCTGGCGTCGCTGCCGATGATGCTGATGACCCGCAACATCGAGCGGCGGCGCCTGCTGCTGATCGTGTTCCTGGTGTTCATCGCCAGCCACCTGTTGTCGTGGTTGTCGCAGAGCTTCGCCATGCTGCTGGTCAGCCGCATCGGCATTGCCCTGGCCCACGCCGTGTTCTGGGCCATCACCGCGTCGCTGGCGGTGCGCGTGGCGCCGCCCGGCCAGCAGGCCAAGGCGCTGGGCCTTTTGGCCACCGGTACCACCCTGGCGATGGTCATGGGCATCCCGCTGGGGCGGGTGGTGGGCGAGGCGCTGGGCTGGCGCATCACCTTCCTGTGCATTGCCGGGGTGGCGCTGGCGACCATGCTGTGCCTGATGAAGTCGCTGCCGCTGCTGCCGAGCCAGAACTCCGGCTCGCTGCGCAGCCTGCCGATCCTGTTCAAGCGCCCGGCGTTGGTGATCACCTACCTGCTGGTGACGCTGGTGATCACCGCGCAGTTCACCGCCTATAGCTATATCGAGCCGTTTGCCTTGCACGTGGCGCAGATCGGCGGCGAGCGCACCACGCTGCTGCTGTTGCTGTTCGGCGGCGCCGGGGTGTTCGGTTCGGTGCTGTTCAGCCGCTACAGCGAGCGGTTCCCCCATGGCTTCCTGGTGGGCGCCATCGGCGCCCTGGCGGCGTGCCTGTTGCTGCTGCTGCCGCTGTCGGGCAATTTCCCGGTGTTCGCCGGGCTGAGCATGGTCTGGGGCGTGGCGATCCTGAGCTTCAGCCTGGCCCTGCAGTCCAAGACGCTGAAGCTCGCCTCGGATGCCACCGACGTGGCCATGGCGCTGTTCTCGGGGATCTACAACATCGGCATCGGCGGCGGCGCGCTGCTGGGCAGCATCGTCAGCAGCCAGCTGGGCGTGGCGCATATCGGCCTGGTCGGTGGCGGCGTGGCGGTGGTTGGCCTGGTGCTGGCATTGTCCAGCACCCAGCGCTTTCGTGAGGCCTTGACGCGCGTTCCCGGCCAGGTCTGAACCGCGACCTCTGTAGGGGCTGCCCGAGCATCGAAGCGCAGCCCCGGCACGCGAATGCCCATCGACTGATCCGCATCAATCCCTCAGACAATATGCGCCCCTGTAATAGGGGCGCTTGTGTATCGGCAAGGCTGCCACTAATATCCAAGCGTTTTCTTGTGTAATTGCCTGTTCCCCCTGGCCAGGCCATCAATACGGACGTTGATATGGATTTGCACACCTCCCTGTGGCTGTTCCAGGCCATCCAGGCCGTGGGCCTGGCCTTGTGGCTGAGCATCGCGGTGTTGAACAACCTGCAGGCTTTCGCCAGCTCCGTTGGCGCCATCGGCGCCACCCTGGCCATGGCGCCGCTGCGCCAGCCACCAGCCATCGACTTCCCCCTGCTGCGCCGGGCCTGCCAGTCGACCGGCCTGGCCCGCGCCGCGCTGCTGGTGATCCTGCTGCTGCAGGTGGTCGCCAGCGTGGCGGCCTGGATCGGTTGCTACGGGCTGATCGTTGCCCAGGACCCGCTCATGGCCCGCGCCTGGCTGAACCTGGCGCTCGCCGCCTTCCTCGCCTTCACCTTTGCCATGCTGCTCGGTGGCCTGTGGTTCGGCTACTGGATTCGCCAGGAAGGCCTGCAGCTCACCCATCTGGTGCTGGTGCTGTGGGCGATCCTGGCGTTCTTCCTGTTCAACCTGAATTGGGCCTGAGGCGAGGACGCGCGATGAAGAGCAAGGCGATACTCGGCAGCGTCCTGGTACTGGCGCTTGTGACTGCCGGCGGTCTGGCCTGGCGCCATGCCGGCCAGGCCCAGGCCACGGCGACACCGGCGCGGCACCTGGTCAAGGTGGCCCTGGCCACGGTGCAGAAAGCACCACAGAAACGTGCCTTCGCCGGCGTCGGCGAGCTGGAGGCGGTGCACCAGGTGCTGGTGTCGGCCGAAATCGGCGGACGGGTGACGGCGATCAACTTCACGTCCGGCCAGCAGGTGCGCAAGGGCGATGTGCTGGTCACCCTCAACGATGCCCCCGAGCAGGCCGAGCGCCTGCGCCTGAAGGCCCAGCTGGACAATGCGCGGACCAACCACCGGCGGGTCAAGGACCTGCTGCGCGAGAACGCCGCCACCCAGGAACAGCTGGACAACGCCCTGGCGGCCCGCGACATGGCCCAGGGCGAACTGGCCCGCACCGAGGCGGTGATCGCCCAGAAGGCGGTGCGCGCGCCGTTCGACGGGCGCCTGGGCATCCGCCGGGTGAACCAGGGCCAGTACCTCAATGTCGGTGATCCGGTGGTCAGCCTGATCGACACCCGCAGCCTGTACGTCAACTTCTCCCTCGAAGAGCAGCTGAGTGCCCAACTGCGCCCCGGCCAGCCGGTCGAGGTGCGTCTGGATGCCTTCCCCGACACGCCGTTCACCGCCCATATCACGGCCATCGACCCGTTGATCGGCCGGTCGCGCACCGTGCAGGTCCAGGCCACCCTGGCCAAGTCCGATGCGCGCCTGGCGGCCGGCATGTACGCCAGCGTGCAGGTGGCCAGCCCCGATGACGGCCAGGTGCTGACCGTGCCGGAAACCGCGGTGGCCTATACCGCCTATGGCGACACGGTGTTCGTCGCCCGCCACGATGACGCCGCCGGTGCATTGGTGGTGCAGCGGGTGGCGGTGCGCACCGGCGAGCGCCAGGCCGGTCGGGTGGTGATCGAACAGGGCTTGAACGAGGACGACCAAGTGGTGGTGTCGGGGCAGTTGCGCCTGAGCGACGGCACCGCCGTGCAAGCCACCGAAGACACCCTGCAGGCCCCGGCCAGCGGCGCCTGACCCCAGCGAGAACACGCCATGACATTCACCGACCTGTTCGTGCGCCGGCCTGTGCTGGCGCTGGTGGTCAGCACCCTGATCCTGCTGCTGGGGCTGCTGTCGCTGCTGCAGTTGCCGATCCGCCAGTACCCATTGCTGGAAAGCTCGACCATCACCGTGACCACCGAATACCCCGGCGCCCCGGCCGAGCTGATGCAGGGCTTCGTCACCCAGCCGATCGCCCAGGCGGTGTCGTCGGTGGAAGGCATCGACTACCTGTCGTCCTCCTCGGTGCAGGGCCGCAGCCTGGTGACCGTGCGCATGGAGCTCAACCGCGACTCGACCCAGGCGCTGACCGAGGTGATGGCCAAGGTCAACCAGGTGCGCTTCCGCCTGCCGGAGCGCGCCTACGACCCGGTGATCGAGCGCTCGGCCGGGGAGTCGACGGCGGTGGCCTATATCGGCTTTGCCAGCCCGAGCCTGCCGATTCCGGCCATGACCGACTACCTCACGCGGGTGGTCGAGCCGCTGCTCAGTACCATCGAAGGCGTGGCCAAGGTCCAGGTGTTCGGTGGCCAGACCTTGTCGATGCGCCTGTGGATCGACCCGGCGCGCCTGGCCGCCCGGGGCCTGACCGCCGCCGATGTGGCCGAGGCGGTGCGGCGCAACAACTACCAGGCGGCACCCGGCAAGGTGAAGGGGCAGTACGTGATCGCCAATATTCGCGTCGACACCGACCTGACCTCGGTCGGCGACTTCCGCGAGCTGGTGATCCGCAACGACGGCAACGGCCTGGTGCGCATCCGCGACATCGGCACCGTCGAGCTCGGCGCCGCCTCGGCCGAAACCAGCGCCAGCATGGACGGCGTGCCGGCGGTGCACCTGGGCCTGTTCGCCACCCCGGGCGGCAACCCGCTGGTGATCGTCGAGGGCATCCGCCAGCTGCTGCCGCAGATTCGCCAGACCCTGCCGCCGGACGTCAAGGCCGAGCTGGCCTTCGAGACGGCGCGGTTCATCCAGGCCTCCATCGACGAGGTCACCAAGACCCTGCTCGAAGCCCTGGCCATCGTGGTGGTGGTGATCTACCTGTGCCTGGGTTCGTTGCGCACGGTACTGATCCCGGTGGTGACCATCCCGCTGTCGATGCTTGGGGCGGCGGCGCTGATGCTGGCGTTCGGTTTCAGCATCAACCTGCTCACCTTGCTGGCCATGGTGCTGGCGGTGGGGCTGGTGGTGGACGATGCCATCGTCGTGGTGGAGAACGTCCACCGCCATATCGAGGAGGGGCGCACACCGGTGGCGGCGGCATTGATCGGCGCCCGCGAGGTGGCCGGGCCGGTGATCGCGATGACCATCACATTGGCCGCGGTGTACGCGCCGATCGGCATGATGGGCGGGCTGACCGGCGCGTTGTTCCGCGAGTTCGCCCTGACCCTGGCTGGCGCGGTGGTGGTTTCCGGCGTGGTGGCGCTGACCCTGTCGCCGGTGATGAGCTCGTTCCTGCTTGATGCGCGTCAGTCCGAAGGGCGCATGGCCCATGCCGCCAACCGTTTCTTCGACTGGCTGGCCGAGCGCTACGCCCATGTATTGGGGTTCTCGCTGAAACATCGCTGGATCAGTGTCGGCTTCGCCTTGCTGGTGCTGGTCAGCCTGCCGCTGCTGTACAGCCTGCCGCAGCGCGAGCTGGCGCCGACCGAGGACCAGGCCGGGCTGCTTACCGCGATCAAGGCGCCGCAGCATGCCAACCTGGCCTATGTCGAACGATTCGCCGACAAGCTCGACACGGTCTACCGCACCCTGCCGGAGACCGTCAGCACCTGGATCATCAACGGCAGCGATGGCATCGCCTCGGGCATCGGCGGCATCAACCTGCAACCGTGGGACGAGCGTGCGCGCAACGCCTCGCAGATCCAGCTCGACCTGCAGGCGGCGGTGAACGATGTCGAAGGCACCAGCATCTTTGCCTTCCAGCTGCCGGCGCTGCCGGGTTCGACGGGCGGCCTGCCGGTGCAGATGGTGCTGCGCAGCTCCCAGGATTACCGAGTGCTGTTCGACACCATGGAGCAGGTCAAGGCCAAGGCCCGACAGAGCGGCCTGTTCGCCGTGGTCGACAGCGACCTGGACTACAACAACCCGGTGGTGCAGGTGCGGGTCGACCGCGCCAAGGCCAACAGCATGGGCATCCGCATGCAGGACATCGGCGAGTCGCTGGCGGTGCTGGTGGGGGAGAACTACCTCAATCGTTTCGGCCTCGACGGCCGCTCCTACGACGTCATCGCCCAGAGCCCGCGCGACCAGCGCCTGACCCCGCAGGCCCTGACCCGGCAGTACGTGCGCAGCGAGGAGGGCCGGCTGGTGCCGTTGTCCACCGTGGTGCAGGTCAGCGAGCAGGTCGAGCCCAACCGCCTGACCCAGTTCAACCAGCAGAACGCCGCGACTTTCCAGGGCATCCCGGCGGCCGGGGTCACATTGGGCGACACGGTGGCGTTCCTCGAACAGGTCGCGGCTGAATTGCCCGTTGGTTTCAGCATTGACTGGCAGTCCGACGCCCGCCAGTACCAGCAGGAGGGCAACGCCCTGATGCTGGCGTTCCTCGCCGCCGTGGTGGTGATCTATCTGGTGCTGGCCGCGCAGTACGAGAGCCTGGTCGATCCGCTGATCATCCTGATCACCGTGCCACTGTCGATCAGCGGCGCGCTGCTGCCCCTGGCGCTGGGGGTGGCCACGGTGAACATCTATACGCAGATCGGCCTGGTGACGCTGATCGGGCTGATCAGCAAGCACGGCATTCTCATGGTGGAGTTTGCCAACACCCTGCAGGCCGAGCAGCACCTGGACCGGCGCACGGCGATCGGCAAGGCGGCGCAGATCCGCCTGCGGCCGATCCTGATGACCACGGCAGCCATGGTGGTGGGGCTGATCCCGCTGCTGTTCGCCTCGGGCGCCGGCGCTGCCAGCCGTTTCGGGCTGGGCGTGGTGATCGTCACCGGGATGCTGGTGGGGACCTTGTTCACCCTGTTCGTGCTGCCGACCATCTACAGCCTGCTGGCCCGTGACCATGCCAGCACCGCGCGTTCGGCGCGGGCGCGGTCGTTGGCCGAAACCCTGGAGGGCCAGCCATGAAGCCTGTATTCGTCGTCTCCCTGATGGCCCTGGCCTTGTCTGCGTGCAGCGTCGGCCCCGATTACCAAAAGGCCGAGGTACCGGCCAGTGGCGTGCACAGCCCGCAGCGCGCCGCCTTCGCCGCCCGTGGCGAGTTGCCGGCGCAGTGGTGGCGGTTCTTCGACGACCCGCAGCTGGTGCGCCTGGTCGACCAGGCCCTGGCCAACAACCACGATATCCGTCAGGCCCATGCCAACCTGCTGGCGGCGCGGGCGCTGTTCGACGACCGCAGCCTCGACCGCTATCCCTGGGTCACCGCCCGCGCCGGCTACAACCAGAGCCTGGAGCAGCAGCAGCCGGCTGATGGCAGCGACCCGCGGCGCATGCGCACCGAGCAGTACCGCGCCGGCTTCGACGTGCAGTGGGAGATCGACCTGTTCGGTCGCCTGCAACGCCTGACCGACGCCGCCGAGGCCCGCGCCGACGCGGCGGCGGCGGACCTGCGCCAGGCGCGCCTGAGTATCGCCGCGGAAGTCGCCCGCAACTACTACCTCCAGCTTGGGCTCAAACGCAGCCTGGCCGTGGCCGAGGATCAGGTCGAGGCCTGGCGCGAGACCCTGCAACTGACCAGCGCCCAGGTGCGCGCCGGCAGCGGCCAGTACGAGGACCAGCAGAACGCCCATGCCAACTTGCTGCTCAGCGAGGCGGCGGTGCCGCCGTTGCAGGCGGCAATCCAGCAGGCCAGCTACCGCCTCGACGTGCTGACCGGGCAGGTGCCGGGCAGCCAGGAACAGGGCGCCGCGCCGTTCCTGCCGCCGTTGGCGCGCCAGTTGCCGTTGGGCGATGTCGACGCGCTGATCGGCCAGCGCCCCGATGTGGTCAGCGCCGAGCGTGAGCTGGCGGCCAGCACCGAGGATGTCGGCGCGGCCACCGCCGAGCTGTACCCGCGTCTGGACCTGGGCGGCTTCATCGGTTTCTTCGCCCTGCGCGGCGGCGACCTGGGCAGTGCCGCCCGCGCCTACGAGCTGGCGCCGGTGGTGACTTGGCCGGCGCTGCGCCTGGGCAACGCCCGTGCCCGCCTGCGGGTGCGCGAGGCGCTGGCCGAGGGCAGTCAGGCACGCTACCAGCAGGCCGTGCTGCTGGCCCGCGAAGAGGTGGAGAACGCGGTGACGCAACTGGTGCGCAACCAGGCGCGGCTGCAAAGCCTGGTGGCTTCCGCCGGCCACGGCAGCGAGGCCATCGACATTGCCAACAAGCGCTATCGGCGTGGAGCGGGGACCTACCTGGCGGTGTTGGAGAACCAGCGTGCGCTGTTCTCGATCAAGCGCGAGGTGGCCGAGGCGGAAACGGCGTCGTACCTGGATGCGATTGCGCTGTACAAGGCGTTGGGGTGGGGGAGTGCGGCACAGTAGCCCTCATTGGTTGTTACCCTGTGGGCGCCATGGGCGGCGAGCAAGAGTTCCAGGATGGGCCTAATTTTTCCGGTGCGGTCTTCGTTTTCATGGAAGCCGCCCTGCGCCCGGCGCGTTCGGCACTCATCATTCAAGGAGACAGGCAATGACTTCCGTTTTCGACCGCGACGATATCCAGTTCCAGGTAGTGGTCAACCACGAAGAGCAGTATTCCATCTGGCCCGACTACAAGGCGATCCCCAACGGCTGGCGCGCGGTGGGCAAGAGCGGCCTGAAGAAGGACTGCCTGGCCTACATCGATGAGGTCTGGACCGACATGCGTCCACTGAGCCTGCGCCAGAAGATGGCCGAAGCCGCGGCGCAATAAGGCGGTGTCGAGCTTGAACCTGCTGTGCCTGCCGTACTCCGGTGCCAGCGCCATGGTCTACAGCCGCTGGCGGCGCAAGCTGCCGGCCTGGCTGCAGGTGCGCCCGGTGGAGTTGCCCGGGCGTGGCGCGCGCATGGGCGATCCGCTGCACACCGACCTGCGGGGGCTGGCCCGGCAGCTGGCCCATGAGCAGCGGGGCGCCACCCAGGCGCCCTACGCGCTGCTCGGGCACAGCCTGGGGGCGCTGGTCGCCTTTGAGCTGGCCCACGAGCTGCGGGCGCTGGGGTGTCCGGCGCCGGTGGCGTTGTTCGCCAGTGGGACGGCGGCGCCGACCCGGCGGGAGGACTATGCCGGTGGCAAATGGACCGAGCCTCGGGGGGAGGCCGAACTGATCGGCGAACTGCGCAAGCTGGGGGGGACACCTGAAGAAGTGCTGGCCAACCAGGAGCTGATGAGCCTGACCTTGCCGATCGTGCAGGCGGACTTTTTGCTTTGTGGGCGGTATGTGTATGAGCCGCGTCAGTTGTTGCAATGTCCGTTGCATGTGCTGGGTGGTGAAGAGGATCGGGCCAGTGATGAACAGTTGCAGGCTTGGGGGCGGGAGACTGGCGGGGGGTACTCGCTGACGAAGTTTCCGGGTGGGCATTTCTTTATTCATGAGCAGGAAGAGCGGGTGCTTGATGTGCTTTGCCGGACGTTGGAGCCTTTGAGGCTTTGTGCTTGATTGGTGGGGTTGGGGTGTTTGGCTATAGCTGATATTTGATCTGTTGCTGTTGTTGTTGTTGTTGTTGTTGTTGGTTTTAGAAGTTGTATGCGCATTCATTTGTGATGTCGACGCTTATTCACCTTTCCGCCCTTACGGCGGGTTACTTGGTCGTGGCCAAAGTAACCAAAGCCGTGGCGCTCCATTCATCCGGCCCTCCGCTTCGCTCCGGGTTCCCTCACTCCGGCCTTGCTCCCGGGAGGACCGCGCTGCAGGGCCCATCCTGGGCCCCAGCGCTTGACGGGCATCCATGCCCGTCACCTCCCTCCGCAAGGCCTGCGTTCGGCCTCCTGAAGTCGCGAAGTTACGGGCGGCGCCTGAACTGGCGCAGCTGTCGCTAGTTGGTTTTTAGTTAAACTCTCGATTGTTTCGCGGGGCAAGCCCGCTCCCACGCAGATGATTCAGCTTGGGGCGGGAATAGCGTGGGAGCGAGGGAACCCCGGAGCGAAGCGCAGGGGCCGGATGAATGGAGCCAGCGGTTTTTGCCTACTTTTGCCCAAGAAAGAGCAAAAGTAGGTCGCCGTAAAGGCGAAAAGGTGACGATGCGTCACCATCGCCAATGAATGCGTATACAACTATAAAAACAAACTTTAAAACTACAGGCGCACTAAATTCAGATGTCAGCAGTTACTGGTTCCGCCTTCAAAACCAGCAGCCTCTGATTGACGCCACTCCCCGCCTGGGTAAGGCTACCCCTTCCTCCCAAGCCATGAGTCCGCCAATGCTGATCGATCCCCGCAAGGCCACGCTGCTGGTCATCGACATCCAGGAAAAACTGATAGGCGCCATGAGCGACCCCGAGGGCACCGCGGCCCGCGCCCGCTGGCTGCTCGCGGCCACCGCCGAACTAAAACTCCCCACGGTGATCTCCGAGCAATACCCCAAGGGCCTGGGCCACACCCTGGCCGCCCTCAAAGCCGCGGCGCCAGCCGCCGAGATCGTCGAGAAGCTGCACTTCTCCTGCGTCGCCGCCGAATGCCTGCCCCCCAGCCTGCTCGACCGCGAACAGGTAATCGTCTGCGGCATGGAGACCCACGTCTGCGTGCTGCAGACCGTGCTCGGCCTGCGGGCCCTGGGCAAGCAGGTGTTCGTGGTCGAGGACGCCTGCGACAGCCGTTCCCCGGCCAGCAAGGCAGCGGGCCTGGCGCGCATGCGCGATGCCGGGGCGCAGGTGGTCACCCGCGAGATGGTGCTGTTCGAGTTGCTGGGCAGCTCCAGCCACCCGCTGTTCCGCCAGATCAGCAAGACCTACCTGGTCGGTGAACAGCCCTGAACGCCCGCCTGCTGACCACCGCGCTGTTGGCCCTGGGCCTGCTGCAAGGCTGCGCCGGACGACGTGAGGAGGCCGGCGAGGCCGACCCGGCCAAGGTTCGCGCCCAGCTCCTGCACCTGCTGCCGGCCCAGGTCAAGGACCGCCAGGGCTGGGCCGAGGATATCCAGGTGGCGTTCCAGGCCCAGGGCCTCAGCCCGAGCAAGAGCAACCTGTGCGCGGTGCTGGCGGTGACCGAGCAGGAGTCGACCTTCAACGCCGACCCGCAGGTACCGAACCTGGGGCGCATCGCCCGCGAGGAGATCGACCGTCGGGCGGCGCGCCTGCATGTGCCCCGGCTGTTGGTCGATGGCGCCCTGAGCACGCCCTCGGCCAACGGCAAGACCTACCAGCAACGGCTGCTCGCCGTGCGTAGCGAGAAGCAGCTCAGCGCCCTCTACGATGAGGTGATCGGCGGCCTGCCGCTGGGGCGCTCGCTGCTCGGCGGGCTGAACCCGGTGCGCACCGGTGGGCCGATGCAGGTCAGCGTGGATTTCGCCGAGCGGCACGCCAAGGGCTATCCCTACGAGCACACGGGCAGCATCCGTCAGGAGGTGTTCAGCCGTCGCGGCGGGATGTACTTCGGCATCGCCCACCTGCTTGGCTATCCCACCCACTATGAGCGTCAGCTGTACCGCTTCGCCGATTTCAATGCCGGTTGGTACGCCAGCCGCAACGCGGCGTTCCAGGCGGCATTGAGCCGGGCGAGCGGGGTGTCGCTGGCGCTCGACGGCGACCTGATCGCCCCCGGTGCGATCCTGCCTGGCACCACCGAGCAGGCGGCGCGCAAGCTGGGAGCGAAGCTTGGGCTGCGCAATCCACAGATCAGGGCTCAACTGGAGAAGGAAAATGGCCTGGCGCTGGAGGACACCGCGTTGTATCGCGGGGTGTTCGCCCTGGCTGAGGCGAAGGCGGGCAAGGCGTTGCCACGGGCGGTGCTGCCGGGGATCGAGCTGAAGAGCCCGAAAATTACCCGCAAGCTGACCACGGCGTGGTTTGCCGGCAGGGTGGATGAGCGTTATCAGCGCTGCATGAAGCGTTGAGGCGGTCCCTGTAGGCGATAGCCCAGCCCTTAGGGGCTGCGCAGTTGCGCAGGGAACGGTTCCCCTGTGGGAGCGGCCTTGCGTCGCGAAAGGGGCGCGCAGCGGCCCCAGGTTCTAAGCCACCATCAACATTGCTGGGGCTGCTGCGCAGCCCTTTCGCGACGCAAGGCCGCTCCTACAGAGGCGTTCAACTGTCGCCCAGCGCCTTGACCACCTGCTCGACGCTGGCCTTGAGCCCCGCCACGGTGTCGTCCGGATCGCTGTCCACCACCAGCAACTTCGCCCCGGAAGCGGCGATCGCCTCGGCCACCTTTGCGTCTGGCTGGCGATGGTGCAGCACCAGGGCCGCATCCTGCGCCTTGAGGTTTTCCCCCAGTGCCTTGAGCGCGGCTTCGTCCCACTTGCCGTCGGCTGGCAGCGGCTGTTCGACCATATCCAGGTTCAACCCGCTGGCCAGGTAGCCCAGGCGCTCGGACAGGCTGACCACGGTCAGGTTGTCGACCTCGGCCAGGCGTGTCTGGCTGTTGGCGGTCAGCTCCAGCATCTGTCGTTTGAGGCCGGCGAGGTTGCCCTGGATCTTGGCCTTGTCTGTTGGCGAGAGGCGCTCCAGGTCGTTGGCGACGACATCGGCCATGCGCCCCAGGTTGGTCGGGTTCAGCCAGGGATAGGCAGCGAAGGCCTCGTCGCCCTTGACCGCGATGCCGGGCAGGGCACCGTCCACCGGGCGCGCGGCGTCGATCTCGACGATGCGGATGTTGCTGCGTCGGGCCATGGGGTAGAGCGGATCGTCACGCCAGATCGAGCGCACGCCGATCACTGCGTCGGCTTTCAGCGCCACCTTCTGCAGGCTGGCGCCGCCACGGCCACTGAAGTACGAGGGCTGGCGGCTGGCTGGCAGGTTGGCCGGGGCGGCGCGCTTGAGCTGCACCGAGGTGCCGTCGAGCAATACGCTGGCCAAGCTGTGGGTCACCGGCAGGGTGGTCAGCACTTCGGTGGCACTGGCCAGCAGTGGCAGGCCACTCAGGACCAGGACCAGGGGCAGTTTGTTCAGGGTCATGCCGGGTTTCCTTGCAGGCGGGGGACGAGGGCGCGGGCCAGGGCCGCGAGGGCGAAGCAGATCCCGGCGACCAGGATGATCGCCGCGCCCGAGGGCACTGGCAGGTCAAAGACGATCGGCAGCAGGATGCCGAGCAGGGTGCTCAGGGTGGCGATGATCACCGAGACGAAGAAGAAGCCCTTGAGCGACTGGCTGACCAGCCGCGCCGCCGCCGCCGGGATCACCAGCAGGGCACCGACCAGGATCGCGCCGATCACCTTCACCGAGGCCACGGTAACCAGGGTCACCAGCACCACGAACAGGTAGTCGAGGGTCTTCACCGCCACCCCGCGCACCGCCGCCAGCTGCGGGTTGAAACTGGCCAGCATGATGCGGTTGTACAGCGGCAGGGCCAAGGCCAGCACCAGCACGGCGACGATGCCCAGCACCAGCAGGTCATGGGCGCTGACGGTGAGCACCGAGCCAAACAGTACGTTCTCGAGGATGTGCACGTTGATCTTGCCGGCCAGCATCAGCAGCAAACTCGCGCCCAGGGCCAGCGACACCGAGAGGAACACGCCGATCAGCGTGTCCGGGGACAATCCGGTGCGGTTGCGCAGGAAATTGAGCAGGATGCCGAACAGCAGGCAGTAGCCGAACAGGCTGCCGTACGGGCCGGTGTAGGGCTCGCCGAGCAGGATGCCGATGGCCACGCCGGTCAGCGCGGCATGGCCGACCGCCTCGGAGAAGAAGGCGAAGCGCTTGACCACCACCAGGGTGCCCAGCCCGCCCAGCACCGGGCCGATCATCAGGCCCGCCAGCAGGGCGTTGACCACGAAACCGTAGGCCAGGGCTTCCGGCAGATAACCAGCGGTGGCCCAGTCCTGGACCAGCTGGCGGAACGATTCGAAACTCATCAGGCAAGGCTCTCGCTGCGCGGGTGGACGGAGAACAGCCCGAGCAGGCGCTCGGGGGTCAGGGCCTGGGCCGGCGGGGCGTCGAACAGCACCTGGCGGCTCAGCCCGGTGACCCGGTCGGCCAGGCGCAGCACCGCTTCCAGGTCGTGCTCGATCCACAGCACGGTGGTGCCGGCCTGGCGCCAGCCGTGCAACAGTTGCTCGAACACCTGGATGCCAGCCTCGTCGAGGGCCGACATCGGCTCGTCCAGCACCAGCAGCTGTGGCTCGGGGATCAGCCCCTGGGCCAGCAGCACGCGCTGGCGCTCGCCGCCGGACAGCGCGCCCATGCGCCGCTTGCGCTTGTCGAGCATGCCCACCCGCGCCAGCGCCGCGTCGATCGCCGGGCGTACGCGCCGTGACAGGCCGAGGAACGCCGGGCGGCGCTGGCACATGGCGGCCATGAAGTCGTCCACGGTCATCGGCAGGCCGCGGTCGAATTCCAGGGCCTGGGGCACGTAGCCGATCACTTCACGCTCACCGGGCCAGTGCAGGGTCAGCTGGCCCTGGTGCGGCATCTGCCCGAGCAGGGTCTTGATCAGCGAACTCTTGCCGCCGCCGTTGGGGCCGACGATGGCGTGCACGCTGCCGGGGGCGACGCTGAAGCGCACGTTCTCGAGAATGCGCGTGCGGCCCAGGGTGAGGTCGATGCCGTCGAACTCGATGCGTGGCCCGCTGGCGGTTGTGAGGTTGGCGGCGGCGGTCACGTGCGGTTCTCCTGGATGGCCTGGACCACCGTGTCGAGGTTGCGCTTCATCTCCAACTCGTACTTTTCCTGGGTGTAGTCGCCGTAGGAGATGTGCGTGAGCGGGTAGAT
The DNA here is from genome assembly GCF_057480815.1 of Pseudomonas sp. P106(2024). Classification (NCBI taxonomy): domain Bacteria; kingdom Pseudomonadati; phylum Pseudomonadota; class Gammaproteobacteria; order Pseudomonadales; family Pseudomonadaceae; genus Pseudomonas; species Pseudomonas sp. P106(2024). Next base: position 39,464 of record NZ_JBLIYU010000019.1, on the reverse strand, counting down.
GCGCACGCCGGACTCGCGATGGATGGTGTCGACGTACGCTGACGGGAAGTCCATCTCCGAGAAGATCACCTTCACATCCAGGGCCTTGAGCTGGTCGATGGTCTTCTTCAGCTGTGCTGGGCTCGGTTCGATGCCGTGGGCCGGTTCCACCACCGCGGTGACCTCGAGGCCGAAGTCGCGCACCAGGTAGTCGTAGGCGGCGTGGATGGTGGCCACGCGGAAGGTCGCGTCCGGCGCCTGGGTGACCTTGGCCAGGGCCTCGGCGCGCAGGGCACGCAGACGCTTGGCGTAGGCCCGGGCGTTCTGCGTGTAGAACTTGGCGTTGTCCGGGTCGAGCTTGCCCAGCTCGCGGGCGATGTTGTTGACCTGGGCGATGGTGGCGCTGATCGACAGGAAGGTATGCGGGTTGACCACCTTGCCGGCGCCGCGGGCGGCGATGCCGGTGGCCGCCAGCAGCGGCACGTTGGCATTGGACTCGATGGTCTTGATATCGGGTTTGTCGCTGGCGGCGATCATGCGGTCGGCAAAGTCGTCATGGCCGACACCGTTGAGCACGATCACGTCGAGGCTGCCGATGCGCTTGATGTCCTCGGCGCGGGGTTCGTAGGCGTGGGGGTTGAAGCCGGCCGGGATCAGCGGCACCACCTCGGCCTTGTCCCCGACGATGTTGCTCACGTAGCTGTAGTAGGGGTGCAGGGTGATGCCGATGCGCAGCGGCTTGCCATTGTCGGCGAGGGCCACGGCGGGCAGGGCGCAGGCCAGGAGCAGCGCCAGGGTGAGGCGGGCGAAGCGGAGCATGGGCAGGTCCTTAGTGACGGTGTTGACGGGTGACCCCGGCGTCGTAGTGGGTGACGATCTGCTGCCAGCCGGCGGCGATCAGTGCGTCGCTGTCCAGCGCGTCGGGGGGCAGGGCGGTGCTGTCGCGGCGCAACCAGACATCCGGCTGGGCATCGCTGGCGGCGGGCAGGATTACCAGGAAACTGCCGGCCACCTGGGCGTCCTGGCTGCGGCCCAGGTAGGCGCCGTTGGCCAGCAGCGACCACTGGTGGCTGCCGCGGCTCTGACTGCTGGCGTCGCTGACGAACGGCGGCAGTCCCTCGTCGGCCAGGGCCTGGGCATCCGGGGCGGTGCCGTTGTCCTCGCGTAGGGCACGGATCTCCTCGACGGCCACCCACAGGTCGGTGTGGATGCCCTGTTCGGCGGCATTGAGGTCGCGACGGGCGTCGAGCTGGTGGGCGGCGATGGCCTGTTCATCCTCGCGCTCGCCGCGCGCGGCCACCACGCTGGCGGCCAGCACCACGATCAGCAGCGCGGCCAACAGCACGTAGAGGGTCTCGTGCCCGGCGCCGGCCGGGCGCACCACCTGGGCGCGGCTCATGGCGCACCGATGTCGGCGTGGTCGACTTCCACCACATGGCCGGGGCCGGCATCGAACAGCACGTAGAACTCACCGTCGGGGCGCTTGAAGGTCAGGGTCGAGTCGTCGCCGAGCTTGCTCGCCACCAGCACCTGCTCGTCGTAGCCGATCACGTCCAGGGTCACGCCGGGGGCGCCGCTGCCGTCGGAGAAGCCACCCTTGCAGGTGATCTGTTCGCCGTGTTCGGTGCACTCGCACATCGGGTTGTGCGCCAGCGCCGGGGTGGCGGCCAGGGCCAAGAGGGGCAGGGCGAGCCTGCGCATCAGCTGTTTCATTTGTTGCCTCCTTGTTTCTCGAGCCAGACCGCGGTGGCGGGGGATGCCTTGGCCAGTGGCACCGAGGCCTGGTACATCTTGCCGTCCCAGCCTTCGATGGTGATCCAGATGTCGGCATCGGGGCGGGTGCGCGGCGGGATCGGCAGCGCGGTGCCCATGCGCGCCGGCGCGCCGAAGAAAATCGTGCCGGCGGCGCGCAGGCTGCGCGGCTTGCCCACCCGCAGGTAGATGGCCTTGACGCCTTCGTCGCAGCTCGTGCAGGCGGCGTTGAAGGCCTTGAAGTAGCCGGCCGGGCCCTCGGCGCGCGGGGCTTCGTCACGCAGTTCGGCCAGGTCCAGGGTCCAGCGCCCGACCTTGAGATCCTTGACGATATTGGCACCCAGGCCGCTGTCGCCGCGGAACAGGCTGGCGTCGGCGAAGTACTTGGGCATGAAGCCCAGGGGAATGAGGATCAGCAGGATGTTCAAATGGAAGCGCCATTTCAGCCACAGCTGCTTCAGGCCGCTTGGCGGCAGGGTGTCGGTCTGGCTCAAGGTTGGGCCTCCAGGGTGGTTGGGCTGGCCGTGGCGCGTGAGCGCGGACGCTCGCCGCGCTTGAGGGCGGCGAGGGTGGCCTGGGTGGTGCGTTTGGTCCAGATCAGCAGGCCGCTGAACACCATCAGGGTCAGGACCAGGCCGAAGAAGAACCAGATCAGCTTGATCGCCAGGCCACCGAAGTCACCGGTATGCAGCGGGCGCATGGATTCGGTGACGAACTCCAGGGTGGAGCGGTCGCGGAGCAGGAACTGGCTGTCGACGTTGGACGTGTAGGGGTTGACCTCGGCGGTCTGGAACATCAGCGGGTACCAGCCGCGCCCGCCCATGCTGTAGTGACTGTAGGCGGTGGCCGGCAGCGAGATGAAGCTGATGTCCAGGCCGGGGATCTTCTGGTTGGCGATGCGTGCCGCCTGGTCCAGGTCGATACGCGGCGCGGGGCCGCCGTCGGCGGTCTGTGGCACCTGTTCGCGGGCGATCACCGGCACGATCGGCTCGCTGGAAATCGTCACGTGGTTGTCGGCGAGAATCGCCTGGATCAGGAACCAGGTACCGGTGATGGCAATTACCGCAATGAACCAGATCGACCACACGCCGGCCAGTCGATGCACGTCGCCCCAGAAGATCCGAGGGCCGTGGCCGGTGCGCAGCGGCTTGAAGAAACCGCGCCAGAACTTCTTGTACACCACCAGCCCGGTGACCAGCGAGGCGAGCATCGGCAACCCGAGCAGCGACACCAGGTACCAGCCCCAGCTGTAGCCGTTGGTGAAGGGCACCAGCCACCAGCCGTGCAGGGCGCGGGTGAACGCTTCGAAGTCGAAGTCCGGGCGCTGGCCCTGGATAGCCCCGGAGTAGGGGTTGACGTAGAGCAGTGGGTTGGTGCCGTCGGCGCGGGTCACCGAGGCCTGCAGGGCGAAGTGCGAACCGTCCGGCTGGCTGAAAAAGCGCACCGCCAGGTCCGGTTCGGCCTTGTGCATGGCGTCGAGCACCTGCTGGTAGCTCAGGCGCTGGCTGTCGCCGTCGGGCTTGCTGGCGCGTACATCGGCGTTGGCCAGCCAGACGATCTCCTGGCTGACCACCGCGAGCATGCCGGTGAAGCAGACGATCAGGACGAAGAACCAGATCGGCAGGGCAAGCCAGCTGTGGACCAAAAACCACAGCTTGGAATTGGATTTCTTTCTCGATTGTCGGGCCATCGCTCGGTCTTCTGCATATAAAAATACGGTCGAGTCTGTGCTCAACCTGGAAGGCTGCATCAGTAAGGACGAATGAGAATCAGAAAGCTGCCAAGGCAAATGAAAGAAAATGTTTCAAGGGCTGGACGTGACCTCCGTTGAAACCGGCGCCTTGACCACCCGCGCCTGCTTCTGGCTGCGCTTGAGTGCGTTGGCGGTGGCCAGGGCGGTGCGTTTGCTCCAGATCAGCAGGCCACTGAGCACCATCATGCTCAGCAACAGGCCGAAGAAGAACCAGATCAGCTTGACCGGCAGGCCGCCGAAGTCGCCGGTGTGCAGCGGGCGCATGGACTCGGTGACGAACTCCAGGGGCTTGCGGTCGGCGAGCAGGCGCGTGGCGTCCACCTCGCCGGTGTAGGGGTTGATCTCGGCCTTCTGGTACATCAGCGGATACCAGCTGATGCCGCCGATGCTCAGGTGGGCGTAGGCATTGCTGGGGAAACCGACATAGTCGACGTCGAAGCCGGGGATCTCGCGCTGGGTGATGCGCACGGCCTCGTCCGGGCTGATCATCGGCGTCGGGCTGCCGTCGGCGGTCAGTGGCACCTTTTCCCGGGCGATCACCGGCACGATCGGCTCGCTGGAGATGGAGATGTGGTTGTCGGCGAGCAAGGCCTTGATCAGGAACCAGACGCCGGTGATGGAGATCACCGCGATGAACCAGATCGACCAGATACCGCTCAGGCGGTGGAAATCGCCCCAGAAGATCCGCGCGCCCTGGTTGAAGCGCAGGGTCGGCTTGAAGAAACCTTTCCAGAACCGCTTGTAGATCACCAGCCCGGTGACCAGCGAGGCCAGCATCGGCAGGCCGAGCAGTGACACCAGGTACCAGCCCCAGCTGTAGCCGTTGGTGTGTGGCACCAGCCACCAGCCGTGCAGGGCGCGGGTGAACTCCTCGAAGTTGAACGACGGGGTGACGCCCTGGATATGCCCGGTGTAGGGGTTGACGTAGACCCGTACCGTGCGGCCGTCGGGGTAGGTGACGTCCGACAGCATGGCGAAGTGCGCTTCGCTCAGGGTCATCAGGCTGGCCACGGCGATACCGGGCTGATCGCGCTGCATGGCCACCAGCAGTTCGTCGTAGTTAAGCCGCCGGGCCTCGTCCGAAGGCGGGTTGGCGCGGGTTTCCGGATTGGCCAGCCAGACGATCTCGCGGCTGATCACCGCCAGGGTGCCGGTGACGCAGACGATCAGCACGAAGAACCAGATGGGCAGGGCCAGCCAGCTGTGCACGAGGAACCAGATTTTCGAGCGTGACTTTTTCGACATGGGGTACGCAGTGTCAATGGCGAAGTTCAAGGGCAAAAGCCCGGCCGTATCAGAAAGAGACGCATGAGCAGGGCAAAACCTGATGAGCCAATTGCAAGCAAGTGTTTCCAGGGAGTCCTGCGGGGTGTGGGCGCGGTCGACTAATTTGCCCGCGCTTCGAAACGTCCTCCTATCACCGGACGCGAGCGTGCCCACGGGCCGCCGGTCCCTTTCATCGAATGTGTACAGGAGGCCCGTCATGGGTGTTGCTGTGGGATTTACAGTGCGTCCGCTATTGCCGGAGCAGGGACGTTTGCCGTTGCTGGTGGAGGCGGGTGACGACGACACCCACCTGTTGGAGGTGTTCGACGAGCTCAAGGCGCTGGTGGATGAACACCTGCCGCGCGACGGTGGCATCCTGTTTCGTGGATTCCGCCTGGAGGGCGCCGAGCAGTTCCGTCAGTTCGCCGCCAGCTTCGGTCATCCGTTGCTCAACTACGAGTTCGGCTCGACACCGCGTACCAACGTTACCCAGGGGGTCTACACCTCCACCGAGTACCCGGCTCACCAGCATATTCCGCTGCACAACGAGCAGGCCTACTCCCGCGACTGGCCGATGAAGATCTGGTTCTACAGCATGATTGCCGCCCGCAGTGGTGGCGAGACGCCGATCGCCGACAGTCGCGAGGTCTATCGTCGCGTGCCGGCGCATATCCGCGAGCGCTTCGTCAGCAAGGGCCTGATGTACGTGCGCAACTTCGGCAACGGCCTGGACGTGTCCTGGGAGCAGGTGTTCAACACCGAGGACCAGGAGGAGGTCGAGGCCTACTGCAGGGCCCATGGCATCACCTGCGAGTGGAAGGATGACGGCGAGCTGCGTACCCGTCAGGTGTGCCAGGCGGTGGCACGGCACCCGGTGACCGGCGACATGGTCTGGTTCAACCAGGCGCACCTGTTCCACATCTCCAACCTGCCGGCCGACGTGCGCGAGAGCCTGCTGGACATCGTCGACGAGGAAGACCTGCCGCGTAACGTCTACTACGGTGACGGTTCGCCCATCGAGGACGAGGTGCTCGACGAGATCCGTCAGGTGCTGGAGGACTGCAAGATCAGCTTCCCCTGGCAGGAGGGCGACGTGATGATGCTCGACAACATGCTCGCCGCCCATGCCCGCGCGCCGTTCGAAGGTCCGCGCAAGGTGATCGTGGCAATGGCCGAGGGGCATACGCTGGGCCAGGCCTGATTTGCCGATCCCCAGGGCTGCTGCGCAGCCCTTTCGTGTTCCGGCAGGCCGGCGCGAATTCTTGTGGGAGCGGCCTTGCGTCGCGAAAGGGGCGCGCAGCGCCCCCGGGGCGCCAGCGTAGAACGCCTGCCGCTAAATCATCCCTGCGCCCATTCGTTCTTGTTGATGCGCCCGGACCTTCCGGTCGCGCCGCCGACCAGCAAGGACCTCACACATGAATGCCGCAGACGCCCAGAAACTTTCCCGCCGTTTCATCGAGTTGCCCCTGGACAAGCGCCGCTTGTTCCTCGAAGGGATGCGACGCGAGGGCATTGATTTCGCGCAGCTGCCCATGTCGTCCTGTGTCGGCCTGAGCGAGCGCGACGGCCTGTCCTACGCCCAGCAGCGCATGTGGTTCCTCTGGCAGTTGGAACCCCACAGCGCCGCCTACAACCTGCCGATGGCCGTGCGCCTCGACGGCGAGCTGCAGGTCGAGGTGCTGGAGCGGGCGTTCAGCCTGCTGGTCGCCCGCCACGAATGCCTGCGCACCACCTTCGCCCAGGACGGCGAGCGGGCGTTGCAGCAGGTGGCGGAACCGGCGCCGGTGAGCATCCAGCTGTTCGACCTGGCCGACCTGCCTGAAACCACGCGCTGGGAGCGCGCGCACCAGCAGATGGCGGCCCAGGCCACCCAGGCCTTCGACCTCGAAGGCGGGCCGCTGTTCGGCATCGCCCTGTTGCGCCTGGCGCCTCAGGAGCACGTGCTGCTGCTGACCCTGCACCACATCATCGCCGACGGCTGGTCGATGAACATCCTGATCGACGAGTTCATGCGCAGCTACGACGCCCTGGTGGCGGGGCGCGAGCCGCAGCTGGCGGAGCTCAAGGTGCACTACCGCGACTATGCGCTGTGGCAGCGCAGTTGGCTGGAGGCCGGCGAGCGCGAGCGCCAGCTGGACTACTGGCGCGAGCAGCTGGGTGACGAGCACCCGTTGCTGGAGCTGCCGACCGACCGGCCTTACCCGGCCCAGCCCAGCCACCTCGGCGAGCGCCTGGAGCTGACGCTCGACGCGGGCCTGCGCGAGGACCTGAAGCAGCTGGCCCAGCAGCACGGCGTGACCCTGTCCACGGTGCTGCTGGCGGTGTTCAAGACCCTGCTGTACCGCTACAGCGGCCAGACCGACATTCGTGTCGGCGGCCTGATCGCCAACCGCAACCGCAGCGAAACCGAAGGGCTGGTCGGCTTCTTCGTCAATACCCAGGTGCTGCGCAGCCAGTTCACCGCGCAGACGCCTTTCAGCGACCTGCTGCGCAGCCTGCACCAGGCTTCGGTCGGTGCCCAGGCGCACCAGGACCTGCCGTTCGACGCGCTGATCGAGGCCCTGCAGCCCCAGCGCAGCCAGAGTCATACGCCGCTGTTCCAGGTGATGTTCAACCACCAGCCGCTGGTTACCGACCTCAATGACGTGCGCCTGGACTGCGGTCTGCGCGTGGGCTACCTGAGCGCCGAGCAGTTGGCCGGCAGCCATCGCCAGCATGCCGCCACCAGCGACCTGATGCTCGATACGCGGGAAGAGGGCGAGCAATTGTTCGCCGCCTTCACCTATGCCACCGACCTCTTCGACGAAACCACCATCGCCGCCCTGGCCGGGCACTGGCGCAACCTGCTGCGCGCGGTCTGCCAGGCGCCGCGCCAGCGCCTGGGCGAGTTGCCGCTGCTGGCCGAGGCCGAGCGCCAGGCGCTGCTGTGCCCGGTGTCCGAAGTTTCGCCGCGGGTGCCGGTGCAGCGCCTGTTCGAAGCCCAGGCCGCCCGCAGCGGCGAGGCGCTGGCGCTGATCCTGGCCGACGGCGCTGCGGCGCCGTCGATGAGTTACGCCGAACTCAACGCCCGCACCAATCGCCTGGCCCGCCACCTGCGCCACCAGGGCGTCGGCCCCGATGTGCTGGTGGGCGTGGCCCTGGACCGCTCGCTGGACCTGGCCGTGGCCCTGCTCGCCGTGCTCAAGGCCGGTGGCGCCTATGTGCCGCTGGACCTGCAGGCTCCGGCCGAACGCCTGGGCCATGTCTTCGAGGACAGCGGCCTGCAATGGCTGCTGACCACCACCGCCCATTTGCCCGGCCTGCCGGCGCAGGATGGGCTGCGCTGCCTGTGCCTGGACCAACTGGCGCTGGACGACGTACCGGCGGACGACCTGGCGCTTACCGTCACGCACGACAACCTGGCCTATGTGATCTACACCTCCGGCTCCACCGGCCGGCCCAAGGGCGTGGCCATCAGCCACGGCGCCCTGAGCGAGTTCATCGCCCGCGCCATCGACTACAGCGACCTGCGCGAAGGCGACCGTGTCCTGCAGTTCGCCACCAGCAGCTTCGACGGCTTCGTCGAGCAGTTCTTCCCGCCGCTGTGCCACGGTGCCTGCGTGGTGCTGCGCGATACCCGCCTGTGGGACAGCGCCGCCCTGCACGAGGTGCTGGTCAGCCACGGCGTGACCCTGGCCGACCTGCCGGCCGCGTACTGGTACTGGCTGGTACAGGACTTCGCGGCGCGTCCGCCGGCCAACTACGGCGCGCTGCGCCAGATCCACGTCGGCGGCGAGGCGATGGCGGTGGACGGGTTGCGCCTGTGGCAACTGGCCGGGCTGGGCCATGTGCGCCTGCTCAACACCTATGGCCCGACCGAGGCCACGGTGGTCTCGACCATCCACGACTGCACCGGGCTCGGCCACGAGGCGGTGTCCTGGCGCGGCATCCCCATCGGCCAGGGCCTGGCGCAGCGTCGGTTGTACATCCTCGACGATGACCTCGAACTGCTGCCGCAGGGCGCCGTGGGCGAGCTGTACATCGGTGGCCCGGGCCTGGCTCGCGGCTACCATGGCCAGCCGGCGCTGAGCGCCCAGCGCTTCGTCGCCGACCCGTTCGCCCATGGCGAGCGCCTGTACCGCACCGGCGACCGCGCGCGCCTGGGCGCCGACGGCGCCATCGAGTACATCGGCCGTGTCGATCACCAGGTCAAGGTGCGGGGCTTCCGCATCGAGCTTGGCGAGATCGAGGCGCGCCTGCAGCAGTGCCCGGGCGTGCGTGAGGCGGTGGTGCTGGCCCTGCCGATGACCGGTGGCCTGCAACTGGTCGCCTATGTGGTACCCGACGCCGCCGAACAGGATGCCGCCGAGCAGGCGCGTTTCCGCCAGCAGGTGCGCAGCCTGCTCAAGGCCCGCCTGCCCGAATACATGGTGCCCGGCCACCTGCTGCTGTTGCCGCGCCTGCCCCTGACGCCCAGCGGCAAGCTGGACCGCAAGGCCCTGCCGGTACCGGACCCGAGCGCGTTGCAGGCTGAGTATCGGCCGCCGCAGAGCGCCATCGAGCAGCAACTGGCGCAGATCTGGATGCAGGTGCTGGGCGTGGCCAAGGTCGGCCTGGACGATCACTTCTTCGAGCTGGGCGGGCACTCGTTGCTGGCCGCCCAGGTGCTGGCGCGGATCAAGGACCAGCTGGGCCTGGTGCTGCCGTTGCGCAGCTTGTTCGAACACCCGGCGCTGGGCGACCTGGCCGCCGAGCTGGGCCGCCTGGAGGGTGGCGATAAGGATGACGACTGGTCGGATATGGATGCGTTCATGAGTTCGTTGGAAGGGGTTGAGGCATGAGTGGCAACATGGCGGTACGCATTGCGAAACGGTTCGTCAGCCTGCCCCTGGCGCAGCGCCGGCATTTCCTCGCCAAGCTGCGCGAGGACGGCAAGGACTTCAGCCTGTTGCCGGTGGTCGAGTCGCGTCACGACTTCGCCAGCATTCCCCTGTCCTTCGCCCAGCAGCGCCTGCTGTTCCTCTGGCAGTTGGAGCCACACAGCGCGGCCTACAACATGGCCGCCGGCCTGCGCCTGAGCGGCCGGCTCGACGTGGCGGCCCTGCGGCGCTCGTTCGAGCACCTGGTGGCACGCCACGAGGCGCTGCGCACGGTGTTCCAGGTCGATGGCGAACAGCCGCGCCAGGTAATCCTCGAAACCCAGGTCGTGCCGCTGGAGCAGGTCGATCTCACCCAGGTCGCCAGTGAGCGGCGCGAGGCCGAGCTGGCCGCGCAGGTGCGCGAGGCCAGCCACCAACCCTTCGACCTGCTGCACGGGCCGCTGCTGCGTGCCAGCCTGTACCGGCTGGCGGCTGAAGACTACGTGCTGCTGGTGAGCATGCATCATATCGTCTCCGACGGCTGGTCGATGGACGTGATGGTCAAGGAGTTCGTGCACAGCTACCAGGCCTTCAGCCAGGGCCAGGCGCCGCAGCTGCCGGCGCTGGAGGTGCAGTACGCCGACTATGCGATCTGGCAGCGCAGCTGGCTGGAGGCCGGGGAGGGCGAGCGCCAGCTCGACTACTGGCGCCAGCAGTTGGGCCAGGAGCAGCCGCTGCTCGAAGTGGCCGCTGATTTTGCCCGCCCGTTGACCCAGAGCTTCGACGGCCAGACCTTGAGCTTCGACTTCGGTGCCGAGCTTTCCCGACGCCTGGGCGGCTACGCCCGCGCCCAGGGCATGACCCTGTTCATGCTGGTGCTGGCGGGCTTCTCGCTGTTCCTCTCGCGCCAGGCCGGGCAGCGCGATATCCGCATCGGCGTGCCCAACGCCAACCGCGGCCGCGCCGAGGTCGAGGGGCTGATCGGCTTCTTCGTCAACACCCAGGTGCTACGCTGCCAGGTGGACGAGCGCCTGAGCTTCGACGACCTGCTGGCCCAGGTGCGCGAAGCGGTGCTCGGTGCCCAGGCGCACCAGGAACTGCCGTTCGAGCAACTGGTGGACGCGCTGGTGCCGGAGCGCAACCTGGGCCACAACCCGCTGTTCCAGGTCAAGTTCAACCAGAACGTCGGCATGCAACGCCAGCGCTCGCTGGCCCTGCCGGGTCTGAGCGTCGCCGAGTACCCGCTGGACAAGGTCGGCACCCACTTCGACCTGGCGCTGGACATCACCGACGACGGCCAGCTGATCCATGGCGAGATGACCTTCGCCAGCGACCTCTACCAGCGTTCCACGGTGGAGGCGTTCATTCCGGCGTTCATCGAGCTGCTGGGCCAGTTGCTCGACGCGCCGCAACTGCCGCTGCATCGCCTGGCCGCGCCGCTGCGTGTCGGGCAGGCGCCGGAGCGCGAGGTGCCGGCACTGGTGCTGGAGCAGTGGCAGCAGCAGGTGCAACGGCAGCCCGAGGCGCTCGCCGCCCGCAGCCTGGAGCACAGCCTGAGCTTCGATGCCCTCGATCAGGCCGCCAACCGCCTGGCCCATTACCTGCAACGCCAGGGCGTGACCCGCGGCCAGCCGGTCGCGGTGCTGATGGAGCGTTCGCTGGACTGGCTGACCGGCATGCTCGGCATTCTCAAGGCCGGCGCCGTGTACATGCCGCTGGACACCAAGGCGCCTGAGGCGCGCCTGCGGCAGATGCTCGACGCGGCGCAGGCCAAGGTACTGTTGTGCGCCGCAGGCGATGCCCGACTGACCAGCCTGGCCGCCGCCGATCGCCTGTGCTTGGCCTATGTGCCCGAACAATGGCAGCACCTGCCAGCCAGCGCGCCAGCCATCACGCTGTGGGCCGAATCGCCGGCCTATGTGATCCACACCTCCGGCTCCACCGGCCAGCCCAAGGGCGTGCTGGTCAGCCATGGCGCCCTGGCCAGCTACGTCGCCGGCCTGCTCGAACGCTTGGCGCCGGCGCCGGAGGCGAGCATGGCGCTGGTCTCGACCATCGCCGCCGACCTGGGCCACACCGTGCTGTTCGGCGCCCTGTGCGGCGGGCGCTTGCTGCACGTGCTGCCCGAGGCGCTGGGCTTCGACCCGGACGCCTTCGCTCGCTACATGGCCGAACACCGGGTCGGCGTGCTGAAAATCGTCCCCGGCCACCTGGCGGCGCTGCTGCAGGCCGGCACGCCCGCCGATGTGCTGCCCGAACAGGCGCTGATCGTCGGTGGCGAGGCCTGCACGCCCGCCCTGGTGGAGCAGGTGCGCCGGCTCAAGCCGGGCTGCCGCCTGATCAACCACTATGGCCCGAGCGAGACCACGGTCGGCGTGCTGACCCACGAGGTCTCGACCCTCGCCGCCGAGGCCCGCGCCGTGCCAGTGGGCACGGCGCTGCCGGGCGCCCATGTGCTGCTGCTCGATGATGTGCTCAACCCGGTGGCCGACCAGGTCGCGGGCGAGCTGTATATCGGCGGTGCCAGCGTGGCCCAGGGTTACCTGGGCCAGCCGGGTCTGACCGCCGAACGCTTCGTGCCGGACCCGACGCGGCCAGGTCAGCGCCTGTACCGCAGCGGCGACCGCGTGCGGCGCAACCGTTCGGGCCAGGTGGAATTCATCGGCCGCGCCGACGACCAGGTCAAGGTGCGCGGTTATCGCGTTGAACCGGCCGAAGTGGCGCGGGTGCTGCTGGGGCTGGACGGGGTCGCCGAAGCGGTGGTCCTGGCCCAGCCGGTGGACGGTGACGAGAGCCGCCTGCAACTGGTGGGTTGGTGCGTGGGGCAGGGACTGCAGGGTGAAGCCTTGCGCCAGCAATTGCAGGACCGCCTGCCGGACTACATGGTGCCGGCGCAGATCCTGGTCCTGGAGCGCCTGCCGCTGACCGCCAACGGCAAGCTCGACAAGCGCGCCCTGCCGGCACCGGGTGTCGCCCGGCGCCAGTACACCGCGCCGGTCGGCGAGATCGAGCAGGCCCTGGCTGCGATCTGGGCCGAGGTGCTCAAGCTCGACCAGGTCGGCACTACCGACAACTTCTTCGAGCTGGGCGGAGACTCGATCCTCAGCTTGCAGATCATTGCCCGGGCCAAGCGCCAGGGCATCAAGCTCAGCCCCAAGCAATTGTTCGAGAAACAGACCATCGGCCAGCTGGCGGCGGTGGCCAAGCGCATCGAGAAAAAGGCCACGGCGCTCGAGCAGGTCAGTGGCACGCTGGCGTTGCTGCCGATCCAGGCGCGTTTCTTCGAAACCGATATTCCCGAGCGCCAGCACTGGAACCAGGCGCTGCTGCTCAAGCCGACCCTGGCGCTGCGCGCCGACTGCCTGACGGGCGCGCTGCAGGCTTTGGTCGACCAGCACGACGCCCTGCGCCTGCGCTTCACCCAGCGCGATACCTGGCAGGCCGAGTTCCAGGCCGGCAAGGCCGAGGACATGCTTTGGGTTCGCGCGTTGAATGATGTGGCCGAGCTGCCGGCCCTGGCCGAGCAGGCCCAGCGCAGCCTCGACCTGGCCAAGGGGCCGCTGCTGCGGGCGTTGCTGGTCGACCTGCCCGAAGGCCAGCAGCGTTTGCTGCTGGTGATCCACCACCTGGTGGTCGACGGGGTGTCCTGGCGGGTGCTGCTGGAAGACCTGCAACTGGCCTACACCGCCCTGGCCGCGGGCAAGCCGCTGACGCTGGCGGCCAAGAGCAGTTCGCTCAAGGCCTGGGCCGAGCGCCTTGGCGCCTATGCCCGCAGCCCCGAACTGCTGGCCGAAGCCGATTACTGGCTGGACGGCCTCGCAGCCGCTGGCGATGAATTGCCACGGGACAATCCGGCGGGCGCCCAGACCAACCGTCACGTCGCCCATGCCTCGTCGCGCCTGGACACCGCGCTGACCCGCAAACTGCTGCAGGTGGCACCCGCTGCATACCGCACCCAGGTCAACGATCTGCTGCTGGCGGCCCTGGCGCGGGTGCTGTGCGATTGGACCGAAGACGAGTCGATCCTGATCCAGCTCGAAGGCCATGGCCGCGAGGACCTGTTCCCGGAACTGGACCTCAGCCGTACCCTGGGCTGGTTCAGCAGCCTGTTCCCGGTACGCCTGACGCCGGCCCGGGCGCTGGGCGCGGGGCTGTGCGCGATCAAGGAGCAGTTGCGCGCGGTGCCGAACAAAGGCATCGGCTACGGCGTGCTGCGCTACCTCGGCGAGCCCGACCTGCGCGAGCGCCTGGCGGCATTGCCACAGCCACGGGTGACCTTCAACTACCTGGGCCAGTTCGACGGCAGCTTCGCCGAGGCCGAAGGCGCCCTGTTCACCCCGGCCAGCGAGGGCGGCGGCGCCACCCAGGATCTGGACAGCCCGCTGGGCAACTGGCTCGGCATCACCGGTCAGGTCTACCAGGGCGAGCTGGAACTGGACTGGAGCTTCAGCCGCGAGGTGTTCCGCCCCGAGACCATCGAGGCCCTGGCGCGTCGCTACGAGCAGGTGCTCACCGAGTTGGTCGAGCACTGCGCCCAGGCGCCACACCAGGGCGTCACGCCGTCTGACTTCCCGTTGGCCGAGCTGACCCAGGCGCAACTGGATGGCCTGCCGCTGGCGGCCGGGGACATCGAGGACCTCTACCCGCTGTCGCCGATGCAGCAGGGCATGCTGTTCCACAGCCTTTACGAGCAGGCGGCGGGCAACTACATCAACCAGCTGCGCGTGGATGTGCGCGGGCTGGACATGGCGCGTTTCCGGACGGCCTGGCAGGCGGTGGTGGACAACCACGAAGTGCTGCGCAGTTGCTTCCCGCAGGATCTGCCGGCGCCGGTGCAGGTGGTGCGCCGTCAGGTACAGGTGCCTTTCGTCGAACTCGACCCGCCCCAGGATCCGGATGCCGTGGCCCAGGCCGAGCGCCAGTCCGGTTTCGACCTGGCCAGCGGCCCGCTGCTGCGCCTGACGCTGATCCGCACGGGTGATGACAGTCATCACCTGATCTACACCAGCCATCACATTCTGATGGATGGCTGGAGCAGCTCGCGCCTGCTGGGCGAAGTGCTGCAGCGCTACAGTGGTGTGACGCCGGGCGCCAAGACCAGCCGTTACCGCGACTATATCCAGTGGCTGCAAGGCCAGGACCAGCAGGCCAGCGAAACCTTCTGGCGTGAGCAGGTGGCCGAGCTGCAAGAGCCGACCCGTCTGGTCCAGGCGTTCAAGTCCTCGGCCCAGGGGCAGGGCCATGGTGCGCTGGCGCTGCGTTTCGAGGCGCAGCAGACCCGGCAGCTGGCGGACTTCGCCCGGGACCAGCGCGTCACCCTCAACACCCTGGTCCAGGCGGCCTGGCTGCTGCTGTTGCAGCGCTACACCGGCCAGGCCAGCGTAACCTTCGGTGCCACCGTATCCGGACGCCCGGCCGAGTTACCGGGTGTCGAGGAGCAACTGGGGCTGTTCATCAACACTTTGCCGGTGGTCGCCAGCCCGCGCCCGGAACAGACCGTGGGCGACTGGGTGCAGCAGGTCCAGGCGCTGAACCTGGCCTTGCGCGAACACGAACACACGCCGCTGTACGAGATCCAGCGCTGGGCTGGCTGGAGCGGCGAGGCGCTGTTCGACAATATTCTGGTCTTCGAGAACTACCCGATCGCCGAGGCGCTGCAACAGGGCGCGCCGCGGGGGCTGCAGTTTGGCGAGGTGCTCAACCAGGAGCAGACCAACTACCCGCTGACCCTGGTGGTGCAAGTAGGTGAGCGCCTGGAGGCGAGTTTCAGTTTCGATCGCCAGTGCTTCAGCGAACAGGCCATCGACCAGTTGGCGGGGCACTTCCAGCACTTGCTTGCGCAGTTGGCGGCTGACGGTGAGCGTGCACTGGGTGGGCTTAGCCTGCCGGTGGAGGACCAGCAGGTGGTGGCCAGCTATCCGAGCACGGCGTGTGCCCATGAGCTGATCGAGGCGCAGGCAGCACGTACGCCTGAGGCGGTCGCCGTGACCTTCGCCGGGCAATCGCTGAGCTACGGCCAGCTCAACCGTCGTGCCAACCGCCTGGCCCACAAGCTGCGCGAGCAGGGCGTGGGGCCGGATGTGCTGGTGGGCATCGCCGTGGAGCGCGGCTTCGAGATGATCGTCGGCGTGCTGGCGATCCTCAAGGCCGGGGGCGCCTATGTGCCGCTGGATCCGGAATATCCGCAGGACCGCCTGAGCTACATGATGGACGACAGCGGCATTCTGCTGCTGCTGACGCAAGGTCATCTGCTGGCCGATCTGCCCGTGCCGGCCCCGGTTCGCAGCCTGAAGCTGGAAGACGACCTGGCCGGTTACAGTGATGAAAACCCGGAGCACCTGACCCAGCCGGGCAACCTGGCCTATGTGATCTACACCTCTGGCTCGACCGGCAAGCCGAAAGGCACGCTGCTGCCGCACCACAACCTGCTGCGTCTGTTCAAGGCCACCGATGCCTGGTTCGGCTTCGGCCCGCAGGATGTGTGGACGCTGTTCCACTCCTATGCCTTCGACTTCTCGGTGTGGGAGATCTTCGGTGCACTGCTGCACGGTGGTCGCCTGGTGATCGTGCCGCGTGAAAACACCCGTTCGCCGGAAGACTTCCACCAGTTGCTGGTGGAGCAGGGTGTCACCGTGCTCAACCAGACCCCATCGGCGTTCAAGCCGCTGATGCGGGTGGCCTGTGACAGTGCTGATGATCTGGCACTGCGCTATGTGATCTTCGGTGGCGAAGCCCTGGATGTGGCCGCGCTGCAACCGTGGTTCGAGCGCTTCGGCGAGGACTGCGACAACCTGATCAACATGTACGGCATCACCGAGACCACGGTCCATGTGACCTACCGGCCGATCCGCTTCGCCGATACGCAACAGCCGGGCAGCCCGATCGGTGCGGCGATTCCGGACCTGTCGATGTATGTACTGGATGCCGATTTCAATCCGGTGGCCAAGGGTTGCACGGGCGAGCTGCACGTCGGTCATGCCGGGCTGGCACGCGGTTACCACAACCGCGCCTCGTTGACTGCTGAACGCTTCGTGCCGGACCCGTTCTCCAGCGAAGGTGGACGTCTGTACCGCACCGGCGACCTGGCGCGATATCGCGGCCAGGAGGTGATCGAGTACGTAGGTCGGATCGACCATCAGGTGAAGATCCGAGGCTTCCGTATCGAACTGGGCGAGATCGAGGCACGCCTGCAAGAGCACGCCGCCGTGCGCGAAGTGCTGGTGCTGGATATCGACGGGGCAGGGGGCAAGCAACTGGCGGCCTACCTGATCGCTCAAGACCCATCCACCGACCACGCCGCCCTGCGCGACACGCTGAAACAGCACCTGAAAGCCAACCTACCGGACTACATGGTCCCGACCCACTTCCTGGTGCTGGAGCAGTGGCCGCTGACGGCCAACGGCAAGCTGGACCGCAAGGCCCTGCCGAAACCGGATGCCAGCCAGCTACAACAGGGCTACGTGGCCCCGCGTACGGCGCTGGAGCAACAACTGGCCGCGATCTGGAGCGAAGTGCTGAAGGTCGAGCAGGTTGGCCTGCACGACAACTTCTTCGAACTCGGCGGTCATTCGCTGCTGGCCACCCAGGTGACCTCGCGCATCCGCCAGCGCCTGGCACTGGAAGTCCCGCTGCGCAGCCTGTTCGAGTCCGCC
Organism: Pseudomonas sp. P106(2024); assembly: GCF_057480815.1. Classification (NCBI taxonomy): domain Bacteria; kingdom Pseudomonadati; phylum Pseudomonadota; class Gammaproteobacteria; order Pseudomonadales; family Pseudomonadaceae; genus Pseudomonas; species Pseudomonas sp. P106(2024). The sequence continues at coordinate 22,224 of NZ_JBLIYU010000019.1, read as the reverse complement.
GACCTTCTGGCCTTCGCCCAGGCCGCCGGCCAAGGCTCGGCCAGCCAGGCGCCGGCATTCACTGCCGTGGACCGCAACCAGCCGCTGCCGCTGTCCTACGCCCAACAACGCCAGTGGTTCCTCTGGCAGCTGGAGCCTGAAAGCGCCGCCTACAACATCCCTTCGGCCCTGCGCCTGAAGGGCGAGCTGAACATCGAGGCCCTGCGCAGCAGCTTCGCCACGCTGATCGCCCGTCATGAAACCCTGCGTACTACCTTCAGGCAGCAGGGCGACAGTGCCGAACAGGTGGTGCACCCGATCCTCGATGTTCCGCTGCAGGTCGCGTCGGCTGCCTTGGATGAACCGGCGCTGCAGGCCTGGGTCGAGGCCCAGGTGCGCGAGCCGTTCAACCTCGAGCACGGCCCGCTGCTGCGCGCCCGCCTGCTGCGCCTGGCCGCCGACGAACACGTACTGGTGCTGACCCTGCACCACATCGTCGCTGACGGCTGGTCGATGCCGATCATGGTCGACGAACTGGTGCGCGGCTATGAAAGCCATCTGCAGGGTAAGGCCCCGCAGCTGCCGGCCCTGGCGTTCCAGTACGCCGACTATGCCGCCTGGCAGCGCCAGTGGATGGAGGCCGGCGAGCAACGGCGCCAGCTGGACTACTGGCAAGCGCGCCTGGGCAGTACCCAGCCGATCCTCGAACTGGCCACCGACCGCCCACGCCCGGCCGTGCAGCAATACGACGGTGCTCGCCTGCAGGTGAGCCTGGAACCGGGCCTGGTCGCCCAGCTCAAGGCACTGGCCGGGCAACAGGACGTGACCCTGTTCATGCTCCTGCTGGCTTCGTTCCAGGCCTTGCTGCATCGCCATTCCGGTCAGGCCGATATCCGCGTCGGCGTGCCGGTGGCCAACCGCACCCGGGCCGAGACCGAAGGGCTGATCGGCTTCTTCGTCAACACCCTGGTGCTGGATGCCCGCTTCCAGCCGCAACTGCGCTTCGACGAATTGTTGCAACAGGTCAAGCACACCGCCCTGGGTGCTCAGGCGCACCAGGAGCTGCCCTTCGAGCAACTGGTCGAGGCCCTGCAGCCGGAGCGCAGCCTGAGCCATAGCCCACTGTTCCAGGTAATGTTCAACCATCAGACCCAGGTGCTGGGCGAGTCCCGCGAACTGGCGGGCCTCAGCCTGCAGGGGCTGGTCTCGGACAAGCAGACCGCGCAGTTCGACCTGACCCTGGACACTGCCGAGCACGAAGGCGGCCTGAGCGCGACCCTGACCTACGCCACCAGCCTGTTCGAGGCTGCCAGCGTGGCGCGCATGGCCGAGCATTGGTGCAACCTGCTGCAGGGCATCTGCCAGGACGCCGGGCAGCGGGTTGCCGAACTGCCGTTGCTGAGCCGCGAGGAGCGCGAGCGCACCCTGCGCGCCTGGAACGACAGCGCCGCCGACTACCCTCGCGGGCAGACCGTCCAGCAGCTGATCGAGGCGCAAGCCGCGCGTACGCCGCAGGCCATCGCCGCGGTGCTGGGCGAGCAGTCGCTGAGCTACGAGCAACTGAACCGTCGCGCCAACGCCCTGGCCCATCATCTGCGCAGCCTGGGCGTCGGCCCCGATGTGCTGGTGGGGATCGCCGTGGAGCGCGGCCTGGACATGCTGGTCGGCCTGCTGGCGGTGCTCAAGGCCGGTGGCGCCTACGTGCCGCTGGACCCGCAGTTCCCCGAGGACCGCCTGGCCTACATGATGGAGGACAGCCGTATCGCGCTGCTGCTGACCCAGTCCGGCCTGCTGCAGCGCCTGCCGATTCCGCCGCAGGTGCACAGCCTGTGCCTGGACCGGCCGCTGCCGGCCGAGCACGGCGAGGACAACCCGCGCCAGCTGGCACTGCCGGACAACCTCGCCTACGTGATCTATACCTCCGGCTCCACCGGCAAGCCCAAGGGCGTGACCATCCGCCACGACGCGCTGGTCAACTTCCTGTGCAGCATGGCGCGCCAGCCGGGCATCGATGCCTCGGACAAGGTGCTGTCGCTGACCTCGCTGTCGTTCGACATTGCCGGCCTTGAGCTGTACCTGCCGTTGCTGCGCGGCGCCCGCGTGGTGCTGCTGGGCGAGCAGGTGAACAAGGACCCGCAGGCCTTGCTGGCGGTGATCCAGGCCCAGGCGGTCAGCGTCGTCCAGGCCACGCCATCGACCTGGCGCATGCTGCTGGATGCCGCGGCGCCCGGGGCCTTCGCCGGCAAGAAGGTGTTGTGTGGCGGCGAGGCGCTGAGCGCCGAGCTGGCCCAGCGCCTGATTGCCCAGGCCGGGCATGTGTGGAACGTCTACGGCCCGACCGAGACCACCATCTGGTCGGCCTGCCACTACCTGACCGCCAGCGACGACGTATGGCTGGGCCGTCCGCTGGCCAACACCCGCCTGCATGTGCTCGGCGCCGAGCTGGACGTGTTGCCGCAAGGCGCGCGCGGCGAGCTGCTGATCGGCGGCGATGGCCTGGCGCGCGGCTACCACAACCGTCCGGGGCTGACCGCCGAACGCTTCGTGCCGGATCCGTTCGCCAGCGAGCCGGGCGCGCGCCTGTACCGCACCGGCGACCTGACCCGCTACCGCGACGACGGCGTGATCGAGTATGTCGGGCGTCTGGACCATCAGGTGAAGATCCGTGGCTTCCGTATCGAGCTGGGCGAAATCGAGGAGCGCCTGCTGCTGCACCCGGCGATCCGCGAGGCCGCGGTGATCGATATCGACGGTCCGGCCGGCAAGCAATTGGCGGCCTACCTGGTGCTGCACGACGCGCAGCAAGGCGTGGAAGCGCTTCGCGGCGAGCTGCGCGCGCACCTGAAGGCCGGCCTGCCGGACTACATGGTGCCGGGCCACCTGGTGGGCCTGGCGCGCATGCCCCAGACCCCCAACGGCAAGCTGGACCGCAAGGCCCTGCCGCTGCCGGACGCCAGCCAACTGCAGCCAGCCCATGTGGCGCCGGTCACGGAGCTGGAGCGCAAGCTGGCGGTGATCTGGGCCGAGGTGCTGCACGTCGAGCGGGTGGGCCTGCAGGACAACTTCTTCGACCTCGGTGGGCACTCGCTGCTGATCGTCCAGGTGATCGGCCGGGTGCGTGAGCAACTGGGCGTCGATCTGAGCCTGAACGAGCTGTTCGAGCAGGCCACCCTGGGCGATTTCAGCCAGGTGGTCGAACGCAAGTCGGGGCAGGTCGCCAACGCCCATGACGAACTGACTAAATCCCTGGAGGCCTTGAAACGTCTTACTGCACAGGAAATAGATAATCTGATCGCTTAGCGGGAGACATTCAAAGTGCAAGAGCTGCTCGACTCCGTAAAGTCGCTGTCCACCAGGGAGCGCAAGGCATTGGCAGCCTTGCTCAAGCGCCAGGGTGTCAACCTCTACGGGGTCACCCCGATCTTCAGAAGGGAATCTGCGGACGGGGCAGCGCTTTCATACGCACAGCAGCGCCAGTGGTTCCTCTGGCAGCTCGATCCGCACAGCGCCGCCTATAACATTCCGGCGGCGCTGCGGCTCAAGGGCGCGCTGGACATCGAAGCATTGCAGCGCAGCTTCGACAGCCTGGTGGCGCGCCACGAGACCCTGCGCACGACCTTCCGCCAGGAGGGTGACGGCGCGGTGCAGATCGTCCATCCGTCGATGCCGCTGGCATTGGCGGTGGAGCCGTTGGCGGTTGCCGATCCGACCAGCCTGGAAGCGGCCATCCGCGCGCGGGTGGAGGCCGAGGTGCAACAACCCTTCGACCTGCAACAGGGCCCGCTGCTGCGGGTCAGGCTGCTGGTGCTGGGGCCTGAAGAGCATGTGCTGATCCTCACCGTGCACCATATCGTCTCCGATGGCTGGTCCACGCCAATTTTGGTGGACGAGCTGATCCGTCTTTACCAAGGCTTGCGCCAGGGCTCGCCAGTGACCCTGGCCGAGCTGCCGATCCAGTACGCCGACTACGCGGTGTGGCAGCGTGACTGGATGGAAGCCGGCGAGCAGGAACGCCAGCTCGGCTACTGGCGCCAGCAACTGGCCGGCGAGCAACCGCTGCTGGAGCTGCCCGTCGACCGTCCGCGGCCGTCGGTGCAGAACTTCCACGGCGCGCGCCTGGCCATCGATATCGATGCCTCCCTGGCGCAGGCACTCAAGGCCTTGGCCCGCCAGCAGGGAGTGACCCTGTTCATGCTGTTGCTGGCGTCGTTCCAGACGCTGCTGCACCGCTACAGCGGGCAGGCCGATATCCGTGTCGGCGTACCGGTGGCCAACCGTGCCCGTGCCGAAACCCAGGGGCTGATCGGCTTCTTCGTCAATACCCAGGTGCTCAAGGCCGAGTTCGCGCCGCAGATCACCTTCACCGCGTTGCTGCAGCAGGTCCGCGAGGCCGCGCTGCAGGCCCAGGCGCACCAGGACCTGCCGTTCGAACAGCTGGTCGAGGCGCTGCAGCCCGAGCGCAGCATGAGCCACAACCCGCTGTTCCAGGTGCTGTTCAACCACCAGGCCGAAAGCCCGGGCATGGCCCGTCAGCTGGGTGAGCTGCAGGTCGAGGGCTTGAGCTGGGAAGGGCAGACCACCCAGTTCGACCTGATCCTCAACACCGCCGAACACGACGGCGGGCTGATCGCGGCACTGACCTACGCCACCTCGCTATTCGACCCGGCCACGGTCGAGCGCATCGGCCGGCATTGGCGCAACCTGTTGCAGGGCATCTGCCAGGACCACGCGCAGCGTGTGGCGCAATTGCCGTTGCTCGACATGGCTGAGCAAGGCGAGTGGAAAGCCGAAGTGCAGCGCTACCCAAGCACGCTGTGCGCCCATGAGCTGATCGAGGCGCAGGCGGCGCGTACGCCTGAGGCGATTGCCGTGACTTTCGCCGGGCAGGCGTTGAGCTATGACCAGCTCAACCGCCGCGCCAACCGTCTGGCCCACAAGCTGCGCGAGCAGGGCGTGGGGCCGGACGTGCTGGTGGGCATCGCCGTGGAGCGGGGGTTCGAGATGATCGTCGGCCTGCTGGCGATCCTCAAGGCCGGTGGCGCCTATGTGCCGCTGGATCCGGAGTACCCGCAGGATCGGCTCAGCTACATGATGGAAGACAGCGGCATTCAACTGCTGCTGGCTCAAGGGCATCTGCTGGCCGATCTGCCCGTACCGGCGCAGGTTCGCAGCCTGAAGCTGGAAGACGACCTGGCCGGTTACAGTGATCAGAACCCTGATCACCTGACCCAGCCGGACAACTTGGCCTATGTGATCTACACCTCTGGCTCGACCGGCAAGCCGAAAGGCACGCTGCTGCCGCATCACAACCTGCTGCGTCTGTTCAAGGCCACCGATGCCTGGTTCGGCTTCGGCCCGCAGGATGTGTGGACGCTGTTCCACTCCTATGCCTTCGACTTCTCGGTGTGGGAGATCTTCGGTGCGCTGCTGCACGGCGGTCGCCTGGTGATCGTGCCGCGTGAAGTGACCCGTTCGCCGGAAGACTTCCACCAGCTGCTGGTGGAGCAGGGTGTCACCGTGCTCAACCAGACCCCATCGGCGTTCAAGCCGCTGATGCGGGTGGCTTGTGACAGCGCTGATGATCTGGCACTGCGCTACGTGATCTTCGGTGGCGAGGCCTTGGACGTTGCGGCACTGCAACCGTGGTTCGAGCGCTTCGGCGAGGACTGCGACAACCTGATCAACATGTACGGCATCACCGAGACCACGGTCCACGTGACCTACCGGCCGATCCGCTTCGCCGATACGCAACAGCCGGGCAGCCCGATCGGTGCGGCGATTCCGGACCTGTCGATGTATGTACTGGATGCCGATTTCAATCAGGTGGCCAAGGGTTGCACGGGCGAGCTGCACGTCGGTCATGCCGGGCTGGCACGCGGTTACCACAACCGCGCCTCGTTGACTGCTGAACGCTTCGTGCCGGACCCGTTCTCCAGCGAAGGTGGACGTCTGTATCGCACCGGCGACCTGGCGCGATATCGCGGCCAGGAGGTGATCGAGTACGTGGGCCGGATCGACCATCAGGTGAAGATCCGAGGCTTCCGTATCGAACTGGGCGAGATCGAGGCGCGCCTGCAAGAGCATGCGTCGGTGCGCGAAGTGCTGGTGCTGGATATCGACGGGGCAGGGGGCAAGCAACTGGCGGCCTACCTGATCGCCCAAGACGAAAATGCAGACCACGTAGCGCTGCGCGACACGCTGAAACAGCATCTGAAAGCCAACCTGCCGGACTACATGGTCCCGACCCACTTCCTGGTGCTGGAGCAGTGGCCGCTGACGGCCAACGGCAAGCTGGACCGCAAGGCCCTGCCGAAACCGGATGCCAGTCAGCTGCAACAGGGCTACGTGGCCCCGCGAACGGCGCTGGAGCAACAACTGGCCGCGATCTGGAGCGAAGTGCTGAAAGTCGAGCAGGTTGGCTTGCACGACAACTTCTTCGAACTCGGCGGTCATTCGCTGCTGGCCACCCAGGTGACCTCGCGCATCCGCCAGCGCCTGGACCTGGAGGTCCCGCTGCGCAGCCTGTTCGAGTCCGCCGACCTTCTGGCCTTCGCCCAGGCCGCCGGCCAGGGTTCGGCCAGCCAGGCGCCTGCATTCACTGTCGTGGATCGCAGCCAACCGCTGCCCCTGTCCTACGCCCAGCAACGCCAGTGGTTCCTCTGGCAGCTGGAGCCTGAAAGCGCCGCCTACAACATCCCTTCGGCCCTGCGCCTGAAGGGCGAGCTGAACATCGAGGCCCTGCGCAGCAGCTTCGCCGCGCTGATCGCCCGTCATGAAACCCTGCGCACCACCTTCCATCAGGAAGGCGAGCAGACCTGGCAGCGCATCCACCCGGCCAGCGACTTCGACCTGGCTGTTGATGCGGTCAGCGCTGACCACTTGCAAGCGCGGGTGGCCGAAGAAGCCCGCCAGCCATTCCACCTGGAAAACGGCCCGCTGCTGCGTGCCCGCCTGCTGCGCCTGGCCGAAGACGACCATGTGCTGGTGCTGACCCTGCACCATATCGTCGCCGACGGCTGGTCGATGCCAATCATGGTCGACGAGGTGGTGCGCCTGTATGCCGGCTACTGTCAGGGCGCTGCCGCGCCACTGCCGGCCCTGGCGTTCCAGTACGCCGACTACGCCGCCTGGCAGCGCCAGTGGATGGCCGCTGGCGAGCAGACCCGCCAGCTGGACTACTGGCGCGGACAGCTGGGCGACGAGCAGCCAGTGCTGGAACTGCCGCTCGACCGTCCGCGTCCGCTGCTGCAGAGCCATGTCGGCGAGCGCCTGGACATCACCCTCGAGCGCGAGCTGGCCGAGGCCCTGAAGACTACGGCGCGCGAACAGGGCGTGACCCTGTTCATGCTGCTGCTGGCCTCGTTCCAGAGCCTGCTGCATCGCGTGTCCGGGCAAACCGATATCCGCGTCGGCGTGCCGATTGCCAACCGCACCCGAGCCGAAACCGAAGGCCTGATCGGCTTCTTCGTCAACACCCAGGTACTCAAGGCCGAGTTCGACCTGCGCACCACCTTCGGCGAGCTGCTGCAGCAGGTCAAGCACACCGCCCTGCAGGCCCAGGCCCACCAGGACTTGCCCTTCGAGCAACTGGTCGAGGCGCTGCAGCCCGAGCGCAGCCTGAGCCACAGCCCGTTGTTCCAGGTGATGTTCAACCACCAGACCTACCGCGCAGGCGATGCCCGTCAACTGCCGGGGTTGACCGTGGAAGGGCTGGCCTGGGACAACCACACCGCTCAGCTGGACCTGAGCCTGGACACCTTCGAGAGCGACGACGGCCTGGGCGCAAGCCTGACCTATATCAGCGAGCTGTTCGAGCGCGCCACCGTCGAGCGCCTGGCCGGCTACTGGCTGGTCCTGCTGCGCGCCATCGCCCGGCAGCCGCAGCAGGCGATCAGCGACCTGGCGCTGCTGGACTTCGAGCAACAGCAGCAGCTGGCGAGCGGGTCCGAACAATCTGCCGATTTCAGCGCCGCCCCTTGCGTGCACCAGCTGTTCGAGGCGCAGGCCGCCCAGGCCCCGCAAGCCGTGGCGCTGGTCTGCGAGGGCAAGCAACTGACCTACCAGGCGCTGAACCGCCGCGCCAACCGCATTGCCCACAAGCTGCGCGCCCTCGGTGTCGGCCCGGACGTACCGGTCGGCATCGCCATCGAGCGCGGCCTGGACATGGTGGTCAGCGTGCTGGCGGTGCTCAAGGCCGGCGGCGCCTATGTGCCGCTGGACCCCGACTACCCCCACGACCGCCTGGCCTACATGATCCAGGACAGCGGCCTGCGCCTGCTGCTGACCCAGTCGGGCGTGCTGGCGCGCCTGAACGTTGCCCCAGAGGTCCGCAACCTGTGCCTGGACCAGGGTGACGACTGGCTGCAAGGCTGCGTCGAGGACGACCTGGCCAACCTGACCCAGGCGGACAACCTGGCGTACATCATGTACACCTCCGGCTCCACTGGCCGCCCCAAGGGCGTTGGCATCAGCGCCGCGGCCCTGCGCGGGCACGTGCTGGGCTTCGTCGGCCGCTTCGGGCTGACGGCGGCGGACCGGGCGCTGCAGTTCTCCACCTTCAACTTCGACGCCTTCGTCGAGCAGCTGTACCCGGCGCTGGTCTGCGGCGCCCGCGTGGTGCTGCGCGGCCAGGCGCTGTGGGACAGCGAGACCTGGTACCGCCAGGTGCTGGAGCAGGGCGTGACCTTCAGCGATCTGCCGACCGCCTACTGGCACATGCTGGCCAAGGACTTCGCCGCCCATGGGCCGCGGGATTACGGTCAGCTGCGCCGCGTGCACATGGGCGGCGAAGCCATGGCCGCCGATGGCGTGCTGGCCTGGCGTGCCGCGGGGCTGGCCGGTGTGCGGCTGGTCAACACCTACGGCCCGACCGAGGCCACGGTGTGCATCACCAGCCATGACTGCAGCGACTATGTCACTGGCCAGGCCGCCTTGCCCGGCCAGATCCCGATCGGCCAGGCCCTGCCCGGACGCAGTGTCTACCTGGTCGATGCGGCCGGCAACCTGGCCTTGCCGGGTTCGATCGGCGAGCTGCTGGTGGGCGGCGAGCTGCTGGCCCGGGGTTACCACAACCGCCCGGGCCAGAGCGCCGAGCGCTTCATTCCCGACCCGTTCGGCGCCAGTGCCGGTGGGCGCCTGTACCGCACCGGCGACCTGGCGCGCTTGCGCGCCGATGGCGTCATCGAGTTCGTCGGCCGGGTCGACCATCAGGTGAAGATCCGCGGTTTCCGTATCGAGCTGGGCGAGATCGATGCCCGCCTGCGCGAGCACCCGGGGGTGCGCGAGGCGCTGGTGATCGACATCGACGGCGCGGGCGGCAAGCAACTGGCGGCCTACCTGGTGCCGAGCGCGCAGGCCGGTGACGATCTGCGTGCCGACCTGTTGCGTCACCTGAAGGCCGGCCTGCCGGAGTACATGGTGCCCGCGCACCTGGTGTTCCTCGAGGCGATGCCGCAGACGCCGAACGGCAAGCTCGACCGCAAGGCCTTGCCCAAGCCTGACGCCAGCCAGGCGCAAGCGGACTACGTGGCGCCGCGCAGCGAGCTGGAGCAACGCCTGGCCGCGATCTGGGCCGAGGTGCTCAAGGTCGAACAGGTCGGCCTGCACGACAACTTCTTCGAGCTCGGCGGCCACTCGCTGCTGGCGACCCAGGTGATTGCCCGGGTGCGCCAGGGGCTGGGCCTGGAGCTGGCGTTGCGCAGTCTGTTCGAGTGCCCCGACCTGCAAGGCTTCGCCGCGCTCGCCGCACAAGGCAGTACCAGCCTGGCTCCGGCGTTGCTGCCGGTGGACCGCGGCCAGCCGCTGGCGCTGTCCTATGCCCAGCAGCGCCAGTGGTTCCTCTGGCAACTGGAGCCGGGCAGCGCCGCCTATCACATCCCCGCCGCCCTGCAACTCAAAGGCCGGCTTAACCTGGAAGCGCTGCGCCAGGCGTTCGAGGCCCTGGTGGCCCGTCACGAAAGCCTGCGTACCACCTTCCACCAGGAGGGCGGACAAGCGCTGCAGCGCATTCACCCGGCGAGCACCTTCACCCTGGTCATGGAGTCGCTCCAGGACACCCGCGCCGAGGCGGTTCGCGAGCGCGTGGCCCGCGAAGTGCAGCGCCCGTTCGACCTGAGCCAGGGGCCGCTGCTGCGGGTACGCCTGCTACGCCTGGCCGAGGACGATCACGTGCTGGTGCTGACCCTGCACCACATCGTCGCCGATGGCTGGTCGATGCCGATCATGGTCGACGAAGTGGTCGACGCCTACCTGGCCTTGAGCCAGGGCCAGCAACCCGAGCTGCCTGCCCTGGCCGTGCAGTACGCCGACTACGCCGCCTGGCAGCGCCAGTGGATGGAGGCCGGCGAGCAGGCCCGCCAGCTGGACTACTGGCTGGCGCAGCTGGGTGGCGAGCACTATGTGCTGCAACTGCCCACCGATCACCCGCGTCCCACCGTGCAGAGCCATGCCGGACGCAGCCTGACCCTCGAGGTCCCGGCGGCCCTGGCCCAGGCGCTCAAGGCGCAGGCGCGCGAGCAAGGGGTGACCTTGTTCATGCTGCTGCTGGCTTCGTTCCAGAGCTTGTTGCACCGCCAGACCGGCCAGGCCGATATCCGCGTCGGCGTGCCGATCGCCAACCGCACCCGGGCCGAGACCGAAGGGCTGATCGGCTTCTTCGTCAACACCCAGGTGCTCAAGGCCGAGTTCGACCTGCAGACCACCTTCAGCGAGCTGCTGCAGCAGGTCAAGCACACCGCCCTGCAGGCCCAGGCCCACCAGGACCTGCCGTTCGAGCAACTGGTCGAGGCGCTGCAACCGGAGCGCAGCCTCAGCCACAACCCGCTGTTCCAGGTGATGTTCAACCACCAGGCCTACCGTGCGGAGAATGTCCGCGAGCTGCCGGGGCTGAGCATCGCCGGCCTGGCCTGGGACAATCCCACGGCGCATCTCGACCTGGCCCTGGACACCTTTGAGAGCGAGGACGGCCTGGGCGCGACCCTGACCTACGTCAGCGACCTGTTCGAGCACGCCAGCATCGAGCGCATGGCCGGGCACTGGCTGAACCTGTTGCAGGCGGTCAGCACCCAGCCGGCCCAGCGCATCGTCGAACTGCCGCTGCTGGATGCGGCGCAGCGCCAGACCCTCCTTGAGCAATGGAGCCGGCACGAGGCCGTCTACCCCGACCAGCGCACCGTGCAGCAGCTGATTGCCGACCAGGCCGCGCGCACGCCGCAGGCCACGGCGCTGATCTGCGAAGGGCAGCAGCTCACCTACCAGGCCCTGGACCAGCGCGCCAACCAGCTGGCCCACCGCCTGCGCCAGGAAGGCATCGGCCCGGATGTTCGCGTGGGCATCGCCCTGCCGCGCAGCCTGGACATGGTGGTCGGCCTGCTGGCGGTGCTCAAGGCCGGCGGCACTTATGTGCCACTGGACCCCGACTACCCGCACGAGCGCCTGGCCTACATGATGGAGGACAGCGGCATCGTCCTGCTGCTCGGCCACAGCGCGCAGCTGCAGGACCTGGCCGTGGCGCCGCACGTGCGCAGCCTGTGCCTGGACAGCGAGGCCCTTGACGCCTGGCCGAGCCATGCATTGCCCGAGCTGGGCGACCCCGACAACCTGGCGTACATCATGTACACCTCCGGTTCCACCGGCCGTCCCAAGGGCGTGGGCATCAGCGCTGCCGCCCTGAGCCGGCACGCCCATGTCGCCAAGGGCTTCTGCGGGCTGTCGGCGGCCGACCGGGTGCTGCAGTTCTCCACCTTTAACTTCGACGCCTTCGTCGAGCAGCTGTACCCGGCGCTGATCTGCGGCGCCAGCGTGGTGGTGCGCGGCCCGACACTGTGGGACAGCGAGACCTTCTACCGCGAAGTGCTGAGCCAAGGCATCACCTTCGCCGACCTGCCGACCGCCTACTGGTACCTGCTGGCCAAGGACTTCGCGGCCAAGGGCCCGCGCGACTATGGCGTGCTGCGCCAGGTGCACATGGGCGGCGAGGCCATGGCCGCCGACGGCGTGCTGGCCTGGCAACAGGCCGGGCTCGGCCATGTGCGCCTGCTCAACACCTACGGGCCGACCGAGGCTACCGTCAGCGTCATGAGCCATGACTGCAGTGCCTATGTCACCGGCGAGCAGCCCCTGCCGGTGCAGGTCCCGATCGGCAAGGCCCTGGCCGGGCGTTCGATCCACCTGGTGGATGCCGACGGCGACCTGGCCCTGCCAGGGGCCATCGGCGAGCTGCTGGTGGGTGGCGAGCTGCTGGCCCGCGGTTACCACAACCGCCCGGGGCTGACCGCCGAGCGTTTCATCCCCGATCCGTTCGCCACTACGCCGGGTGCCCGCCTGTACCGCACCGGCGACTTGGCGCGCTATCGCGAACAGGGGCTGGTCGAGTACGCCGGGCGCATCGATCACCAGGTGAAGATCCGCGGTTTCCGTATCGAGCTGGGCGAGATCGAGGCGCGCCTGCGCGAGCATCCGGCGGTGCGCGAGGTGCTGGTGGTCGATATCGACGGCCCGGGCGGCAAGCAACTGGCCGCCTACCTGGTGCCCAACGCGATGCCCGAGGAGCAGGGCGGCCTGCGCGCCGAACTGAAGGCGCACCTGGGCGCCAGCCTGCCGGACTACATGGTGCCGATGTACCTGGTGCTGCTCGAGCGCATGCCTCTGCTACCCAACGGCAAGCTCGACCGCAAGGCGCTGCCGGCCCCCGATACCCGCCAGGCGCAGTCGGCCTACGTGGCCCCGGTCAGCGAACTGGAGCAGCAGTTGGCGGCGCTCTGGGCCGAGGTGCTGGAGGTCGAGCGGGTGGGCCTGAATGACGACTTCTTCGAGCTGGGCGGGCATTCGCTGCTGGCGGCCCAGCTGATGTCCAAGATCAACTCGGGCCTGGGGATCGACATCCCGCTGCGCCTGCTATTCGAGAAACCGCAATTGAATGATTTTGCCCAGGCTTGTGCCTCCACCGGCCTGTCGTTGAGCGAGGACGGCTTGTCCGATATCGAAAGAATGATGAATGAAATGGCGGGCGTCTGAGATGGACAAAAGCACAGCAGAACGTATCGCCAAGCGCTTTGTGGGCCTTGCCCTGGAGCAGCGTCGGCAGATCCTCGACAAGATGCGCGAGACCGGGCAGAGCTTCCGCCTGTTGCCGATCGCCGTCACCCGCCACGACAGCCCGCGCATCCCGCTGTCCTATGCCCAGCAGCGCATGCTGTTCCTCTGGCAGCTGGAGCCGCAGAGCAGCTTCTACAACGTGCCGATGGCGGTGCGCCTGAGCGGTTCGCTGAACCAGCAGGCCCTGGCCGAGGCCCTGGACGCGCTGGTGCGGCGTCACGAAAGCCTGCGCACGCGTTTCGTCTCCGAGGAGGGGGAGTTTCACCAGCAGGTCCTTGAGCAGTCGGGCGTGAGCCTGGAAGTGCGCGAGGTACAGGCCGGGCCGGGCGAGGATATCGAACAGTGCCTGCGCACCGAGGTGCGTGAGGCACTGGATGCGCCTTTCGACCTGCTCGACGGGCCGCTGCTGCGGGTCCGGTTGCTGCGCCTGGCGCCCACCGAACATGTGCTGACGGTGTGCATGCACCATATCGTCTCCGACGGCTGGTCGGGCGAGCTGATGGTGCAGGAGTTCGTGCACCTGTACGAAGCGCTGTCCCAGGGCCGCGCCGCCGACCTGCCACCGCTCGAGGTGCAGTACGCCGACTATGCGATCTGGCAGCGCGCCTGGCTCGAGGCCGGCGAGGGCGAGCGCCAGTTGCAGTACTGGAAGCAGCAACTGGGGGACGAGCACCCGGTGCTGGAACTGCCGTTGGATCATAAGCGTCCGGCGCACCCCAGCTACCGCGGCGCGACCCTGCGCAGCGATGTGCCGGCGGCGCTGTCGGCCAAGCTCAAGGCCCAGGCGCGCAGCCAGGGCCAGACCGTGTTCATGCTGACCCTCGCGGCCCTGGCCGTGACCCTGGCGCGCTACAGCGGCCAGGCCGACATCCGCATCGGCGCGCCCAATGCCGGGCGCAACCGCAAGGAAGTCGAAGGCCTGATCGGCTTCTTCATCAACACCCAGGTGCTGCGGGTGCAGGTGGACGAGCGCCAGAGCGGCGCGGCCCTGCTGGAGCAGGTGAAGCAGGTGGTCAGCGGCGCGCAGTCGCACCAGGAACTGCCGTTCGAGCACCTGGTGGATGCCCTGGCGCCGGAGCGCAACCTGGGGCACAACCCGCTGTTCCAGGTGAAGATCAACCAGAATATGGCCGACACCGAGGCAGGCGCCCAAGCCCGGCAGACACTGGGCGAGCTGAGCGTCAGCGGTTTCCCGGTCGAAGGCAACGATGCCCGTTTCGACCTGGCCTACGACTTCACCGAGACCCCCGAGGGCCTGCAAGGCTACTTCAACTACAGCACGGACCTGTTCGAGGCCGCGACCATCGAGCGCCTGGCCGCTTCGTTCCAGGCGGTGCTGCGCACGCTCGTCGAGCACCCCGAGGCGGTGCTGTGCGAACACCCCGATGCCCAGGCCGCGCAGGTCGAGGCCAGCACCCACAGCTGGCCGCAGGCGGACTTCCTCGCCCTGTGGCGCCAGGGCCTGAACACCGGTGCCGAGCAGCCGGCGCTGCGCGCGGGTGATCGTATGGTCAGCTACGCGGAGCTGGAGCAGCAAGCCAACCGCTTCGCTCACTATCTGCAGGCACAGGGTATCGCCCCGGGCATGACCGTGGCGCTGTGCCAGGAGCGCTCCATCGAATGGGTGACCAGCCTGCTGGCCGTGCTCAAACTGGGCGCGGTGTACCTGCCGCTGGACAGCCGCCAGCCCGCCGAACGCCTGCAGCAGCTGCTGCAGGCTAGCGACGCGCGCCTGCTGGTGCACGCCTTGGGCGACGCCCAGGCGGCGGGGCTGGGCGTGTGCCCGGCGCTGGCTTTTGACGCAGCGCAGCACGGCGACCGCAGCGACCAGCCACCGGCGGTACACATCGATCCGCAGCAAGCGGCCTACATCATCTACACCTCGGGTTCCACCGGGCAGCCCAAGGGCGTGGTGATCAGCCACGGCGCACTGGCCAACTACCTGCAGGGCGTGCTGCAACGCCTCGACCTGCAACCCGGCGCCAGCCTGGCGATGGTCTCCACCGTGGCCGCGGACCTGGGCCACACCGTGCTGTTCGGCGCGCTGGCCTCGGGCCGGCTGCTGCACCTGCTGGGCCACGACCAGGGCTTCGATCCGGACGGTTTTGCCAGCTACATGGCCGAGCACCGGGTCGATGTGCTGAAGATCGTGCCCAGCCACCTGCAAGGCCTGCTGCAGGCCGCGCAGCCTGAGCGGGTGTTGCCCGAGCAACTGCTGATCCTCGGCGGCGAGGCCAGCTCCTGGGCCCTGATCGAGCAGGTCCGGCGTCTGAAGCCCGGCTGCCGGATCATCAACCACTATGGTCCGACCGAGACCACCGTGGGCATCCTCACCCACGAAGTCGGCGAACGCCTGCCCGGCTGGCGCAGCGTGCCGGTGGGCCGGCCGCTGGACAACGGTCAGGCGCGGGTGCTGGATGCCTACCTCAATCCGCTGCCCGAGCGGGTGGCAGGCGATTTGTACCTGGGTGGCCAGGGCCTGGCCCAGGGCTATGTCGGCCAGCCGGGGCTGACCGCCGAGCGTTTCGTCCCCGACCCCTTTGGCCAGAACGGCGAGCGGCTGTACCGTGCCGGTGACCGCGCGCGCCTGGACCAGGGCGTGCTGGAATACCTGGGGCGCGGCGACGACCAGGTGAAGATTCGCGGCTACCGGGTCGAGCCGGGCGAAGTTGGCCAGGTGCTGCAAGGCCTGCCTGGGGTCGGCGAAGCCGTGGTGCTGGCGCTGCCCCTGGACAGCGATCCGTCGCGTCTGCAACTGGTGGCCTGGGCCGTGCCGGCGGCGGGCGTCGAGTTGCAGGTCGAGGCGCTGCGCCAGGCCTTGCAGGCGCGCCTGCCGGAGTACCTGGTACCGGCACAGGTGCTGCTGCTCGAGCGCCTGCCACTGACCGCCAACGGCAAGCTGGACAAAAAGGCCCTGCCCAAGCCGGGCGTGGCCAGGCAGCGCTACACCGCGCCGGTGGGCGAAATCGAGGAGAAACTTGCCGCGATCTGGTGCGAAGTGCTCAAGCGCGAGCAGGTGGGCAGCACCGACAACTTCTTCGAGCTGGGCGGCGATTCCATCCTCAGCCTGCAGATCATCGCCCGGGCCAAGCGCCAGGGCATCAAGCTGAGCCCCAAGCAGCTGTTCGAGAAGCAGACCATCGGCCAACTGGCGGCGGTGGCCAAGCTGATCGAGAAGAAGCCGGCAGCCGAAGTGGTCGAGCTGGTGAGCGGCTCGTTGGCGTTGCTGCCGATCCAGGCGCGCTTCTTCGATACCGCGATTCCCCAGCGTCACCACTGGAACCAGGCGGTGATGCTGAGCCCACGCCAGCCGTTGACCGTGGCGTTGCTGCAGGCGGCGCTCAAGCTGCTGGTGGAGCAGCACGATGCCCTGCGCCTGCGGTTCAGCGAAGAGCAGGGGCAGTGGCATGGGCAATTCGCGCCGGTCGATGCGCAGCAGTTGCTGTGGGTGCATCAGCTGGACGACGCCGCGCGCCTGCCGGAGCTGGCCGACGAGGCCCAGCGCAGCCTGGACCTGAAGCATGGCCCGTTGCTGCGGGTGGTGCTGATCGACCTGCCCGAAGGCCAGCAGCGCCTGCTGGTGGTGATCCATCACCTGGTGGTCGACGGCGTGTCCTGGCGCGTCCTGCTCGAAGACCTGCAGGCGGCCTGCCAGGCCCTGTTGGCCGGCAAGACGCCGGTGCTGCCGGCCAAGAGCAGCTCGCTCAAGGCCTGGGCCGAGCACCTGCGCGAGCATGCCCGCAGCCCCGCGCTGGCGGCCGAGCTGGCTTACTGGCAGGCGCAGTTGCAGGGTGTCAGCGACGTCCTGCCCGGGGCGAACCCAGAGGGCGGTCAGCAGCGTAAACATGAGATCTCGGTGCGCACCCAGCTGAACGCCGAGCTGACCCGGCAACTGCTGCAGGAGGCGCCGGCCGCCTACCGCACCCAGGTCAACGACCTGCTGCTGACGGCGCTGGCCCGGGTCATCCGCCGCTGGACCGGCGAGGCGCACGCGCTGATTCGCCTGGAAGGCCACGGCCGCGAAGACCTGTTCGACGACCTCGACATCACCCGCACGGTCGGTTGGTTCAGCAGCCTGTATCCATTGAAACTGACCCCGGCAAGCGACTTGGGCGCATCGATCATGGCGGTCAAGGAACAGCTGCGCGCCGTGCCGGCCAAGGGCATCGGCTACGGCGTGCTGCGCTACCTGGGCGACGAGCAGGCCCGCCAGGCCCTCGGCGCCCTGGCCCAGGGCAGCATCGTATTCAACTACCTGGGGCAGTTCGATGGCAGCTTCGACAGCGAGCAGGGCCTGTTCGTCCCTGCGCCGGAAGGCGCGGGACAGGGGCAGAGCCCGGAGGCGCCGCTGGGCAGCCTGCTCAGCATCGATGGCCAGGTCTACGCCGGTGAACTGGCCCTGGACTGGAGTTTCAGCAGCGCCGTGTTCGAGCGTGGGCAGATCCAGCGCCTGGCCGACGAGTACGCCGAGGAACTGCGCCAGCTGATCGCCCACTGCACCACCCCGGGCGTGGCGGGCGTGACGCCGTCGGACTTCCCGCTGGCCAGCCTCGACCAGCGCCAGTTGGCGGCGTTGCCGGTGGCGGCGGGCAATATCGAGGACATCTACCCGCTGTCGCCGATGCAGCAGGGCATGCTGTTCCACAGCCTCTACGAGCAGGCGGCGGGCAACTACATCAACCAGCTGCGGGTCGAGGTGCAGGGCCTGGATGTGCCACGCTTCGTCGCGGCCTGGCAGGCCACCCTGGACAGCCACGAGGTGCTGCGCAGCAGCTTCGTCAGCGGTTACGACCAGTCGCTGCAGGTTGTCCTGCGCGAGGTGCGCCTGCCGCTGGTGGAACTGGACTGGCGCGCTCAGGCCGACCTGCCGACCGCGTTGCAGGCCTGGGCCGAGGCCGACCTGCGCGCCGGCTTCGACCTGGCCAGCGGTCCGCTGCTGCGCCTGGCGGTGATCCGTACCGGCGAGCAGCACTACCAGCTGGTATTGACCAACCACCATATCCTGCTGGATGGCTGGAGCAGCTCGCGGCTGTTCGGCGAGGTGCTGCAGCGTTACGCCGGTGTCGTGCCAACGGCCAAGACCAGCCGTTACCGCGACTATATCCAGTGGCTGCAACATCAGGACCAGCAGGCCAGTGAAACCTTCTGGCGCGAGCGCCTGGCCGGGCTGGACGAGCCTACGCGCCTGGCCCAGGCCTTGCGGTCCGACGCCCAGGGGCATGGGCAGGCCGAGCATGAGGTTACGCTCGATGCACGGCGCACCCAGCGCCTGGGCGATTTTGCCCGGGAGCAGCGGGTCACCCTCAACACCCTGGTCCAGGCGGCCTGGCTGCTGCTGTTGCAGCGCTACACCGGCCAGGCCAGCGTGACCTTCGGTGCCACCGTGGCGGGTCGCCCGACCGAGCTGCCGGGCGTCGAGGAGCAGCTGGGACTGTTCATCAACACCTTGCCGGTGGTTGCCAGCCCACGTTCCGAGCAGCGTGTTGACGAGTGGGTGCAACAGGTCCAGGCACTGAATCTGGCCTTGCGCGAGCATGAGCACACGCCGCTGTACGAGATCCAGCGCTGGGCCGGCTGGAGCGGCGAGGCGCTGTTCGACACTATCCTGGTGTTCGAGAACTACCCGGTGTCCGAGGCTTTGCAGGCCGGTGCACCCCAGGAGCTGGCGTTCGGCGAGGTGGTCAGCCAGGAACAGACCAACTATCCGCTGACGCTGGTGGCACAGGTGGGCGACAGGTTGTCGGCCAGCTTCAAGTTCGATCGCGCCCGTTACGCCGAATCGGCTGTCGGGCAGTTGGCGACGCACTTCGTCGAGCTGCTGGAAGGGCTGGCGGACGCGCCGCAACGGGCCTTGGGCGAGATTGCCCTGAGCGCCGATCCGGAGCAGGTGATTGCCAGCTATCCGAGCATGGCGTGTGCCCATGAGCTGATCGAGGCGCAGGCAGCACGTACGCCTGAGGCGGTCGCCGTGACCTTCGCCGGCCAATCGCTGAGCTACGACCAGCTCAACCGCCGCGCCAACCGTCTGGCCCACAAGCTGCGCGAGCAGGGCGTGGGGCCGGATGTGCTGGTGGGTATTGCGGTGGAGCGCGGGTTCGAGATGATCGTTGGCCTGCTGGCGATCCTCAAAGCCGGGGGCGCCTATGTGCCGCTGGATCCGGAGTACCCGCAGGAGCGCCTGAGCTACATGATGGAAGACAGCGGCATTCAACTGCTGCTGGCTCAAGGGCATCTGCTGGCCGATCTGCCCGTACCGGCGCAGGTTCGCAGCCTGAAGCTGGAAGACGACCTGGCCGGTTACAGTGATCAGAACCCTGATCACCTGACCCAGCCGGACAACCTGGCCTACGTGATCTACACCTCGGGTTCCACCGGCAAGCCGAAAGGTACGCTGCTGCCACACCACAACCTGCTGCGTCTGTTCAAGGCCACCGACGCCTGGTTCGGCTTCGGCCCGCAGGATGTGTGGACGCTGTTCCACTCGTACGCGTTCGACTTCTCGGTGTGGGAGATTTTCGGCGCGCTGCTGCACGGCGGTCGCCTGGTGATCGTGCCGCGTGAGGTGACCCGTTCGCCGGAAGACTTCCACCAACTGCTGGTGGAGCAGGGCGTGACCGTGCTCAACCAGACCCCGTCGGCGTTCAAGCCGCTGATGCGGGTGGCCTGTGACAGTGCTGATGATCTGGCACTGCGCTATGTGATCTTCGGTGGCGAAGCCCTGGATGTGGCGGCACTGCAACCGTGGTTCGAGCGTTTCGGCGAGGACTGCGACAACCTGATCAACATGTACGGCATCACCGAGACCACGGTCCATGTGACCTACCGGCCGATCCGCTTCGCCGATACGCAACAGTCGGGCAGCCCGATCGGTGCGGCGATTCCGGACCTGTCGATGTATGTACTGGATGCCGATTTCAATCCGGTGGCCAAGGGTTGCACGGGCGAGCTGCACGTCGGTCATGCCGGCCTGGCACGCGGTTACCACAACCGCGCCTCGTTGACTGCTGAACGCTTCGTGCCGGACCCGTTCTCCAGCGAAGGTGGGCGCCTGTACCGCACCGGCGACCTGGCGCGTTATCGCGGCCAGGAGGTGATCGAGTACGTGGGTCGGATCGACCACCAGGTGAAGATCCGAGGCTTCCGTATCGAACTGGGCGAGATCGAGGCACGCCTGCAAGAGCATGCGTCGGTGCGCGAAGTGCTGGTGCTGGATATCGACGGGGCAGGGGGCAAGCAACTGGCGGCCTACCTGATCGCTCAAGATCCATCCACCGACCACGCCGCCCTGCGCGACACGCTGAAACAGCACCTGAAAGCCAACCTGCCGGACTACATGGTCCCGACCCACTTCCTGGTGCTGGAGCAGTGGCCGCTGACGGCCAACGGCAAGCTGGACCGCAAGGCCCTGCCGAAGCCCGACGCCAGCCAGCTACAACAGGGCTACGTGGCCCCGCGTACGGCGCTGGAGCAACAACTGGCCGCGATCTGGAGCGAAGTGCTGAAGGTCGAGCAGGTTGGCCTGCACGACAACTTCTTCGAGCTCGGCGGCCACTCTTTGCTGGTGATCACGCTGGTGAACAGGGTACGTGAAGCTTTCGCCATCAACATCAGCCTGCATGAGTTCATGCTGATGGCGAGCTTCGAGGAACTGGCGAATTTCATCGGCGGCGGCAAGGATCGCCTGAAAACGTCGGTGATCAACCTCAACGGTTGCCAACGCCAGCGTCCGGCGCTGTTCTGCCTGCCGCCGGGCGGCGGCGGTGCCTACGCTTACTACCCGCTGGCCAGCCGCCTGGCCGACGAGCGTCCGGTGTATGGCCTGGTCAACAAGTGCTATGCCGTGCCGGGCTGGGTGGACGAGTCCTGGGAGGCGATGGTCGGCTACTACGTCGAGCAGATCCGCCGCACCCAGGCCAGCGGCCCTTACCATCTGCTGGGCTGGTCCCTGGGCGGCGCCCTGGCGCTGGAGGTGGCTCATGCCCTGGAGCAGGCCGGTCAGGAGGTGGGCTTCGTCGGCCTGGTCGATACCCTGCTACCGAAGGACGTGTCCGGCCTCGAGGCCGAGCCCGTCGAGGTGGTGCAGGTAGCGCGGGCGGACGAGAGCCTGCTGCGTGGGCTGCTGGCGTTTGCTCCGGGTGTGGGTGAAGCCCGTATCGTCGGTTTCATCGACGAGGCCGGGCGTCTGCCGGCCGAGGTCGACCGGACCGAATGGGTCATCAAGCAGGTGGCCGCTGCCGGGGGCGTCAGTGCCGAGCGGCTGCGGGCCATTCATGAGGATGTGCATCTGCAGCGGGAGATCGTCGATGGTTTCGCTGTTCTCGATCGCAACGTCGAACTGAGCCAGGCGTTTCGCCTGCGGCCGCTGGCGGTCCGGGTGGATTGCTGGTGGGCCAGCGAGAGCCGTAGCTTGGAACGGGTGCGGATGGGGGAGGCGGGGTTGCTGGCGCAGGCTTCGGTCAACGGGCTGGCTAGCTCGACGGTGATCGCTGATGGGCATGAGGGGGTTATTAATGCCGTGGCGTTTGTCGATGGGCTGGTGGGGCGGTTGGCTGGTAAGGCTTGAGATTGATGAGTGACTTTGGGCGGGTAGGGCTTTAGGTCCTATCCGTTCTTTATTGTGAGTCTGGTGCTTCTGCCTGTGTGGGAGCGCGTGTTGTTGTTGTTGTTGTTGTTGTTGTTGTTGTTGTTGGGTGGTTTTTAAAGTTGTATGCGTATTCATTTATGATGTCGACGCTTATTCACCTTTCCGCCCTTACGGCCAGCCCTTTCAAGGTCTTGCGATTTTTGAGATATGACGTTTCCAGCTCAATATTGCCGGGGCTGCTTTGCAGCCCTTTCGCGACACAAGGCCGCTCCTACGAGGGGCGCGGTCACATGTAGGAGCGGCCTTGTGTCGCGAAAGGGTCGCAAAGCGACCCCGGCAATTCCAAGTCGAACGCTAATTTTCAAGACCTTGAAAGGGCTGGCCCTTACGGCGGGTTACTTTGGTCTTAACTCGCCGTCCGCGGCCAAAGTAACCAAAGCCGCTGCGCTCCATTCATACGGCCCCTGCGCTTCGCTCCGGGGTTCCCTCACTCCGGCCTTGCTCCCGGGAGGACCGCGCTGCAGGGCCCATCCTGGGCCCCAGCGCTTGACGGGCATCCATGCCCG